>DASYBB010000042.1:0-3146 GCA_036501025.1 Streptosporangiaceae bacterium
CCATGATCGTGTGGACTTCTCCGCGGTGAGGCCGGAATAGTCCACACGATCATGGCCGCGCCACCGGGTGAGCGGCTCGGGCGGGGCGCTTAGCGGGCGGGGGCCGGCCGAGCGTGGGCCTGGTGAGCCCAGTGGGGGATCTGGGACTGGTCGGCGCCGGCCTCGATGCACAGCTGGGCGGCGCGGAGGTAGAGGGCCTCCTCGGGGCCGCCCGCGTGGGCGCCGACGGCGAGGCCCGCGCACCGGGCCAGCAGGTCGGCCCGGCCCGCAGCGATGTCGGCCAGCTCGGTGACGGCCGCGTGGTGCTGGTCGGGCGACAGGGCAGGCCGGCGGGCGTGGCGGCGGGAGGTGCCCGTGAGCTGGGCGATGACAGTGTGGTCAGTGGGGTGATCAGCCATCGGGCCATCGTAGAATACGTGTTCGATTTTTGCTAGGTCCCGGGCCGGGCGTGTCGGGGGAGCGGCCGGGACGGCGGCGGCGTTAAGGAAGCGTCAAGACTGGGCGGGACGGCGTTAGGAAGCCGTGTAGATCGGGGTCCTGGCGCCGGATCCGTTGTGAACTAGATCCGAGATGACCGACAACGGAGCACTGCGCGAGTCCCGGCGGGACGGCCTCGAGTGGCCAGGACGTGACCTGCCGGACGAGGCTGAGGCGGGCCTCGGGCGACCGGGTCCGGGTCCGGGTCAGCCCCGGCGGCGGCGCGGGCTGGCGGCGCCGCTGGCGCTGCCGGCCGGGTTCGGCGCGCTGCTGGTCGTCGGCGCCATCGCGGCCGCGACCCACGGCGGCCTGTCGGCCGGCTGGGTGCTGGGCCTGGCCGCGGTGATCGTCCTGGCCGCCGCGGCGGTGTCCGAGCCCCCGGTGGCCCCTCTCCTGGCCGCGATCGGCTGGCTGACCGTCGTCGGCTTCTCCCGCGCCCCCTACGCCCAGCTGCAGCCCGGCGGCGCCCGCGGCCTGGCCGACGCGGCCGTCATCGCCGGCTGCACGCTGGCCGGGCTCGGCGGGGGGCTGGTGTTGCGCCGGGTCGCCAGGGGGTTCACGCTGTGGATTGTGGACGTTCCCGGCGAGCCGCGGCCTGATCAGGACTGGATGCCTGACCTGCCCGGCTTGTCCGCCTCCGCCCCGCCCGACGCCGCCAGTCGCGAGCCCGCCAGTCCCGAGCCCGCGCTGGCCGGTCAGCCCGCGGCGCCGAGACGGGCGGCCCGGCGGCCGGGGCGCGACCGCGGCTGGCGGGGCGACCTGACCGGCGGTATCGGGCGGCGGCGGCTGCTGTCCGGCGTGCTGCTGGTCGGCGGGCTCCCGCTGCTGACCTGGCTGCTGTCGCTGGGCTCGGCCCACCAGCTCGGCGACATCCTGCTCGCCTACCTGGTCGCGGTGGTCGCCATCGCCGTCGTCGGCGGCTTCTGGCCCGCCGTGCTGGCCGCCATCACGGCCAGCCTGCTGGTCAACTGGTACTTCACGCCGCCCCTGCACACCCTCATCATCGGGGACGGGCAGAGCCTGGTCGCGCTGCTGCTGTTCATCACGGTCGCCGTCACGGTCAGCAGCGTCGTGCACCTGGCCGCGCACCGGGCGCGGCAGGCCGCCTGCAGCACCGGCGAGGCCCAGGAGCTGCTGGCCCTGGCCCAGACGGTGCTGGGCGGCACGGACTCCCCGGTCGCGGTGCTCGATCACCTGACCGCCGGCCACGGCGGCCGGGCCGAGCTGCTCGAGCGGGCGGGCGGGCGCTGGGTCAAGGTCGCGGCCAGCGCCGGGTCCCCGGCCGGCCCCGAGGACGGCCCGGACCGGCCGGCCGGCGGCCCGCAGCTGCGCGCCCTGGTCCGCCGCGACCTGGCCCTGGTGGCCGCGGGCCAGACCCGCCCCCTGACCGAGCGTCTGCTGCACGGCTACGCCGCCCAGGCGGCGGCGGCCCTGGACCGGGACCGGCTGCGGACCCAGGCCGCCCAGGCCGAGGCCCTGGCCGAGGGGAACCGGATGCGCACCGCCCTGCTGGCCGCGGTCAGCCATGACCTGCGCACCCCGCTGGCCTCGATCAAGGCCAGCGTCAGCACGCTGCGCCAGACCGACGTGACCTGGACGCCCGACGACGAGGCTGAGCTGCTGGCCACCATCGAGCGGTCCTCCGACCGGCTCGACGCGCTGATCGGTAACCTGCTCGACATGAGCCGGCTCACGGCCGGCTCGCTGCAGCCGTTCCTGCGCCCGACGGCGATCGACGAGGTGGCGCCGGTCGCGCTGCGCGGCCTGGACGCCGGCACCCGGATGCAGCTGCAGGTGCCCGACGACCTGCCCCTGGTCCGCACCGATCCCGGCCTGCTGGAGCGGGTCCTGGCCAACCTGTTCGCCAACGCGCTGGCTTACTCGCCGCCGCACCGCGACCCCGAGCTGCGGGCCCGCCCGTCCGGCGGCACCGTCCTGCTGGAGATCGTCGACCACGGCCGCGGGGTGCCCGACGAGCTGAAGGCCAAGATGTTCGAGCCCTTCCGGCGGCTCGACGGGCGCAGCGGCCCCGGCGTCGGCAGCGAGCCCGACCCGGCCATCGAGCTGGCCACGGCCGGCGGCGTCGGGCTCGGCCTGGCCGTGGTCCGCGGTTTCCTGGACATCATGGGCGGCACGGTCGAGGCGGCCGACACCCCGCATGGCGGCCTGACCATGCGCGTCCGCCTCCCGGCCGCCACAGACGCCGGCTCCGGCCCGGCCGAGACCCCTGGCTCGGCCACCGCGACGCCGGCCGCTGCCGACCCCCCCGGCGCGGCCGCCGCGGACGGCCGGAGCCGGCTAGCCCGGCCAGGCCCCGTTTCGCCCGAACGAAGGGATCCGGGGGAGCGGTGACCAAGGTCCTGGTCATCGACGACGAGGCGGCCATCCGGCACGCGCTGCGCATCAACCTGGCCGCACGGGACTACGAGGTCAGCACGGCCAGCGACGGCAGCACCGGGCTCGCCGCCATGGCCCGGGACCGGCCCGACGTGCTCATCCTCGACCTCGGCCTGCCCGACATGGACGGGACCGAGGTCATCAAGGGGGTCCGCGGCTGGACCGCCACCCCGATCATCGTGCTGTCGGCCTGGGGCCAGGAGAACCAGAAGGTGGCCGCGCTCGACGCGGGCGCCGACGACTACGTGACCAAGCCGTTCGGCATGGACGAG
>DASYBB010000043.1:0-18072 GCA_036501025.1 Streptosporangiaceae bacterium
GCCAGGCCCGCGCGCAGGCCTCCTGGACGACGTCCTCGGCCTCGGCACGGTCGCCGGTCATCGCGTAAAGCTGGCTGATCAGGCGACGCGCGCAGCCCGCGTAGAACGCGTCAAAGGTCTCGGAGTCCCGCATCCTCATCCTCTCCGGCCCCGTGTCGGACCCGGGCGGCCCGCTGCGAGTTACACGTGCCGCCGGGCCGCCGGGTTACACGCGGAATGGCGGGCCGGGTCGGGTCGGCCGCCCGCGGCGCGAAAATTCCGCCGGAAAAGTTGTTTGCATCCGCCGCCCTCAATCCTCCTACCCGTGAAGGCGCGGCCAGCGCGGCCGGCGCAGTCACGAGGGGACGGCACATGCACAACCCAGCGGTCGCGATCCGGCTCGACTCCCCGGATCCCATTGCCGAGATCGGCGTCCTGACCCAGCTGAGCGGCCGGCCGGAGGTGGTGATCGCCGGCCCGCAGGGGCGTCCGGCGGTCGCCGTCGCCGTTCTCCCGGGCATCGATGAGGCGGCCGCCGGCTGGCTGCGGGACCTGCGTGCCGCCTGCGGCCTGCCGACTGTCGTGGTCATCGGGCCCGCACCGCCGGCCGCGCTCGTCCCGCTCGTGGAGGCGGGGGCGTGCGGGATCCTCGGCCGGGGCGAGGCCACCGCCGGCCGCCTGGTCCGGGCCGTTCAGCTGGCCGCGGCGGGCCGGGGCGACCTGCCGCCGGCGCTGGTCCGCCACCTGCTCGACCGCGTCGGGTCGCGGCGCCCCGGCCCGCTCGCGCCGCGCGGTCCGGCCGGGCCGACCGGCCGCGAGCGCCAGGTCCTCCGGCTGCTGGCCGACGGGATGTCCACCGGCGAGGTGGCCGCGCGCCTGGCCTATCCCGAGCGCATGGTGGCCGGCGTGCTGGCCGGGCTGATGCTCCGGCTCAATGTCCCCAGCCGCACCCAGGCCGTGGCCGCGGCGGTGCGGAACGGCTGGGTGTGAGCGGCGCCGGATCTTGACACCGATTCGGGCCGGAGCGCATAGTTCTAGGACTATTCGCGCTGATGCCTAATAGGGGAAGAACAATGACTAACGCCGCCACGTCGGTTCGCGTTGCCCAGGGCGAACTGGCCGGGACCTCCGACAATGGCATTTCCGCATTCCTCGGAATTCCCTACGCGGCGGCCCCCTTCGGCGATGCCCGCATGCTCCCGCCCAGGCCAGCACCGTCGTGGGCGGGCGTCCGGGCGGCCGCCGAGTACGGGCCCACGTGCCCGAAGGGCCAATACCCGCCGCAATACCAGGCGCTCTTCCCCGAGCTCGACATTCCCGGTGAGGAATGCCTGAACCTTAATGTCTGGACGCCCGATCCCGGTGCCAGCCTGCCGGTGCTGGTCTGGATTCACGGCGGCTCGTTCATGAACGGATCGGGTTCGGTGGCCGAGTATGACGGCCGGGCCTTCGCCCGCGACGGCATCGTCTGCGTCACCATCAACTACCGGCTCGGCGCCGAGGGCTTCCTGTACACCGGCGACGGCGTGGCCAACGTCGGCCTGCTCGACCAGGTCGCGGCGCTGCGGTGGGTGCAGGACAATATCGCCGCGTTCGGCGGCGACCCCGGCCGCGTCACCGTGGCCGGCGAGTCGGCCGGCGCCATGAGCATCACCACCCTGCTGGCCATGCCGCAGGCCAGCGGGCTCTTCCAGCAGGCGATCACCCAGAGCGGGGCCGGAGCGCACACGCTGTCCCCCGACGAGAGCCGGCGGGTGGCCCAGTACCTGGCCGACGCCCTCGGCGTGGCGGCCGACCGCCAGGCCATCGCCGCCCTCCCCGCCGACCGCGTCGCGCAGGCGGCGGGCGCGCTGACCGAGGAGGTCCAGACCGCGCCCGATCCGGCCCGCTGGGGCCAGCTGGCTCTCAGCCTGCTGCCGTTCTGCCCGACCGTCGACGGCGACGTCCTGCCGCAGGAGCCGCTGGCCGCGCTGGCCGCCGGCGCCTCCAGCGGCGTCCGGCTGCTGACCGGGACGAACCTGGAGGAGGCCCAGCTGTTCCTGGTCGCCGCCGGCGCGATCGACCTGGTCGACGAGGCCATGCTGGCCGGCGGGGCCGCGGCCTACGGTCCCGCGGACGGCACCGTCGCGGCCTACCAGGCCAACCGGCCCGGTGCCGCCCAGGGCGATGTCCTGGCCGCGATCATCACCGACTGGTTCTTCCGCATCCCGGCCGTCCGCGTCGCCGAGGCGCGCGCGGCGAACACCGCCTCCGCCGGGAACACCTGGATGTACCGCTTCGACTGGCGGTCGCCCGCCTTCGACGCGCGCCTGGGCTCCTGCCATGCCGTCGAGATCCCGTTCGTGTTCGACACCGCGGGCCACCCGAGCACGCACGCCCGCCTCGGCGCGGACGCCCCGCAGGCCGTCGCCGACACGATCCACTCGGCCTGGGTCCGCTTCGTCGCCGGCGGCGACCCCGGCTGGCCCGCCTACGACACGGACACGAGGGCCACGGCGGTCTTCGCCGAGAAGCTCGAGGTGGCCAGCGACCCGGCCGGCGACGAGCGCCTCCTGTGGGCCGGCCGCCAGCCCCTCGGCTAGCCCGCCGCTAGCCCCGGCCCAGGATCTCGGCCTTCAGGATCCCGGCCACGCTGACCGACTCGGTGATCTCCCCGGCCATGACCGCCCGGACCGCGTCCGGGAACGGCATCCAGCTCAGCTCGACGGGCTCGTTCCCGGCCGCGGCGGCCGGCCCGGCGGCCAGGTCGAGGGCCAGGAAGATGTGCGCGACGTCGGTGGTGACGCCGTTGCTGTTGTCCACCGTGCCCAGCGCCGTCCACCGGCCCGCCCGCAGGCCCGTCTCCTCGGCCAGTTCGCGCCGGGCCGCGTCCAGCGGCGTCTCGCCCGCCTCCGACCCGCCGGTCGGGATCTCCAGCGAGAACCGGTCGTGCACGTACCGCCACTGGCCGACCAGCGCGATCCGGCCGTCGCCGCCGACGGCCACGATCCCGCACGAGGGCGCGATCTCCACCACGCCGTAGATCCCGTCGCTGCCGTCGGGCCGGATGACGCGGTCCTCCCGGACGCTCAGCCACGGATTGCGGTACACCGTCCGGCTGTCCACCCGCTGCCAGGGATTCGTCCTCAGCTCGTCCACCTGCTGTCCACCCCCGGGGTCCCGCTCATCGTTCCGGTCGGAATCAGCCTGGCACGGCGCCATCCGGAACCGCCGGCCGGGACCCGGCCCGGCTGTCGAGCCACAGCGCCCACGGCTCGAGCGAGCCGATCCGCAGCAGCCCCGCCACCGCCCACGGGTCGGCCGCGACGCGCGCCCGGACCGCCGCCTCGTCGGCCGCCTCGACCACGTGCAGGGTGCGCTCGCCGCGACTCAGCGGCCCGCCGAGCACAACAAACCCGTCGGCCACCAGACCGTCCATGAACGCGGCGTGCTCAGCCCACGCCCGCTGCTCCCGGATCGGCCGGTCCGGATCCCAGCCCGGCCCGTGGACCAGGGTCAGCGCGAAATTGGCCATGGCGGCACCGTACCGGCCGCCGCCGACATTCCGGCCGGCCCGGCCGGGCCGGCCCGGCCGTCCGGCTCAGCCGTGCCGGATGGACTCCGCGACGGCGGCGATCTTGACCGCGTACTGCAGGTCGGCGGCCCAGTGCCCGGCCAGCCCCTGCAGCGTGGGCGCGGTGCCGCGGCGGTCGTCCGGCAGCTTGCGGACGGCCAGCGCCTCGGTGATGAGCTGGTTCTGGGCCGGGGTGCCCGCGCCCGCCGCGATGGCGTAGGCCAGCAGCCGGCCGACATGGGCGCGGACCGCGGTGGGCAGGTCGGGGAAGGACACCCCGACTCCGGGCGCTCCGGTCACCCCGATGCCGGCCAGGTTCCGGCGCGGCGGCTGCGACCAGAACGAGGTGAGGTGCTCGGTCTCCTCGCTCATCTGGGCGACGGCCAGCAGCGGGTCGAGCCCGGCCCCGGACGCGGTCTGGTAGTACAGGCCGACCAGCGTCGCCACGTCGGCGTCGCTGTAGGCGCCGTGCGGCTGGCCCTGCAGGAACTGCTGGGCCTGGGCGGCGGTCGCCCGCGGCGCGGCCAGCAGGGCGCTGGCCGGCGTCACCGCCCCGGCCGCCGGCGGGACGGGCGGCACCGGCGGGGCCGGCGGCTTGAACGGGACGTTGAGGAACACGCACACGCCCTCGGCCAGGGCCTCGCCCTCCGCCTCGTTCTGGGTGTTCGGATAGTCGAGGACCCGCCGGACCTCCGGGATGAGCGCGGTCATCTTGGTCGAGTTGAGGAAGAACAGGCCCGGCCGCTGGACGTCATTCTTCCGCGGCAGGTGCCGCTTGATGAACGCATCGCCGATGTGCTTGGCCAGCGCCTGGCCCTGGTCGGAGTCGTACAGGCCGGAGAAGCCGTCCACGCCCTGGGAGAAGTCGAAATGGACCTCGATGGCGACCCGCGGGTTGAGCGCGTTGGCCCGGTTGGTCGAGCCCACGTAGTCAGGGTCGTGCGCGGCGCCCATGGCCGTCTCGCTGACCACCTCGAGCCCCGAGCGCCGCATCGCGGCCAGGGCGTACTGGCAGACCTGATAGGCCTCCAGGTGCTCCTGCCGCCCGTCGGCGCCGATGGCGCCCGGATCGTAGACGTTGTGTTCGGTAATTCCGTGCCCGACCGCGAGAAAGACATCCAGCATGACTGCCGCACCCCCCAGAAAACCGTTCCGGCCCGCACCCCGTTCTGAAAGGCTGAGCGTATCCCCATGTCAAGGAATCGTAAATAAGCCCACTTGATTCGGCAAAGCCCGGCGGAAAGGCCCGACCGTTAGAAACCATTTCGCGCGCTTTTGTCGCGACGGCCGCCCCGGAAACAGCACCCAGGGCGGCCGCGGAACTCGCGCTGGATATCAGTCCACGATGGCCGGGTAGATGAGCGTCTTCAGCTGCCCGCGGAAGTTGAACAGCCCGGACGGCAGCAGCTGGGTCATGAACACCACGGTCAGGTCCTCGGCCGGGTCGACCCAGAAGATCGTCGACGCCGCCCCGCCCCACATGTACTCGCCCGCCGACCCGATGACCCCGGTCGCGGCCGGCCCCTTGCTGACCGACACCGTCAGGCCGAACCCCATCCCGGGGAACCCGACCTCGCCGTAGCCGCCCGTCATCGCGAACTCCTGCAGGTCACCGCCGCCCGGCAGGTGGTTCAGCGACATCAGCTCGACCGTCTTGCGGCCCAGGACCCGCACCCCGTCCAGCTCGCCGCCGTTCAGCAGCATCTGGCAGAAGCGCAGGTAGTCGGGCAGCGTCGAGACCAGCCCGCCGCTGCCGGAGAAGAACGTGGGCTCCTCTCGGTACGCGCTGCCGGTCGGGTCGTCGGCCAGCATCAGCTTCTTGCTCTCGTCGCGCCGGTAGCATGCCGCGAACCGGCCCACCTTGCCGTCGGGCACGTAGAACGCCGTGTCCGGCATCCCCAGCGGCCCGAACACCGTCTCCCGCAGGTACTGGTCCAGCGGCTTCCCGGACATGATCTCGATCAGCCGCCCGCAGATGTCGATGGACACCGTGTACAGCCACTGCGTGCCGGGCTGGAACTCCAGCGGGTAGTCCGCGTAGCGCTCCACCATCGAGGCCAGCGTCGCGTTCGGCCCGCGCCGAGCGCCCGGCGCGATGCCCCGGCTGCTGCCTGCGGAGAACACCTGCTGCAGCGTCCGGCCCCCGGCCAGGCCGAGCCCCGACATGTGCATCATCAGGTCGCGGACCGTCATCGGCCGCGCGTCGACCAGCCGCTCCGACCCGTCGCTGGCCGGCTCGCGCACCTTCAGGCCGCGCCATTCCGGCAGCCAGCGGGTCACCGGGTCGGTGAGCTGGAAATGCCCCTGCTCGTAAAGAGCCAGCAGGCCCACTCCCACGATCGGCTTGGTCATGGAGTAAATCCGCCAGATCGTGTCCTCTTCTACCCTGGCGGAACGCTCGCGATCCCGCTCACCGAAATCCCGGTAGTAGCCGACCTGCCCGTGACGGTAGACCGCGAGCTGGGCGCCGGCGATGCGGCCCGGGTCGATGTAGCGGCCCTGCAGGTGCTCGGTGATCCGCTCGAGCCGCCGCTCGTCGAGTCCCGCGCCGGCTGGGTTGGCCTTCATGTGCGTCTCCTCATTTTCCGTGACGGTCATTTCCCGGAGAATCGGGGCGGCCGCTTCTCGGCGAACGCGCGCTGCCCCTCGCGGTAGTCGTCGGACTGGAAGCACGCCTCGACCATCTCGTGGACCCGCTTCAGGTCCCGGCGGTCCGCGGGCTGGCCCGCGGCGCGGATGGCCACCTTGGCGGCGGCGACGGTGAGCGGCGCGTTCTGGGTGATGGTCGTGGCCAGGCTCATGACCTCGGCCTCCAGGCTGGCGGCCGGGACGACCCGGTTGACCAGGCCGGTCCGCAGCGCCTCGGCCGCGTCGAGGCGCCGGGCGGAGAACAGGATGTCGGCGGTGACGGACGGCCCGACCAGCGCGGTCAGCGCGGTCACGCCGCCGAAGCCGTAGCCGAGCCCGAGGCGCGCCGCCGGGATGCCGAACTGGCTGCCCTCGGCGGCGATGCGGATGTCGGCCTGCAGCGCGGTGAGCAGCCCGCCGCCGATGCAGAACCCGCGGATCATGGCGATGACCGGCTTGTCCAGGCTCTTCCAGGCCCGGTCGATGGCCGCCCCGGCCCGGTCGTACTCGGCCCGGGCGGCGGGGTCGGTGCGCTGCGCGCCGAACTCGGAGATGTCGGCGCCCGAGACGAACGCCCGGTCCCCGGCCCCGGTGCAGACGACCACGCGGACCTCCGGGTCGTCGGCCAGCGCGGCCAGCGCGCCGGGCAGCGCGGTGCGCATGCCGAGCGACATGGCGTTGCGCTTCTCCGGGTTGTTGAAGGTCACGACGGCGACGCCGTCGGCCACCTCGACCAGCAGCTGGTCGGTGCCGGTGGAACGTGACTGCGTCATGCGGGTCCTCTCGGGTCGCCCGGGGCCGTGACCACGCCGCGGCGGCGCAGGTCGTCGATCTCGGCGGGGGAGTAGCCCAGGCCGGCGAGCACCTCGCCGGTGTGGGTGCCGTGGTCGGGGCTGGGCCCCCGGACCGTGCCCGGCGTGCCGGTCATCCGCACGGCGTTGCGGATGATGTCGAGCGAGCCGAGCTCGGGATGGGCCACGGCCGAGGTCATGTCCAGGTGCCCGACCTGGGGATCGCCGAACACCTCGTCCATCGCGTAGACGGGGCCGCACGGCACCCCGGCCGCGTTGAGCTCGGCCACCCACTCGGCCGTGGTCCGGGTGCGCAGCCGGTCCCCGATCAGCTGCTCCAGCTCGGCGCGGTGGGCGAAGCGCGCGGCGGCCGAGTCGAAGCGCGGGTCGTCGGGCAGGCCGGGCAGGCCGATGACCCGGGCCAGGGCGCGCAGCAGCCGGCCGCCCAGGCCCGCGACGTTGACGTAGCCGTCGGCCGAGGCGTAGCAGCCCATCGGGACCGTGGTCGGGTGGTGGTTGCCGGCCGACGCCGGGACCTGGCCGTCGACGGTCCACCGGGTGGCCTGGAAGTCCATCATCGCGATCATCGACTCGAGCAGCGAGGTCTGCACCCAGCGCCCGGTCCCGGTCCGCTCCCGGTCGTGCAGGGCGACCAGCACGCCGACTGCCAGGTACAGCCCGGCGGCCAGGTCGGACACCGGGATCCCGGCCCGGGTCGGCGGCGCGCCCGGCGTGCCGGTGACGCTCATCAGCCCGCCCATGCCCTGGGCGATCTGGTCGACGCTGCCCCGCCCGGCGTACGGGCCGTCCTGGCCGAAACCGGAGATCGACCCGTAGATCAGCCGCGGGTTCCGCTCGTGCACGGCGGCCCAGCCGAAGCCGAGCCGGTCCTTGACCGGCGGCCGCATGTTCTCGATCAGCACGTCGGCGGTGTCCACCAGGCGCAGGAGCACGTCGAGCGCGCCGGGCTCCTTGAGGTTCAGGGCCAGCGAGCGCTTGTTCCGGTGCAGGTTCTGGAAGTCGCTGCCGTGCCGGGTCTCGGCGGTCCGGTCCAGCTCGGCGGGCGGCTCGACGCGGATGACGTCGGCGCCCCAGTCGGCCAGCTGGCGGACGCAGGTCGGGCCCGCCCGGGCCACGGTCAGGTCGATGACGCGGATGTCATCGAGGGGGAGCCCGGTGCTCACACGCCGGCCCGGCCGCGGGCGACAGGGCGGTGCCGCCGGGCCGCCGACGGCACCCCCAGCGCGAACAGCATGAGCGCGTCGAGGATCTCCTCCACGTCGGGATACCGCCCTTCCAGGTGGCCGATCAGCATGGCGTCCCGCGCGGCGATGAGCCCGTCGGCGATCAGGCTGGCCCGCCGCCGGTCCGGCTCGGTCGCCATCGGGATCTTGCCCGTGGCCAGGCCGCGCATGAAGTTCGCGTGCGTGGTGGCCAGCTGGCGGCGGGCCTCCGCGCCGACCCGGCTGGCCGGGTCGACCCGGCTGCGCAGCAGCAGCCGGAACAGGTTCGGGTGGGAAGCGGTCGCGGTGACCGTCTCCCGGAAGCTCTCCCGCATCGCGTCGTTCACCCCGCCGGAGCGCGCCGCCCGCCGGGCCGAGGCGGCCGCCTCCCGGCGCTGCCGCTCCACGTCCTCGATGAGGTGGCAGAGCATGTCCTCCATGTCGGCGAAGTAGTTGTAGAAGCCCGACTGGGAGATGCCCGCCCGCCGCGTGACGGCCGTCGTGGTCAAGGCCGCCTCGCCGTCCGATTCCAGGATGGCCAGCGCCGCCTCCAGGAGCCGCTGGCGGGTCTGCTCGCGCGCCTGCGCCCGCTGCACCGCGACGGTCTCCTCTCGGTCGCCTGGCCCGACCGGTCGCACTCACAGATAAGTTATCTCCCAGTTTGTCACCACACAAGAGTCGGCCCGGGGAGGTCAGCGGCGCGGGGAGGTCAGCGGCCCGGGTGCAGGGTGGCGCGGGCCAGTCGGTCCAGCCGGCCGGGGGCCGCCCCGGCGGGCGCGACGGCGATGCCGTCGGCCCGGACGGCCGGGCGGGGGAGCGGCGTTCCCTGCTGGGCGGCCCGGACCAGGGCGCGCAGCCGCAGCTGGACCGACCGGTAGAAGCGCCGCTGGGTCCGCCGGCCGAACAGCGCGAAGCCCAGCCGGGTGACCGGGCTGCGCACCGGGGCGGCCCGCGAGTAGCCGAACACCGCGAACCGCACCTGGCCCGAGCCCAGGTTCTTGATCACCTCGTAGCTGAGCCGGCCCTGCTCCAGGTGGCCGCGCAGCGTCTGGTAACTCCAGCCCCACACCCGCTCGGTGCCGCGGCCGCCCGGCCGGGTTTCGTCGGTCACCCCGGTGACGCGCACCCCGAGGTAGAACCGCAGCCACCAGAACCGGCCCTCCAGCAGCATGTCCCGGCCGAGCAGGTCATCGGCGGGCCGGTAGGCGGCGCGGACGATGCGCCCGTCGGTGAACGCGTACTGGCCGACCAGCTGGCAGGCCAGCTCGAACGGGCCGCCCGGCACCGGCGGGCCCGCGGGCTCCCGGCCGACCACGATGTGGCCGCCGTCGACGTGCCAGTGGCCGGCCGGGCGGCCGTCCTCCGGCGCGGCCGCCGGGTCGTAGTTCAGCCCGCGGCCGCGCAGGCCGCTCAGCGCGGCGGCCTCGCCGGCCGGGCTGAGCCGCCCGCCCACCTACGTGGGTTCCGTGGGCGTGGGCTGCGCGAGCGAGTCGCTGATCAGCCACAGCGTCGGCGGCCACAGCCCGACAAACAGGGCGCGCCGCTCGGCGTTGCCCCGCTCGTCCTGGTCGACGGTCTTGGCCCGGATCCACAGGCCGATGCACAGGCCGACCGCGCCCATGGACGCGACCTGCAGGTGCGTGCTGCGCAGGCCCGCCCCGCGCAGCGCCCGGATGAGCAAAGTCTGGCTGGCCGGCACTCCGTCCCCCGTGTCATCGCAGATCGTCCTGGGCTGGCAACATAGTGTCATGACACGGGGGAGCATCCCCGGCCGGGCGGGGATCGTGGCCCGGTGGCCGCTGGGGCTGGCCGTGGTCAGCTGGCGGTACATGTGGCGGACGACGCCCCTGCACCGCTCCGAGGAGGCCGGCACCGCGGCGGACCTGCCGGCGGGCTGGGCGCAGCCGCCCGCCGCCGGGCAGCAGGCCCTGGCCGCGGGTCACGGGCCGCTGCTGCACCGCAGCTACACCGTGCGGATCGCCGGCGCCGGGCTCAGCCCGGCCGCCCTCATCGCCCTGGTCGAGACCAGCCTGAACTGGGCCTCCCCGGAGATGGCGGTGTTCCGCAAGACCCGCGGCGGCAGCGGCGGCCTGGCGCCCGGCGACGAGCTGGTCGTCCGCATGCCCGGCCCGTGGGACGGCCCGGTGCGGGTGGCGAGCCGGGATGCGACCTCGTTCCGGCTGATCACGCTGGACGGGCACCTGGAGGCCGGGCTGATCGAGTTCCGGGCCGGGCCCGACGGCGACGCCCTGCGGTTCGAGGTCGAGTCCTGGGCGCGGGCGGGCGACCGGCTGGCGGACGTGCTCTACAACCGGCTCCGGCTGGCCAAGGAGATCCAGCTCAACATGTGGACCCACTTCTGCCTGCGGGCCGCCGACCTGGCCGGCGGCCGCCCGCAGGGCGGCGTGACCATCCGCACCCGCGCCCTGGCCTGGCCGCCGCCGGCCTGACGCCCTACGCCTGGCCCAGCGCGTCCTGGTCCAGCGCGTCCTGGTCCAGCGCGGCCTGGTCCAGCGCGTCCAGCAGCTCCCGCTCCCGGGCGGCGCTCAGCCCGGCCTTCCGGGGCCGGTCCAGGCCCTGCTCGCGCTCCCAGGCCAGCACGTCGGCCTGCAGCTCCGCCCGCGGCCGGTGGGTGAGCCCGGCCGCCGCCGCCCGCTGGCCGCTGCGGGCGGCAAAGCCCTCCCAGCCGGGCTCGGTGAGCCACATCGGCAGCGACTCGGGGCCCATCCACTGCGTGACGCCCTGCTTCAGCAGCCAGTCCGGCCCGGCCGCCGCGACCGGCCCGGCGTGCCCGCCGATCTCGCGGGCCTGCTCGATCCAGGCGCCGAGCGGCATGACCGGCCCGACGGCGTCGAAGATCCCGGTGACCCCGGCCTGCGCGCAGTCGAGCAGCCAGGACGCCAGGTCGCGGACGTCGATCACCTGGGTCGGCTGGTCCGCCGCGCCGGGGATCAGCATCGGCCCGCCCCGGTCCCGCGCGGCGCGGGCCGCCCAGTAGCCGGTGCGCCCGGAGGTGTCGCCCGGCCCGCCGATCAGCCCGGCCCGGGCGACCAGCAGCCGGCCGCCCGCGGCGGCCGCCGACGCCTGCTCGCACGCCACCTTGGCCTCGCCGTACTCGCCCTCGCCCGGCTCGGCCGCGGCGGTGGCCGGCAGCAGCGGGGTGCTCTCATCGGCCCCCAGCTCGGAGCGCGAGGCGTAGGCGCTGCCGGACGAGACGTAGGTCCAGTGGGCCGCGCGGCCGCCCAGCGCGGCCAGCGCCTCGGACACGAACCGCGGCACCCACGACACCTCGAATACCGCGTCGAAGTCGCGCCCGGCGACCGCCGCGTACGCCCCGGCCGCCGACCGGTCCGTCGTGACCAGCGCCGATCCCGGCGCGACCGGTCCGCTCTGGCCGCGGGCCAGGCACGTCACCGCGTGCCCCCGGGCGACCGCCTGCCCGGCCAGCTCGCGGCCGAGCCAGGCCGTCCCGCCGAGAATCAGGATTTCCATGTCGCCTCCGCGCGCTCGGAGATCAGCCCGTACTGCAGCGCCTCGTCCACCGTGAAGAACCGGGTGCGCCCGGCATCGGCCCGGATGTCGTCGATCTCCCGGCCCGTGGTCTGCGCGATCCGCTCCCACAGCGCGTCGACCATGGCCCGGGCCTGCTCCTCCTGCGCCGTGACGGCGGACACCGAGCCCCGGAAGCTCAGCCGGGGCTCAGACAGCTCCAGCACGGCGTTCGGGTAGGCACGCCGCCGCCCGCAGGCGGCCAGCACGCCGAGGGCCGCCCCGGTCAGCCGCCCGGCCACGGCCGCCACCACCGGCACGCGCAGCGTCTCCAGCACGCCGATGACCGTGAGCGCGGCCGGCAGCTCCGCGTCGAGGCCCTGCAGCTCCAGCCGGATCGGCTCGGCCGCCTCGGCGTCCAGGGTGAGCAGCTGGGCGCACAGCCGGGTGGCCGCCTCGTCGTCCAGACGGCCCTGAGCCATCACGATCCGCTGCGCCAGCAGCCGCTCGTACAGCCGGGCGGGCCACGGCCCGGGGTCGAGCCACACCCGGGCGGGCGGGACGGGAGACTCCGGTGGGCGCGGCGGCGGGCCGGGCCAGCCGGGATTCTCCCGGCCGGGCCAGCCGGGATTCTCCGGCCGCTCCGGTCGCTCCGGCTGGAACGGTCCGGGGATCGTGCCGGTCACCGGAACTGTCATGCCAGTCCTCCCTGCTGCGGCTCGCCCGGCCGCCTCGTCCCTGCCTGCCAGCTGATCTCGGTGCCGATGGCCGCGGCGTACCGCTCCAGCGTCGAGGCGCGCACGTCGCCCTCGCCCGCCTCGAGCCGCGCGACGGCCGACTGCGAGGTCCCCATCCGCGCCGCGATCTCGGTCTGCGACATGCCCGCGGCCTGCCGCTGCCCGGCCAGCTCCGCCAGGAGGCCGCGGCGCTGCTCGCTCATCCGCCGCAGCGCCATCTCCCGGAAGCCGGGCAGCAGCGGCAGGCCCGGCTCGTCGTCCGGTGCGCCGGCCGGGGCGCCGTCCGGCTCGTCGTCCATACCTCAGACGGTATCTCGTTATCGGTATCTCTTCAGTGAGATATCGCGGTCGGCGAACGCCCCTCGGCTCCGGGGATCCGCGGACGGCCGTCACGGGCTAGAGTGCGGCTCATCCGATAATGGAGTAATGCGTGCATTCTGACGAACAGCCCGCCCGCCCGGCCCGCCCCGATCCGGACCGGGCCCGCCGCCAGGTGGTCAGCATGGCCGGCGACGCTCAGCGCGGCGGCCGGGCGGCCACCGACCTGTACCTCGCGTTACTTCAGGACCGGCTGCCGGTGTACGTGCAGACGCTGAAGGACCTGCGCGCCCGGGCCGGGCAAGGCTGCGTGCGCGGCAACCTGCTCCGGGTCGCCGCCGCCACGCTCGAGTTCTACTGCGGGATGCTCGGGGCCAAGGTCTCGGCCATCGCCGACCCCGAGCAGCTGATACGGCTGCGCGACCTCATGAAGCGCCGCGGGCTCGGGCCCGCCGCGGCGCACGGCGTCCTCGCCGACTACCTGCGCGACGAGCAGCGGGGCGGCCGGATGCCGGCCGACGTCGCCGCGGACTCGGTCGCCAGCCTGCTGATCGGCGGCTGCCTCAGCTACGCGTTCACCCGCCTGCTGATGGGCGAGGATGACCTGCCGCCCCGCGACGCCTACGCGGCGGGCCTGGTCCAGGCCCTGCGCGTCAGCGCCTGATCACCAGAGGTCGTGGTCCGCCGCGATCGGGTCGCCGGCCCACTCGCGGACCGCGCCCAGGTTGTCGCGGGCCGGGTACCTCGCCGCGGCCGGCCCGTCCGCGAAGGCGCGCAGCACGTTGGCCGTCACCCGGCGGGTGAAGTACGCGGTCCGCATGGTGATGCCGAAGCCGATGTGCCCGGTCAGCGACCGGACCCAGCGCATGGTCCCGGCGGCGAACACCCCGGCCCCGCCGGGATGGGTGTAGTACGCCGAGTCCGCGTAGCTGTTCACGCCGCGGCAGGTCAGCGGGGAGTGCGCGACGACCTCGATCGGGCGTGGCACGGGATAGCCGGGGTTGACCCGGTCGTACTCGATGCCGACCAGGCCGGGGAGCCGGGTGCCCGCCCGCACGCCGGTGCCCTGGAACAGCCATGAGTCCGGGCTCACGACCACGTAGGCCGCATCCACCGGGTTGGACTCGTACAAGACCCCGGTGACGGCCGACTCCGGCTGCGGGTCGGGGGGCTCGCGGTAGTCGTTGGTGACCAGCGCGTTGTCCGTCCCGTACAGCGGATCCTGCTGGTAGCTGGTCTTGTAGCAGATGACCAGGCGGGCGTCGCCGAGCGGCGTGCTGGCCAGCCGGACGCGCCGGAACATGGCGTTGGCGCCGAGGAAGGCCAGGTTGACGCCCGCGTCGCGGGCCGCGGTGACGTTCGCCCGCTCGGCGGGCGTCCAGTACTCGTCATGCCCGCCCGAGATGAGCGCGCTGGCCCCGGCCAGCAGGCCCGGGTCGGCGGCCAGGTCCATGCTGGTCTCGTAGGCCAGCGGCACGCCGATGCGCTCGGCCAGCTGGATCAGGTTGCGCTCGTGGGCCAGGAACAGGTACGCGCCGGTCAGGTCGTAGGGCCGGTCCAGGCTGACGGCCAGCGAGCGGTTGCCGTAGTCGGCCGGGCCGGCCGGCCCGTTGTACAGGTCGTAGCCGCCCCACAGGTTGTAGGCCTGCCAGGTGGCCACGGAGTTCTTGATCACCACCCGCCCGGCCGTGGCCGGCGAGCGGACCGTCAGCGGGACGAACCGCTGCGGGCCCGTCTCGGCGTCCAGCCGCAGCAGGTAGGCCCCCTCCGGCCAGCCGCCGGTCGGCACCGTCGCCGACGCGCCCCAGTTCGTGGCGACCGTGTTGGTCCCCGGCCGCAGCGACGGCCCGCGCTGCCGCCCGCCGCGCAGGCTGGGGGACTGCCACACGAGCCGGGCCAGGTCCCCGGCGTACCAGCCCATCCGGAACGCGCGGACCACGAACGACCGCGCACTCGTCGAAACGAAGAGCGGGACCGGCTCGCCGGCCAGGACGCTGGAGCGCGCGGCGTAACCCACGATGGCGTCCGGGGTGCCGAGCTGCCGGATGTTCCAGTCGGGGTCGCCGGGCCGCGAGTTCTCCGCGACCGGCCGCCGGGCCACGCTCGGCCGGGGCCGCGGATGGCCCGCGGCGGCGGCCGGATGCCCGGAGTCCTCCGCGAGCACCGCCGCCGCCAGCCCGGCCGCCGCCGGGATCGCCGCCACCCCGGCCGCGCGGCCGAGAAAGACCCGCCTCGTGCTGCGGCCCTCCTGGCTCATCTCCCCACAATGGACCAGTTCGCAGGCCGGCGGTAAAGCGGCCGGCCGGACTTTAGCGGATCTTTATCGGATAGCAGGCGAATGCCTATTCCGCGGCGAACCTACGGCCGGCCCTGGCCAGCAGGTCAAGGACGTTGCGCTCGGTCGTGAGCTCGCGGGCCTCCGGCACGGTCAGCCACCGCAGCGGCGCGTCCGGGGTCTCCGGCCGGGCCGCGCCCGGCTCCGCGGTGGCCAGCAGGAACCGCAGGTCGGCGTGCTGGTGGTCCGGCTCGTCCCCGCGCGCCGGCACGTCTACGATCGCCACCTGCAGCAGCGCCGCGTCGGGCCACGGGGCGAGATCGGGCAGGCCGGTCTCCTCGCGGCCCTCGCGCAGGGCGATGCCGACCGGGTCGGTCTCGCCGGGGTCGCCGTGCCCGCCGACCTGCAGCCAGGCCTGCTGACGCTGGTGCCAGCGCAGCAGCACCCGCGCGCTGGGCGGATGCACGACCAGGGCCGACGCGGTGAAGTGCAGCGGCAGGGACCGGAGCCACGGGTCGGCCGCGTCCCGCGCCAGCGCCCGGCACCGGTCCAGGTCGGCGGCCTCGGCGGCGTCTCGCGGGTGGAACGGGGCCAGCAGCTCGGCGACCGGGTCGCTCATCACGCTCACCGCGCCAGGGTAGCCAGTGTTACCAGCGGGCGCTGCCGGGCAGGGGTGGCTTATACCTGTACCGGCACTCGCCTACCACCACGCGGAGGGACCGCTCGTGAGCGCAGTACCCGACATCATGCTCAACAATGGCAATGAGATCCCCCAGTTCGGCTTCGGCGTCTTCCTGGTCAAGCCGGCCGAGACCGAGCAGGCCGTGGCCACCGCCCTGGAGGCCGGCTACCGGCACGTCGACACCGCGGAGGGGTACGGGAACGAGAAGGAGGTCGGGGACGCCATCGCCCGGTCCGGCCTGGACCGCGCGGACGTGTTCGTCACGACCAAGCTGGGCAACGGCGCGCACCGCCCCGACGACGCCCGCCGCGCGTTCGACGCCTCGCTCAAGGCGCTCGGCTCCGACTACGTCGACCTGTTCCTCATCCACTGGCCGCTGCCCACCCGGTACGACGGGGACTACGTGTCGACGTGGCAGACCCTCGAGGAGTTCTACCGCGACGGCCGGGCCAAGTCGATCGGCGTCTCGAACTTCCAGCCGCATCACCTGCGGCGGCTGCACCAGGAGTGCGAGATCACCGCGGCGGTCAACCAGATCGAGGTCAGCCCCTACCTCACCCAGGACGACGTGCGCGGCTTCTGCGCCGAGCACCAGATCGCCATCGAGGCATGGTCGCCGATCGCGAAGGGAAACGTGCTGGCCGACCCGACCATCGGCGCGATCGCCGAGAAGGTCGGCAAGACCCCGGCCCAGGTCGTCCTGCGCTGGCACATCCAGCGCGGCGACATCGTCTTCCCCAAGTCGGTCAACCCCGCCCGCATCAAGGAGAACATCGACATCTTCGACTTCGAGCTGTCGGGCGAGGACCACGAGGCGATCACCGCCCTGAACCGCAACGAGCGCACTGGCCCCGACCCCGACAAGTTCGACATGACCTGACCCTCACAGGTAGATGACGAGGCCGTCGCGGGCGGCCTCGAAGGAAAGCTGACCGGCATGGTCGAGCATGTCGGCGGACAGGTGGGTGACGATGATCCGCCGGGCGGTGAGCTGATCCCGGCGGTCGGCCAGGTCGGCGTGGCGGAGGTGATAGGGGATGGCCTTGTCCCGGTAGTACGCCTCGGCGACCAGCAGGTCGGCATCCGCCGCGGCATCGGCGATTGCCCCGGTCCAGGCCGTGTCGCCGGTATAGGCGATCGTCTTTCCCGCCACGCTCAGCCGCAGGATGAGGGCCGGGGCGCCGCTGGGGTGGTCGCCTGGCCAGGCGGTGACCGTCACTCCCGACACGGTGCTGGTGTGCCCCGGCGCCAGTTCGACCACCTCGACGTCAAAGCGGCGGGCAGCCGTTGACGAGCCGGGGAACAGGCACTCCATGGCCTGCGTCAGGCGGCGGCCGGTACCCGGCGGCCCGGCCACCATGAGCGGCCGCGTGCGGCGGGAGAACTGGCCGTCCAGGATGAGGAAGGGCAGCCCGCCGAAGTGATCACCGTGCAGGTGAGAGACGAACACGGCGCTGATCTCACCGGGGTCAAGTCCGAGATGCTTGAGGGCGCTGAGCGAGGTGGCCCCGCAGTCCAGCAGCACCGGCCCGCCCCCGCCCGAGCCGCGCAGGTGGATGCAGGCCTGGTAGCGCCCGCCGCTGCCGAACGCGTCGCCGCTGCCGGCGAAGGTCACGGTGACGGTGACGGTGTGCTCGGACGCGGCCACCGTCCCATTGTCGCGCCAGCTCATCTAGGCGCTCTAGGCCGCGGCCGCGGCCGCGCCGGGTGGGCCGTGGCTGTGCAAGACGCGCTTGCTGTCCGGGCTGGTGGCGGTGGTGGTGCCGTCGGGATTGAGGGCGAGGGTCCAGCCCCACCGGTGCACGGCGATCAGGTGGTGGAAGCTGCAGAGGAGGGTCAGGTTGTGCAGGGCGGTGACGCCGCCCTTGGCCCGGGGGATCAGGTGGTGGGCCTGGCAGTGGAGGGGCTTTTGCCGGCAGCCGGGGAAGGCGCAGTGGCGGTCCCGCAGGATGACCAGGCGGCGCAGGTGCGGCGGGACGGCGGCGGTCGGTGTCCCGGTGTCCAGCGGCAGGCTCGCGGTGGCGGGAAAGTCATTCTCCAGCAGCTCGGTGCGCAGGAAGGCGGCGAGCCCGGCCGGCCCCGACAGCAGGTCGGCGGCGCAGGCCAGCAGGGTGTCCTGCAGCTGGCGGCGCGCCCGGGGTGACAGCGGCGGTGGCCCGCCGGGCCGGGTGCTGGCGCCTGGCGGGCCGCCCCAGCCAGGTGAGCCGCCCGCCCCGGGCACGCCGGGGCCGGGCGGGCAGGTGCAGCCCCCGCACGCGCAGTCCGGCCGGCGGAACCCGGCCAGGTGCCGGCCGGCGGCCGCGTCGAGGGCGGCGGGGTCCAGGTGCCCGGTCACCACCGGGACCAGCTGCGCATCACACGCATACGCCTCCGCCGCCGCCCGGCCGTACACCCACC
>DASYBB010000044.1:0-250202 GCA_036501025.1 Streptosporangiaceae bacterium
GGTCGTCACCGAGATGGCCCCGGCCGCTGCCGTCCCCGCACTCGCCGAGCACCCCGCCAGGGCCGCTGCCAGGGCACCCGCCGCCGCCGTCAGCGCGACGCCGGCCCGGCGCCGCCGTCGCGCTGGCCGAGGTGGCGCGGGGCGAGGTGGCGGGGACGCGGACCGGGCGCCCCGCAGAAGCCATTGCGCAGTCATCAATCAGCACAATAAGGACCAAGTCGCGCACAGAAAGGGCACGGCACCAAACGTTAACTGAGGAGAAACCACAAGTTCCCCGGCTATCCACTAAATCGGCGGCCGCCTGCGGCCTTGGTGAGACCAAGCGGCCTGGCCGGCGCCCGGTGGCCGAGGCCACGACCGCTTCAAACGCTTCGGCCGATGGCCCAGGCAGTCCGGCCGATGACCCAGGCAGTCGGGCCGGAGGCCCCGGCAGTCCGGCCTGAGGCCGCAATCCAGCGGAGGCCGCAGCCCAGCGGAGGCCGCAGCCCAGTCTGACTCGGAGCCGCCCGGTCCAGCATCATGCGCACCGCCAGCATCACCAGTGCAATTCGATCTTGTTCGGCCAGCATCGGCCATGATCGTGGGAACATTGCTCACCCCAGGATGTGAGCGAGGCTCCCACGATCATGGCCAGCCTCCCCCGATCACGGCCGGACGCGAACGCGTGTGACCTGAGAGGCATCAGGGACCCGCCCGGCCTGCTCTGGGCACCAGGCGCGCATCTCCAGGCCTGCCCGGTCACGTAGCGCAGTCCGGCGCAACGCCGCGGAGTCGCAGGACCCCGCCTGACGCGCCGTTCCCTACGAGGGCGGGCGGCCCGGCGCCCGCCGCCCCGGCGCCCGCCGGATTAAGTGCGTTATCGTCGAGTTGCGCCATTCTGCGTGCTTCCGCGCACGCCCGCGCACAGCGCCCGAGGGGAGGCCCGACGTTGCGTCCAACCGACTCGGCCGCCGACCGCGCCGACGCCGGCCGCCGGGACGCCCCTGACCGCCCCGGCGACCTCCGGGACCGACTGGACCGATTACCGCCAGGGCACCCGTCCTCCAGGTACGAAACGGATGGAGCCCCGCGACAGCCGTCCGCCCGGCTACGCGAGCCCGACGCTGATCACCAGGGCCGGCCGCAGGGCAGCCCGGAAGAGCGGATTGCCCCGCTTGACGATGCTGAATGGGCCGAGCACGTCACCGATGTCCGGGACGGACTGACCGACGCGGCCGCCGAGGGCCGGGCCACGAACTGGCAGCACACCGTCGATCCAGACCACGAGGAGTGGTCATGGGAACGCAACCGGATTCAGGGCGCGATCGTCGCCGACCTTTACGAGCGAGCCCTTGACGTGCCATGCGAGGGCCAAGCCATCATCGCGGGCGGCCTGGGCGGCGCTGGCAAGTCGACGGTCCTCGCCTCGCATGCGGGAATCGACCTGGCGCGCTACCTGACTATCAATCCTGATGACATCAAGGAAGAGATCGCTAGGCGCGGCCTTATCCCAGACGTCGAGGGCTTATCCCCGATGGAAGCTTCCGAGCTCGTGCACGAGGAATCCTCGTTCATTGCCAAGCGCCTGGCACTCCGGGCGAGTGCCGACCAGAAGAACGTCATCTGGGACATCACGATGTCGTCAGTCGACTCGACCGAGCGCCGCATCGATGGCTTGCGGGACGCCGGCTACTCGGTCGACGGCATTTTCGTCGACATCCCCGTGGAGACTAGTGTCAGTCGCGCCGAGTTCCGCCACCGCAGTGGCCATGAGGACTACCGCGCCGGTGTCGGCCTAGGCGGGCGCTACGTCCCGCCGGAAGTCATCCGCGCTCAGGCAGACGTCGACTGGGGCAGCAAGAATAGGAAGACGTTCGAGGCTGTGCGACACCGTTTCGACCAGTGGTGCCGCTATGACAATTCCGTGGACGGGCGGGCTCCTGTGCTAGTTGAGGCCGGCCAGCCTGACGATAACCGCGAGGAGAGGCCCTGATGAGCAGCGAGATCCCCGACCTGATCGCCGCGCTCCGGGACGGCAGCATGACGCTGGACCAGGTAGCAGAACGCTTCCGCGAGCGCACCTGGCCCAGGCAGCCAAGCCCGCTGCCCACCACGTACCTCGAGCTGGCTACGGCCGCCCAGCAGGATTCGGAGGCCTACCGGCCTGGCTCCTTCGATGATGTAGTAGCTGCCTACGACCGGGGCCTGCTTTCCGATCACGAGTATGAGGTGCTGGCTGAGGCTGTCGCCGAGTCGAAGCGCGCCGAGGACCGGCGCAGCGCCGCGGAGTCGCCTGACCCGGGGTGACGTAACCCCGGCAGAATGTCGGCATGCCCAGGCGAACAGGGCCCGCAGCGCCCGAGGGAGGCCGACATGCGTCCTGCCGCCTCGGCATACGACCGCGGGAAGATCACCAGGGCGGCTCACCGCCAGCTGGCCGAGGCTGCGGCCGCCTCGGCCGCCTCGGCCGCTTCGGCTGATGACCCCGGCGGTCCGGCCTGACGCTCGGTCCGGGCTGGCCCGGAGCCGCCAGCTCCAGCATCAGGCACACCGCCAGCATCACACGTGTAATTCGGTGATGGACGGCCCAGGGTCCGCCATGATCGTGGGAGCAATGCTCACCTCAGAATGTGAGTGAAGTTCCCACGATCATGGCCAGCCTCCCCCGAGCACAGCCGGCTACGAACGCGTGTGACCTGAGATGCAGCAGAGACCGCCCGCCCCGCCCTGGGCGACTAGTGCAGCTCTCCAGACCCGCCTCGGTCAGCTAACGCAGGCCGGCGCAGCGTCCCGGAGTCGCCTGACCTGTCGTGACCTAACCCGGCGACGGGAAGAATGGCGCTATGCCCCAGGCCAACGACGCAGCGGCGGCGCTGCTCACCGAGTACGCCGAGCTGCTGCTCATGACCGGCGGGGACCGGCTGCGCGCCCGGGCCTACGAGAAGGCCGCGCGGGCCGTGGCCGGCCACTCCGGCGACATCGCGGGGCTCAGCCCGGCCGCGCTGCAGCGGATCCCCGGCGTGGGCAAGTCCATCGCCGAGAAAGTCGGCGAGGTCACCGCGACGGGGACGTTCGCGGCGCTGGAGGTGCTGCGGGCCGACGTCCCGGACGGCGTGCTGGCGCTGACGAGGATCCCGGCGCTCGGTCCCAAGCGCGCGCTGCAGCTGTACGAGGAGCTCCAGATCCGCTCGCCGGCCGAGCTCAAGGCGGCCATCGAGGCCGGGCGGCTGGCCGGCTTGCGCGGCTTCGGGCCCAAGAGCGGCGAAAAGCTGCTGCGGGGCATCGAGCTGCTCGAGGCCGACGGCGGCCGCGTCCTCCTGAACGTGGCCGCCGAGACCGCCGAGCGCGTAGTGGCCGCGGTCCGGGCTGCCGCGGGCTGCGTGCGCTGCGAGTACGCCGGCTCGCTGCGCCGGTGGCGGGAAACGGTGGGGGACGTGGACGTGCTAGCCGCGGCGCAGGACTCGGCCCCGCTGATGGCCGCGCTCACCGGGCTGCCCGAGGCGGTCGAGATCATCGGGTCGGGGCCGACCAAGACCTCCATCCGGACCACCGCCGGGCTCCAGGTCGACCTGCGGGTGATCCCGCTCGACGCGTGGGGCGCGGCGCTCCAGTACTTCACCGGGTCGCAGGCCCACAACGTGCGGGTGCGCGAGATCGCCGTCCGCCAGAAGCTCAAGCTGTCGGAGTACGGCCTGTTCGACACCGCCACCGGCGACCTCATCGTGTCCCGGACCGAGCACGAGGTCTACCAGCGGCTCGGGCTGGCCTGGGTGCCGCCGGCCATGCGGGAGGATACCGGCGAGGTCCAGGCCGCGCTGCGCGGTGAGCTGCCGGTGCTGGTTACCGACGGCGACGTCCGCGGCGACCTGCATACCCACACCGACCTCACCGACGGGGTCGCGCCGCTGGCCGACATGGTGGCCGCGGCCCGGGCGCGCGGCTACGCCTACTACGCGATCACCGACCACGCGCCCAACCTGGTCATGCAGCGGATGACGGACGAGAAGATGCTGGCCCAGCGCGAGCAGGTGCGGCGGCTCGGCGAGCAGCTGGCCGCCGCGGGCGAGCCGATGACGCTGCTGCACGGGACCGAGCTCAACATCGCGCCCGACGGCAGCGTGGACTGGGACGCCGACTTCCTGGCGGGCTTTGACGTGTGCGTGGCCTCCGTGCACTCCCATTTCGACTTGCCGCGGGCCGACCAGACCCGGCGGCTCATCGCGGCCTGCGAGAACCCGCGGGTGAACATCATCGGCCACCCGCTGGCCCGCAAGTTCGGCAAGCGGCCGGAGATCGAGGTCGACCTGCCGGAGCTGTTCGCGGCCTGCGCGCGGACCGGCACCGCGCTGGAGATCAACGCCCACCCGGCCCGGCTCGACCTGCCGTCCGCGCACATCCGCGCGGCCCGCGACGCCGGCGTCAAGTTCTCGATCGACAGCGACGCCCACTCGACCGGCCACCTGGACAACCTGCGCTATGGCGTCGGCACCGCCCAGCGCGGGTGGCTCACCCCAGACGACGTCGTCAACACGTGGCCCCTGGACCGCCTGACCAAGTTCCTGGCCCAGCAAAGCGGCACATAACGCCACCGGGAAAGCTGGGACGGAGGCCGCGCGGCGGTCTCGCACCGTGGCGGGACGCCGTCCTCCCTCCCCTGGCATGGAGTTCGTCGATCAACCTACGGTACCGTAAGCTACGGTTACGTAAGCGTATCTTGCGTCGGCTCTGACCCGGGTCCAGCCGGACCCCATCATCGACGGCGCGGCACCTCAAAGCGAGGACACCATGACAGCAGGCACCGCAGCTAACCCGACACAGCGCCGAGCACACCCCGCGGGCGGATCCCGGCCAGAGATCGAGCCAGACCCGAGCCCGCTCTACGAGCGGGCGCTGGTGGGCGTATTCGTGGCGGTCCCGCTGCTCGCGCTCCTGGCCGTCGTCCCGCTGGCGTGGGGCTGGGGCATTGGCTGGCACGACGTCGTGCTGGCGATTGCCTTCTACTGCATCGCCGGACTCGGGGTCAGCATGGGCCTGCACCGTTACTTCACCCATGGTTCGTTCAAGGCGAAGCGCGGCTTCAAGATCGCGCTGGCGATCGCCGGGAGCATGGCGCTGGAGAAGCCCGTGATCACCTGGGTGGCGGATCACCGCAGGCACCACAAGCACAGCGACAAGGAAGGTGACCCGCATTCGCCGTGGCGCTTCGGCGATGACTGGAAAGCCCTGACCAAGGGCCTGGTCTTCGCCCATGTCGGTTGGCTGTTCGACGGCGACGTTACCGCGAAGGAGAAGTTCTGCCCCGACTGGCTCGCCGATCGTGACGTGACTGCCATCTCCCGGTGGTTTCCCGGCCTTGCCGCCGTGTCCATGCTCGCCCCCGCGCTCATCGGCGGACTGTGGTCCATGTCCTGGCCGGGCGCTGTAACCGCGTTCTTCTGGGCCACGCTGGTGCGGATCGCATTCCTGCACCACATCACGTGGTCCATCAACTCCATCTGCCATACCTTCGGCAAGGAGGACTTCGAGGTGCGCGACAAGTCGAGGAACGTCTCCTGGCTGGCGGTCCTGTCCTTCGGAGAGTCCTGGCACAACCTGCATCACTCGGATCCGACCTGTGCCCGGCATGGGGTCCTCAAGGGCCAGATCGACATCTCCGCACGCCTGATCTGGCTGGCCGAGAAGCTCGGCTGGGCCTACGACGTCAGGTGGCCGGAGGAGGCCAGGCTGACCAGCAGGCGGACCGGCACGACCCGCAAGCTCGGGTCCATGACGAAGCGGGCCGCGGCCGAGCCGGCCAGCTAACCGAAGCAGGCCACGTCGTCACTCCGGCGGACATTGCCCAGCGGGGCTGGCTCACCGGAGACGACGTCATCAACACCTGGCCCCTGGTCCGCCTCACCGCGTTCCTGGCCCGGGGCCGCGGGCCGGTCAGGGCAGCATCGTCAGCAGCTCGCTGACCGGCCGGCGCCGCCCGGTATAGAACGGGATCTCGTCGCGGGTGTGCAGCCGCGCGCGGGCGCCGCGCAGGTGGCGCATCAGGTCGACGATCCGGTGCAGGTCATTCGCCTCGAACGCGAGCATCCACTCGTAGTCGTTCAGCGCGAAGCAGGCGACGGTGTTGGCCCGCACGTCGGGATAGTCGCGGGCCATCATCCCGTGCTCCACCAGCATGTCGCGCCGCTCGCTGTCGTCGAGCACGTACCAGTCGAGGGACCGGACGAACGGGTAGACGCACACGTAGTCGCCGGGCTCCTCGCCGGCCAGGAACGCCGGCACGTGGCTCTTGTTGAACTCGGCCGGCCGGTGCAGCGCCATCACCGACCACACCGGCTGGCTGGCCCGGCCGAGGCCCGTGCGCCGGAACCGGGCGTAGGTCTCCTGCAGGTCATCGGGCGAGGCCGCCGTCCACCAGAACATGTAGTCCGCGTCCGCCCGCAGGCCCTGCACGTCATAGCAGCCGCGGGTGGCCACGCCCTTGCCCGCCAGGTGCTCGCACAGCTCGTCGACCTCCGCTGCCAGCCCCGGCCGCCCGCTGCTCAGTCCCGCGCTCACGGTGTCCAGGACGCCCGGGCCGCGCACCCGGAAAACCGACCACATTGTGTAACGGATGAGCTCGTTGAGCTCCCGTACCCGGGGCCGGGCCGGCTCGCCGCCGGCCTTGTCATTTCCTGCCATACCCGCCATTGTCGCCCCGCGGGCGGCCGCCCGCCCGGGAAATTTTACTTACGGGTAAGAATGGCGCTCTGCGACCGGTCCAGAACGGTACAATCGGCGCAGCCCGCTCCGCGGAGCGGCGAGAGGAATGGTGGCGGCCGCATGAGCTTAGCCCCGGATGCACCGCCGTCCGCGGTGCCCGGACTGCGCTGGCAGGCCCGCGTCCTGGCGCCGTGGATGACCGACCCCGACGCCCGGCTGATCATGGCCGCGGGCGAGACGGAACGGCCCCTGACCGCCGTGCAGGAAGCGTGGCTGGAGCGCGCCCGGGCGGCGGTCGCGGCCCGGCCGGCCGGCGTCGCGCAGGACGACCTGATCCGGCCGCTGCCGCCGGAGATGAGCGGCTACCTGGCCCGGATGGGCCGGCACCCGGAATCGCAGTGGTACCTGTCGCAGGGCTTCACCCCGGCAATGGTGGACCTGCGCCGGACCTGCGCCTACCAGTCCAAGATCTACACCGAGCATGCCGGGCAGCACGTGGCGGACGTGGACGTCGAGGATGTCACGGCCATGGCCGAGGTCACCATGCCGCTCGGCACTCCCCCGGTGGTGGCGCCGAGATTCGACGCCGAGCGGCAGACCTTCGTCACCGACCTGGCCAACCACAACCTGCGCATCATCGGCGCGTTCGGCGGGCTGGCCGAGGACGCGCCCCAGCCCGGCACCTACAACCTGGGCTTCCAGGTCCGGGTGATCGCCTCATTCGTCCAGGTCGTGAGCGTGCAGGGCCGCTGGTTCATCCGGGACGGCTACCACCGGTCGGTCGGGCTGCTGCAGCGCGGCGCCCGGTACGTGCCGGTCCTGGTCAAGGAGGAGCTGGGCCTGGGCGACCTCGCCGTGCCGGGCATGCTGCCCTTCGAGTCGTACCTGGGGGAGCGGCCGCCGCTGCTGCCCGACTTCCTGGACAGCGGCGTTTCCTGCGCGGTGGCCCTGACCGCGGCCCGCCGCGTGGTCGTCGTCCAGGCCAGCGAAGTGTCCATTTCCGGCTAGGAGCACGATGGAATCGACGGGCCACGGGCCCCAGGCCCGCGTCCTGCTGGCCTGGCTGAGCGACGCGCAGGCCCGGACCGCGCTGGCGGGCGCGGGCCGCGCCGGGGAACACACCGCCGCCGGGGAAGCGCTTCTGGCCGCCGCGCGAGCCGCGCTGGCGAGCCGCCCGGCCGGCCTGGACCAGGCCGGCCTGATCCGCCCGCTGCCCGGCGAGCTGCGCGGGTACGTGCAGCGGCTGGCGGCCGATCCGCAGGCCGCGGGCTACCTCGCCGACGGCTTCACGCCGGGCCTGGTCGACCTCTCGCGGCTGTGCGTGTTCCAGCCCAGCGTGCATACCGGGGAGATCACCGAGCGCGTGGCGGGCGTGCCGGCCGGCGACGTCTCCGCGCTGGCCGGGATCACCCTGCCGCTGGCCGCCCCGCCCCCGGTCATCCCGCAGTTCGATCAGGAGCGGCTGACCTTCACCACCAACCTGGCCAGCCAGAACCTGCACATCGTCGGGGCCTTCGGCGGGCCCGCTGAGGACGACCTCCCGCCGGGGACGGTCAGCGTCGGCTTTCACCTGCGGGTCATTACGTCATTCGTCCAGGTCGCCAGCATCCAGGGCCGGTACTTCCTGCGCGACGGCTATCACCGCTGCCTCGGGCTGATCCAGCGCGGCGTCCGGTACGCGCCCGCGCTCGTGCGCCCCGACCTGCCCCTGGCCGACCTGGTGCCGCCGGGCATGCTGGAGTTCGAGGCCTTCATGGGCGGCCGGCCGCCGGTACTGCCCGACTACTGGGACGATCGCGTGTCATGCCCGGTGCCGGCGGCGGCGCCCCGGAAGGTGATCCTCGTCCGCGCCTCGGAGCTGTCGGTGACCGAGCCGGCCGCCCCGATGGTGTTCCGCCCGCCGGCCTAGCCGGACGCGGGCTACGGCAGCGCGGCCAGCAGCTCGCTGACCGGCTTGCGCCGCCCGGTGTAGAACGGGGTCTCCTCCCGGGTGTGCAGCCGCGCGCGGGCCCCCCGCAGGTGGCGCATCAGGTCGACGATCCGGTGCAGCTCGTTGGCCTCGAACGCGAGCATCCACTCGTAGTCGTTCAGCGCGAAGCAGGCGACGGTGTTGGCCCGCACGTCGGGATAGTCGCGGGCCATCTTGCCGTGCTCGGCCAGCAGCTGCCGCCGCTCGGCGTCGTCCAGCAGGTACCAGTCCAGGGACCGGACGAACGGGTAGACGCACACGTAGTCGCCCGGCTCCTCGCCGGCCAGGAAGGCCGGCACGTGGCTCTTGTTGAACTCGGCCGGCCGGTGCAGCGCCATCACCGACCACACCGGCTCGCTGGCCCGGCCCAGGCCGGTCCGGCGGAACCGGGCGTACATTTCCTGCAGGTCATCGGGTGACTGCGCGGTCCACCAGAACATGTAGTCCGCGTCCGCCCGCAGGCCCTGCACGTCGTAGCAGCCGCGGGTGACCACGCCCTTGCCCGCCGCGTGCTGCCCGAGCTCCTCGACCTCGGCCGCGAGGCCGGCCCGCCCGCTGCTCGCCTGCGCGCTGGCGGTGTCCAGGCTGCCGGTCACCCGGAACACCGACCACATCGTGTACCGGATCAGCTCGTTGAGATCCCGTGCCTTCGGCCGGTCGCGGCCGGGCCCGCGCCCGTGCTCCTCTTCCCTCGCCATACTTCATTGTCACACCGGCCGGAGGCAGGCGAGCGCGGCGGGTCGCCGACAGTGCCGCCGGCGCCCCGCCGCGAGCGCGGGTATTCGGTTAGGGCGAGCAGTTTCTCCTAGTGCAGCTCGGTGAGCGGCATCGACCGGTGCCGCCGCGGGGGAACCAGGAAGTTCTGCCGGCGCGTCGCGGTGATGTGCCGCTCCAGGCCGTTGTTGTCGCTCTCGCCGCCGAGGAACTGGGCCTGGAGGCTCTGCGCGGCCGCCGCGGTCCGCATCCGGCTGAAGAAGTCGGAGCTCGGGACGAAGACCGCGAACTGCAGCTTGAACATGTTGGACCCGGCCGCGATGTTGGTGCCCTTGGTGACGAACACGCCGCCCACGTTCCCGGAGCCGCTGGTGTTGTAGGCCGGCATGTCCATGCTGTCGAAGCCCGGGCCGTCGTTGCGGATGTGCATCGGGGTGCCGTCCGAGGCCCGGGACACCTGCTGCAGCGCGGCGTTGTGGCCGATCCGGCCGGTGCCGTCGAAGGTGGCGTTCAGGGTCGCGTTGGTCGAGGTGAACTTGCCCGCGCTGTCCTGGGCCGACGCGAGCGCCGCCCCGGCTCCCTGGAACACGTTGTTGAGGAAGGCGGGGCCGCCGCCGTTGGCAAACTGGTCGGTGTTGCCGTCAGACGGCAGGCCGTCCGCGGTGCCGAGCCGGTTCGACTCGAACATGTACTGGACGCGCTCCTTGTAGGGCTCGCCGGCGCCGTCCTGGGACTGGCTGGGCGTGGCAAAGAACTGGTACAGGTCCGAGATGTCGTGCGAGAAATGGCAGATCGAGCCGTTGTCGAAGTAGTCCCCGGCCTTGGCATTGCTCAGCACGGCCGAGGAGTTGCCGGCGAAGGTGACGATCGCGGCCGGGCCGGCCGTGTTCGTCATCTGGTCCACGAAGCCCATGGCCATCGTGGAGTCCGGGTTCATCCGCGGCGCGAACTCGAAGCTGTTCTGCTGCGCGATCTTCTTCGGCAGGCCCTGCTGGACGAACATCACGCGCGGGGTCTGGAAGCTGAACAGCCCGCGGAATGGCGGCGAGAGGATGAAGATGCCGCCCAGGTTGTTGCTGCCCTGCAGCCACAGGTTGATGTTGGTCAGGTTGGCCAGGCTGTCGCTGCGGGTCTCGATGAGCATGTCGTTGCTCTCGATCCGCACGTTGACGTTGAAGCGGGCCTTGGTGATGCCCGGGTTGACCGAGCCGGAGCCGCCGACCAGGCCGCCGATGACATCAGTCGGGAACGGCGTCGCCTCCTGCAGCACGGGGGTGCTGGAGTTGGACAGCAGGGTCGGCATGTGCGCCTTGACCGTCGTCTGGTTCAGCCGCTTGAAGTACGGCAGGCCGTAGGAGACCGCGAAGATCAGCGCGCCCGACGGGCTGGCCGGGAAGACCTGCTCGATCGTGTTCAGCGCGTTGGCGAAGACGGTCTGGTCGCCGGTGCTCGGGGTGCGGCTCAGCGTCAGCGGCTGGAACAGGGTGTAGACGGGCGGGAGCGAGACGGAGATGTTGCCGCCGCCGTCGTTGAACGTCTTGGCCGCGGCGGTGAAGGCGCCCAGGTCGAACTGGACGTCCGGGAACGAGGGCGACGCCGCTGACGCCGAGGTGGCCCCCAGGGCCCGGGTCGGCGTGAAGGCCAGCTGCTCGAACATCGCGGCCTGGGAGAGAAGTAGGGCCGCTCCGGCACTGCGCTTCAGGGCCGACCTTCGGCTGAAGGCGTGGCCTTTGACCTGCTCTGCATCCATGTGCGTGTTGTCCCTTTCAGTAAATGCCAAGCCCGCCAGCGACTGTCGGTGGCGCGGTACGGGCGCTGCGCTTCGCGCGGGTGAGGCGGGAAGCGCGCGTTCAGCTCGCCGGAACCCGGCGGTAGGTGCGTAATCGCAGACAGCAGCCAGGACTCCGGGCGCGACTGCGGCGTGAGGACGGGCGGTGAGGGAAGCCTGGCCGGCGGAGGGCGGGGTGCTGGGGGTGCCGCCGGCGGATCAGGCTACGGGTCGGGGGCTAAGCGAGCGCCCGCCCGGGCGTCTCCGGTGTGGTGTGCCCGCCGGGGACGGGGGCAGTCCAGGTGGACCATCGGTGGCCTCCTTGAGCGGGGGGACGTGCCGGGTCCTGGCCAAAGGCTCAGCACGGGCGTGGGGGTTTCTGCGTGATTCCTCCACCCTGGGCGAACACTAAGCCCGTGCTTTACGCGCCAGTAAGAGACGAATAACCCTCAGGGGGGTTCGGCTGACCTGCGGCAAGGCAAGCGAGCGCGGCGGGACGAGGAAGTTCTGCCGGCGCGTGGCGGTGATGAACCGCTCCAGGCCGTTGTCGCCGGGGTCGACGTCGAACTGCTGGGCGAGCTTCTGCGCGGCCGCGGCGTTGCGCATCGAGGCGAAGGTCTGGGCGGTCGGGACGAACATCATGAACTGCAGCTTGAACTGGTTGCTGCCGGCGGGGATGTTCGTGCCTTTCGTGGCGAACACCCCGTCGCTGACCGCGTTCGCCGTCCCGGCGGTGTTGAACGCGGGCACGTCCATGCCGTCGAAGCCGGGGCCGTCCATGCGGAGGTGCAGCGGGGTACCGTCGGGCGCCCGGGACACCTGCTGCAGGGCCTCCTCGTGGCCGATCCGCGGGGCTCCGGTGAACGTGGCGTTGAGCGTGGCGTTGGCCGAGGTGAACTGCCCGGCGCCGTCCTGGGCGGCCGCCAGCGCGGCGCCGGTGCCCTGGAACACGTTGTTGATGAAGGCGGGACCGCCGCCGTTGGTGAACTGGTCGCTGTTGCCGTCGGCGGGCAGGCCGTCGGCGGTGCCGGTCTGGTTGGACCGGAACATGTACTGCACCCGCTCGGTGAACGGCTCGCCGGCCGGGTCGTTGGCCGGGGCGGGCTCCTGCGTGGTCGAGGCGAAGAACGCGAACAGGTCCTGGATGTTGTGCGAGAAATGCGCGATCGAGCCGTTGTCGAAGTAATCGCCGGCCTTGGCGCTGGTCAGCACGGCCGAGGAGTTCCCGGCGAAGGTGACGATCTCGGGCGGGCCGCTGGAGTCGGTCTGCTGGTCGACGAAGCCCATCGCCATCGGCGAGTCCGGGTTCATCCGGCCGGCGAACTCGAAGCCGTTCTGCTTGGCCACCTTCTGCGGCATGCCCTGCTGCAGGAACTGCACCCGCGGCGTCTGGACGGTGAACAGCCCCCTGAAGTTGGGCGAGGCGACCGCCTTGCCGTTCAGGTTGTTGCTGCCCTGCAGCCAGAGGTTGGCGTTGGTCAGGTTCGACAGGCTGTCGCTGCGGGTGTGCAGCAGCATGTCGTTCTTCTCGATCACGACGTTGACGTTGAACCGCACCTTCTTGACGCCGGGGAACAGGGCGCCGGAGCCGCCGACGACGCCGCCGACCACGTCGGTATCGAAGGGCACGGCCTCGATCAGCACGGGATCGCCGCTGGCCAGGTCGGTCGGGATGTTGGCCTTCACCGTCGCCTGGTTCAGCCGGTTGAAGTACGGCAGGCCGTAGGACACCGAGACGATGAGCAGGCCCGCGGGGCTGGCCGGGAAGGCCGCCTCGATGGCGGCCAGGGCGTTGCTGAGCGTGGTCTGGTCGGCCGTGGTGGGGGTGCGGTTCAGCGTCAGCGGCTGGAACAGGCTGAAGACCGGCGCGAACTGGGCGGTGACGTTGCCCGCCCCGTCGTTGAACGTCTGCGGCGCGTTGATGAAGTTCCCGATGGCGAACTGGATGTCGGAGAAGCTGGGGGCGGCGCCGGCGGCCACGACATCCGCGAGGGCCCGGTTCGAGCGAACCGCGACCCCCTCGAGCACCGCGACCTGGGTGAGCAGTAAGCCCACTCCGGCGGACCGCTTGAGGGCCGATCGGCGGCTGAGGCCGCGGTAGGCCGGGTGCTGTGCATCCATGACGAGGTTCCCTTTCAGCTACGGCGGGCGCGCCAGCAACGACCGCTGGGAGGTGCATCCCGGGCCTGACTCCGGCGCTGCGCGGTGGCAGGGCCGGACCCGGCGGGGTGATGGACAGGCGGCGCGAGAACTCAGGGCGCGCCTGTGGCGCTGCTGGCGAACGGCTGGGGTGAGCGGAGACCGGGGCACTCGCCTGGAGTCTCGGCGTTAGGTTCCCGTCCCGGCAGCGCGGGGTGATTCCGCCCGGCAGCGGCGGCCCCGCTGCGGGGGCGCCGGCGCCGGGCGGCGCTCGGGCTCGGGTGCGGAGGTTTCAACTGATTCCTCCACTCTTGCCCGAACTTTAAGCTCCTCCTTTACGCATGAGTAAGGGACGAGAACCCCTCAGGGGGGTGCACCGGCCCGGCCGGGTCCCGGCGATGCGCCTGCTCGGCGTCGCCCGGCAGGTCCGGGTCGGGGCTCGCGGGCTCGGGAACCAGCCCGAAGGCATCGGCGACGGCCAGGGCGCCGGACCGGTTGCGGACCCCGAGCTTGCGGAACAGCCGGGTCTGCACGTTCTCGACGGTCTTCGGGGCGATCCCGAGGAGCCGGGCGGCCTGCCGGATCGACAGTCCCCGGGCCACCGCGCACAGCACGTCGCTCTCCCGCGCGGTCAGCTCGGGCAGCCCGAGGCCGCCGGGCGCGTCCTTGTCCCAGCGGGCCGCCGCCGCGCCGATGACCGGCCGCATGGCCACCGAGTCGACGACCAGGTAGCCGAGGCCGACCATCCGCAGGACGGCGCAGAAGTGCGCGTCCAGCCGCTCGGCCGGGACCTGCGCGGTGGCACCGCGGGCCAGCGCCTCGGCCAGCTCGGGCGGCCCCACCGGGGCAGTGTGCACCAGGATGGCCGGAACTCCGAGCTCGGCGGCCATGTCCCAGTCCGGCGGCTGCGGGTCGACCAGGGCGGCCACGATCGGACCGCGATGCCACCGCGCCCAGTGCTCATCGGCCAGCGGCGCGGGCTCGCGGACCAGGACGAAGGGCAGCCGGCCCGCCACCAGGAGGGCCGCGACCTGGTCGATCGTGTCCGGGTCGCGGCCGGCCAGCACCGTCAGGATCTCGAAGCCGTCGGCCGTCGCGCGCGGCTGGGCCGGCGCCTGCGCGCGCCGGTCCAGCATGCCCAGCGATGATAAACGCGAGACGGCCTGGGCCCCGCTGCTCACGTCGAGCTTGGCGTAGACGCTGCGCTTGAGGTTCTCCACCCGCAGCGAGCTGATCCCGAGCAGGTCGCCGATCTCCGGGACGCTGTGCCCGGAGCCGGTCAGGACGACGATCTCGAGCTCGCGGTCGGTCATGCCGCCCCGGCCCGGCCGGGCCTCGAGCGCCCGGCGGCGGCCCAGCAGGGCGAGCACGGCAGCGAGGCCGTGCGACTCCGGGACGAGGGCGCCGATGCCCGCCGCGACCGCGGCGGCCACGTCAGCCTCGGCCGCGGCCCGGTAGGTCACGATGACGCTGAGCTCCGGGAACGAGCGGAGCAGGCTCCGCATGAGCAGCGCGATCTCGCCGAGGCGGCAGCCCGCGTCGACGATGACCACATCCGGACGGCGCAGTTCGCAGAGTGCGCGGATGGCGTCTGCCTCGGCCACCTTGCCGACCACGGTGACTCCGGGCCGGATGGCGAGGCAGGCCGCGAGGGTGTCCCGGAGCAGCCTGCGCGGCGACTGGACAGCTACCCGGGTTGAGTGAACTTGCGCATGGGCCATCATTAGCCTGGCGTTTCAGTCTGTGGCTCCGCTCCCCCGGATCCAGAATGGATTTTAGCCCGGCTGATCCTTAATGGCCAGGTAATCAATATTTATAGGGATCATTACCCTTTGTCCCGAACCGGCCGCACGTCCCTTTTGTTTTACTACGACTTGTAGCAAAAGTGGGGATACGCAGGTCCGCGCCGGAAGGGCTCGGCGCCGCCGGGGCGGCGGGCCGAATTGGCCCGCAACGAGCGCAGGCCAATCTTGGCCGCCCTCAGGGCCGGCCGGCCCGCGCGGAAAGGTGGGCCAGCACCTGGCCCGCCGCCTGCCGGGCCGACGCGATGCAGGCCGGGATCCCGACGCCGTCATAGGCCGCGCCGCAGACGGCCAGGCCGGGCTCGGCGGCCACGCCGGCCCGGATCCGGGCCACCCGGCCGAGGTGGCCGACGCTGTACTGCGGCAGCCCGCCGCCCCACCGGGTCACCCGCACGTCGGCCGGCCGGCCCCGAACCCCGGCCGCGGCGGCCAGGTCGGCGGCAGCCAGCCCGGCCAGGTCATCGTCGTCGCGCTGCAGGATGGCCTCGTCGCCGAGCCGGCCCACCGAGCAGCGCACCAGGTGCAGGCCCGCGCCCGAGCTGCGCAGGTGCGGCCACTTGACCGTGCTGTAGGTGACCGCCTTGATGGCGTGGCCGTCGACCGCCGGGACCAGGAAGCCGCTGCCGGCGGGCGGGGCGGGGAACGCGGCGTCGGGGTAGGCCAGGGTGATCACGGCCATGCTGGCGTAGCTGATCTCGGCCAGGGCCGCGGCGGCGGCCGGGCTGGTCCCGGCCAGCAGGCGGCTGGCCGGCCGGGCCGGCAGGGCGACGATGACCGCGTCGGCGTCCAGCCACTGCGGCGCGTGCGCCGAGCCGATCGTCAGCCGCCAGCCCCCCGCCGACCGGGTCAGCTCGCGGACCATCGACCGGGTCCGGACGTCGGCGCCCGAGGCCGCGGCCAGCAGCGGCGGCAGCGTCCCGAGCCCGCCCGCCAGGGTGGTGAACACCGGCGGCGGCGCCGCGGCGGCCGGGCCGCCGGGCGCGGCCGCAGACGGCAGCAGGGAGGCGACTGCCTCGGCCAGCGAGGCGTACCGGGGTGCCGCCGCGGCCAGGGGGGCCAGCGTGGCCTGGAAGGACAGGTCCTCGCAGCGGCCGGCGTAGACGCCGCCGAGCAGGGGCTCGACCAGTCGGTCCACGACCTCGCGGCCCATCCGGGCGCCGACCCGGTCGGTGACGGAGGCATCGGCGTCGTCCGCGGGCGCCGCCGGCAACTCGGCGTCCGCGGCGGCCCGGGCCAGGCCCGCGGGCGACAGCAGGCCGGTGCCGGCCAGCTGCGCGGGCTCGGCGGGCACGCCCATGAACTGCCGCCGGGGCAGCGGCCGGATCTCGCCCCGGGTCCAGATGCCCGCCGTGGTGGTGCCGGGCTGGCGGCGCTCCGCGTCCAGGCCGAGCTCGGCGAGCAGGCCCACGCCCTCCGGGCGGCGGGCCAGCAGCGCCTCGGCGCCCGCGTCGACCTCGATCCCGGCCACCGGCGAGACGGCCAGCTTGCCGCCCAGCCGCGGCGAGCCCTCCAGCACCGTCACCTCGACGCCGGCCCCGCGCAGCGCGTAGGCGGCGGCCAGGCCCGCGATGCCGCCGCCGATGACGGCGACCACCGGGGTGCGCCGGCCGGGCTGGCCGCCAGAATCGGCGCCGCCGTGCCCGGACGCGGCCAGGGGTCCTGGCCCGGCCGTCATGATGACCCGCCGGCGAGAAGGGGGGCGGGGGGCCAGGCCGCGTTCTGGCCGGTGGTTCTGAGTTCCTCGCGGGTGGCGGCGTCGCACAGCGCGCCGGCGACGGCCGCGTCGTAGCAGTCTCGGGCCGAGACCCCGAGCTGCGCCGCGGCCCGGTACTCGGCGCCCAGGTCGGTGCCGAACATCGCCGGGTCGTCGGTGGAGACGGAGCAGCGGACGCCGGCCGCGACCAGGGCCGGGAGCGGGTGGCTGGCCAGGTCGGCGACGACCCCGGTCGCGACGTTGGACGTCGGGCAGACGTCGAGGACGATCCCCCGGTCGGCCAGCTCGGCGAGCAGGGCCGGGTCCTCGACGGCCCGGATCCCGTGCCGGATCCGCACGGCGCGCAGGGCGTCAAGGGCACCGCGGATGGACACCGGGCCGGCCGCCTCGCCCGCGTGCGGGACAGCGGGCAGGCCGCCGTCTCGGGCCAGCGCGAACGCCGGGGCGAACGGCTCCGGCGGGAACTCGGCCTCCAGGCCGCCGAGGCCGAGCCCGACGATGCCGCGGCCCGCGTAGGCGACGGCGTGCTCGGCCGTCAGCCGGGCGGCCTCCACCGGGAGCCCGCGCGGGATGTCGGGGGTGAGCCGGACGTGCACGCCGTGCTGCTCGCGGGCTTCCTGGGCCCCGTCGCAGTAGCCGGTGAAGACCTCGTCCCACGACACGCCCCGCCCGGCCGGCTCGGCCGGGCTGAAGATGCCCTCGAGGTAGACGGCCCCGTGACTCGCGGCCTCGGCCGCGTAGTCCACCACGACCTGCCGGAAGTCCCGGTCGGTGCGCAGCGCGCCGGTGGTCAGCATCCAGGTCTGGATGAAGTGCGCGAAGTCCCGGAACTCATACAGCGACGCGAGCCCCTCGACCGAGTCCGCCGGCAGCGCGACGCCGTTGCGCCGGGCGATCTGCAGCAGCGTCGCCGCCCGCATCGTGCCCTCGAGGTGGACATGGAGCTCGATCTTCGGGAATGTCACGGCACCGATTATCGCCGGGGACGGGAACCGGCCCGACGCCGGGCGCGTCCCAGCAGCATGAACACCAAGGCCAGGCGCGCTGATCGCGGGCACGCCGTTGTCTCGCGCGCGGTCACGCCGTGCGCGGCACTGCTGGCAGGGGCCGGGCTCCTGCTCCTCACTGGATGCGCAGGCGCGTCCAACTCCGCTAGCTCCGCCTCGGGCAGCGCCGCGTTCCGCGCGGCGGGCGCCCCGGCCGCCGCGGCCGGGGCGCCCGCGGCGCCGGGAGAGTCGGTCAACCGCCCGGCCGCCGGCGCCACCCCGGGCGGACCGGCCGCGGGCGGCTCGGGCGGGCAGGCGGACGCGGTCCGGCTAACCCCGGCCAGCCAGAGCATCATCTACACCGCGACCCTCACCGTCGACGTCCGCAGCGCGATGACCGCGGCCAGCCGCGCCGCGAGCTACATCGCCGGCGCGGGCGGGTACACGGCCGCCGAGCACGCCCAGGCGGGCACCGCCAAGCAGCGAGCGCGGGTCAGCCTGACGCTGAAGGTCCCGGTGCCGGGCTACCAGGCGGCCCTGGGCGCCCTCGGGGGGCTCGGTGACCAGACCGCGCTGAGCCAGCAGTCCACCGACGTGACCGAGCAGGTGGCTGACGTGGGCAGCCGGGTCACCTCGGAGCAGGCCGAGATCGCGCAGCTGCGCGGGCTGCTGAGCCGGACCGGCTCGGTGAGCGACCTGCTCCAGGTGCAGCAGCAGCTCAGCAACGACGAGTCGCAGCTGGAGTCGCTGCTGGCCCAGCAGCGGGCACTGGATCACGAGACGACGTACGCGACCATCTCGGTGCTGCTGCGGGGGCCGGCGCCGCGGCTGGCCGTCGCGCGCCGGCCGGCCCGGCACGGGTTCGGCACCGGCCTGGCGGCCGGCTGGCACGGGCTCGTCCACGCGACCGCGTGGCTGCTGACGGCCGTGGGCGCGGTGCTGCCGTTCGTCGTGGTGCTGGCGGTCGTCGGCGGGCTCGGCTACGCGGGGTGGCGGCGGCTGGCCCGGCTGGCCCGGCGGCGGCGGCCGGCGGAGCCGGCGGCGTAGCGATTCGTGACCTGGCTGAAACGCCGCGGGGTGGCCGGCCTCGTGCGAGAATGCCCGTCCATGAGGGTCTTGTCACGGAATATCCGGCCTGCGGGCTTAGCAGCGGAGCCCCGGTGAGCGCCGCGGCGCCCGCCCCCCAGTGGCTGTCCACGACGCTGCGCTGGGGACCGGCGCAGATCCCGCTGCAGTCCAACTCCCGGCCGGTCCTGAGCTGGACCCGGGACTGCTTCACCGCCGAGCTGCCCGCGCCGGCCGGCCCCGTCGCGGCCACGGCGGCCGCCGTGGTGGTCGACGACGAGCTGGCCCGGCGGCTGGCGGACGCCTGCCGCGAGCCCGTGCCGGGGACCGAGATGCCGGCCCAGTCCGGGGCCGCCGAGGGGATGCTGCTGGTGCGTCCGGTCACCGAGGTGATCTCGCGCCGGCGCCCGGTGGACCGGTCGTGGCCCGAGCTCATCGTGTTCGGGCTGGCGCCCGACGGCGACTGGTACGCCCTGACCACCAGCGACCCGCTCGGGCCGCGGGCCGGCGAGCTGCTCGCCCGCCAGCTGGTGGAGCGGCACCTGCGCCGGGCCGGGGCGGCCACCCTGCACGCGGCGGGAGCGGTGCTCGACGGGCAGGCGGTGCTGTTCGCCGGGGACAGCGGGTGCGGCAAGACCACCCTCGCCGCCTGGGCGGCCGCCCGGCTCGGCGGGTACTTCCTCAGCGGCGACAAGGCCGGGGCCTACGTCTCCGGCGGCACGGCCATGGCCGTGGGGCTGGCCCAGCCGACCCGGTTCGGGGAGGGCACGCTCCGGTCGCTGCTGGGCGAGCAGTGGTGGCAGGACAAGCTGCCGCTGCCCCAGCTCAACCAGATGATGGGCACGGACAGAACCGGCAAGGTGGCACCGGGGCCGTTCAAGGTCGTGCTGAGCAACGCCGAGCTGGCCGCGCTGGGCGTGCGGGCCGCCTCGGCCGCGCCGCTGGCCGCCCTCGTCATCGCGGCCGCCGGCCCGGCCGGGGAGGCCGCCGAGGTCCGGCGGGTGCCGCCGGGCGAGGCCCTGGCGCTGGTGCGCCCGCAGCTGCGCTCGTCCTGGGACCTGCTGCCGTTCGGAGCGGGCGAGTCGGCCGAGCGCCGGTTCGGCAGCACGGACGGCGCGCTGGCGAGCGTGCTGGAGCGGGTGCCGGTGCTGGTCGCCCGGTGGCGGCCCGGCCACGATGACCCGGCCGGGGTCATCATGGCCGTGCGGGATGAGCTGAGCTAATAGGGCGCCTGGGCGGGGCTGAGCCGGCTTATGCCGGGCGGCCCGACGCCTCGTGGACCAGGTCGGCCAGGCGGGCCAGCACGTCCGGGTCGGTCTCGGGCATGACTCCGTGGCCGAGGTTGAACACGTGCCCCTCGGCGGCGCGGCCGCGGTCGAGGATCTCCCGGGTGCGCTGCTCGATGACGGGCCACGGGGCCAGCAGGATGGCCGGGTCCAGGTTGCCCTGCAGGGCCTTGCCCGGCCCGACCCGGCGCGCGGCCTCATCCAGCGGCACCCGCCAGTCGACGCCGACCACGTCCGCGCCCGCCTGGCCCAGCAAGGCCAGCAGCTCGCCCGTGCCGACGCCGAAGTGGAGCCGCGGCACGCCCGTCTCGGCCAGCGCCGCGAGCACCCGGGCGCTGTGCGGGAACACCGACCGGCGGTAGTCCTCGGGGCTGAGCGCGCCGACCCACGAGTCGAACAGCTGCACGGCTGAGGCGCCGGCCGCCACCTGGATCCGCAGGAAGGAGATCGTGATGTCGGTCAGCCGGGTCATCAGCTCGTCCCACACCCGGGGCTGGCCGTACATGAGCGACTTGGTGATCTCGAAGTTCTTCGACGGGCCGCCGTCGACCAGGTAGCAGGCGAGCGTGAACGGGCCGCCGGCGAAGCCGATGAGGGGCTTGGCGCCCAGTTCCCCGACCAGGCTGGTGACCGCCTCGGTCACGAACGGGACGTCGCCGGGCTCCAGGTCGCGCAGCCGCCTGATGGCGGCCTCGTCGCGGATCGGGTCGTCGACGACCGGCCCGGCGCCGGGCTTGATCTCGATGCCGACGCCGACGGCGCTCAGCGGCACCACGATGTCGCTGAAGAAGACCGCGGCGTCCACGTCGTAGCGGCGCAGCGGCTGGAGCGTGATTTCCGTGATGAGATCCGGCGTCGAGCAGGCGGTGGCCATGGTCACGCCGGCCCGGGCCTTGTGGTACTCGGGCAGGGACCGGCCGGCCTGGCGCATGTACCAGACCGGCGTGCGCGGCACGGGCTGGCGGCGGCAGGCCTTCACGAACAGGGATTCGGCAGTCAAGGACGTCACGCCATGAATCGTCTCACAGGCGCCGGGGGCGCCTGCCGAATGGCCATGCGGCTGGTTTTCCCGCCAAAAGCCCGCATGACACGCCGTCACGGGTCCACGGACCTAGGCCGCAGCCGTGCCAGCATCATGCTGACTCGTCCTTCAGGCCGCTTTCCGGTGAACGAGCCCGCTCGCCGGGACGGACTGTCGGCGGCACGACATACATTTCTGCCGTCCGCTGTGGTGCGGCAGGCGCAAGGAGGTTCCAGATGACACAGATCGTCAGGCATTGCCAGGACTGTGACTGGGATCGCCCGTTCGAGCTGATTCACGACCGGCCGGGTGAATGCCCGGACGCCCCCGACGGGGACTGCCCCGAGTGGTCCTGCACGGCGTGCGGCGCCGCGCTGCTGATCGGCGCGCCCTGGTTCGCGCCGGAGCCGGTGCTCATTGCTGAGCTGCGCGGCCGGGTTGCATGACGCCGACACCCCGCCCGGTGGCGCACCCGGGCCCGGCGCCCCGGTCACGCTGAGGACCGCCGGGCAGGGCACGGGCGAGGGCACCGAGGAGCCGGCGTTCCGCCGCGCGGTGGCGCAGCTGGAGGCGGGCCTGGCGCGGGAAGCCGGCGCCCGGCCGGAGCTGGAGTTCGACGAGGAGCCGGCCCCCCGGCGACTCGCCCCGTACGCGGCCGCGATTGCCGCGTCGGTGCTGGAGGGGGACACTGAGATTGGCTGGGGCAAGTTCGTGCTGCTCTACGATCCGGCCGGCCACGCCGGCTGGGCCGGGCAGTTCCGGATCATCGCTTACGTCCGCGCCGAGCTGGACCCCGAGATCGCGGCTGATCCGCTGATCGCGGAGGTGGGCTGGAGCTGGCTGCTGGAGGCGCTGGACGCACGGGCCACGGGCTATGGGCAAACCAGCGGGACGGTGACTCGGGTGGTGACGGAGGGGTTCGGCTCGAAACAGGACGAGCCGATGTCAACGGGCTTTGAGCTGCGGGCGTCCTGGTCCCCGTCCGGCGACGCGGGTGACGCCGCGGAGCCGGCCATGGACGGGCACGTGGCCGCGTGGTGCGACGCGCTCTGCACGGCGGCCGGGCTGCCGCCCCAGGGGGTCTCGGCGCTGCGGCCGGCCGGAAGCAGGCGGCCGTCATGACGCCCGACATCCCAGGCGAGGCCGACGTCTCAGGCGAGGCCGACGTCCCCGGCGAGGCCGACGGCGCGGCCGAGGGCGCGGGCGGGACTGGCAATGCGGATAGCGACACGGCTCCCGAGCGGGAGATCATCACCCTGCTGGAGCCGCGGGACGGGCTGCCGCCGCTGGTGACGACGCCGGAGGCGCTGGCCGATGCGGTCGCGGCGCTCGGGGCCGGATCGGGGCCCGTGGCCGTCGACGCCGAGCGGGCCTCCGGCTTCCGGTACGGTCACCGGGCCTTCCTGGTCCAGCTGCGCCGCCATGGCGCGGGCACCGTGCTCATCGACCCGGTGGCCTGCCCGGACCTGTCCACGCTGGACGCCGCGCTGGCCGACACCGAGGCGGTCCTGCACGCGGCATCCCAGGACCTCCCGTGCCTGGCGGCGCTGGGCTACCGGCCGCGCACCGTGTTCGACACGGAGATGGCCGGGCGGCTGCTCGGCTACCCGCGCGTCGGGCTGGCCACGCTGGTCGAGGAACTGCTGGGCCTGCGGCTGGAGAAAACCCACTCGGCGGCGGACTGGTCGACGCGGCCGCTGCCGGAGGAGTGGCTGCGCTACGCGGCCCTCGATGTCGAGGTCCTGGTCGAGCTGCGTGACCTGCTGGCCGGGCAGCTGACCGAGCAGGGCAAGCTGACCTGGGCCCGGGAGGAGTTCGCGGCGGTGCTCGCGGCCGGCCCGCCCGAGCCCCGCACCGACCCGTGGCGCCGCACGTCCGGCATCCACCGGGTCCGGAACCGGCGCGGCCTGGCCATCGTCCGCGAGCTGTGGCTCGAGCGCGACAAGATCGCCCAGCAGCGGGACCTGTCGCCGACCAAGGTCCTGCCCGACCGGGCCATTGTCGAGGCCGCCCGGGCGCTCCCGACCGGGACGCAGAAGCTCACCGAGGTAACGGGCTTCACCGGCCGGGGCGCCCGGCGCCACCTGGCCGACTGGTCCGCGGCCGTCGGCCGGGCGCGGGCGCTCCCCGACTCGGAGCTGCCGGACTCGTCCGCACCGCCGAGCGACGGCCCGCCGCCCGCCCACCGGTGGGCCGACCGCGATCCCGAGGCCGCCCGGCGGCTGACCGCGGTCCGGGCCGCCGTGGCGGCGCTGGCCGACGCCAACGGCCTGCCCACCGAGAACCTGCTGCCTCCCGACGCCGTCCGCCGCCTGTCGTGGCTGCCCCCGGCCGACCCGGACCCGAGCTCCGTGAGTGCCGACCTGATCGGCTACGGTGCCCGGCGCTGGCAGGTCGAGCTGACGGCCGTCCCGATCTCGAAGGCGCTGATGCGCGTCCTCGAGAAGGGTGACGAGCAGCTCCCCCGGCCCACGCGGACCCAGGCTCCCGCAGACTGATGCTCATCCGAGGCCGCGCGGGTCAGGCTGCGTTGCGCTGGGCGCGCAGGTCGCAGGGCATGGCCGAGCCGGGCTGCGGCTGGCCCGCGCACGGCAGCGGGGTGCCGGTCTCGGGGTAGTCGGGAAAGACGTTCAGCAGGACCTCGCAGTCACAGCAGCCGCCGAGCTGGGCCAGGCGGCGCAGGAGCTTGGTCGCGCGCGGCGCCCGCTCCTCCCGCCAGTGGCCGGCCCACCGGTGCGTCCCGTCACAGCCGAACTCGTTGATCATGCGAAGCAGGAAGCACCGCAGGCACTCCCGCTCATGCGGCTCAGTGAGCCGCCGGGACAGCCAGGCCACTTCAGCCTCGACCTCCCGGGCAATGTCCTCAGCCATCCGCGCTCTCCCTGGCCGTTGCGATCTGACCCCCCAGTCCTATCGCGCCCCTCCGACAGTCCCGCCGGCCATTCCAGCGAGCGGCGCACCCCCGCCGCGGCAGCCCAGATTCGCCAGATTCCAGCCCCGTCCGCCACTGGAAACACAGCCGTGCCCCGGCTCACGATGCCATTCCGGAGTGTTCGGATCGCATCGCGGAAATGACACACGAACTGAACCATTAAGCCGCGCACCCCCGCTTAGAGCCTGACCGGCCAGATTGTCAGTACCTCCTGAGATGATCGCGGTAGACGAATCCGGATGGAGAGCACGATGACGCTGGAGTGGGCCTCAATCGACACCCCGGTCGGCCCGGTCTCGGTCGCCTGCGGCGACGCCGGAGTGGCCGAGGTGCGCTTCGGCGCGCCCCCCGCCGGGGCCACCCCGGCAGGAGGCGCCCCGGCGACCCCGGCAGCGAGCACCACGCCGGCCACCACGCCGAGTCCGGCCGCGCGCGACGCCCGCCGCCAGCTGGCCGAGTACTTCAGCGGCCAGCGGAAGGAGTTCGACCTGCCGATCGACTGGAGCGGGTTCGGCCCGGCCCAGCGGCAGGTGCTCGGGCTCCTCTACGACGATGTCGGGTACGGCGAGACGGTCACCTACGGGAGCCTGGCCGGCCGGGCCGGGATCCCGGCCAGCACGGACGTCATCCCGGCCCGGGCGGTGGGCCAGATCATGGGCTCGAACCCGATCCCGGTGATCGTGCCCTGCCACCGGGTGGTGGCCAGCGACGGCCTGGGCGGCTACAGCGGCGGGGCCGGCCCGGAGGTCAAGCGCTGGCTGCTGATCCTGGAAGGCTCGCTCCCGCCCACCCTGGACTGGGTCCCTGCCAGCCCGCCCGCCGACTGACCCGCTCCGGGCCGGCCTCAGCCCGCCCGCCGACTGACCCTCCCGGGCACGCCTCAGCCCGCCTCCCTCACGTGACTCCCGGATGGTGGCGCTCGGCGCCGGCCAGGAGTCCCCCGGCCGCCACGTGCAGCACCCAGAACCGGCCCTTCCGCAGCCCCCGCCCGCCCGGCGGCCGTGCGTCGAGCCGAGCGCAGACCGCGGCCAGCAGCAGCGGCAGGTTCTCCCGGTGCGCGCACACCACCACCGGGGCATCCTCCGTCGCCAGCGCCGCCGCCTTCAGCGTGACCGCATCCGGCGGGGCCTGGACGCCGACCGTGAACAGCGGCTCGATCTCGATCTTCGCCCCGGCCAGCGCCGCGAACGGGCGGACGGTCGCCACGCAGCGCTCGGCGGCCGAGCTGATCACGCGGCCGACGCCGAAGCAGGGCAGCAGCCGGGCCAGCATGTCGGCGTGGGCGGCGCCGCGCGCGTCCAGCGGGCGGGCCAGGTCCGCGCCGGCCCAGGCTGACCGGCTCCCGGCCGAGGCGTGCCGGAGCATGATCACCGGCACGGTCAGCGCCGGGCCGCCGGCGAACTCGGCCAGCACCTCCACGTCGCGCTCGTAGGTCAGCCGCCCGGCCGCCGCGGCCATCGTCAGCCAGGCCAGCTCGTCGACCTCGCGGCCGGGCACGAACGGGGCCGCCGGGTCGGCGGCGCGGCCCGCCCAGTAGTCGACGCGCTTGGGCCGCCCGTCGACCTTGTAGTAGGACGGGCTGAGCCGCCGCCCGAGCGTGACCAGCTGGCCGGTCTCCTCCGCCACCTCCCGGACGGCCGTCAGCAGGACGTGCTCGCCGGGCTCGGACTTGCCCTTGGGCAGCGTCCAGTCGTCGTACTTGGGCCGGTGCACCACCGCGATCTGGATTCCGGCGGGCCCGTCCCGCCACACCACGGCGCCGGCGGCTCGGATCTCGTCGGCGGCCAGGCGGTCAGCCATCGGCCGCTCGGCCCTGCCGGGCGCGGATCAGCATGTCCTGCAGGTCGTTGAGAGGGTGGCCGTCGGCGTCGAGGTGGTGCCGGGTGTAACTGCCGTCCCCGGCCAGCCACCAGGCCGCGGTGCCGGGGTCCATGGCCAGGTTGATCAGGCCGCGCAGCTCCGCCCGCTGGCCGGGGTCGGTGACCCGGATCAGCAGCTCGACCCGCCGGTCCAGGTTCCGGTGCATCAGGTCGGCGCTGCCAATCCAGACGTCGCCGGGCGCGTCCGGCTCGCCGGTGCCGAACGCGTAGATGCGCGAGTGCTCCAGGAACCGGCCGACGATGCTGCGGACGCGGATGTTCTCCGACATGCCCTTCAGGCCGGGCCGCAGCGCGCAGATCCCGCGGATCCACAGGTCAATCGGCACGCCGTCGTTCGACGCGCGGTAGAGCGCGTCGATCATGGCCTCGTCGATGAGCGAGTTGCACTTGAGCTGGATCCGGGCCGGCTGGCCGGCCCGGGCCAGCTCGGCCTGGGCCTCGATCTGCTCGATGAGGCCCGAGCGCACCCCGGCCGGGGCAACCAGCAGCCGCCGGTAGTCGGGCGGCCGGCTGTAGCCGGTGAGGTGGTTGAACAGGTCGGTGATGTCCTCGCCCACCGTCGGGTCGGCGGTCAGCAGCCCGAAGTCCTCATACAGCCGGGCGGTCTTGGGATGGTAGTTGCCGGTCCCGATGTGGCAGTAGCGCCGCAGCGACCCGTCGGGCTGCTCCCGGACGACCAGGGCCATCTTGCAGTGCGTCTTCAGGCCGACGAAGCCGTACACGACGTGGCAGCCCGCCTCCTCCAGCTTGCGCGCCCAGGCGATGTTGGCCCGCTCGTCGCCGCGAGCCTTGATCTCGACGACGACCACGACCTGCTTGCCCGCCTCGGCCGCGTCGATGAGCGCGTCGACGATCTCCGAGTCGCCGCTGGTCCGGTACAGGGTCTGCTTGATGGCCAGCACGGTCGGGTCCGCGGCCGCCGACACGACCAGGCGCTGGGTGCTGGCGGTGAACGAGTCGTAGGGGTGGTGGACCAGGATGTCGCGCTCGCGCATGGCGGCGAACACGCTGCGGTCGTGCGGCAGCGCGCTCTCGGACGGGACGAACGTCGGGTACTTCAGGTGCCGCATGTCCAGGTCGGCGATGGCCGACAGGCCGGACAGGTCCAGCGGCCCCGGCAGCCGGTAGACGGCCCGCTCGTCCACCCCGAGCTCGGTGACCAGCCGGTCGAGCACGTCCTCCGACATGGACTCCTCGACCTCGATCCGGACGGCCGGCTCGAACCGGCGCCGCATCAGCTCCTTCTCCAGCGACTGGAGCAGGTTCTCGGTGACGTCCTCGTCGATCTCCAGGTCGCGGATCCGGGTGATCCGGAACGCGTGGTGCTCCAGCACGTCCATCCCGACGAACAGGTCGCCGAGGTGGGCCGCGATCACGTCCTCCAGCGGCACGAACCGGTTCGGCCCGACCCGCAGGAACCGGGGCAGCAGCGGCGGCACCTTCACCCGGGCGAACAGGGTCGCCCCGGTAGCCGGGTCGGCGATCATCACCGCGAGGCTGAGCGACAGGTTGGAGATGTACGGGAACGGGTGCGACGGGTCGACCACGAGCGGGGTCAGCACCGGGTAGATCCGGTCCTTGAACAGCTGGTGGATGCTGGCCTGCTCGGGGTCGGTCAGCTCCTTCCAGCGCAGGATCTCGATCCCGGCCTCGGCCAGGGCGGGCTGCAGCATCTCGGCGTAGCAGCGCGCGTGCCGCGCCATCAGGTCCCGGGCCATGTCGAAGGTGATCTGCAGGATCTCGTCCGACGGCCGGCCGCTGGCCATCTCGACGGGCAGCCCGGTGGCCATCCGCCGGATCCGCCCGGCCACCCGGACCATGAAGAACTCGTCCATCCCGCTGGCGAAGATCGACTCGAACCGGACCCGCTCCAGCAGCGGGATCTCGGGGTCCTCAGCCAGCTCCAGCACCCGCTGGTCGAACCGCAGCCAGCTTTCCTCGCGGTCCAGGTACCGGCCCGGCGGCAGCTCGCCCGCCTCCGGCACGTCCGGCGCCCCGGTCCGGGCGGTGCCCTCCCGCTCGGCCACGGCGGTCGCCGTCCCCGCCGGGCGCTCGGCGCGCCGCCGGTCCCGCTCCGCCGCCCGGGCCCGCGCCCGGGTCGCCGCCTGGGCGTGCTGCCGCGTGCGCTCCGCGGCTTCCTGCTCGGCCGCGGCCCGCTCGCTGTCCCGTGGCCGGCGCGCCGTCGCGCCCGCCTCTCGTCCGCTTCCGTTACGCCCAGATTCCATGTCCTTATTGTCCCCACCGATAGGGGCGCGCAAAGACGCCGGCCAGGCAAGCAGTTGGTGACGGCCGGATGAATTCCCATGATCAGGTAGGCGAAACCCTCCCCAGGAGGACAAACTGTCCCGTGATCAGGTGAGCGAAGACCCGGCGAAACGGAGCCGCGCCATGCGGATCGGCATCTCACTGGGCGATCCGGCGGGATCCGGCGCCCTGGACGAGCTAGGCGATGAGATCCGGCGGGCCGCCGACGACGGGTTCGCCTCGGCCTGGCTGCTGAACATCTTCGGGCTGGACGCGCTGACGGCCCTGGCCGTGGCCGGGCGCGGGACCGGCGGCATCGAGCTGGGCACGGCGGTCGTGCCGACCTACCCGCGGCACCCGGCCGCCCTGGCCCAGCAGGCGCTGACCGTGGCGCTGGCCCTGGAGGGCCGCCTGGCGCTGGGCATCGGGCTGTCGCACAAGATCGTCATCGAGGACATGTTCGGCTACAGCTTCGACCGCCCGGCCCGGCACATGAGCGACTACCTGTCGGTGCTGCTGCCGCTCCTGGACGGCCGGGCCGCCGCCTTCGACGGGGAGACGGTCCGCGCCCACGTCGGCCTGTCCACGCCGCGGCCGGCCCAGCCGGCCAGCGCGCGGCCGCCGGTCCTGCTGGCCGCCATGGCGCCGCAGATGCTCCGGCTGGCCGGCCAGCGCGCCGACGGGACCATCTTGTGGATGACCGGCCCGGCCACCGTCCGCGACTACATCGTGCCGGCCATCACCGCCGCCGCGCAGGCGGCCGGCCGGCCGGGCCCGCGGGTCGTCTGCCAGCTCCCGGTCTGCGTCACCGACGACGCCGCGGCGGCCCGGGCCGCCGCCAACCAGGGCCTGGCGATCTACGGCCAGCTGCCGTCCTACCGGGCCATGCTCGACCGGGAGGGCGCCGCCGGCCCCGGCGACGTGGCGGTGGCCGGCTCCGAGGACGCGGTCGCGGCGCAGCTCGCGGCGCTGGCCGACGCGGGGGTGACCGATTTCGTGGCCGTCGAGTTCGCCCAGGGCGCCGACCGGCCGCGGACCCGCGCCCTGCTCAAGTCGCTGGCCGCTGCCGGGTAGCCGCGCTCAGCCGACGCAGAACTCGTTGCCCTCGGGGTCGGCCATCGTGACCCACCGCAGCGGCCCCTGCTGGCCCCGGTGCAGCTCCGTCGCGCCGGCGGCGGCCAGCCGGGCCACCGTCGCCTCGGCCCCCTCCGGGCCGGGCCTCAGGTCCAGGTGCACCCGGTTCTTGGTCGTCTTCTCGTCGGGGACGGCCTGGAAGAGCACGCGGCTGCGGCCGCTGGCCGGGCCGTCGGGATGAACGATGGCGGCCCCGGCGGCCCAGACGAGGGCGCCGTGATGGACCAGCGTTTCGTCAGGGGTGGCGTGTCCCTCGGCGATCATTTTCCGGACGAAACTCGCGTCGACCGGCTCGATCTCCCACCCGAGGGCCTGCGCCCACCAGTCGGCCAGGTCGTGCGGCCGGGCCGCGTCCACGGTGACCTGGAAGTCGATCGGCATGCCGCTCACCCCCGCGCGCGGTACAGGTCGCGCAGCAGGCAGACCTCGGCCAGGTGATGGATGACCTCCTTGTTGATGTGCAGGACCAGGTCACCCAGGGACGCCTCCGCGAACTGGCCCTCGGCCGGGCCGCAGCGCCGGGCCAGGCCGCCGGCGCCCAGGCCGCGCACCCCGGCGGTCCAGGCCGCGTAGCCCGCGTCCAGCTGGGCCAGGGCGGCGTCGGCCGTCTCCGCGTAGGCGAAGGTGTCCCAGGCCACGGGCGGGCCGCCGAAGTGCGACGCCACGCGGGAGCCGAACACGCCGACGATCACGTGGGCCAGCCGCCAGGCGATGGTCGTGACCGGCGGCGGGTCCGGCGGCGGGAAGCCGAAGTCCAGGGCGTAGTCGCCGCCGCCGACCGAGATCGGCGCGCTGCTGGTGCCCTTCGGCCGGAGGCTCCAGCAGCCCGCCACGGGCTCGTCGAAGTACTCCGCGTCGGTCATCCCGGCCAGCCGGGGCCGCGTCTGGTTGCGCCAGAGCCAGTCGAGCTGATCGACCAGCATGAAGTTCCAGTCCAGGTCCATGACCGCACGCTAGCCGGGCTTGCGGACAACTACGGTCCGCAATTGGTGCCACACTGCGAAGTTATGCGGGAAACCTCGGCGCGGCTGCTGCGGCTGCTCTCGCTGCTGCAGGCCCGGCCGGACTGGGCCGGGCCGGAGCTGGCCCGGCGGCTGGAGATCACCCCGCGGACGCTGCGGCGGGACGTGCAGCGGCTGCGTGACCTGGGCTACCCGGTGGCGGCGACGCCGGGCGTGGCGGGCGGCTACCGGCTCGGGGCCGGCGCCGCGCTGCCGCCGCTGCTGCTGGACGACGAGGAGGCCGTCGCGGTCGCGGTCAGCCTGCGCACCGCGGCCAGCCAGTCGGTGACCGGCATCGCCGAGACGTCGCTGCGCGCCCTGGCCAAGCTGGAGCAGGTGCTGCCGGCCCGGCTGCGCGATGCCGCGGCCGCGCTGCGGCAGGCCACCGTGGCCCTGCCCCGCCCGGCGGCCACCGTCGACCCGGACCTGCTGACCACGCTGGCCCGGGCCTGCCGCAGCCGCGAGGTCCTGTCGTTCCGCTACGTCAGCCGGGACGGCACTGAGACCCGCCGCAAGGCCGAGCCCTACCGCCTGGTCCAGGCCGGCTACCGCTGGTACCTGCTGGCCCGCGACACCGGCCGCGACGACTGGCGGACGTTCCGGGTCGACCGGATCGGCGGCCCGGCCCCGACGGGCGCCCGGTTCAGCCGGGTGGATCCGCCGGACGCGGCCGCGTTCGTGGCGAACTCGGTGACCACCGCGCAGTACCGGTTCCGCGCGCGGGTCCTGGTCCACGCGCCGATTCAGGATGTCGCCGAGGAGGTCCCGCCCACCACCGCGGTGCTGACCGCCGACGGCCCGGACCGCTGCGTGCTGGTCACCGGGGCGGACTCGCTCGACGGCATGGCCTTCCACCTGGCCCGCCTCACCGCCGACATCACGATCCTGGAGCCCCCCGAGCTCATCATCCGCATCCAGGCCCTGGCCGCCCGTCTCACCCGCGCCACCGGCCCCGCCCCCGGCACTCGTTCATGATCGTGGGGGTTATTCCGCATATACGCCGGAATAGTCCCCACGATCATGGAAACCAGCGGAGCGGGGCGGGGGTTAGTCGAGGTCGGGGGGGAGGAGGCCGCAGGCGCGGTGGAGGTCGGCGCGGCTGCCGAGCTTGACGCGGGCGCCGCGGCCGAGGGCGGCGGCGAGTTCCTTCTCGGCCAGCTCGATGCGGAGCCAGTCGGCGTAGCTGACGTGCGCCAGGCCGCGCTGGGTGAGCAGGGTGCGGAGGCGGCCCAGCTCCGGGGCGGCAGCTCCGGGCTCGCCGCCTGCGGCGGCCTCGGCGGGCTCGGGGGCGGAGCTGCGCGGGAGGCGGAGGAGGCCGGGGCGGGGCAGCTGGACGTCGCCGGGGCCGGGGCCGCCGGCCAGGTCGGCGAGGAGGGAGCGGACGGTCTCGGCGGCGTCGGACTTGTTGGTGCCGATCACGCCGGTCGGGCCGCGCTTGAGCCAGCCGGCGACGTACTCGCCGGGCAGCGGCTGGCCGTCAGCGCCGAGGACCCGGCCCGCCGCGTTGGGCACCGTGTGGGACTGCGCGTCGAACGGCAGGCCGGCCAGCGGGACGCTCTGGTAGCCGACGCTGCGCAGCACGAGCTGGGCGTCGAGGGTCTCCAGCTCGCCGGTGCCGGTCATGCGGCCGGACTCGTCGAGGCGGGTCCGCTCCAGGGTCAGGCCGGTGACCTTGTCGGTCCCGAGCAGCTCGGTGGGCCGCAGCCAGAAGCGGATGGTCAGCCGGCGCCGGGCACCGGCCGGCCCGCGGCCGGCCCAGCCGGAGATGACGGTGTAATTGCCGCGCACGTGCCGGTCGCTGGTGGCCAGCCGGGCGCTCTCGCCGGTCGGGTCGAAGGCGTCCAGGTCGGCCTCGCCGTGGCCGACGACCACGTCCACGTCGGCCAGCTCGCCGAGCTCGCGCAGCTCCTTGGTCGTGAACTTGGCCTGCGCGGGGCCGCGCCGGCCGATCATGTGCACCTCGCGGACCTTGCTGGCAGTCAGCGCGTCGAGCACGGGCTGCGAGACGTCGGTCTCGCGCAGCTCCTCGGGGCGGCGGACCAGGATCCGGGCCACGTCCACCGCGACGTTGCCGACGCCGATCACGGCGACGGACTCCGCGTCCAGGCTGAACGCGACCGGGTCGACGTCCGGGTGGCCGCAGTACCAGTTGACGAAGTCGGTGGCGGCGACGCTGCCGGGCAGGTCCTCGCCGGGCACGCCGAGCTGCCGGTCGCGCATCGCCCCGGTCGCGTAGACCACGGCGTCGTAGCTGCTCAGCAGGTCCTCGCGGGTCACGTCGTCGCCCAGGTGCACGCCGCCGATGAAGTGGACCCGGTCATGCTCCAGCACGCCGCGCAGGTACTCGGCGATCGACTTGATCGACTTGTGGTCCGGGGCGACGCCGTAGCGCACCAGGCCGTAGGGGGTCGGCAGCCGGTCGAGCACGTCGACGTGGACCGCGAACGGGACGTCGAGCGCGGCGGCCTGCTTGATCAGCGCCTCGGCGGTGTAGAGACCCGCGGGACCGGAACCGACGACCGCTACGTCAAGAGTCTGCATAATGCCGATTCTGCCCCACTGGCCCCGGTGCGGGGGTCAGGCCTGCCGCTCGGGCTCCAGCTCGGGCGTGCGGCGCGCGACGGTCTCGGTGATGACCCGGGCCAGCTGCTGCGGGGTGAGCCCCAGCTCGTCCAGCAGCTCGGCGCGCTCGCCGTGCTCCAGGAACTGCTGGGCGATGCCGAACGTCCGCACCGGCGTCTCCACGTCGTGATCGCGCAGCAGCCGGGCCACCGCGTCGCCCACTCCCCCGCGCTCGCCGCTGTCCTCGACGGTGACCACGAGCTTCCAGCGGGCGGCCTCGGCGGCCAGCGCGGGGTCGAGCGGCTGGACCCAGCGCGGGTCGACCACGGTCACCCCGATGCCCTGGTCGGCCAGCCGGTCGGCGACCTCGGCGCACGTCCCGGCCATCGACCCGACCCCGACCAGCAGCACGTCGCGGGCGTCGCCCGCGGCGGCGCGGAGCACGTCCATCGAGCCCAGCTGGCCCACGGCCGGCAGGTCCGCGGGGGCGTTGCCGCGCGAGAAGCGCAGCGCGGTCGGGCCGCCGGTGACGGCCAGCGCCTCGCGCAGCAGCTCGGTGAGCCGGGTGCCGTCGCGGGGCACGGCCACGCGCATGCCGGGCACCAGCTGGAGCAGCGACAGGTCCCACATGCCGTGGTGGCTGGCGCCGTCCGGCCCGGTCACCCCGGCCCGGTCCAGCACGAACGTGACCGGCAGCTTGTGCATGGCGACGTCCATCATGACCTGGTCGAAGGCCCGGTTCAGGAACGTGGAGTAGATCGCCACGACGGGGTGCAGGCCGCCCATGGCCAGGCCCGCGGCGCTGGTCACGGCGTGCTGCTCGGCGATGCCGACGTCGAACACGCGGTCCGGGCAGGCGGCCGCGAACGCGTCCAGGCCGGTGGGGTGCAGCATGGCGGCGGTGACCGCGACCACGTCGGGCCGGGCCGTGCCGATCGCGGCCAGCTCGGTGGCGAAGATCCGCGTCCACGGCCGGGGCGGCGCCGCCGGTGCCGCGGCCGGGGCCGGGGTCGCGGCGGGCTTGGCCGCCGGCCCGACCTGGTGCAGGCAGTCCTCGTCGTTCTGCTCGGCCAGCGGGTAGCCGAAGCCCTTGCGGGTGATGACGTGGACCAGGACCGGCCCGCCGAAGTCGCGCGCGCGGGCCAGGACGTACTCGACGGCCTGCTCGTCGTGCCCGTCGACCGGGCCGAGGTACTTCAGCCCGAGGTCCTCGAACAGGACCTGGGGCTGCAGGACGTCCTTGATGCCCTTCTTGATGCCGTGCAGGGTCTCGAACAGCGGCGACCCGAACAGCGGCGCGTGGGTCAGCGTGGTCTTGATGTAGTCGAGCACCTGCTCGTAGCGCTGCGAGGTCCGCACGGTGGCCAGGTGGTCGGCCAGCCCGCCGATGGTCGGCTGGTAGGAGCGGCCGTTGTCGTTGACGACGATGACCACCCGGCGGTCCTTGGCCCCGGCGATGTTGTTCAGCGCCTCCCAGGCCATCCCGCCGGTCAGCGCGCCGTCCCCGATGACGGCCACGACGCAGCGGTCGGTCTCGCCGCGGATCTGGTAGGCCTTGGCCAGGCCGTCGGCGTAGGACAGGCTGGTGGACGCGTGCGAGTTCTCGATCACGTCGTGCTCGGACTCGGCCCGGCTGGGGTAGCCAGAGAGCCCGCCCCGCTGGCGCAGCGTGTCGAACCGGCCGTACCGGCCGGTCAGGAGCTTGTGCACGTAGGACTGGTGACCGGTGTCGAACACGATCCGGTCGGCCGGCGAGTCGAAGACCCGGTGCAGCGCCATGGTCAGCTCGACCACGCCCAGGTTCGGCCCCAGGTGGCCGCCCGTGCGGGAGACGGTCTGGATCAGGACGTCCCGGATCTCGGCCGACAGCCTCGGCAGGTCCTCCGCCCGCAGATCCTTCAGGTCCCGCGGCCCGCGAATGTTCTCCAGCAGTGTCACCTGGCGCTCCCTCGTGGTCGGCAGGCGGAACCCGTCGAGTGTATTTCGGGACCGGCGCCGGACGCGACGCGCACCCTGACCCCCGCGTCACCTGGCCCGCGTGACCTGACCGTTCGCCTGAGCGGGCGCGGCGCCCGCGGGCGGGACATCAGGCCGCCCGGGCCACCGGGGGGACGACGGCGTCCCGCCCGGCCAGGCAGCCGCTGACCAGCTGCAGCGCGACGACGCCCAGAAGCACCCAGACCGGGATATCCCACCCCCCGGTCGCGGTGTGCAGGAAGCCCAGCAGCAGCGGCCCGGCACTGGCCACCAGGTAGCCCAGGCTCTGGGCGAAGCCCGACAGCGATGCCGAGGTGACCGGATCCGGCGCCCGGGCCACGGTGTAGAAGATCCCGAGGCCGAGGGACGCCCCCTGCCCGAAGCCGAGCAGGAGCATGAACGCGGCCGCCGCGCCGAGGGGGGCGAACGCCGAGCCGGCCAGCCCGACGGCGGTGACGACCATCCAGACGGCGGACAGCAGCCGCTGGTCCTTGAGGCGGTGGGCCAGGGCCGGCACGCCCAGCGCGGTCACGGCGTTGCCCGCGCCCATGATGGCCAGCAGCGTGCCCGCGTGCACGGCGCTGGCCCCGCGGTCCTGGAACAGGGTCGGGAACCAGGACAGCGTGGCGTAGTAACTGAGGCTCTGCAGGCCCATGAAGGCCGTCACCTGCCAGGCCAGGGCGCTGCGCCGCAGCGCCGCGGCGGGCGGGCGGGCGGCAGGAACCTGGGTGCTCGCGGCCCCGGCGGCGGGCGCCGCTGCCGGGCCGCCCGCCGGGCCGGCGGGTTCCGGGGGGCTGTCCCCCCGGGCATTCAGCGGCAGCGTCCGGAAGCGGAGCTGCGGGCTCCACACGGCCGCCGCGAGCAGGGCGGGGACGGCCCACAGGCCGAGGGTGAGCCGGATCGAGCCGGTCCCGCCGCCGGTGCCCTGGAAGATCGGCACCGCGATCTCCGAGGCGACCACGGCCCCGGCCGACAGCGACAGCAGGTACAGGCCGATGAGCAGGCCGGCCCGCTGCGGCTGGCGCCGCTTGACCAGGCTGGGGGTCAGCACGTTGAGCAGCGCGATCGAGCCGCCCGCGATGATCGTGCCGGGGAACAGCAGGGCGCCGGGCGCGGCGGCCCGCACCAGCAGGCCGGCGGCCAGCGCGACCAGGGCCGCCCCGAGCACGCGCTCCTCGCCGAAGCGGCGGGCCAGCGGCGCGCCGGACCCGGAGAAGACGCCGAAGCACAGGACCGGGATGGCGGCCAGCACGGCCTGCCCGGCCGTGGACAGGTGCAGCGTGCCGTGCAACTGTGGGAACAGAGGCGGCAAGCTGGTGATCGCCGTCCGCATGTTGGCGGCCAGGGCCAGGATGCCGGCCAGCAGCAGGCCGGCCCCCGCTCCCGCGGCGATCTTGGGAGCGCCGCGGCCCGCGCCAGGGGGACCCGGCTGACGGGAGGATGACCTGCCTATTTGCGCACGCACTGGACGAAGTCTAGGTCCCGGTCCGCAGGGGCCTTACAGTATGGGGCCATGACAGGTGAAGTGTCGCCGGCCGGCCCGCCCGGCTCCTCCGGCGTCCCGGCGGGTCCCGTCGGGCGGGGTGAGCTGCGCGCCTCGCACACCGACCGGGACGTGGTGGTCGAGCTGCTCCGGGTCGCCGCCGGCGACGGCCGGCTGACGGCCGAGGAGCTGGACGAGCGGCTGGAGCTGGCGCTGACCGCCCGCACCTACAGCGAGCTGGCCGCGCTGACCGCGGACCTGCCGGCCGCGCCGGGCGCGGGCCCGATCGCGGCCCCCGGCGCCGCGCCGGAGCCGCGCGAGCTCATCCGGATGAAGGTGACCAGCGGGAACGCCCACCGGGAGGGCCGCTGGGTGGTGCCCCAGCGGATGGAGTGCAACGTGACCAGCGGGAACATCAAGCTGGACTTCACCGACGCGGTGCTGACCGCGCGGACCCTGCGGATCGACGCCGAGGTCCGCAGCGGCAACCTCACGCTGATCACCAAGCCGGGCATCGTCGTCGACGCCGACGACGTGACCATCGGCAGCGGCAACGTGAAGGTCCGCGCCCCGTGGGGCACCGCCGGGCCGGAGCTGCTCCGCATCGAGCTGGCCGGCCGGGTGCGCAGCGGCAACATCACCGCGCGCCCGCCCCGCCGCACCCTCTGGCAGTGGCTGACCCGCGCGCCCCGCCCCTACGCGGCCGCCATCCAGCGCTAAGGCAACCCCTCAGCCCTTGAGCGACCGCAGCACGAACTGCATGATGCCGCCGTGGCGGTAGTACTCGGCCTCGCCGGGCGTGTCGATCCGGACGACGGCCCGGAACTCCTTGTCACCGGCCTTCACGGTGACCTCCCGGGGCACGTCCCCGGTGTTCATGGCCTCGATCCCGGTGATGTCGTAGACCTCATGGCCGGACAGTCCCAGGGACTCCGCGTTCTGGCCGGGAAGGTACTGCAGGGGCAGGACGCCCATCCCGATGAGGTTCGACCGGTGGATCCGCTCGAAGGACTCCACGAGCACGGCCCGCACGCCGAGCAGCGCGGTGCCCTTGGCCGCCCAGTCCCGGGATGAGCCGGAGCCGTACTCCTTGCCGCCGAGGATGACCAGCGGGGTGCCGGCCGCGATGTACTCGCGGGATGCGTCGTAGATCGTGGTCGGGGTGCCCTCGGGCAGCTTGGTCGTGAAGCCGCCCTCGGTACCGGGGGCGAGCTGGTTGCGCAGCCGGATGTTGGCGAACGTGCCGCGGATCATGACCTCGTGGTTGCCGCGCCGCGAGCCGTAGCTGTTGAAGTCGCGCCGCTCCACGCCGTGCTCGGTCAGGTACTTCCCGGCCGGGCTGTCGTTCTTGATGGCGCCGGCCGGCGAGATGTGGTCGGTGGTCACCGAGTCGCCGAGCACGGCCAGCACCCGGGCGCCGTGCACGTCGGTCACCGGCTCGGGCGTGGCCGGCATCCCGTCGAAGTACGGGGGCCGCCGGACGTAGGTGGAGTCGGGCGCCCAGGCGAAGGTGTCCCCGCCGGGCACGTCGAGCTCCTGCCAGTTGTCGTCGCCGGCGAACACGCTGGCGTAGTCGCGGGTGAACATCTCCGCCGCGACGGCCGTCCGGATCACCTCGTCGACCTCGGCCGCGCTCGGCCACAGGTCGGCCAGGTAGACCGGCTGCCCGCTCGACCCGGTGCCGATCGGCTCGGTGGTCAGGTCCAGGTCCATGGTCCCGGCCAGGGCGTAGGCGACCACCAGCGGCGGCGAGGCCAGGTAGTTCATCTTCACGTCGGGGTTGATCCGGCCCTCGAAGTTCCGGTTGCCCGACAGCACCGATACCACGGCCAGGTCGGCGTCGTTGACGGCCGCGCTGACCGCCTCGGGCAGCGGGCCGGAGTTGCCGATGCAGGTCGTGCAGCCGTAGCCGACCAGGTTGAAGCCGAGCTTCTCCAGGTAGGGGGTCAGCCCGGCCCGCTCGTAGTAGTCCATGACGACCTTCGAGCCGGGCGCCAGGGTGGTCTTGACCCAGGGCTTGCGCTCCAGGCCGGCCTCGACCGCCTTGCGGGCCAGCAGGGCCGCGCCGATCATGACCGACGGGTTGGAGGTGTTGGTGCAGGAGGTGATGGCCGCGATGACGACCGCGCCGTGGTCGACCTCGGTCTGGGTGCCGTCCTCCAGGGTCACCGGGGTCGGGCGGGAGGCCCGGCGGCCCGTGCTGGCCGCGGCGACCGCCGCGATGTCGTGCTGGCCGTTCTCCCCGGCCTGCTCGGCGGCCACCGGGTCGGACGCCGGGAACGTGTTGGCCAGGTCGTCGTCGAGGGCGGACTCCGGGACGTAGGCGCCGAGGGCGTCGCGGAACGCGGCCTTGGCGCCGGACAGCGCCACCCGGTCCTGGGGCCGCTTGGGGCCGGCCAGGGACGGCACCACGGTCGACAGGTCGAGCTCGAGCTCCTCGGAGTAGCGGGCCGGCCGGGACGGGTCGTGCCACAGCCCCTGCTCCTTGGCGTAGGCCTCGACCAGCGCGACCTGCTCGGCCGGGCGGCCGGTCAGCCGCAGGTAGGTCAGCGTCTCCTCGTCGATCGGGAAGATCGCGCAGGTGGAGCCGAACTCGGGGCTCATGTTCCCGATGGTGGCCCGGTTCGCGACCGGGACGGCGGCCACGCCGTCACCGTAGAACTCCACGAACTTGCCGACCACGCCGTGCTTGCGCAGCAGCTCGGTGATGGTCAGGACCAGGTCGGTGGCGGTCGTCCCGGCGGGCAGCTCGCCGCTCAGCTTGAACCCGACCACCCGCGGGATGAGCATCGACACCGGCTGGCCCAGCATGGCCGCCTCGGCCTCGATCCCGCCGACGCCCCAGCCGAGCACGCCGAGGCCGTTCTGCATGGTGGTGTGGGAGTCGGTCCCGACGCAGGTGTCGGGGAAGGCGGCGGTGACCCCGTCCGCGGCCGAGGTCATCACGATGCGGGCCAGGAACTCGATGTTGACCTGGTGCACGATGCCGGTCCCCGGCGGGACGACCTTGAACTGGCGCAGCGCCTCCTGGCCCCAGCGCAGGAACGCGAACCGCTCCCGGTTGCGCTGGAACTCCAGGGCCACGTTCCGGTCGAAGGCGTCGGGCCGGCCGAACACGTCAGCGACCACCGAGTGGTCGATCACCAGCTCGGCCGGGACCAGCGGGTTGATCTTCCCGGCGTCGCCGCCCAGGGCCGCCATGGCCTCGCGCATCGCGGCCAGGTCCACCACCGCCGGGACGCCGGTCAGGTCCTGCATGATGACCCGCGCGGGGCTGAACGGGATCTCGATGTCCGGGTCGGCCGCCGGGTCCCACTCCCCCACGGCGCGGATGTGGGCCGCCGTGACGTTCACGCCGTCCTCGGCCCGCAGCAGGTTCTCGAGCAGGATCTTGAGGCTGAACGGCAGGGTGGCCGCCCCCGGCACGGCGTCCAGCCGGTGTATCTCGTAGCTGGTCCCGGCCACGTCGAGAGCGGCTTTGCTGCCGAAGCTGTTCGCGGTCATGGGTGCTCGCCTCCTGGGCGTCCTGCGGGGCTCCATCGCAACCCGCCACATGTGCATCTTCCCGCAGCCGAGAGGTGCATCCGTCGCGCGCCTCCCGCTACGGCCGCCGACTGCGGGCCGGCCGGGCGCCGCGCGGCCCCGTTTCGAATTATCTTGACATCAAGCTATCTGTCGGGCCTAGCTTAATGACTCACTTATCTTGACGTCAAGCTACATGGGCGCGGCGGCCGCCCGGCGCGTGGCACGGGCTGGTAGCGTCGCCCCATGCCTGTGGCCGCCGCAGCCTGGCTTGACCTCGATCCGGGCCACCCGTTCAGCCTCGCGGCCCTGCCGTACGCCTCGTTCAGCACGCGCCAGCACGCCTCCTTCCACCGGGTCGGGGTGCGGGTCGGCGACCGGGTCCTGGACCTGACCACGGCCACCGAGCGGCTGCTGCCGGGCCGGGCCGCGCAGTTCCGCGACGGCATGCTCGACCCGTTCCTGGCCGAGGGCGACGGCGCGTGGGCGGACGTCCGGGCCGAGATCACCGCCTGGCTCACGCAGGACCGGTACCGCGAGGCGGTCGAGGACCTGCTGACCCCGGTGGCCGACGCCGACCTGCGGCTGCCGTTCACCGTCGCCGACTTCGTGGACTTCTACTCCTCGCGCGAGAGCGTCCAGAGCCTGGGCGCCATGCTGCGGCCCGGTGACGACCCGCTGCCGCCCAGCTGGCTGCACCAGCCCGCCGCCTACCACGGCCGGGCAGGCAGCGTGGTGCCGTCGGGCACCGCCATCCGGCGGCCGTGCGGCCAGGCCCTGCGGAGCGGCTCCGGTCCCGCCGCGGAGCCCGCGTTCGGGCCGACGGCGCGGCTGGACTTCGAGGCCGAGGTCGGGTTCGTGGTCGGGGCCGAGACGGTACTGAGCGAGCCGGTGGCGGTAAGCCGCTTCGCCGAGCACGTGTTCGGGGTGTGCCTGGTCAACGACTGGTCCGCCCGCGATCTGCAGGCGTTCGAGTCGATCCCCCTCGGGCCGTTCGCGGGGAAGTCGTTCGGCACCACGATCTCGCCCTGGATCACGCCGCTGGCGGCGCTGGAGCACGCCCGGGTCCGGCCGCCGTCGCGGGACAGCGCCCTGGCGGCGTACCTGACCGAGTCGGAGGACTGGGGGCTGGACATCCGGCTCGAGGTGCGGATCAACCGGCAGCTGGTGTCCCGGCCGCCGTACGCGGCCGTGCACTGGAGCCCGGCCCAGCTGCTGGCCCACCTGACGGCCGGCGGCGCGGCGCTGCGGACCGGCGACCTGTACGCCTCGGGCACGGTCAGCGGGCGGGACCCGGGCGAGCGCGGCAGCCTGCTGGAGCTGAGCCGGAACGGCACCGAGCCGGTGACGCTGGCCGACGGCACGGTCCGGGCCTGGCTGGAGGACGGCGACGAGGTCAGCATCACGGCCACGGCGCCGGGGCCGGACGGGACCCGCATCGGCCTGGGCGAGGTCCGCGGGCAGATCCTGCCGGCCATCACCGAGATTGTCCGCTAGGCGTTCCGCTAGGCCAGACGGCAGGCCAGCTCGAACCAGACGGCCGCAGACGCGCCGGGGCCGCCGCCCGCGGCGGGGCGCTCCAGCTCGCTGGCGTAGCCCCAGCTGTCGGCCAGGACGTCCACCAGGAGCAGGCCCCGGCCGGAGACGGCCAGCTCGGCGCCCTCGGGGGCCACGGCCGGGTGGGTCACCGACCCGCCGTCGGTGACCGTGACCTTGACCCGGCCCGGGCCGTGGGAGATGGCCACGATGAAGGCGCCGCCCCGCCCGGTGGCCGAGTGCTGGACCGCGTTGGTCGCTAATTCGCTGGTGAGCAGGACGACGTCGGCCAGCGCGGGGCAGCCGGCGAGCGCCCCTTCCACGAACCGGCGGGCCTGCGCGACCTGATCGGCCTGGCCGGCGAACGCTCGCCGGAAACGCGGGGGAATGTCGGGATGGCCGAGCTCCCCGGGCCGGGCGGGCGGGACGGCCCCGTCGCCTGGGCCATTGTCGGGACTGCGGCCCAAGCGAGATGATCTAGCAGGGCGCGTGCCCGGATTCATGCCCATCACCGGCCTGTCCGCGTTTCGGCCACCAACTCCGGATCGGGGCTGGCATGCTGAATAACTGTACGCTCCTTGCATAGCACGATATGCATAGCTGCACGGGCAATACAGCGCCGTGCCGCTGGGCGTTCGTCCCAGGTAAGACGCATTGGTCCGCAAAGATCCCGGAGGGGACATGGCCGCAGGCACTGGGCCGGCAGTCCGCAGGCGCCAGCTCATGACCGAGCTGAAGCGACTCCGCGAGGCGACCGGCATGACCCAGGAGGACGTCGCCGGCCAGCTCGACTGGCACCCGACGAAGATCATGCGCATCGAGACCGGCCGCACCGCCCCGCATCCCAACGACGTGCGGGTCATGCTCGGCCTGTACGGGGTGGCCGACGCCGACGTCCTGGCCGGCCTGCTGAAGCTGGCCAAGGACGCGCGCCAGCGCGGCTGGTGGTACTCCTACAAGGACGTGCTGTTCAGCCGGTTCGAGCTGTTCCTCGGGCTGGAGTCCGAGGCCGACACGATCCGCGACTTCGAGCTGTCCATGATCCCTGGCCTGCTGCAGACCGGCGATTACGCGCGGGAGCTGATGCGCGGCCTGATGAGCTTCGACGCGGCCGAGATCGAGCGGTGGGTCGAGCTCCGGATGGCCCGCCAGCAGATCCTGGCCCGCGAGGACGCCCCGCACCTGTGGGCCATCCTCGACGAGGCCGCGATCCACCGGGTGGTCGGCGGGAAGGCGGTCATGCAGGCCCAGCTGCTGCACCTGGCCGACACCGCGACCGAGGGCAAGATCACCGTCCAGGTGCTCCCGTTCAGCGCCGGGCCGCACCCGGGCCAGGCCGGACCGTTCATCATCCTGGGCTTCGCGGAGCTCACCGAGCCCGAGGTCGTCTACATGGAGACGGTCGGCGGGAACCTTTATGTCGATAAGCCCGAAGAGGTCAGACTGTTCACCACCGTCTTCGATCAGCTGCGCGCCGTTGCCCTCAGCCCGGCGCAATCGGCGGCTATGCTGCAGGCACTGGCCGGGGAGCTGGGTTAAGGGACGGGAAGGAGGGCCAGGATGACTAATCCTGACCTTTCCCACGCCAAATGGCGGAAAAGCAGTCACAGCGGTAATGGCAGCTGTGTCGAGGTCGCGCCGGTACTCGGCGCGGGCTCAGCTGCGGCGGAGTCCTGCGACGTGATCGCCGTGCGCGACTCCAAGGACCTGCGCGGTCCCGCTCTGACTTTCACGTCACGGCAGTGGCGATCATTCGCTGCCGGGATTAAATCTGGTGAGCTCGGCTTGGGCTGACCCGGATAACAAACTCAGCGCCGCGGCGCAGTCACGCCTGCCGGCAGCCGCCGGCCCGGGTGGGGCTGCGCCGCTGCACAGAGGGCCGAGTTAAGGCGGGTTCCGGCGCTTGCGGTGATTCCGGCGGCTAATGCCGGGTAGCGGTAGCCAGGTACGCGGCACGTTGCCAGCTGACCTGGGAGGAAGCACCCTCGTGGACAAGAGCGACTTCATCGACCACCTCAACGGCGACCTGAGCAGCGAGTTCCAGTCGATCGTCCAGTACGTCCAGCACTCCGCGACCGTCAAGGGCGCCGAGTACGGGTCGATCGTCGCGGAAATGGGCCAGCACCTCGGCCAGGAACTCGAGCACGCCAAGACCCTCGCCGCCCAGATCGACTTCCTCGGCGGCACGCCCAGCGTGACCGTGCCCGCCATCGCCGACTGCCCGGACGGCGCCGCCGCCCTCAAGGCCGACCTGGAGCTGGAGGAACGCCAGCTGGACCGGTACCGCGACCGCGTCGCCGAGGCCGCCGAGCTGGGCCTGCCCGACGTCGCCGAGGCGCTGCGCCCGCTGCTCACCCAGACCCAGGATCACGTCATCGACCTGCGCGAGGCCCTCGGCCACTAGCCCCGGCGGCTGGCGCGGCGGGGCGGCGGGGTGCACGCTAAGGGAGTCAGGCGGACGGGGAGGCAGCCATGACCGCGAGCCCGGACCGCGGCCGGCTGGCCGCATACCAGCGCAAGCGGGACTTCGCCAAGACGCCCGAGCCCGCCGGGGACCGGCCCCGGCCCGGCTCCGCGCCGGGGGACGGCCCGAGGTTCGTCGTCCAGCGCCACCGGGCGCGGCGGCTGCACTACGACCTGCGGTTCGAAATGGACGGGGTGCTGGTCAGCTGGGCCGTCCCCAAGGGCCCGACCCTCGACCCGGACGTCAAGCGGATCGCGATCCACGTCGAGGACCACCCGATCGAGTACCTCAATTTCGAGGGCGTGATCCCGACCGGCGGCTACGGCGCCGGCGACGTGATCGTCTGGGACCGCGGGACGTGGGCACCGCACGAGACCGACGACCCGGTCCAGGCCGTCGCCGACGGCGAGCTGCACGTGGACGTCACCGGCGAGAAGCTGCGCGGGCGGCTGATCCTGGTCCGCAGCGGCCCGGCCGGGGGGCCGGGGCAGGAGCAGTGGCTGCTGCTGCACAAGCACGACGCCGACGCTGTCGCGGGCTGGAACCCGGAGGACCATCCCCAGTCCGTCCTCAGCGGCCGGACCAACGACGAGGTCAAGGCCCGCCCCGACCGGATATGGCGGTCCGACCTCCCGGCGGCACAGGCCTCGGTGCCGGTCGAGCCGCCCCCCGCCGCGAAGCCCCGGAAGCGCCGGCCGCCGAAGCCGGTCGCCATCGACCGCCACCCCGACGAGCTCAGCAAGCTCGACGGGCTCGGCGCGGCCGGCAGCCTCGACGTCTTCGGCCGCCGCCTGCGCCTGACCAACCTGGACAAGGTCCTGTTCCCGGCGCGCCCCGGCGAGGAGCCGGTGACCAAGCGCGAGCTGATCCGGTACGCCATCCAGGTCGCGCCCGTCGTGCTGCCCTATCTCGCCGGCCGCCCGCTCAACATGCACCGCTTCCCCGGCGGCGCCGAGACGGCCGGCTTCTGGCAGAAGGCGCTGCCCGAGCACGCGCCCGACTGGGTCGGCCGGTGGGACAACCCGGAGGCCGACCGCGGCAAGACGCACACCTACCTCGTGGTCGACGAGCCCGCCACCCTGATCTGGGCCGCGAACTTCGGCGCGCTGGAGTGGCACGCGTGGACCGCGAAGGCCGCCGACCCGGCCCGCCCGACCTATGCGCTGATCGACATCGACCCCGGCACCAGCACGTCCTTCGACGACGTCCTCGTCCTGGCCCGGCTGCACCGGGCCGCCCTGGACCACCTCGGCGTGCTCGGCCGCCCGAAGCTGACCGGCCGCCGCGGCATCCAGGTCTGGGTGCCGATCGCGCCCGGCCCCGATTTCGCGGAGACCCGGGCGTGGGTCGAGGAGCTGTCCCGCTCCATCGGCTCGGTGGTGCCGGAGCTGGTGAGCTGGAAATGGGACGTCAGCGAGCGCGGCGGCCGCGCCCGCCTCGACTACACCCAGAACGTCAGTCACAAGACCCTCGTCGCGCCCTACAGCCCCCGGGCCGCGGCCGGCGCCCCGATCTCGGCCCCGCTCGAGTGGGAGGACCTGGATGACCCCGAGCTGCGGCCGGACTCGGTCACGATCCGGACCGCCATCGACCGCCTGGCCCGGCGCGGCGACCCGTTCCGGGCACTGCTGGACAGCGACCAGGCGCTGCCGCCTATCACCTGACGCCCGCTCGTGACCAGGCGGCTTTCCCGCAACCAGGCACCGGCCGGGGCGCGGGCACTACCATGAGTGAATCGCCAGCGTTCGGGGAGTTGCGGGCATGCCAGGGTCGGCTCGATGGGATCAGGACCAGCCTGAGGATTCCCGCGAGAGCACGGTCGACCTCCCGCGGCTGACAAACTATCCCGAATCACCCGCCCCGGCCGCGCCCCGCGAGTCCGCCGCACCGCGGCGCCCCCCGGTGCCGGGCACCCGGCACCCCGCCGGGCCGGACGTGTCGGCGCCCCGACCCCGAACAGGACCATGGGACGAAACGGGGTCCTGGCCGACCGGCCCTTCTCAGCCAGAACTCTCCCGCCCCGCGCCGTCGGCCCGGTCCTCGCGCCACTCCGCCCCCCGCCGGCCGGCCCCGCCCGGCCCGGACTGGGCGGCCGCGGAGCCGGCCGGCCCGGATCCGAGCGGCCCTCGCCCGGCCGGCGCGGAGCCGGTCGATCTGGCCCCCGCGGCCCAGCCGCCGGCGAACACGCCCGACCCGGCACTGGCCGAGCTGGCCGAGCGGATCCGCGAGCTCCAGGCGCTGGCGGCCCGGCCGTCCCCGGGCGGCAGTGAGCCCGCCAGATCCCGGCGCGAGCCCGTCACTTACCGGAGCGAGCCGGTGGTTCCCCGGAGCGAGCCGGTGGTTCCCCGGAGCGAGCCGGCCGCTTACCGGAGCGAGCCGGCCGATGCTCACGGTGAGGTGGCCGCGGCCCGGAGCGACGAAGACGCATCCGTGAGTGAGCCGGCCGTTTCCGGGAGTGAGCCAGCCGTTTCCGGGAGTGAGCCAGCCGTTCCCGGCGGGCCGGACGTTTCCCAATCGCATGCGAACTCCGGGAGCGCCCGGCAGGATTACGTTGTGAGCGACCCGCGGGCGGCTGAGCCCCCGTCGGCCGCCGCCGGCGAATTCGCCGTGCGCGATGACCCCGCGCCAGCACCTCGGAGCCGGGGCGGGGAGTACCTCAGCAGCCAGGGCTACACCTCAGGGCAGGAGCACCGGGCGATGGACCGCAGGGCCGGGTCGGCCGACGGCGGGAGCATGCCCGCCGACCGTCCCGCGAGAGGCTCGCTGGCCGAACTGCGCCAGCGGCTGGAGCGCCTGCCGGCGGGCCACCCGTCGTCCCCCTACGACGAGACCGGCGCGCGACGGCCGGCCCCGGAGCCGCTGCGCCAGCTCGAGCTGCCGCTCGCCGATGAGGATGAGCACCCGGCCCGCACAAGCCGGCTGACGCCCGCCGCCGACGACCGCAACGGCGCCGCGGCGGCGCGGGCGGCGAGTCCCGCCCCGGCCAGCGCGCCCAGCTTCCGCGCGGCGGCCGGGCCCGCCCGCGATCCCGGTGAGGCCGACCGAGGCCGGGGCGAGGCCGACCGCCAGAACGGGTTCAGCCGGTCCCCCTACGGCGGCGATCCCGGCCCGGGCGAGCCGGCCCTGATCGATGCCGACCTGGACGATCCCGGCGTCGGTCATCCGGAGCTCGGCAGGCCGGAGCCAGTCCATGCCCGTGCCGGGGAGACCGCTCTCGGTCACGCCGACCTGGGCCACCCCGACGCGGACCACGCTGACCCGGGCCACCCCGACTTCGGCCACGCAGACCTGGACGACGCCGGCGTCGGTGACGCGGACTTCGGCGATGCCGGCGCGGATGAGCCGGACCGCTACGAGAGCAGCCAGCGCCGGAACGGGCAGTTCCGCAATGGCCAGTACCGCAACGGGCAGTACGGCAACGGCCAGTACGGCAACGGCCAGTACGACAACGGCCGGTCCGACCCGGCCGGGCCGGACCGGTACGGGCCCGACCGGTACGAGCCCAGTGCGAGCCCCAATGGCCGGAACGGAAGCAGCCGGAACGGGCATCGTGGCCACGCCGACGAGCTAGACGACTACACCAGCGCGCCGCCGTCGCGCGGCGGCCCCCGCGATCCGGACGATCTCGCCGCGCCCGGCCTCATGCCCCGGGTAACGGGCGGCGATCCGCTGGCTCGGCCCGCGACCTCCCGCGGCCCGGGCGACGCTGACACGTCCAGCGGCATGCCCCGCATCCCGGCGGGCGACCCCCTGCCCGGCCGCAACGGATCCCGCCGGCCCGACGACTCCCGTCGGCCCGACGACCGCGCAGCCTCCGGCCTGATGCCGCGCGTCGACGCCGAGCCGCTGCCCGCCCGCACCGGCTCGCGCCCCTATGACGACCCCGAGCCACCCGGCCTCCTCCCCCGCGTCACCGGCGCCGCCCCGCTGCCCGCCCCCAACGGCGCGCGCGGGTACGGCGACCCCGACGTGTCCGGCCTCCTGCCCCGGGTGGCCGCCGACGACGCCCCGCCCGCCCGCAACGGCGCCCGCGGGTACGGCGACCCCGACGTGTCCGGCCTCCTGCCCCGGGTCCCCGCCGACGACGCCCGGCCCGCCCGCAACGGTTCCGGCCGGCCGGGCGGCCTGCCCCCGTCCGCGCCGCCGCGCGGCACCGGAGGCGACCTCCCGCCGCGCGCGCCCGCGGGCGCCCTGCCGTCGCGCACCGGCGGCCGGGATGACCCGTTCAGCAGCGAATGGGACGGCCCGGATACCGCGACCGGGCAGAACGGGCGGTCCCGCGGCCGCCCGGGCCTCGACGAGCTGGAGCGGACCCGCACGGGCGCCCGCCCCGGCGGCGAGCACGCGGACGAGCCGCCCCGGCGGCCGCACGCCGGGCTGACCCCCGAGCAGGAGGCCCTCGCGGATCAGGCGCTCAGCCGGTACCAGGCCGCCGACGGCCGGAACGTCTTCGGCGGGTACGGCGAGAGCGGCCTCACGCCGGCCATGCGCCGGGTCGAGGCCCACCTGCCGCACGGCCGGCTCGCGCCCGGCAGCGAGGAGAACGCGCTCAAGTCGCCCGAGCGCTACAAGGACACGCTGGTCAAGCTCATCGCGCGGCATCCCGGGATCCCGGCCGCGGACCTGGCCGCCGAGATCTACGACGCCGCGCGGTACACCTTCGTGTTCGAGCCGCAGGATTACACCGACGGCACCTGGCTGGTCCACCGCCGGCTCAAGGCCCAGGGCTTTGACCTGGAGGCCCGGCGCAACCGCTGGGACACGCCGGAGTTCAAGGGCATCCGGACGCGCTGGCGCGACCCGGCCCACGACCTCGCCTTCGAGGTCCAGTTCCACACGCCCGCCAGCTGGGACGTGGTGCAGCGCACGCACGACGCCTACCTGCGGATCACCGATCCGCGGACGTCGGCGGCCGAGCGCGCCCAGCTGCGCGAGCGCCAGGTCGCCGAGGCCGCCGGGACCCGGCCGCCGGCCCGCTGCGCCGAGATCGCCGACTTCCGCGCGGATGTCCGGTAGCCCATGGCCATCCCGGTGCAGTACTACGCCATCATCACCGTCAGCCGGTCGGTCCGCGCCGCGTCCGGCCTGGCGCGGCGGACGTTCGCGGCCGAGGGGCCGGTCGACGAGACGCTGCGCGGCGACCTGACCTGGCAGCCGGACTCAGCCATCGTCGAGTGGGAGTACGGCGATGTCGGCGCCGAGCTCGTCCGGATCACCGAGACCGAGGCCGACCAGCTCGCCGACTCGTTCCGCTCCGCCTGGGCCCAGCCCGCCTGAAGCCGGCCAGCGGCCGGGGGAACGCGACTTGGGCGGCCCGCACCGAGTACGCTCCAGCCGAACGAGGAGGCGGCATGGATCAGGGACAGCAGGTCGTCGTCGGCCTGGACAACGGCGGCACGACCAACAACGCGACGGTGCTGGATTCAGGCGGAAAGTTCCTGATCGACGGGCTGGTGGAGACCCCCAGCCGGGTACGCGAGGGCCCGGCCGTCGCCGTCGAGGCGCTGGCCGAGTCGTTCGAGCACATCCTCGAGGTCACCGGCCTGGGCCGGGAGTCGGTGCTGGGCATCGGCCTGGACACGCCGGGCCCGGCCAGCGCGCTCGGGGTGATCTCGACCCGCGGCGCGGTGAACTTCGCCGACCCGGCGTGGCGCGGGTTCGACATCCGCGGCGCGGTGGAGGCCCGGATCGGGCTGCCGGTGGTGTACAACAACGACGCCAACGCGGCCTCGCTGTACGCCCATCACGCCCATTACGGCGCCGACGCCCCGCAGCACTCGTCGGTGTCGCTCATCGTCGGGACCGGCCTCGGCGGCGGCGTGGTCGAAGGCGGCAAGGTGGTGCGCGGCGCGGCCGGGATGGCCGGCGAGCTGGGTCACATCCGGATCCCGGTGGACGGGCTGCTGGCCGAGGGCCAGCCGATGCCGGCCTGCAACTGCGGCCTGGCCGCCGACGCGGAGAGCTTCGCCTCGCTGTCGGGGATCGCCGGCAACCTGCTCCCCTACTGGCTGACCCGCTACCCCGGCCACGACCTGGCCGGCGTGGAGTCGCTGCGCCAGGCGGCCAAGCTGGTCCGGGGCCTCGGCGAGGCGGGCGACCCGATGGCGCGGGAGATCTTCCGCCAGCAGGCCATCGCGATCGGCCGGCTGTTCACTATCGCGGCCAACTTCACCGACCCCGACATCTACTTCCTCGGCGGCGGCGTGGTGGAAGCCGCGCCGGAATTCCGCGACTGGTTCCTGGACGTGGTCCGCGAGCACACCGACCTGCGCTCCGAGCAGGCCGCGGTCGAGTCGTTCGCGCTGGTCCCCGACCTGGACATGGCCGGCGCCCGGGGCTCGGCCATCGCGGCCAGCGACATGCTGCGCGGCGGCCGCCTCAGCGTCACGGTCTAGCCGCGAAGTCACGGTCTGGCCGCGAACCCGCCCGGTCAGGCGCGCTGCGCCCAGGCCTTGTCCAGCACGGCGGTGAAGGTGTCGGCGGGCTGGGCGCCGGACACGCCGAACCGGCCGTCGAGCACGAAGAACGGGACGCCGGAGATGCCCAGCGCGCTGGCCTGCTGCTCGTCGGCGCGCACCTCCTCGGCGTACTCGTCGGTGGCCAGGACCTGAGTGACCTCGGCCGGGTCGAGCCCGGCGGCCTCGCCGAGCACAGCCAGGTCAGCCCGGTCGAACACCGGCTGCGCCGCGCCGAAGTACGCCTCGTACAGGCCCTGCAGGACCGCGCCCTGGCGGCCGCGGTCCTGGCCCAGCGCGACGAGCCGGTGCGCATTGAACGAGTTGCCCGTCCGGCGGCCCGGCGCGTAGGCCAGCCCCACCGCCGCGGCGCGGGCCGCGACCCCCGCCTCGGCCTGCGCGGCCTGCTCCGGGCCGAGCCCGTACTTGGCCGACAGCATGTCCAGGACCTTCTCGCCCGTGCCGGCCGGGGCGGCCGGGTCGAGCTCGAACGCGTGGTACGTCACCTCGATCTCGTCGCGGTGAGCGAAGCCGTCCAGGCCCTGCTCGAACTCGCGCTTGCCGATGTAGCACCACGGGCAGACGATGTCACTCCAGATATCCACGCGCATGCCAGTGGTGAACGATGCCGCCCGGCGCGCGATTCCCGCCCGGATGTGACCTTCCGCGCCAGCTGTCACGTCCGCTAGCGTGACCGGACCGAAAGCATCTGATCTTGCCCGCCGGGTCCGGGAGGCACGCATGGCCGCGAATGACCGCCAGGTGAAGTACGTCCTGCAGGAGTCGGAGCTGCCGCGGCAGTGGTACAACGTCGTCCCCGACCTGCCGGCGCCCCCGCCGCCGCCGCTGCACCCGGGCACCGGCCAGCCGGTCGGCCCCGATGACCTGGCCCCGCTGTTCCCGGCCGCGCTGATCGGGCAGGAGGTCTCGGGCGAGCGGCACATCGCGATCCCCGACGAGGTGCTCGACGTCTACCGGCTGTGGCGGCCGACCCCGCTGTACCGGGCACGGCGGCTGGAGCGGGACCTGGGCACCCCGGCGAAGATCTACTACAAGTACGAGGGCGGCAGCCCGGCCGGCTCGCACAAGCCGAACACCGCCGTGCCGCAAGCGTACTACAACGCCGCCGAGGGCGTGACCAAGCTGACCACCGAGACCGGCGCCGGCCAGTGGGGCAGCGCGCTGGCCTTCGCCGCCGCCCAGTTCGGCCTGGACCTCGAGGTGTGGATGGTCCGCGCCTCCTACGACCAGAAGCCGTACCGCCGGATGCTGATGGAGACCTACGGCGCGACGGTCCACCCGAGCCCGTCGCCGCTGACCAACTCCGGCCGCGGCGTGCTGGCCGAGCACCCGGACTCGACCGGGAGCCTCGGCATCGCGATCAGCGAGGCGGTCGAGGTGGCGGCGGGCGACCCGGCCGCCCGCTACGCGCTGGGCAGCGTGCTCAACCACGTGCTCATGCACCAGACGGTCATCGGCGAGGAGGCCATCGCGCAGCTGGCCCAGGCCGGCGACACCCCCGACGTCATCGTCGGCTGCACCGGCGGCGGCTCCAACTTCGGCGGCCTGGCGTTCCCGTTCCTGCGGGAGAAGCTGGCCGGCCGGATGAACCCGGTGATCCGCGCGGTCGAGCCCGCCGCGTGCCCGTCGTTCACCCGCGGCGTCTACGCCTACGACTTCGGCGACACCGCGGGCCTGACCCCGCTGCTGAAGATGCACACGCTCGGGCACGCGTTCATCCCCGACCCGATTCACGCGGGCGGTCTGCGCTATCACGGGATGTCCCCGCTGCTGTCGCACATCTACGAGCTCGGGCTGATCGAGGCGGTGGCCAAGCCGCAGTCCGAGTGCTTCGCGGCGGGCCTGCGCTTCGCCCGGACCGAGGGCATCGTGCCCGCGCCGGAGCCGACGCACGCCGTGGCCGCGTGCATCGAGGAGGCGCTGCGCTGCAAGGAGACCGGCGAGGAGAAGGTCATCCTGACCGCGCTGTGCGGGCACGGCCTGCTGGACCTGCCCGCCTACGCCCACTACCTGTCGGGTGAGATGCGGGACCTGGCGCTGAGCGACGCTGACGTCGAGCTGGCCCTGGCCGGGCTGCCCGCGCCGGCCTGACCTCAGGGCCGGGCGGCGGCCGGAACGGCCCCGTTCCGGATGGAAAGGACCATGCATACGAAACGGGGCCGTCCCGCCCAGCGCCATCCGTAACGGCGGCAGCCGCCACGGCGGGCTGCCGCCGGCCCGCCGCCCGCGGCGGCCCGTCAGGGCGCGGAACCGTCAGGCCGGGAGGCCGTCCGGCCGGGGAACTGCCCGGCCGGAGAAACCGTCCGGCCGGGGAACCGTCAGGCTGACGGCGCGGCGAGCAGGGCCGCGAACGTGGCCGGGTCGATGTTGCCGCCGGACAGGACGACCCCGGTGCGGCGGCCCGAGCCGGACACGACGCCGCTGCGCAGCGCGGCCAGGGCCACGGCGGCGCTCGGCTCGGCCACGATCTTCAGCCGGGTGAAGCAGAACCGCATGGCCTCGATGATGGCCGTCTCGGAGACGGTGACGACGTCGTCGAGCAGCCGGGAGTTCACGGCGAAGGTCAGCTCGCCGGGCTGCTCGGCAAGCAGGCCGTCGGCGATGGTGACCGGCGGCGGGATCGTGACCCGGCGGCCTGAATGCAGAGACTGCGCGGTGTCGTCGGCGGCGGCGGGCTCGACGCCGATCACGGCCGTGTCCGGGAGCAGGGCCTTGACGGCGGTGGACACGCCCGCGGCCAGGCCGCCGCCGCCGACCGGCACCAGGACCTGGTCCAGCCCGTCCGGGCCGGCCTGGGCGATCAGCTCGAGGCCGACCGTGCCCTGGCCGGCCATCACGTCGTAGTCGTCGAACGGCCGGATGATGGTCAGCTTGCGCTCCGCGGCGATGGCGGCGGCCACCTCCTCGCGGCGCCCGGTGGCCGCGTTGTAGGTGTGCAGCTCGGCGCCGTAGCCCTCGATGGCGGCGAGCTTGGCCGCCGACCCGGTGGCCGGGACGACGATCACGGCCGGGACGCCCATCAGCCGGGCGGCCAGCGCGACCGCGCCGCCGTGGTTGCCCGAGGAGTACGCGACCACCCCCCGGTCGCGCTCCTCCAGGTCGAGCAGGGTCAGCCGGCTGTAGGCGCCGCGGAACTTGAACGCTCCGGCCCGCTGGAACATCTCGGCCTTGAGCAGCACGGTCCCGTCGACGTCGGCGTCCAGGGTGGCGGAGGTCAGCACCGGGGTCAGGTGCGCGATCCCGACGAGGCGCTCTTCGGCGGCCCGGATCCGGTCGAGGGTCAGGCCCTCGTTCTGGTGATCAGTCACGGCCCCATTGTGTCAAGGCGGCCGCGGCGGCTCTCGGCCGCGGCCGAGTTGAACGTGTTCAGGATCACAGCGCCGGACATAGACGGCATACCACCGCCGGGCTCATACTTGAACATGTTCAAGTAATTCTCTGGAGGAGGGTGGCCGCCATGGGCGCCATCGTTACGGATCTCCTGTACTACGCCATCAGCATCGCGCTCGTCGTCGCGGTCGGCCAGGCGCTGTCCCGCAGCGGGCGCGCGTTCCTGCACGAGGTGTACGGCGGCCAGGACGGCGCCGCCCAGGCCGTCAGCCGCCTGCTGGTCGTGGCGTTCTACCTGCTCAGCCTGGGCTTCGTCGCCCTGACCGCGCCGTCCTCGGCCGGGGCCCTGCCGCCCGGCCGGGCGCTGGAGCTGCTGACCGGCAAGGTCGGCGTGCTGCTGCTGGTGCTCGGCGCGCTGCACGTGACCAGCACGGTGATCTTCGCCCGGCTGCGGCGCGGGCGCACCTGGACCGCGGCGGGCGGGCCGGCCGACGGGGGCCCGGCCCGCCCCGCCGCGCCGCCCCTGCGGCGCTCGGGCAGTGTCGTACATTGACCGATGTGACCGCCGAGCTGACCCCCCGCGCGCAGCAGACCAGGGCCGCCATCGCCTCGGCGGCCCTGGCCCTGTTCCGGGAGCGCGGCTACGACGCGACGACCATGCGCGACATCGCGGCGCGGGCCGGCGTGTCGACGGGCAACGCCTACTACTACTTCGGTTCCAAGGAGGAGCTGGTCCAGGAGTACTACGTGCTCGCGCACGCCGAGCACCTGGCGGCCAGCGCCGCCGCGCTGGCCAGCGAGGCCGACCTGGGCGCCCGGCTGCGGGCCACGGTCCGCGCCCTGATCGACGTGTCGGCCCCGTATCACGCCTTCGCGGCCACGTTCTACAAGTACGCGGCGGAGCCGAGCAGCCCGCTCAGCCCGTTCAGCAAGGAGTCCAGCCCGACGCGCGACGCGTCGATCGCGCTCTACCGCGAGGTGGTGGACGGCTCGTCGGCCCGGATGAGCCGCGAGGTGCGCGAGCGGCTGCCCGAGCTGCTGTGGCTGTACTCGATGGGCGTGGTCCTGTACTGGGTGCATGACACGTCGGCGGGGTGCGCGCGGACCCGGCACCTGATCGACGTCACCGCGCCGGTCGTGGCGCGGCTGGTCGCCGCGACCCGGATCCCGATGCTGCGCTCGACGGTGACCGACCTCGCGAAGCTCATCGACGACCTGCGCAGCTAGGCGGTCAGGACTCGAACGGGTTGAGCAGGGCGGTGCCGCTTCGGGCCAGGTCGGCGGTGTTGCGGGTGACCAGCGTCCAGCCGCGGACCCGCGCGCACGCCGCCAGCAGCCCGTCGATGACCGGGAGCGGGTCCGGGACGTTCAGCCGCCCCCATTCCTGCGCGGTCTCGGCATCGAGGCCGATGACGTGATCGCCGTAAGCGCTCAGCAGCCCGCGCAGCCACCGCTCCAGGGCCTGCGCGGCGTCGTCGTCCTTGCGCCGCAGCCGCTCGATGCCGAGGCGGATCTCGCCGACGGTCAGCACGCTGAGGAACAGCCGCGACGACGGCACCCCCCCGTACCAGGCCAGCACGCGCGGGTCGGGCTGGCGCTTGCGCAGCTCGGCGACGACGCTGGTATCGAGCAGGTAGGTCATCCCCGGTCCGCCCAGTCGATGCTGCGCGGCGCGCCAGCGGGCCGGCCGAGGTCGAGCTCGTCGAGGTCCGGGCCGGCGCGCAGGTAGTCCTTGAACTCGGTGGCCTGGCCCTGCAGGTGCCGGTACTCGGAGATCTCGATCACCACGGCGATCTGCTCGCCGTGCCGGGTCACGATCTGGGGGCCGTCGATCTGGGCCGTGCGGATGAGCTCGCTGAAGCGCTGCTTGGCCTCCTGCACCTGCCACTCCGTCATGGCGCCCTCGCCCTCCGCCCGCTCGCGACAGCCTGTCCGCGACATCCTGTCTAGTCTGTCTAGATTGACTCTATCACGAGCCCGGCGGCGATGACGGCGGCCAGGATCTCAATGCCGCGGCGCAGCTCGGGGATGTCCTCGGAGGCGTAGCTGAGCCGCACGTAGGGACCCGGGGCCTCGCCGGGGAAGCTGGCCCCGCCCGCGTTCACGGTCACGCCGCGAGCCGCGGCGGCCACCGCGGCCTCGGCGTCGGAGCACTGCTCGGGCAGCCGCAGCCACAGGTGGATCCCGCCCGCCGGGATGGAGTCCAGCGCGCAGTCCGGCAGCCGCTCGCGGACGGCCAAGACCAGCGCGTCGCGCCGCTCCCGCAGCGCCCGCCGGACCCCGGCCAGGTGCCGCGGCCAGCCGGGCGCGGTCAGCACGTCCAGGGCGATCTGCTGCAGGATCGGCGCCACGAACAGGTCGTCGCTCAGCCGGCCGCGGCGCAGCCGGGCCAGCACCGGCCCGCGCGCCACCAGGCCGGCCACGCGCAGCCCGGCGGCGACCGGCTTGGACAGCGAGCGCAGGTAGATGACGTGACCGTGGTCGTCCATGCTGGCCAGCGGCGGGGGCGACGGCGCGCCGAGGTCGAAGTCCCGCATCCAGTCGTCTTCCAGGAGGAACGCGCCCGCCCGCGCGACGGCCGCCAGCACGGCCGGGCGCCGGTCGGGGGCCAGCACGGCGCCGGCCGGGTTGCCGTAGCGCGGCTGCAGGTAGACCAGCCGGGCGCCGGTCCGGGCCAGCGCGTCGGCCAGGGCGTCGGGCAGCACGCCGTCGCGGTCGCCCGGCACCGGGACCAGGCTCAGGCCGGCCGCCCGGGCCGCGACCAGGGCGCCGACGTAGGTGGGCGACTCGATGATGACCGGCTCGCCGGGCCCGCACAGGTGCCGGAACACCGCCGACAGCGCGGCCTGGCCGCCGGGCGTGATCAGCACGTGCTGGCCGGTGACGGCCGCCCCGGTCTCGGCCGCGAAGTGGCTGCGCAGCTCCGGCAGGCCCTGGGCGGGCAGCCGGCTCCAGCCCTGGGGACGGCGCCCGGCGCGGGCCGTCGCGGCGGCCAGCAGCCCCAGTGGCTGCAGCCGCTCGTCCAGGAAGCCGCTGGCCAGCGCGATCGAGCCGGGCGGCGGCGGCTCGATGAGCTGTTCCAGGTCGGCGCCCAGGCCGGGCCGGCTGCCGAGCGCGAGCGTCTGCCAGGAGACGTCCGCGGGCCGGGCGGCGGCGGGCCGGGCGGCGGTGAAGGTGCCGCTGCCCGGCCGGGTCACGACCAGCCCGCGCCGGGTCAGGTCGGCCAGCAGCCGCTGCACCGTGGCCGGGCTGAGGCGATAGCGCTGCTGCAGTTCGCGGTAGGACGGCAGCTTGCTCCCGGCGGGCAGGCTGCTGACGAGGGCCTCGATAACCACTCGGGCCGCCGGACCCTGACTGCTATCGTTGTTCATGAGAGACAATAGAAGCACTTCCGTGCTGTCCTGGAAAGCGTCTCCCCTGCTGCTCGGCGCCCTCGGCGTCTGCTGCTTCAGCCTGACGTTCCCGGCCACCGTGGCCGCCGAGCGCGCCTTCGGGCCCGTGCTGGTCGGGGTGGGCCGGGCCGTGCCCACCGCGGTGCTGGCCGTCGTCGTCCTGCGGGTCCGCCGTCAGCCGCTGCTGCCGCCGCGGGCGCTGCTGCCCCGCATGATCGTCGTCGCGCTCACCGTGGGCATCGGCTTCGGACTGCTGTCGGCGCTGGCCCTGCGCCACGTGAGCAGCGTGCACGGCGCGGTGCTGACCGGCCTCATCCCGGCCGCCACGGCCGGGATCGCGGTGCTGCGGGCCGGCGAGCGGCCGCGGCCGGGCTACTGGGCGGCGCTCGGCCTGGGCCTGGCCGTCGTGATCGCCTTCGCCGTGATCCAGGGCGGCGGCCGGCTGCGCTCCGCCGACGCGGTCCTGCTGGTGGCCATCGTGGTGGCCGGCCTCGGCTACACCGAGGGCGGCGTGCTGGCCCGCGAGTTCGGCGGCTGGCGGATCATCTGCTGGGCCGTGATCCTGGCCCTGCCCGCCAGCGTCCCCATCACCGTCTGGGCCGCCGTGACCGAGCCGGTCGGCCACGTCACGGCGAGCGCCGTCGCCGGGCTGGCCTGGGTCAGCATCGTCTCCATGGGCCTGGGCTTCTTCGCCTGGTACCAGGGCCTGGCCGACGGCGGCGTGGCCCGGGTCGGCCGCCTGCAGCTGGCCCAGCCCGCGCTCACCCTGTGCTGGTCGGCCCTGCTGCTCGGCGAGCACGTCAGCATGCTGACCGCGGCCGCCGCGACGGCGGTGATCCTCGCCACCGCCGTCGGGCGCAACGCCGGGACCAGCCCGGCGCCGGCCCCCGCGCCGGCGGCCGGCCTGGATCCGGCTCCGCCGGCCGCCTTCTCCGGCCGGCGCTGATCCGGGCGGACCACCGGGGGGCGGGTTAGGGTAGCGCCATGCCGTCTCCTAAGGAGATCATCGAGGTCAGCGGCCGAACCGTGGCCATCTCCAACCCGGGCAAGGTCTACTTCCCGGATACCGGGCACACCAAGCTCGACCTCGTCCGGTACTACCTGAGCGTGGCCGACGGGGCGCTGCGCGGCGTGAACGGCCGCCCGATGGTGCTCAAGCGCTTCGTGGACGGCGCGGCGGGCGAGGCGTTCTTCCAGAAGCGCGCGCCGTCGTCGCGGCCGGACTGGCTGGAGACGGTGGTGCTGAAGTTCCCCTCCGGCCGGTCGGCGGAGGAGGTCGTGGTCCGCGACGCCGCGGGCCTGGCCTGGGCGGCCAACCTGGGCTGCATCGACATGAACCCGCACCCGGTCCGGGCCGAGGACCTGGACCACCCCGACGAGCTGCGGGTCGACCTGGACCCGGTGCCCGGCGTCGAGTGGGCGCAGATCGTGTCGGTGGCGCTGGTCGCCCGGCAGGTGCTGGCCGACTTCGGCCTGACCGGGTGGCCCAAGACCTCAGGCTCGCGGGGGATCCACATCTACGCCCGGATCGAGCCGCGCTGGACCTTCACCCAGGTGCGCGGCGCGGCCGTGGCGCTGGCCCGCGAGATCGAGCGCCGCGCGCCGCACGAGGCCACGGCGCGGTGGTGGAAGGAGGAGCGGCACGGCGTCTTCGTCGACTACAACCAGAACGCCAAGGACCGCACGGTGGCGTCGGCGTACTCCGTCCGGCCGCGCCCTGACGCCCGGGTGTCGGCCCCGCTGACCTGGGACGAGGTCCCGGACTGCCGTCCCGAGGAGTTCACCATCGACACGATGCCGGGCCGCTTCGCGGCACTCGGCGACGTCGGGGCCGGCATCGACGACGCGGCCGGCTCGCTGGAGCCGCTGCTGGAGCTGGCCGCGGCCGACGAGGCGGCGGGCATCCCCGATGCGCCGTGGCCGCCGCACTACGACAAGCAGGCGGGCGAGGCGCCGCGGGTCCAGCCGTCCAAGCGGCGCGCCCCGGACGTGCTGCCCGCCGCGCCCGGCAAGTCCAGCGGGGCGAGCGGCCGGCGGCGGACCACCGCGCCGCTCATCGAGGTGGCCCGGGCGGCCCGGCAGGCCGAGGCGCTGGAGGGCCTGGAGCGCTGGAAGGCGCGCCACCCGGCCGCCGCCGGATGCCTGGAGCCGGCCGACGTGATGGTCGACGCGATGCGCGGCCGCTCGTCGGCCTGGTACCGGATCCGCCTCAACCTGCGCCACGTGCCGGAGGCCGAGCGCCCCGGCCAGGAGGCACTGGAGGTCGACTACGACCCATGGGAGGGCGTCGAGGACCCGCGCCGGCGACCGCCGCCGGACTAGCGCGGGCTGGCCCAGCGCCGCAGCTCCCCGGGCTCCTCGGAGATCTCGGCGACGCCGTCGATGACGACGAAGCTGTAGGGCGGCACCTGGTCATCGACGGACAGGCAGACGCGCGGGTCGCGGCGCAGGGCCTTGCCCTTGATGCTGACGGCGCCCGTGTTGAGGATGACGTCGTCGCCGTCGAGCACGAACCAGACGGGCGTCACGTGCGGCCGCCCGTCCGCCCGGATCACGGCCAGCTTCCCGGTCCGGGTGCCCGTCATCACGAACTCGTGCCACTGCTGCGTCGTCATCGTCTGCATCGGGCCAGACTGCCAGAGGACCAGCCCGTCAGCGGTTCGGTTCGTACCGGCGGAACTGCCGGCGATCCGAACCGCTGACGCGGGGCCTACGCGATGAGCCCGGCCAGGAGCTCGAGGTGGTCGAGGTCGGCCAGGTCGAGGACCTGGAGGTAGAGGGTCTCGGCGCCGGCCTCGGCGAAGGCGCCGATCTGGTCGGCGATCTCGGCGGGCGACCCGGCCAGGCCGTGCGCGCGCAGCTCGTCCAGGTCCCGCCCGATCGCCGCGGCGCGCCGGGCCACGTCCTGCGGCGTCCGGCCGCAGGCCACGGTCTGGGCGGCCGAGTAGATCATGGACTCCGGCGCCCGGCCCGCCGCCGTGCACGCCTCCCGGACCCGGCCGAACGCGGCCGCGCAGGCCGCCGGCGGGGCGAACGGCAGGTTGAACTCGGCGGCGTACCGGGCGGCCAGCCGCGGCGTGCGCCGCTTGCCGCCGCCGCCGATCAGCACCGGCGGGCCGGGCCGCTGGGCCGGCTTGGGCAGGGCCGGCGAGTCGGTCACGGTGTAGTGCTTGCCGCTGAACTCGAACGTCTCGCCCTCGGGCGCGGCCCACAGCCCCGTGATGATGGCCAGCTGCTCCTCGAACCGCTCGAAGCGCTCGCCCAGCGACGGGAACGGCATCGCGTAGGCGGCGTGCTCGGCCTCGTACCAGCCGGCGCCGAAGCCGAACTCGACCCGGCCGCCGCTCATCTGGTCGACCTGGGCCACCGAGATGGCCAGCGGGCCGGGGTAGCGGAAGGTGGCCGCCGTCATCAGCGTGCCGAGCCGGATCCGGCTCGTCTCGCGGGCCAGGCCGCCCAGGGTGACCCAGGCGTCGGTCGGGCCGGGCTGCCCGCTGGCGCCGCCCATCTTGAGGTAGTGGTCGGACCGGAAGAACGCGTCGAAGCCCAGGTCCTCGGTCGCCTTGGCCACGCGCAGCAGGGTGTCGTAGTCCGCGCCCTGCTGCGGCTCGGTGAAGATGCGCAGTCTCATGAGCTCATCCTGGCCTAGCTCCCGCCCGGCGCGCGGGTGAGGGTGGCCAGGCACTCGACGTGGTGGGTCATCGGGAAGGCGTCGAATGCCCGGAGGTGCTCCAGGGCCCAGCCGCCGGAGATCAGCAGCTTCAGGTCGCGGGCCAGGGTGGCCGGGTCGCACGAGACATAGGCGATGCGCCGGAGCGACTCCCCGCCGGCGCCGCCGAGCAGGGCGTCGATGACCGGCCGGGCCGCCCCGGCCCGGGGCGGGTCCAGCACCGCCAGCGTCGCGCCCGCCAGCCCGAGCCGGGCCAGCACCTCGCCCACGTCGCCGCGGTGCACCCGGGCCCACGGCCAGTCCCGCAGGTTGTGCCGGGCGTCGCGGGCGGCGGCGACGTCACCCTCGACGGCGACGACCCGGCCGTCCGGCCCGACCGCGCGGGCCAGCGCCCCCGCGAACAGCCCGGCCCCGCAGTACAGGTCCAGGGCCACGTCGCCGGGCTGCGGGCGCAGGGCCTGGCCGACGGCGGCGGTCAGGGTGTCGGCGGCGGCGGGGTGCACCTGCCAGAAGCCGGCCAGGTCCGTCCGCCAGTCCCGCCCCGAGGCGCGCTGGGTAAGGTAGCCGCGGCCGGCCACCGCGGTCCGCGCGCCGCCGCGGCCCACCAGCCGGATGCTGTCCGCGTCGATCGCCGGGACCTTGCCGCGGAGGTGGCCGGTGACCAGGACGCCGTGCTCCCCCGTGGCCGGGACCGCCGCCACCTGCACCGAGGTCGCGCCGGGCCAGGCCCGGGCGGGCACGGCCGTGGCGTTGACCAGCGGATGGGCGATCGGGCACTCCTGGACATCGACGATCTCGTGCGACCGGTGCCGGTGCAGCCCGGCCCGCCCGTCCGGGCCGACCGCGAACGTCACCCGGGTCCGCCAGCCCAGCCCCGGTTCCGCGCCGCCGCGCCGCGGGCCGTCCGGGCCGTCCCCCTCCAGGGGCTCGACGGTGACGTCGTGCTCCAGGCCGGCGATCCGGGCCAGCTGCTGGCGGATGACGGCCGCCTTGAGCCGCCGCTGGGCGGGCAGGCTCGCGTGCTGCCAGTCGCAGCCGCCGCAGCCGCCCGGCACGGCGTGCGGGCAGGGCGGGGTGACCCGGTCGGCCGACGGCTCGAGGATCTCCACGGCGTCGGCCCGGGCCAGCTTGGCGGTGACCTGGGTGATGACGGCACGGACCCGCTCGCCGGGGAGCGCGTGCCGGACAAACAGCACCAGGCTGCCCAGCTCAGCGGCCCGGGCCACGCACCAGCCCCCGTGGGCCGCCTCGCCGGCGGTCAGCTCGATGACGTCACCGGGCAGGGGACTGGCGGGCGCGGAAGTGGTCACTGGCACCATGGTGCCGTTACCCTCTGCCAGCGGCGCCGGAGGGGTGCCGCCTGGCCGCTAGCGGCTGGTCGCCGGTGGGCATACCGTGATCTAGCATCGTCCGCGCGGAGGGAACAGCGTGCACATCGTCATCATGGGGTGCGGGCGTGTCGGCTCGACTATCGCCCACATTCTCGAGGACCAGGGTCATTCGGTCGCGGTCATCGACCGCGACCCGGAGGCCTTCCGGAAGCTGTCCTCGGGATTCAAGGGCAGCCGGATCACGGGCATCGGGTACGACCGCGAGGTGCTGGCCCAGGCCGGCATCGAGCAGGCGGACGGCTTCGCCGCCATCAGCAGCGGCGACAACTCCAACGTCATCGCCGCCCGGGTGGCCCGGGAGTCGTTCGGCGTGGAGCGCGTCGTCGCCCGTATCTACGACCCCCGGCGGGCCGATGTCTACCAGCGGCTCGGCATCCCCACCGTGGCGACGGTCCGGTGGACGGCCGACCAGATGCTGCGCCGGCTGCTGCCCGAGGGCGCGGAGCCGCTGTGGCGCGATCCGACCGGCGCGGTCGTCCTGGCCGAGGTGGCGTGCGTCGCCGACTGGCTGGGCGAGAAGGTGTCGGCGCTGGAGGACATGGCGCAGACCCGGATCGCCTTCATCTCCCGGATGGGCCAGGCCATGATCCCGACCCAGGGCACGGTCCTGCAGGAGGGCGACGTCCTGCACGTCGTCGCCGAGGAGGGCGACCTCAAGCGAATCGCGGCCCTGTTCTGCCGCCCGGTCCCCGGAAAGGGTCACTGATGCGCGTCGCGATCGCGGGGGCCGGCGCTGTCGGCACCTCCATTGCCAAAGAGCTGATCGAGAACGGCCACGAGGTCATGCTCATCGACAAGGACCCCAAGGCGATCAAGGTGTACGAGGTGGCGGGGGCCGAGTGGCTGCTGGCCGACGCGTGCGAGATCGCCGCGCTCGACGACGCCTCGCTGGAGCGGTGCAACGTGGTCATCGCGGCCACCGGGGACGACAAGGCCAACCTGGTCACCTCGCTGCTGGCCAAGACCGAGTACGGCGTGCCGCGGGTCGTGGCCCGGATCAACCTGCCCGCCAACGAGTGGCTGTTCAACGAGTCCTGGGGCGTGGACGTGGCGGTCAGCACCCCGCGCCTGCTGTCGGCCCTGGTCGAGGAGGCCGTCAGCGTCGGCGACCTGGTCCGGCTGATGACCTTCCGGCAGAGCGACGCCACCCTGGTCGAGCTGACCATCCCGGCCGACGCCCAGCTGGCCGGCCAGCGGGTCGGCAGCATCGAGTGGCCGGCCGACACGGCGCTGGTGGCCATCCTGCGGGACGGTCGGGTGATCGTGCCGAGCAGCGACGACCCGCTGGAGTGCGGCGACGAGCTGCTGTTCGTGACCAGCCAGGACGTCGAGGCGGACCTGGCCCGCCTCCTCCACGCCGGCGCCTGACCGGGGCGGGGCTAGCGCGTTTCGGTGATCTCCGGGCCGCGCTCGAAGGGGTTGACCGGGACGCCCTGGTCGTTGACCGGCATTCCGCCCTGCTCGGCCTGCTCGGCCTGCTCGGCCTCCATCTGCTGCTCGATGGCCTGCCGGGCCTCGTCGGGCAGCTGGATGTCCAGGGCCTTGCGCGGCGGCTCGGCGTGGTCGCCGCGGACGACGACGACGTCGGCGAAGACCTCCTCGAAGGGCTGCGCGAGGTCCGGGCTCTGCGCCGCCGGGCCGGTGAGCAGCCCGCGCAGGAACCAGCGGGGGCCGTCAGCGCCGATGAACCGCATGGGCACGGGCGCGGTGCCCGGGCCGCCGGGCGTCAGCCAGGCCAGCAGCTCGCCCCCGAACGGGCCCTCGGCCTCGTCGCTCTGGCCGCCGGCCTTGGCCACCTCGGCGCCGATCTCGGTCCGGACCTCGCCCCACAGCCCGCTGGTCTTCGGCGCGGCGAACGCCTGCAGCTGCAGCGCGCTGTCCTCGCGGACGACGGCGATCCACATGCCGGCCTGGTCGTCCAGGTTGACCTGGATGTCGAAGCCCTCCCGCACGGGCACCAGCAGGCTGCCGAAGTCCATCCGCTCGGCCGCCGGGTAGTCGCCCGCCGCGTCCCACGGGCCGGCCGGCTGGGACCCGCCCGGCCCGGCCGCGGCCGGATCTCGCAGCCGGGTCCAGGTCGCGGGGTCGCCCAGGTCGTCCGCGGAGCGCCGGCGGCTCGCCGCCGGGCGGGCCGGGGCCGGCTCGTCCTCGGGCTCACCGAGCTCGTCCGGGCCGTCCGGCTCCTCGTCGTCGTCCAGCTCTTCGTCGTACTCGTCGCCCAGCTCGTCATCCAGGTCGTCGTCGTACTCGTCGTCCGCCTCGGCCGGCCCGAGCCCGTCGTCGCTGTCGCGCCTGGACCGGTCCGCGTCGTCGCGGCGGTGCCGTCGGAACACCCCGCACCTTCCTTACTGTCTGGCCGTGCCGTGTGGCCCTCGTGTCGGGCCGTGCTGTCTGTCGGGTGAGATGCCCGGGCTAGGCCCGGCCGGGGACCTCGCGGCCGGCGGCCGGGGCCGCGCTCGCGGCATGCCCGCCGGTGGAGCCGAAGCCGCTGTCGCCCCTGGCCGACCCCGGCAGGGTGTGCACCTCGTGGAACACCGGATACGCCACGCGCTGGATGATCAGCTGGGCGATCCGGTCCCCGCGCTGGAACCGGACAGGGCGGTCAGGGTCGGTGTTGAGCAACGTCACCCTGATCTCGCCACGGTACCCGGCATCCACGGTTCCGGGCGCATTGACGATCGTCACCCCGTGCCGGGCGGCCAGGCCGGAGCGCGGATGCACGAAGCCGGCGTAGCCGTCGGGCAGGGCGATCGCGATCCCGGTCGGCACCAGGGCCCGCTGGCCGGGGGCGAGCTCCACGTCCTGCGCGGCGAACAGGTCGGTGCCGGCGTCGCCGGGATGGGCGCGGCCGGGCATCGGCAGGCCGGGATCCAGCCGCTGGATGAGGATCTCCACGCGATCGGTGTCGGCGCTAGGGCCGGGAACGCCAGTCACGGTGGCGACCCTACCGTCACCCGCTAGTCGTCCGGCGGCGATACCTGGCCGGCGGCCGGCCGGGCGCCGGGCGCCGGGCGGGCGTCGGCGGGCGCCCCGGGTTCAGCGGGCGGGCCGGGGTCGTCGGGCGGCGCGCCGGGATCGGCCGGCGAGCCGGATTCGGCGGGCGGCCCGATCCCGCGCAGGAACGGGGCCGCGTAGGTGATGACCGCGGCCGCGGGCACGGCGACGATCGCGCCCGGGATGCCGGCGATGACGCCGCCGACGGCCAGGACCAGGATGATGGCCAGCGGGTGCAGCCGGACCGCGCGGCCGATGACCAGGGGCTGCAGCAGGTGGCTCTCGATCTGGTTCTCCAGCACGAAGACGGCCAGCAGGATGACGGCCGCGAGCCAGCCCTTGGTGCCGAGCGTGACGACGATGGCCAGCGCGCCGACCACCAGGATGCCCACGAGCGGGATGTAGGCGGCCAGGAAGACCAGGATGACCAGCGGGACCAGCAGCGGGACGCTGAGCAGCCACAGGGCCAGGCCGATGAAGATAGCGTGGATGGCGGCCACCGCGGTGGTGCCGCGGATGTAGCCCGTCAGCGCGTGCCAGGCCGCGCCGCCGGCCTGCTCCATCCTCCGGTGCGGTTCGGGACTCAGCCCGCTGATGAGCCAGCGGTAGATCCGGTCGCCGTCCTTGAGCAGGAAGAACCCGGTGAACAGGGTCAGGATCAGGCCGGTCAGGATCTCCAGGAAGATCTTCCCGCCGGTGACGACCGTGCCGGCCACCTCGGCCTTGTGCTGGGAGATGAAGTGGACGACCTGGTTGGTGAGCTGCTGCAGGCGCCGCCCGTTCAGGTGGAAGGGCGGCCCGGCCAGGGACCGCTGCACCTCGTTGGCCGTGCGCCGGACCTCGGCGGCCAGCGTCGGGTAATCGGCGGTGACCCGGTTGCCGGCCAGGGTCAGGGCACCCGCGATGATCACCAGCGCGAGCAGGAAGGTGCACCAGGTCGCGGCCAGGTTCGGCATCCCCATCCGGCGCAGCCGGGCGGCCAGTGGCTGCAGCAGCGCCGTGAGCAGGATCGCGGCGATGAACGGGAGTACCACCAAGCGCAGCGTGACGGCTATCCGGAACGCTCCGTAGATGAGCGCGGCCACGAGGATCAGCCGCCAGGCCCAGGCCGCGACCAGCCGGAGGATCCGCGGGACCTCGTCCTCGACGCTCACCGGGTGCGGCTGCCGGGCCCAGGCCGGCACCGGCGCGCCCGGATCCGGCGCGGCCGGGCCGCCGGGCGGGCCGGGCTCGCCGGGGCCGGCCGGGGCCGGGCGGGCGCGGATCCGGGCAGTGACGGCGCGCATCCAGGACGGGGCGGGGCGAGCCGGGCGGGCCGGACCGGGCTCGGGGGCCGGGGCGGGCTCCGGCGCCGGCGGTCGGGAGCCACTGTCGCCTTGCGCCGTCGGCCGGTCGGTCATGGGTCCATGTAACCAACTACGGTTGTCCCATGCGCAGCTACCGCGAACACCTCCGCGTGCCGGCGTCCTACTGGGTGCTCGGGTTCATCACGATGGCGACGTTCGCGTCGTTTGCGTGGGCCGGCTTCGATTACCTGGTCGCGCTGGCCGCCTACCTGGTCCTAGTGGTGGCGCCCGGTGTGGCGCTGTGGATCTGGGGTAACGCCACCATCATGGTCGATGACGGGGAGCTGCGGGCCGGGCCGGAGGTCCTGCCGCTGGCGCAGTCGGGTCACGTGCAGGTGCTGGACGCGGCGCAGACGGCCAAGCTGCGCGGCCCGCTGGCCGACCCCGCGGCGCTCATGCTGATCCGGCCCTACCTGAAGCGGGCGGTCTACATCGAGGTCACCGAGCCGCCCGCGGGCACCGGCGCCGGGCGGGCGCACCCGTACTGGCTGGTCGGGTCACGCAACCCCGAGGCCCTGGCCGCGGCGATCGTCTCGGCGCGGGCGCGGGCGGCCCGCGCCGGCGACCCCTCCGTGGCATGATTTCCGGACGCAGAGTCGGCTGGCACCAGGGAGAGGATCACTCATATGGCTGGTAAGAAGGCCGACGTGAGCAAGGACACCGGCAAGAAGGAGCCGGCCAAGAAGGCCGACATGGGGTCGCGCGTGGCCAACGCGGTGGCCGGGATGGCCGCGGCGTTCGTCATGCGCAAGCTCCTCACCTTCACCTGGACCAAGGTCACCGGCAAGGAGCCGCCGGACAGCCCCGAGGACCCGCAGGTGGCGCTGGGCGAGGCGCTGGCCTGGGGCGTCCTGATGGGCGCGGGGGTGGCGGCGGCCCGGCTGCTGGCCTCGCGGCTCGTCGTGCACAAGGCCGGGATCACGCAGGCGACGCCGCCGGACTAGCGGCGGCACGCTGGCCGGCGCGGCTCCGCATGACCGGTCCAGGATCCGGGTAACTCGCCCGATATAACCGTCTGGCAAGGTCTGTCTGGCGAGTGGCGCGCCGAAGCGCCCTGGGGAGTGTGGCCCATGCATGACGATCCGCGGATCCTGGGCATCGTGCTGGCGGGCGGGGCCGGCAAGCGGCTGGCCCCCCTCACCGCCGACCGGGCCAAGCCGGCCGTCCCGTTCGGCGGCCTGTACCGGCTGATCGACTTCGCGCTCTCGAACCTGGTCAACTCGGGGGTCCGGCGGATCTGCGTGCTGACCCAGTACAAGAGCCACAGCCTGGACCGGCACGTCACCACCACCTGGCGCCTGTCCACCCTGCTCGGCAACTACGTCACGCCGGTCCCGGCCCAGCAGCGGCTCGGGCCGCACTGGTACACCGGCTCGGCCGACGCCATCTACCAGTCGCTGAACCTGATCTACGACGACCAGCCCGACATCGTGGCCGTCTTCGGAGCCGACCACGTGTTCCGGATGGACCCGATCCAGATGATCGAGCAGCACGTGTCGAACGGGGCCGGGGTGACCGTGGCCGCCATCCCGGTGCCGCGCAAGGAGGCCACCGAGTTCGGCGTCATCAAGACCTCGGGCGACGGCCGCACCATCGAGGCGTTCCTGGAGAAGCCGGCCGACCCGCCGGCCATGCCGGGCCACGACGACCTGGCCTACGCCTCCATGGGCATCTACGTGTTCACCACCAGCGTGCTGGTCGACGCGCTGCGCCAGGACTCGGTCAGCCCCACCAGCCGCCACGACATGGGCGGCGACATCGTGCCGATGCTGGTCAGGGAGGGCACGGCGCAGGTCTACGACTTCCTGGACAACCAGGTGCCGGGGTCCGAGCCCCGCGACGCCGGCTACTGGCGGGACGTGGGGACGCTGGACTCCTATTTCGAGTCGAGCCTCGACCTGTGCGCGGTGCACCCGGTGTTCAACCTGTACAACGACCGGTGGCCGATCCTCACCCACGTACCCTCCCAGCCGCCGGCCAAGTTCGTGCACGAGCACGGCGACCGGATCGGGCGCGCCATCAACAGCGTGGTCAGCAACGGCGTGATCGTGTCCGGCGGCCTGGTCCGCGACGCGGTCCTGTCGCCGGGGGTGCGGGTCAACAGCTGGTCGCGGGTGGAGCGGGCGGTGATCCTGGACAATACGGTCGTCGGGCGGCACGCCGTGGTCCAGGACGCGATCCTGGACAAGAACGTGGTGGTGCCCGAGGGCGCCGCGGTCGGGCTGGACAAGGAGCACGACCGGGCCCGCGGGTTCACCGTGTCGGCCGGCGGCATCACCGTCGTCGGCAAGGGCCAGGTCGTGGAGCGGTGACCGGCGGGGCACGGCTGAGCGTGGCCATGCTGACCCGCGAGTACCCGCCCGAGGTCTACGGCGGCGCGGGCGTGCACGTGGAGTACCTGGCCCGGGAGATCGGCCGGCTGGTCACGCTGACCGTGCACTGCCAGGGCGCGGACCGGGCCGGCGCGGTGGCGCACCGGCCGTGGGAGCACCTGGCCGGCGCCAACCCCGCGCTGCGGACCATCTCCGCCGACCTGTCCATGGTGGCGGCGGTGGCCGGCGCCGACCTGGTCCACTCCCACACCTGGTACGCCAACCTGGCCGGCTTCCTGGCCGGGCAGCTGCACGGCATCCCGCACGTGCTGACCGCCCACTCCCTGGAGCCGCTGCGGCCGTGGAAGGCCGAGCAGCTGGGCGGCGGCTACGCCCTGTCGTCCTGGTGCGAGCGGACCGCGATGGAGTCGGCGGCGGCCGTCATCGCCGTCTCGGACGGCATGCGGGCCGACATCCTGAGCGCCTATCCCGCGGTCGCGCCGGACCGCGTGCACGTCATCCGCAACGGCATCGACACCGAGCAGTACGCCCCGGACGCCGGCACGGACGTGCTGGACCGCTACGGGATCGACCCGGCCCGGCCGTCGGTGGCTTTCGTCGGGCGGGTCACCCGACAGAAGGGCCTGCCGGTGCTGCTGCGCGCCGCCGAGCAGCTGGACCCGGCGGCGCAGCTGGTGGTCTGCGCCGGCCAGGCCGACACCCCCGACCTGGCCGCCGAGGTGGCCGCGCTGGCGCAGCACCTGCACGCGACCCGGCCCGGCATCGTCTGGATCCCGGCCATGCTGGCCAAGCCCGAGGTGATCCAGATCCTCAGCCACGCGACCGTGTTCGCGTGCCCGTCGCTGTACGAGCCGCTCGGCATCGTCAACCTGGAGGCCATGGCCTGCGGCACCGCGGTGGTCGGCTCCCGGGTGGGCGGCATCCCCGAGGTGGTGGCCGACGGGCGGACCGGGCTGCTGGTCCCGCCCGGCGATCCCGGCGCCCTGGCCGCCGCGCTCAACGAGCTGCTCGGCGACCCGGGCCGGGCCGCCGCGCTCGGCCGGGCCGGGCGCAACCGGGCGCTGGCCGAGTTCAGCTGGGCGCAGATCGCGGCCCAGACCGCGGAGCTCTACGCGGCCCTCGCCGATCCGGCCGCCTCAGCGCCCTGAGCAGGAAAAAGATCCGCCGGAAGAGGGACAAGACGGCCGTCGTGGTGTAAATCTTCGGTATGGGGCGACACGAAGAGACCCGCGCCCGGGCCAACGACCCGTTCATGACGACGGTCGTGTGCCTGCTGCTGATGCTGCTCGCGGCGGTCTGCGTGCTGGCCGGCCTGTGACCCGGTGAGTTAAGATACATCTTAACTTGTCGCCGGGAAGCCCGTGGAGGGCGCCATGCAGTCGTCTGGCCTGTCCGAGCCCGCTCGTCCGGCCCCGCCCGCCCCTCCTGCCGCGGCGGGCCCGGCGCCCGCGATCCGGGTATCCGACGCCGACCGCGACGCGGCGGCCCAGGTCCTGCAGGCGGCGTTCGCCGACGGGCGGCTGAACGATGACGAGTTCGACCAGCGGATGCGCTCGGCCCTGACCGCGCGGGTCAGCACCGACCTGGAGCAGCTCACCGCCGACCTGCCCGCGGTCGCGCCGCGCCCGGCGGGCGCCCCGGCCGGGCGGGAGCCGGGCAAGTACGCCATCACCTACAAGAGCTCGATCCGGCGGGCCGGCCGCTGGCGGGTGCCCGGCCGCTTCACCTCGGTGGTCTACAAGGGCAGCGGCTGGCTCGACCTGCGCGCCGCCGAGCTGACCGCGCCGGAGACCACGGTGCGGGCGGTGGCCTACAAGTCGCGCATCGACGTCCTGGTCCCGCCGGGCGTGCGCGTCGAGCTGGACGGCCTCGGCGTCAGCAAGGGCTGGTCGGAGCAGGAGGAGCTGGAGGGCCGCCTGCCCGCCGACGCCCCGGTGGTGCACATCCGCGGCATCGCCTACAAGGGCACCATCGAGGTCAGCACCCGCCCGCCGGCCGCGCCGGGCCAGCTCGCCGGCCCACGCTAGGCCGGGTCAGGTCACCGAGCCGGCCGCGGCGCCGGTGACCCGGTCGCCCCAGCGGGCGATCTCCCCCTCGAGGTCGAGCGGGGCGATGCCCGGGCCGCCGGCGCTCTCCGCCGCCCAGTCCTCGGCCGGGACGCGCCACATGACCTCGAACTCGATGCCGCTCGGGTCCTTGGCGTACAGCGACTTGGAGACCCGGTGGTCGCTGGCCCCGACCAGGGCGCCGAGCGCGCTGAGCCGCTGCCGGATGTCGACCAGCTCGGCCAGCGTGCCGACCTCCCAGGCCAGGTGGTACAGGCCCACGTAGTTCTCGGGCGGGGCCACGCCGCCGGCCCGCTCGAACAGGCCGAGGTCGTGATCATTGGCTGATCCGGGCGCGCCCAGGAACGCGGCCCGCCCGGGGATCTCCGTGTGCACCTCGAAGCCGAGGGCGTCGGTGTAGAAGGCCACGGCCGACGCCAGGTCGGCGACGTAGAGGACCGCGTGGTTCAGTCGGCGGACGGGCATGGCAGCTCCCCGGGTAGCGCAGTGGTCATAAGGGTCAATGCCCGCGCTGCGGGCCTGATTCCCGCGGCGCGCCGGGCGCGCCGGTGTAGATGCCGCGCGGCCGGATCGGGGCGCGCCGGTCGTACTCCTCCAGCGCGTGCGCGATCCAGCCGGCCGCCCGGGCCACCGCGAAGATCACCTCCCCCGAGCCCGCCACCAGCCCGCCGACGCTGGCCAGCGCGGCCAGCGCGAAGTCCACGTTGGGCTCGGGCAGCGCCCGGCGCCCCGCCTCGGCGGCGACGGCGCGGGCCACCGCCAGCCGCGGCGATGCGGGGGCATACTCCTCGAGCGCCCGCATGAGCGAAACGGATCGCGGATCGCCGGCCGGGTACGCGAAGTGGCCGAAGCCCGTGAGCCGCTGGCCGCGGCGGAGCAGGTCGCCGACCACGCGCGGCACGTCGGCGGGGTCGGCGGCCAGGCCGAGCATGGTCTCGGCGGCCAGCGAGGCGCCGCCGTGCAGGGCGCCCCCGAAGACGCCGAGGCCGGTCGCGACCACGGCGTACGGGTCGGCCCGGACCGAGGCCGCGACCCGGGCGGCCAGGGTGGAGGCGGCCAGCTCGTGGTCGGCCAGCAGCACCAGCGCGGCCTGCACCACCCGGGCCAGGCCCGGCGGCGGCTCGGCCGGGCTCAGCGCCCGGGTCAGCCGCCCGGCGATCGACCCGGCCGGCCCGGCGTCCCGGGCGCCGGCCCGGCCGTCGGCCGGGGGAAGGCAGTCGACCATGCCGGCGATCAGCACGCGGCCGGCCGCGATCACGGCGGGCTGCTCCAGCTGCAGGCGCAGCGGGTCGGTGGCGGCCAGGGCCGGCACGATGACCTGGAGCCGCTCCAGCGGCAGGACGCGGGGCGGCAGCGCGGCCTGGGCGGCGCGCCCGACGGCCAGCGAAGCGGGCGTGGCCTGCCACCCGCCCGGCTCGGCGTCGGGGTCGCCGCCCCACAGCAGCAGCGCCACCTCCTCGAAGCTGCGCCGGGCGGCCAGCTCCAGCACGTCGTGGCCGCGGTAGCGCAGGTGCTCGGGCGTGATCTCGGTCACGGCGGTCTCGATGACGATCTCGGCGCCGGCCGGGGCGCGGCGGGGGCGGCCCTTGCGGGCCAGGCGGGCGATCTCGCGCGCGTCGTACAGGCTGCCCCGCCCGCCGGGCTCCTGCCGCCGGGCCAGGACGCCCCGGCTGACGTAGGCATACAGGCTGGCGGGCTTGATGCCCAGCCGCTCCGCGGCCTCGGCCGCGCCGATCCACTCGGTCATCCGCTCACCTGCCAGCCATGCGGCGCCTGTTGTCATCCGCTTCGCGCATCACCCGCCTCGCCGGCGGGCCGGTCACCGGACACAATAGTTGATCATAATCAACATTGACTATTCGTCGTACACTCATAATCAATGCCCGATGTCGATCGGGCGTACCTGACCAGCGGAGGTCCACGCCATGCCGACCGTCCATTTCCTCGATGTCACCAACCGCGACGGCGTCCAGACCGCGCGCACCGGGCTGTCCAAGTTCGGCAAGACGATGGTCAACTTCTACCTGGCCCGGCTGGGCGTGGCGCAGTCCGAGATCGGGTTCCCGTTCCTGTTCCACGAGGTGCCCTATGTGCGGGCCAACGTCGCCCTGGCCCGCGCCGGGGCGTTCGGCGACCTGCGGCTGTCGGGCTGGTGCCGGGCCGTCGCGGGCGACGTCGAGAAGGCCGCGCCGCTCGGGCTGGCCCACTACAACCTGTCCATCTCGACCTCGGACCAGATGATCGCGCACAAGTTCCGCGGGCGGCTGGACCGGTCGGCGATCATCGGCGAGATGACGGCGGCCGTCGCCGCGGCGCGCGCGGCGGGCGCGCAGACGATCGGCGTCAACGCCGAGGACGGGTCGCGCACCGACGACGGGTTCCTGCTGGAGTTCGCCGTCGCGGCCCGGGAGGCCGGGGCCGACCGGATCCGGTACTGCGACACCATCGGGGGCGACTCCCCCGAGCGGATCCGGGACCGCTTCGCCCGCCTCGCCGGCGGGGTCGGGCTGCCGGTCGAGACGCACTGCCACAACGACCTGGGCATGGCCGTGGCCAACTCGCTGTCCGGCGCGCTGGGCGACCTGGACGCCGGGCAGGACGCCTGGGTCAATACGTGCGTGAACGGCATCGGCGAGCGGTCGGGCAACGCCGACCTGCTGTCGTGCATCCTGGCCTTCTCGCACGCCATCGGCGTGGCCGACCGTGCGCCCATCGGCGACAAGCTGGACCTGTCCTGGGCGCGGCGGTTCGGGCTGTGGGCCAGCTACGCGTTCGGGCAGCCGCTGCCGCAGAACCAGCCCGGCACCGGGGTGAACGCGTTCGCGCACGAGTCCGGCATCCACGCCGACGGCGCGCTCAAGGACCGGCAGAATTACGAGCTGTACGACGACGACGCGCTGGGCCCGTTCCCGGACAACTGGTTCGCGACCCGCGGGCGCGTGGTCCTGACCGGCGAGTACGGCGGCATGGCCGGGTTCCGGCACGTCATGGACGGCGTGGGCATCGAGGTGGCGGCGAGCGACGCCGACCTGGTCTTCCAGCTGGTGCAGCTGTGCGCGTCGGCCACCAGCAAGCCGCTGACCGACGACGAGCTCCGCCTCATCGCGGGCTACCCGCGCGAGCTGTCGCTGCTGTTCCCCGGCCAGCTCAGCTGAAATATGCGCCGATAGGGGACCGGGCCAGCCGGCTAGCTGCCGATCGAGCGGCGGCGGTTGGCCCGGATGCGGCTGCGCTGGGACGGGCTGAGCAAGGCCCACCCGGCGACCGGGACGCCGATGGCCAGCACGAGGAGCACGAGGGGCACCCAGACCGGGATCGGCAGGATGAACAGGATGATGGCCAGCACACCAGCGCCGACGGCGACTTTCGTTCCGGGCCTCATGTAAGGCTCCCTCCGCGGAGAACCTGTGCCGCTCTCCAGCTATGACGCGACCAACTCAATCACACGTCTCCTGCTATAGGAACGCCCGGGCGGGCCGCCGTGTTCCGGTCCGGAGGCCCCCGCCGGAGGCGGATGGTGGATGATGGGCCTGCGCCGAGCACGGAGGTCCGATGACGCTGTCCATGCCTGTCGAAGACGGGGCCAACGAGCTGCTGTCCCGCAGCCCGCTGGCGCTGCTGATGGCGATGCTGCTCGACCAGCAGGTCCCGTTCGAGAAGGCCTTCAGTTCCCCGTACCAGCTGGTCCTGCGGCTCGGCCATGAGCCGACGGTGACCGAGCTGGCCAGCTTCGACCCGGAGGCGCTCGCGGCGGTCTTCAGCGAGCGGCCGGCCCTGCACCGGTTCCCCAGGGCCATGGCGGCCCGGGTCCAGGACCTGGCCCGGCTGCTGCTGGCCAGGTACGACGGCGAAGCCGAGCAGGTCTGGGCCAGCGCCAGGACCGGCGCCGAGCTCCGCGGCAACCTGGCCGAATTGCCCGGTTACGGCCCGTATAAGGCGCAGATCACCATGGCCCTGCTGGGCAAGCAGTTCGGCATCCAGCCCGACGGCTGGCGCGAGGCGGCCGGCCCGTTCGGCCTCGAGGGCTCGCACGTCTCGGTGGCCGACATCGTCGACGACGACTCCCTGGCCAGGGTCCGCGCCTACAAGAAGCAGGCCAAGGCGGCCGGCAAGGCCGCCGCCGCGAAGTAGGCCGCCTTGGCGCGTCATGATCGTGACCGGTTTTCCGCAAAATCCGACGGTGAATCGGTCACGATCATGAGGGCCGGCCGCCGCGGGGCGGGGCGGGCGCCTGGGGTGGGGGTGGGGCGCGGCTGGGTCTCGTGCGGCGGGCGGGGCGCGGAGTAATGTCTGCGCACATGTCAGACTCATCGCTTCCCCGCGTCGGATCGGCGCAGGTCTACGTGGTGCACGAGGGGTACGTGCGCGAGATCGACGGCCAGCAGCACGTGAGCGGGACCGTCACGCTGATCATCGACGGCGACGCGGTGATCGTCGTGGACCCCGGCATGGTGGCCTCGCGGGAGGAACTGCTGGCCGCCGTGGCCCAGCACGGGGTGGAGCCGGGCGTCGTGACCGACGTGGTGTTCAGCCACCATCATCCCGACCACACCGTGAACGCGGCGCTGTTCCCGGCGGCGCGCATCCACGATCACTGGGCCATCTACGACGGCGACCTGTGGATCAGCCGCGAGGCCGAGGGAGCGCAGCTCAGCCCGTCGGTGACGCTGATCGCGTCGCCCGGCCACGCCGGCGAGGACATCACCACCCTGGCCGCGGCGGCCAACGGGGTGCACGCCTGCACCCACGCCTGGTGGGGCGCCGACGGCCCGGCCGTCGACCCGCTCGCCAGCGACCAGGCCGCCCTGGTGGCCAGCCGGGCCCGGATCCTGGACATCGCCACCGTCATCATCCCCGGCCACGGCCCGTCCTTCGTGCCCGGTCCTGAGACCCCCGCCTGACGCCGGGCTACGACGCGTCGCCGGTGATGGAGAAGCGGGACAGGCGGCGGGTGCCGACGGCCAGCGCGGCGCCGGTCACGATCACGGCCAGCGCGGCCGCGGTGCCGAGCCCCAGGTGGGCGTGCAGCGCGGGATAGTGCGCGATCGAGTTGGCCACCGACAGGGAGTACTGGCTGACCGACAGCAGCCCCACGCCGGGCACCAGGTTGGCCAGCAGTCCCTCCCAGACGACCAGGTAGAGCAGGCCGATCGCAATGGCGCGGGTGGTGAGCACCGACAGCATGACGAAGACCGCGTTGTAGATCACCGCCGCCACGAGCGCGCCGGCCAGCAGGCCGATGGCCAGGCCGCTGGACGGGCCCTTGGCGATGGCGGCGGCCAGGTACTCGGGCACCGCGCCGAACGCGATCGTCAGCGCGGCGGCCACCGCGAACTTGCTCACCACCACCTGGGCCCGGGGCACGGGCGTGGCCAGCAGGTGCACGATGCTGCCGTCATCGATCTCGGCCCCGAGCACGCTGGTGCCGATGATCAGCGAGGTGAGCGGCAGCACCACCGAGAACCCGAAGTCCCCCAGGAACTCGGCCTGCCACGAGCCGCTGCGGGCCGTCGCGGTGAGCACGCCGGCCACGGCGATCAGGATGATCGCGGGCAGCGCGAACAGCAGTGCCCGGCGCCGGCCCATGGTGGCGCGGAACGTCAGCCGCAGGATGACGCCATTGACGAGAGCGGGCATGACCGTCACGGTTCCTTCGAGTCGGGTAGGTCGGAATCAGGACGCAAGCAGGTAGGCGAACACGCTTTCCAGCGACTCGTCGGCGGGCAGCACCTCGCGCAGCCGGATGCCGCAGTCCCGGGTCAGCGCCGCGATCTGCCGGGTGAACGTGCCGTAGTCGGCGGCCCGCACCTGCAGGCCGCGCGGCGTCAGCTCGACCCCGCTCACCGCCGGGCTGCCGATCAGCTCGGCGCCGAGCCGCCGGTCGTCGGAGGACCGCACCAGGAACACGTGCGGCCGGCTGGTCATCAGCCGCCGGATCGCGCGGAAGTCCCCGGACGCGGCCAGCCGCCCGCCGACGATGACCTGGATCGTCCCCGACAGCCGCTCGACCTCCTCCAGGACGTGCGAGCTGAGCAGGATGACCCGGCCCTGCGCGCCCTGGTCGTGCAGCAGGTCCATCATGTGCAGCCGCTGCCGGGGGTCCATGCCGTTGAAGGGCTCGTCGAGCAGGACGACCTCGGGGTCGTGCACCAGGGCGGCCGCCACCTTGATGCGCTGCCGCATGCCCTTGGAGTATGTCGAGATCCGCCGGTCCTCCGCCTCGGTCAGCTCGACCATGGCGATGGCGCGGGCCGCCGCCGCGTCCGGCCGGGCCAGCTTGTGCAGCCGCGCGGTGGCCGCGACGAACTCGGCGCCGGTGAGGAACGCGTACACCGAGTCCCGCTCCGGCACCAGCCCGACCTTGCGGAACAGGCCCGGGTTGCGCCAGGTGCGCTCCCCCGCGACCGTCAGCTCGCCGCGCGACGGCGCCAGGAAGCCCGCGATCAGGTGCAGGACCGTTGACTTGCCGGCCCCGTTCGGGCCGAGCAGGCCGGTGACGCCGGCCCCGATGCTCATCGTGATGTCGTTGACCGCCACCACGTTGCCGTACCAGCGGGTCACGCCCCGCAGCTCGATGGAGGTCACGCCACACCGACTTTCCGGTACCGGAGGACCAGGCCGCCGGCTCCGACGGCCACGAGGAGGAGGAACGCCAGTCCGTAGGCCGGCCCGTAGCTCCCGGGGTCGGGGATCATTCCGGGCGTGGTCCCGCCGAGCCACTGCCGGAGCCCGTCCAGCACCGTGAACGGGCTGATGAGCCCGGCCACCTGGGCCAGGGCCGAGGGATGAGCGAGCCCGCCGGACCCGAAGTCGTGCTCCCCGATGCTGGTGAGCAGGCCCGCCAGGGTCAGGGTGAGCAGGAAGTAGACCGCCACGGCGCCGGTCGCGAAGGCACGCCGGCCGGTGAACGAGGCCAGCAGCAGGCCCAGGCCCGACAGCACGGCGGACCAGGCGACGCCGAGCAGCAGGCCGGGGATGAGCGCCCGGGTCTGCGCCCAGATCGCGCTGCCCCCGTGAACCTGGCTGACCGAGCCCAGGTAGAGCAGGAGCAGCGGTACCTCGATCATGATCAGGCAGGCCAGGAAGAACGCCGCCAGCTTGGCCAGCGGGTAATCGGCGCGGCGGATCGGCCGGGCGAAGTACAGCGGCAGGACGTGGCTGCGCAGGTCCCGGGAGACGACCTCGGGGGCCTGGGCGGCCAGGAAGGCGACCAGCACCAGGATCCGCAGGCTCGGGATGTAGGTGTCGTAGCTGACCTGCCGGGTGTGCGCCTGCGACAGCGCCATGGCGGCCGCGTTGACCACCGCGGGCAGGCACACGACCGCGAGCGTGATCACCGGGATGATCTTGGCCTTGACCCCGCGGCGCAGGCCGAACGCCGCCCGCAGGCTGTGCCAGGTCAGCGCGCGGACGATCGCGGCCCGGCCGAGCCGCTCGCCATCGTAGGAGCGATAGCCGATGTCATGGATGACCCCGGCCGGGCCCGAGCTAGCCGACATGGGCGTCTCCTGCTCTCTGCGCCGGCGCGGCCGCGGCCGGCCCGGCGTCGTCGCGGAACAGCTCTTCCAGGCGGTGGCGGCGCTGCTCCATCCGGTTCAGCGCCAGGCCGAGGTCGGCGACCGTGTCCCGGACCACGTCGTAGGTGTCCTCGCCCGCCAGCGCGACCAGCAGCCCGCGCGCCTGCGGGATGGGGGTCAGGCCGCGGGCGGCCAGCGCCGCGGCCAGCTCGGCGGCGCCCTCGTCGACCTCGAGGAGCAGGACGGCGGTGGCCTGGGTGACCGAGCTGATGGTGTCGGCGCGCAGCAGCCGCCCGCCGTCGACGGCGACCAGGTGGTCGCAGATCTGCTCGATCTCGCCGAGCAGGTGCGACGCGACCACGATGGAGATGCCGAACTCGGCGCCGATCCGGGCGATGAGCTCCAGCATGGCGCCCCGGCCGGCCGGGTCCAGGCCGGTGGTCGGCTCGTCGAGGAGCAGCAGCCGGGGATCCCCGGCCAGGGCCTGGGCCAGCTTGACCCGCTGCTTCATCCCGGTCGAGTACGTGCCGACCTGCCGGTAGCGCTCCTCGTACAGGCCGACGTGGCGCAGCGAGTCGGCGGCGCGCTCCTTGGCCGCGGTGGCGGGCAGCCCGGACATGCGGCCCATGTGGGTGACGAACTCGGTCGCGGTCACGTCGGGCGGCAGGCAGTCATGCTCGGGCATGTAGCCAGTCAGCGCCCGGATCCGGGCGCCCTGGCCGGCGCAGTCCAGGCCGAGCACCGCGGCGTGCCCGCGGGTCGGCGCCAGCAGGCCGAGCAGCACCTTGATCAGCGTGGACTTGCCGGCCCCGTTCGCGCCGACCAGCCCGGTCACGCCCGGCCCGATCAGCACGCTGAGCTCGTCCAGCGCCGTCACCGGGCCGGGATACACCTGGGTCAGGCCGGCCGCCTCGATCACGGCGCCGGGATCGGGCCGCCACGCCCCGGCCCCCGGGCCGGCCGTCCGCACCGCGGAATGTGCGCTCACCTGCGCTGCTCCTGTCACTGGGGATAGCCCGGCCGCCGCCAGGGCACCCGGGACGCCCCTACCCTTGCGGATCCGGCACCCCGCTGTCATCAGCCGTGCGGGTGATGACCGGTAGCCCTCGGGTAGCGTCCCGGCCCCCGGGAACGGGCCGTAGGATCTTCGCAGACTCACCGCGAATGGGGCAGCGGACCGCGAACCGGGCCAGCAGCGCCCTCGGAGGACCTGGCCGATGGCAGACGGGCACCCGCACGGCCAGCGCCCGCCTGGCCAGCCTGCGCCGGGCCGGCCCCCGCGCGGTCAGCGCCCGCATGACCAGCTCGCGCTGACCGCCCGGCTGGCCGTGACGGCCGCCGCGCTGGCCGTGACGGCGGCCGGGCTGCGGGCCGCGCTGCCGTCGGCGAGCTGGTCGGACGGCCCCCTGCATCACGACGGCATCGCGGTGGGCGCCGTCCTGGAGGTCGTGTTCGCCGGGCTGCTGGTCGCGGTGGAGGTGCGCCGCCGCCGCGACCGCGGGGCCGGGCTGCCGGCCGCCGGCCTGCGCGCCGGGCTGCGGGCGTTCCTGGGCCTGGCGCTGGTCGCCATTCCCGTGCTGGTCCTGATCAACGCGGCCGGCCAGCTGCCGCACCGCAAGGCCCCGGTGCAGGCCCAGCGCGGCCTGGGACCACTGCCCCGGGCCACGCCCTCGGCCCGGCCGCACGTCGGCACGGTCACCGGCGGCCGGTTCGACTACACGCTGATCTGGTACGGGCTGCTGGTCCTGGCCATCCTGGCCGCCGCCGCGATCGCGGTCATCCTGGTCCGGCGCCGGGCGCGGCCGGGCGACTGGGCCGACGTCGGCGAGGACGACGAGGAGGAGCCGGAGGCGGCGCTGCGCCGGGCGGTCCAGTCCGGCCGGGCGGCGCTGGCCGAGGTGGACGACGCCCGGCTGGCCATCATCGCGTGCTACGTGGCCATGGAGGGCAGCCTGGGCCGGGCCGGAACGGTCCGCGGCGCGGCCGAGACGCCCGACGAGCTGCTGGGCCGGGCGGCGGCGGCCGGGCTGGCCGGCGGCGGGGCGGGCGCGACCCTGACGGAGCTGTTCTACGAGGCCCGCTTCTCCAGCCATCCGCTGCCCGCCGGCGCCCGCGACGAGGCCCGGGACGCGCTCGCCGCGCTGGCCGCGGCCCTGGCCGACCGGGAGGCCGCAGCCGCGGCCAGCACTGAGAGCCCCCGCACCGGGGCCGCCGGTACCGGGGCCGCCAGTACCGGGGCCGCCAGTATCGGGACCGCCGGTACCGGGACCGCCGGTCCGGGAGCGAACGGCACCAGGCCCGGCGGCCCGGGAACCGCGGGCGGGATGATCCGGTGAGCGACCGCGGCGGGTGGCGGGCGGCCCGGCCCGAGATCGTGATCGGCCTGATCGCGGCGGCCGCGCTCGGGGCCGGCGCCTACGCCTTTGCCGGGCCGGCCGCCGCGGTCGTGGCGCTGACCGGGGCCGGGGTCGCCGTGCTGGCCGGGCTGCGCGCGCTGACGCCGCCCGACGAGGTCGCGCCCCCGCCCGAGGAGACGCTGTCCGGGCGGGGCCAGACGACGACGTTCGCGCGGTTCTGGCGGCGGCACTCCGACGTCCAGGCCGCGACCAAGAGCCTGGCCGCCTACGACTACGAGCTGCGCACCACGCTGCAGCACCTGCTGGCCGCCCGGCTGTCCGAGCGGCACGGCATCAGCCTGTACGACGAGCCGGAGGCGGCCCGGCGGCTGCTGGCCCGCGGGGGCAGCGACCGGCTGTGGTTCTGGCTCGACCCGGGCCGCGAGGCCGTGACCGACGAGGGAAAGGCGGCCGGCATCCCGCCCCGGACGCTGGCCGCCATCATCGAACGCTTGGAGCACCTGTGACTGACCCGGTAACGCCCGTGACCCCCGTGACGCTGACCCCGGCCCAGACCGCGCAGCGTGCCGCCGCGATCCTGGACGAGGTCGAGCGGGCCGTGGTCGGGCACCGGCGCGGCCTGGAGCTGGTCCTGACCGCCATCCTGGCCGGCGGCCACGTGCTGCTGGAGGACCTGCCGGGGCTGGGCAAGACGCTGACCGCCCGGTCCTTCGCCCAGGTGCTCGGGCTCAGCTTCGCGCGCATCCAGTTCACCCCGGACCTGCTGCCGTCTGATGTGGTGGGCGCTCCCATCTATGACCAGCGTTCAGGCGAGATGGTGTTTCACCCGGGGCCGGTGTTCACGCAGCTGCTGCTGGCCGACGAGATCAACCGGACGCCGCCCAAGACCCAGGCCGCGCTGCTGGAGGCCATGGGCGAGGGCCAGGTCAGCATGGACGGGGTCACGCGGCCGCTGCCGGCGCCGTTCGTGGTGCTGGCCACCGACAACCCGATCGAGTACGAGGGCACCTACGAGCTGCCCGAGGCGCAGCTGGACCGGTTCCTGATCCGGCTGCGGCTGGGCTACCTGGGCAAGGCCGACGAGATCGCGATGCTGGCCCGGCGGCTGGACCGGAAGGCGGAGGCGATCGAGCTGCGCCAGGTGTGCGGCGCGGCCGAGCTGCTGGGCATGCGCGAGTCGCTGGAGCAGGTCGAGGTCTCGGGCGACCTGCTCGACTACGTCGTCTCGATCGTCACCGCCACTAGGGAGCACCCGCAGATCCAGGTCGGGGCGAGCCCGCGGGGCGGCCTGGCGCTGGTCCAGCTGGCCCGCGGCCAGGCGCTGCTGCGGCAGCGGGACTACGTGATCCCCGACGACGTGAAGAGCATCGCGGTGGCGGCGCTGGCCCACCGGATCACGCTGCGGCCCGAGCTGTGGGTGCGCCAGGTCAGCCCCGACGACGTGGTCGGGCGGCTGCTGGCCAGCGTGCCGGTGCCGCGCACCGACCCGACGCTCGCGGCCCGGGACTGAGCGCCGGTGGCTGACCGCCCGCCGATCCCGGTCCGCTGGAGCCTGTCCGCGCACGCGCGGCGGCTGCTGACCCTGGCCCTGGCCGGGCTGGTGATCGCGATCATCACCCGGCGGCCGGAGTTCGCCGGGGCGGCCGCGCCGGCGGTCCTGCTGCTGGCCGGCTGGCCCGCCCGGCGGCCGGCCGCCATCACGGTCACCGCCACGGTCACCGCGCAGCAGCTGGTCGAGGGCGAGCAGGCCGTGGTGATGGCGCGGGTCAGCGGGCAGGGCGGCTACCGGGTGCAGGCCAGCATCGTCGCGGCCCCGGCGTTCAGCGCCGGCCTCCCCGGCGCCCGCGCCGACCCGGCGGCCGGCGCGCTGCGGGTGCCGTTCCAGGCCGAGCAGTGGGGCAGCGCCCGGATCGGGCGGCTGGAGATCGTCCTGCGGGACCGGTTCCGGCTGGCCGAGGGCCGCGCGTCGGTGGAGCTGCCGCGGGTCCAGACGCATCCGCGGCCGGCCGCGATGGAGCGCCGGATCGTGCTCAGCCGGCTGCCCAGCAGGCTGGGCGAGCACCCGTCGCGGGCGCCGGGCGAGGGGATCGAGTTCGCCGGCGTGCGGCCGTTCGCGCCGGGCGACCGGCAGCGCCGGATCAACTGGCCCGCGACGACCCGGACGGGGTCACTGCAGCTCAACACGTTCACGGCCGAGCGGACCCAGAACGTGGTCATCCTGGCCGACGCCACCGCCGCGGTCGGCGCGCCCGGCGCGACCTCCCTGGACCTGGCCCTGCGCGGCGCGGCCGGGGCGATGACCTGCTACCTGGCCGGGGGCGACCGGGTCGGGCTGGTCGTCTACGCCGACCGGCTGAGCTGGATCGGGCCGGGCCTCGGGCGGCGGCACTTCCACCGCCTGATGGACCTCCTGGTGGCCAGCCACGCCGGCTGGGAGCGGACCGCCGGGCTGAGCCGGCTGCCGCGGGCGGCGCTCCCGCCGGGGGCGCTGATCCTGGTGTTCAGCCCGCTGCTGCACCCGCGGCTGGTCGAGGCGCTGCGCGACCTGCGCGAGCGCGGCTTCAGCGTGCTGGTGGTGGACGTGCTGGCCGCCGAGCCGGAGGGGTTCCGGACCCGGGCCGGGGGCCTGGCCCGGCGGATCTGGCGGCTGGAGCAGCAGGCGATCCGGTTCTCGCTGACCGAGCTCGGCATCCCGGTGGCCCGCTGGGACGGGCAGTCGAGCCTGGACGAGCCGCTGGCACCGTACACGCGCCGGGTCATGCTGACCGGGCGGGCGTCGTGAGCGACCGGGCCCGGGCGCTGGCCGCGGTGGCCCTGCTGACCGCCGGGGTGATCGCGTGGGCGGCGGCGCCGCTGAGCGGCGGGTCGGCCGGGACGCAGATCGCGATGGTGGCCGCGGTGGGCTGCGGGGCGGCCGGCCTGGCCGGGCTGCTGGTCGGGGACGCGCGGATCGGGTCGGGGGTGTTCGACTCGCTGCCGGTCCGGCTGGCGGCCGACACTGCGCACGTCCTGCGGGTCGTGCCCTGGTCCCAGGCGATGATCGTGGCCGTGCTGGTGCTGGAGGTGCTGCACCCCGCGCGGCCGTGGCACACCGGGGTGCTGGGCGTCGCGCTGCTGGCGCTCACCCTGGCCGCGCACCTGGCCGAGACGGGCGGCGGCCCGCGGCCCGCCCTCGCCCCGCAGGCCCCGGTGCTGGCCGCGGGCGTCGGCCTGGCCGCGCTCGCGGTGGCCGCGGTCGCGCTCCCGCCCCTGCCCGCGGGCGCCCCCGCCACCGCGCTGCGCGTGCTCGCGGTGGCCGGAGCCGTCCTGGCCGGCGCCCTCGCCCTCCCGGTCCGCCGCTCCTGAGCCCGCGGGCGGGGCGGGTTAGCGGCCGGCGGCGTAGCCCTGCATGCCGCGGGGGTTGGCGCCGGCGTAGAGGAAGTCGCCGGACCGGGCCACCGCGCTGACCCGGCCCAGGGACCACGGGCCGCGGACGGATACCTCGTGGCCGCGGGCGCGCAGGTCGGCGATGACCTGCTCGCTGGTCCGCGACTCGACCGCCAGCGACCGGGGCTCGGCCGCGCGGGGGTAGAACGAGGACGGCATGTGGTCGGTGTGGAACGCCGGGAAGTCGATGGCCTCCTGGAGGTTCATGCCGAACACGGCGTGGTTCAGGAACACCCCCAGCGTCCACTGGTCCTGCTGGTCGCCGCCCGGCGTGCCGAAGGCCATGTAGGGCTCGCCGTCGCGCAGCGCCAGGCTCGGCGACAGCGTGGTGCGCGGCCGCCGTCCCGGCGCCAGCGAGCTGGCGAAGCCCGCCGTCAGCGCGAACATCTGCCCGCGGCTGCCCAGGCAGAACCCGAGTCCGGGGACCACCGGCGAGCTCTGCAGCCAGCCGCCGCTGGGGGTGGCCGACACCAGGTTGCCGAACCGGTCGGCCACGTCCAGGTGGCAGGTGTCGCCCGTGCCGAGCTGCGGCGACGAGATCCCGGCCATCGTCGGCTCGCCGATCCCGATCCCGCCCGCGGCGCCGTTGGCGCCGTGCCCGGCGAACGCGGCCAGCGCGTAGCCCGGCAGCGCGCCCGGCGCCCCGGCGGGCGCGCCGGGGATCAGCTCCCCGGACGACTGCGCGCCGATCAGCGCGCGGCGCTGGGCCGCGTACTCCGCCGAGAGCAGCCCGGCCAGCGGAACCTCCGAGAAGCGCGGATCGCCGTACCAGGCCTCCCGGTCGGCCATCGCGAGCTTGGTGCTCTCGGTGACCGCGTGGATGAAGTCCGCGCTGCCGGCGCCCATCGCCGCCAGGTCGAGTCCGTCGAGCAGGGCCAGCTGCTGCAGGAACACCGGGCCCTGGCCCCACGGCCCGGTCTTGCAGACAGTGAACCCGCGGAAGTCGAGCGTGACCGGCTGCTCGGTCGACGCCCGCCAGGCGGCCAGGTCGGCGCCGGTCAGCAGGCCGCGGTGGCGCTCGCCGGTCACGTCCATGACCTCGGCGTGCTCCAGGTACGCGGCGATCGTCTCGGCCACGAAGCCCTCGTAGAAGGCGCGCCGGGCCGCCTCGATCTGCGCCTCCCGGCTGCTGCCGGCTGCCTCGGCCTCCGCGACGACGCGGCTGTACGTCTCGGCGAGGGCCGGGTTGGCGAAACGCTGGCCCGGCCCGGGCACCCCGTTCCCGAGGTACACCTCGGCCGAGGACGGCCAGTGCTCCCGGAACGTGTCGGCCATCGACTCGATCTGGGAGCTCGCGGTGGGCAGCATCGGGTAGCCGTCCCGGGCGTAGCCGATCGCGTACTCCAGCACGTCCCGCGGCCGCATCGTGCCGTGCTGCTCCAGCAGCCGCATCCACGTCCCGAACGCGGCCGGCACGACCGCGGCCAGCAGCCCCGAGCCGGGCACCAGGTCCACCAGCCCGAGGTCGGCGTACGCGGCCAGCGTCGCGCCGGCCGGCGCCGGGCCCTGGCCGTCGAGGACGAACACGCCGCTGCGGCCGTCCCCGAGCCTGGTGTCATAGGCGACGACCGGCACCTCCCCGCCGGGGCCGTTCAGGTGCGGCTCGACGACCTGGAGCACGAAGCCCGCCGCCACCGCGGCGTCGAACGCGTTCCCGCCCTTCTCCAGCACGGACATGCCGGCTGCCGACGCGAGCCAGTGGGTTGATGCGACCATGCCGAACGTCCCGGCCAGCTGCGGCCGGGTCGTGAAGGTCGGGGTGGACGGCACGGTTTCGGACACGGGCGCCTCCTGAGCTGGACGTTTTCGCGGCCCGCGGTGATGTCCAACCACCGGGCGGGCGGCGGCGTCATAGTGGACGTAGATCGCAGGGCCAGACCCCATTCTGCCTCTTTGCCCCAGAAGGAGTCCGATGGCATCCACCGCTACCGCCGCCCGGGCCGTCCTGGCCGGCGCCGCGCTCGCCTGCGGCGGCGTCCTGCTGGCCGCGTGCGGGTCCAGCGGCGGCTCGGCCGCGCCCCCCGCGACGGTCACCGCGACGGTCACCACCACGGCGCCCGCCGGCACCTCGGCCCCGCCCGCCACCGGGTCGAGCATCTCGCCGCACGCCGGCCCGCCCGCGTGCGCGACCTCCGGGCTCTCGGTCAAGCTCGGCCCCGGCAACGGCGCTGCGGGCAGCACGTTCATCCCGATCGTGTTCACCAACACCACCGGCTCGCCGTGCTCGCTGTTCGGCTACCCGGGTGTCTCGTTCGTGACCGGCCAGGGCGGCAGCCAGGTCGGCTCGGCCGCGAAGCGCGACCCGACGCAGGCGGCCCGCGACATCGTGCTGGCCGCCGGCGGCGTGGCCCACGCGACGCTGCGGGTCGTCCAGGCGGACAACTTCGTGGCCGCGGCCTGCATGCCGACCGGGGTCAGCACGCTCAAGATCTTCCCGCCCGGCCAGACCGACGCGCTGTACCTCGCGTTCTCCTCCCGGACCTGCGCCAGCACCTCGCCCGCCGACCAGGTGCTGTACATCCAGACGGTCGGGTCGGGCGCCAGCCAGGGATAGGCCCAGGTGCGGATAAGCCCAGGTGAAAGGCATGGGCCCAGGTAAACAAGTGCGCGGGTAAACAACCGTCCCGGCCGAATCAGCGTCGTAACGTTCAGAGCCGCCACCCGCGGTGGCTGCGAGAGAAGGCGACGCGGATGACGCTCCTGGGATCCCCTCACCCCCGGCGAAGACGGCCGGCGCGGCGGCCCCGGCCGGCCGCCGCCGCCGCGGTCGCCGCCCTGTGCGCGGGCGTGCTCGCCGCGTGCTCCAGTCCCGCCTCCCCGCCGCAGTCCGAGAGCCACGGCCGCGCGAGCGCGCTGCCGTCCAGCGCCCCGCACGGCGCGCCGACCGCGATCCCGCCCACCACGCCGGCCGCCGGCCCGTCCTCCCCCGGCGCGGCCCCGGGCGGCCCGCCGCCGGGGCCGGCGCCCTCGGGCCCGGCCGCACCGCCGGTCACTGTCCCGCCGACCGCCGCGCCGCCGGCCACGGGGCCGCCGCCCACCGCCGCGCCGCCGACCGCGGCGCCGGCGGCCGCGTGCCTGACCAGCGAACTGCGGGTCAGCCTCGGCGCCGCCAACGGCGCGGCGGGCAGCATCTACTACCCCCTCGACTTCCGCAATGTCTCGGGCCGCGCGTGCTCCCTGTTCGGCTACCCCGGCGTCTCGTTCGTCGCCGCCCCCGGCGCCGCCCCGCAGCTGGGCGGGGCGGCCGTCCGCAACGACACGTTCGGCCCGTCGCGGGTGACCCTGGCGCCGGGTGCCGTCGCGCACGCGTCCGTGCAGGTCGTCGTCGCGCAGAGCTACCCGGCCGCGCTGTGCAAGCCGGTCACGGCGCACTTCCTGCGCGTCTACCCGCCGGGCCAGTTCGCTCCGCTGTACGCCAGCCTGACCGCCATGACCTGCACCGGCGCCATTCCCGGCGGCAGCACGCTGGGAATCTACGTGGTCAGGCCGGGAGCCAACGGCCCATAGCGACGGCGGTGCGCAAAGGCCGTGGCGCGTCCGAACAACTTCGGCCGCGGAAGCTGCGTCGTACTGATCAGAGGATCAATCTCTGGCCGCCAGGAGAGGCGACGCTGATGAGGACACGCTGGCCGGGTGACCGGCCGATCCCGCGGCTCGCGGTGCGCGACGCCGCGGTCACCCTGGCCGCCGGGTTAGCCGCAGCGGCCCTGGCCGGCTGCGGCTCGCTCGCGCCGGGCGGCGCGGCCGGGCCGGGCGCCGCCAGCGCCACGGCCAGCGCCGGGGGCGCCCTCAGCAGCGGCAGCGCGGGCCAGGTCGGCACCGGCGGGAATGCCAGCGCCCAGCCGGGCGACGCGTGCGCCGCCTCCGCGCTGCGCATCCGGCTGGATACCGCCGTCGCCGGGGTGGCCGCGGGCACCGAGTACGTGCCGCTGGAGTTCACCAACACCTCGTCCCAGTCCTGCGAGCTCAGCGGGTTCCCGGCCGTGGCGCTGACCTCGGGCGTGACCGGCCAGCAGATCGGCACCGAGGCCGCCGTGGACCGGTCCGTCCGGGCCACCGCCGTGCTGCTGAAGCCGGGCGGCATCGCGCACGCCTGGGTCGGGATCGCCGACGTGGCCAACCTCCCGTCGAAGACCTGCCGCCCGATCACGGCCGCGGGCTTCCGCGTGGTCGTGCCCGGCAGCGAGAGCGCGAGCTACCTCGCGCACCGCGTTCCGGCGTGTAAGGAGCCAGCCAAGGATGGCGGGATTCTCATCGTCCGCCCGGTCCAGCCGGGTGCGGCACGGCGCGGGAGCGCCTGACGGGCCGCTCCCGCTGCGTGCGGCCCGACCGCCGGGATGGTCCGGCCGCGCGCGACCCAGACCCCGCGGCCGGTGCTGGCCGCGGCAGCAGGAAGAGCAGCACGTCGCCCGGCATCCGCCGGGCGGCGTGCCGACACCGGCCGGGGCGCACGCGCCGGCCGCCGGGCCCTGGCCCGAGAAGGGGGCAATCATGAAACTGGCGCTCCGCGCGACCCGCCGTATCCTCGGCGGCTCCGCGCTGCTCGTCACGGCAGCCGTGCTGCCAGGCACGGTCCTGGCGCCCACGGCCGCCTCGGCCGCGCCGGCCGCATCGGCCTCGAAGGTGACGTCGAACTGGAACACGCCGCGCTGCCTCATCCGGCAGACGCGGGTGTCGCTGGGGCGGCCCAACGGCACGGCGGGGACGATCTTCTACCCGCTGCGGTTCACCAACGTCAGCCGGCGCACCTGCTCGATGTTCGGGTGGCCCAAGACCTGGGCTGAGTCCCAGGACGGCCGGATCATCGGCAACGCGTCGCGGGCAGTCTCAGGCCCGCGGCCGTTCCTGGTGCTGCGGCGCGGCCAGACCGTCCACTCGACGCTCGGCATCATCGAGGCCGGCAACATCTGCCGCCGGCCGGTGACGGCCGTGAACCTGCGGATCCGGGCGCCGCGGCAGGTGCTCACCCAGCTGCTGCGGTTCAGGTTCCAGGCCTGCCACGGCCACGTGACCGTGATGACGGTCACGCCCGTGGTGGCGGGCCGGGGCTAGGCACGCGGCGCCGGTGGCCGGGGCGCACGCGCCCCGGCCACCGGGCCGATCTTCTTCCCGCTGACGTTCACCAACACCTCCAAGCGCGGCGCCTGCGGCTGGGGGCGTCCGGCTAGAGCCGGGCGCCCCCAGCCGGTACGGTTCCGTGCATGACTGACGGCATGGACGACCTGACCCCCCGGCTGCGCGCCCTGTGCGACCTGCAGCTGGCCGCCGCCCGCGAGTACAGCGGCCGGCATGAGTACGACGGGCGGGCGCAGGACCTGTCCCGGGCCGGCGTCTCGGCCGGCCTCGGCCAGCTGGCCGCCGCCGCCCGCGCCGACGCCCCGCTGGCCGACGGCCACGACGAGGCCCAGCTGGCCGGCTTCGTCCGCGCCACCCAGGTCGCGTTCGGCGAGCTCGAGCTGCACCGCAAGGATCCCGGCATCCACCTGGGCAACCTGGACCTGGCCTGCTACGACCGCGACTACGCGCCCGCCGCGGAGCGGGACCGAGCCAGGGCCGCCCACCTGGCCGCCTGGCCGGCCGCCATCGACGCCGCGCTCGACGCCCTGGACCAGGTCACCGCCCCGGTCGCGGCGGCGCTGAGCGACGCGATCCGCGGCCTGAGCGCCGGCATCCCGAAGGACGCCGACCCCGAGGTCCGGGCCGCGGCCCTGGCCGCGCACGCCCGCCTGGTGGACCGGATCGACGACGCGGCCAAGACCGGGGACCCCGACGCCGCGCTCGGCGCCGCCGGCCTGACCGCGCTGATGAGCAGCGCCGAGGTCATCCCGCTCGACCTGGGCGCGCTCAGCGCCCGCGCCGACGCCGAGCGGGACCGGCTGTCGGAGCGGCTGGCCGCCGACTGCGCCCGGGTGGACCCCGGCCGCCCGGCCCTGGAGGTGGCCCGCGAGCTGGTCCGCGACCACCCCGATGCCGACGGCGTCATCGAGGCGGCACGGATCTGGACGCAGCGCGCGATCGACTTCACCGCAGAGCACGACCTGGTCCCCTACACCGACGGCGAGTGCCTGGTCGGCCTCGCGCCGGAGTCCCGCCGCTGGGCCATGGCCATGATGGCGCCCGCCGCGCCCGGCGAGCCGGAGGGGCCGTCCTGGTACCACATCACCCCGCCCGAGCCGTCCTGGCCGTCGCAGGAGATCGAGGAGTGGCTGGAGGTCTTCAGCGACACCACGCTGCCCGGCATCACCGTGCACGAGGTCGCGCCGGGGCACTTCTCGCACTTCCGGGCGGTCCGCCGGGCACCGACGGCGGTGCGCCGCACGCTGCACTCCGACGCGTTCATCGAGGGCTGGGCCCACTACGCGGAGGAGCTCTGCGTGGAGGAGGGGTTCGGCGCCGGCGACCCGCGGTTCGCGATCGGCGTCTGGCTGGAGGCGCTGGTCCGGGTCACCCGGCTGGCCTGCGCCATCGGCGTGCACACCGCGGGCATGACGGTGGCCGACGCGACCCGCCGGTTCGAGGCCGACACCCACCTGAGCGGCCCGGCCGCGGCGTCCGAGGCGCGCCGCGCCACCTTCGACCCGACCTACGGGCGGTACACGTGGGGCAAGCTGGAGATCCTCGACCTGCGCGACCGGGCACGGCGCGAGTGGGGCGCCGGGTTCTCGCTGAAGCGGTTCCACACGGCGATGCTCGACCTGGGCTCCCCGCCGCTCGGGCTGCTCGGCACGGCGGTCGACCGCGGCTAGGCCGGGCCGACCGGGCTGGTGTGGCGGCCGGGACTGGCGGCCGGGCGGGGCAGGCGGCCGGGACTGGCGGCCGGGCGGGGTAGGCGGCCGCCATGATCCCGCAGGGTTTGGCATATCGGGCTATGCCAAACCCTGCGGGATCATGAAGCGGCCCAGGCCGACGCCTGGGCCGCGTAGCTCAGGTCGCCAGCCGCGTAGCTCAGGTCGCTAGAGGATGGCGCCGCTGGTGCTTGTGTGGCTGGCCGGGCGGCCGAGGTCGGCGATGCAGGCCAGCCCGGCGCCGGCCCAGGCCATCGACCCGCAGCAACGACATCAGCGTGCAGTCACTGCTGCTAGAACAGCAGCGTCCTTACGCTCATGTCGTTGCCGGGCCGCCGCTGGCCGCTGTTTCGCGCTGGCGACCGCCCACCACGCGGCCCGGCGCCCACCACGCGCCCCCGCGCGCACCACGCGGCCCGGCTCCCACCACACGGCCCAGCCCGCCCCATCGGACCCGGTCCGCCCTATCGGACCCGGCGCGCACCATCGGACCTGGCGCGCACCACGGCGGCCGGGGCAGGCTGCGGCTAGGCCGGTCGTCAGGGCTCCGGCGACTCGCCGGGAACGACCAGGCCGGTCTCGTAGGCCAGGATGACGGCCTGGACGCGGTCGCGCAGGCCGAGCTTGGCCAGCAGGTGGCCGACGTGCGTCTTGACCGTCGCCTCGCTGACGAACAGGCCCGCCGCGACCTCGGCGTTCGTCTGGCCGCGGGCCAGCAGCAGGAGGATGTCCCGCTCCCGGGCGGTGAGCGAGGCCAGCCGGGTCGGCGACGGCAGCGCCGCCGCCGGGCGGCGGGCGAACGACTCGATCAGCCGCATGGTCACCGACGGGGCCAGCAGCGCGTCGCCGGCCGCCACCCGCCGGACCGCGGCGATCAGGTCATGCCGCGGCGCGTCCTTGAGCAGGAACCCGCTCGCCCCCGCGCGCAACGCCTCGTACACGTAGTCGTCCAGGTCGAACGTGGTCAGCATGACGACCCGCGGCCCGGCCGACCGCTCGCCCCCGGTGATCCTCCGGGTCGCCTCCAGCCCATCCATCTCCGGCATCCGCACGTCCATCAGGACGACGTCGGGCGCCGTCGCGGCGGCCGCGGCGACGGCCTGGGCGCCGTTGGCCGCCTCGCCGATCACGGTGATCCCGTCGGCGGCCTCCAGGATGACGCAGAACCCGGCCCGGACCAGCTCCTGGTCATCAACGACCAGGACGCGGATGGGGCCGGAAGCACCAGCGTTCACCGGGGTATGCACTGATTCGTTCATTGTGCGGGCAGCCTAGCGGTCACCGCGAAGCCGCCCGCGCTGGTCGGCCCGACGGTCAGGGTGCCGCCGCAGGACGCCACCCGCTCAGTGATGCCGGCCAGCCCGAACCCGCCCGTCATGGCCGGCGAGCGCGGCCGGGCCGGGGGCGCCGCGGCCGGGGGCGCCGCGGCCGGGGGTGCCGCGGCCGGGACCGGCCGGGTGCCGGGGCCGGCGGCCGCCGGGCCGGAGTCCGCCACGGACACGGTCACGTAGCCGGGCTCGTACCGGATGCTGACGGCGGCCGTGGCGGCGGCCGAGTGCCGCAGCGCGTTGGTCAGCGCCTCCTGGACGATCCGGTAGGCGGCCAGGGCGACGCCGGGCGCGAGCTCGCCCGGCGCGCCCTGCACGCTCAGGTCCACCGTCAGCCCGGCCCCGCGGACCTGGTCGAGCACGCCGTCCAGGTCGGCCAGCGACGGCGACGGCGCGGCCTGCGGCTGCTGGCCGGGGCCGCGCAGGACGCCGAGCAGCCGGCGCAGTTCGCTCAGGGCCTGCCGGGCGGTCTCGCCGATGATCTCCACCGAGCGGGCCGCGCCCTCGGGCTGGCCGGGCAGCAGCGAGCTCGCCGCCTCGGCCTGCACCGCCATCAGGCTGACGTGATGCGCGACGACATCGTGCAGCTCGCGGGCGATCCGGGCGCGCTCCCCGGCGGCGGCCAGCGCCGCCTGCCGGTCCCGCTCGTCCTCCGCCCGGGCCGCGCGCTGCCGGGCGTCGGCCAGGTACGCGATGCGGCTGCGGCTGAGGATGCCCGCCACCGCGACCGCTCCGAAGATGAACAGCTGGGTGAAGAAGTCGTACGGCTCGGTGTGACCGGGCGCTGCCTGTGAGCCGAGCATGCCGACGAGCAGGACGGCGCTGATCGCCCACCGCATGCCGGTCGAGCACCGCTGCATCACGGTGTAGTACGTGATCGCGCTGGCCAGCGGCAGCGGCGCATAGCCGATGCCCCACTGGTCATAGAGGGACCGGAACGCGCCGCTGAGCAGGAACACGCCCACCGGCCAGCACCGCCGCCCGGCCAGCGGCAGCGCCTGCAGCACGAGCAGGGCCAGTGCGACGGCCAGCGGGTGCTCGGTAACCACGGCGGGGACGCCCGGGCCCGACGGCCGCAGCCGGCTGCGGTACGGCAGGGCGACAGCCACGTTGACGGCCGCCAGCACCAGGGCCAGGGCCGCGTCCTGCAGCCGCGGCGGGAAGGCGGCGGCGCGGGCCGCGAGCCAGTTCACGTGCTGATCGTAGGGAATGCCGCGGGCCGTGAATATCCCCCGCCAGGCCGAACCGCGATCTCCTCCCAGCGGCCGATACCGGGCGCCCGCCGCGCCGGACGCTGACCCCCTGGATGACCGCGCGGTTCCGACCGGCGGCCGACGCGGCTGATCATGGGACCGGGCGACGATTCCGCCATGAACACACCACCGCCCGTGCAGGCGCCGCGCCCCGTCGAGGGGCGCGCCGCCGCGCCCGGCCCCGCGGGTCGGCCGGCCGGGGCCGCCGCCCCGGTCCGCTGGATCGCCCTGATCGCCGCCGTCGCGGCCGCCGTCGAGCTGGCGGTGAGCGCCCGGTACGGCTACCACCGCGATGAGCTGTACTTCCTGGCCGCCGGCCAGCACCCGGCGTTCGGCTACGTGGACCAGCCGCCCCTCACCCCGCTGCTGGCCCGCCTCACGGCCGTGGTCTCGGGCAACTCGCTGGTCGCCCTGCGCCTGCTCCCGGCGCTGGTCATGGCCGCGCTGATCGGGCTGACCGCCGCGATGAGCCGCCTGCTCGGGGCCGGCCGCACCGGCCAGATCCTCGCCGCGCTGGCCACCGCGACCTGCGCCGAGTTCCTGGGCGCCATGCACCTGCTGACCACCACCACCCCGGATTTCCTGTTCTGGGGCATCACGCTGCTGCTCGTCATCAAGCTGCTGCTCAGCCAGGACCGCCGCTGGTGGGTGGCCATCGGCGCGTGCACGGGGGTGGCGTCCGAGTTCAAGTGGAACATCGGCTTCCTGGTCGCCGGGCTGGCGGCCGGGTTCGCGCTGACGCCGGCCCGGCGGCTGGCCACCGGCCGCTGGCTGGTCCTCGGCGCCGGGCTGGCCGCCGCGCTGGCCGCGCCCGACGTCATCTGGCAGGCCCTGCACGGCTGGCCGGCGTTCGACGTGTTCGGCGGGCTGCAGCAAGGCGCCCTGGATAACCGGGTCGGGTACTGGATCCTGCAGGTCATCTACACCGGGGTGGTGCTGGTCCCGGTCTGGGCCGGCGGGCTGCTGTGGACGCTGCGCCGCCCGGACGGGCGGCCGTTCCGGTGCCTCGGCATCGCCGCCGTGTTCGTGATCGTCATCTTCTTCGTCCTGGGCGGCAAGCCGTACTACCCCGGCGGAATCTTCACGTTCCTGTTCGCGGCCGGATCGGTGCCCCTGGAGCGACGGCTCGCCGCCCGGCCGCGGGTCCTGCGCGGCCGCCTGCCCCGGGCCGCGGTGACGGGCACGGTCATGGCCGTGCTCGGCGCGGCCGTCCTGCCCGTCCTGCTGCCCGTCCTCCCGGCCCGGGTGCTGCACACGGTCCCGCTCCAGAAGCTCAACTACGACCTGGCCGAGACCATCGCCTGGCCCAGGGAGGTCAGCCAGGTGGCCCGGGCCTACCGCGGGCTGCCGCCCGCCGTGCGTGACCGGACCGCCATCCTGGCCGGCAACTACGGCGAGGCCGGCGCGATCGACCGGTACGGCCCGGCCGACGGCCTGCCCGAGGCCTACAGCGGGGCCAACAACTTCTGGTACTGGGGGCCCCCGCCCGCCCGCGACGCCGACGCCATCGCGATCAACGTCGATCCCGGCCTGCTGCGGCGCGAGTACGCCCGCGTGCGGCGGATCGGCACCTTCGAGAACGGCCTGGGGGTCAGCGACGACGAGGAAGGCGCCGTGCTCTACCTGGCCACCGGACTGCGGTCGGGCTGGGGCCGGGCCTGGCCGCGATTCCGTGACTTCTCGTGATCAGCTTGCCGGCCCGGGCCGGCGTGAGCCGCGGGCCGTGGCCGGTGTCGGCCGCGGGCCCTGGGCCGCGTGAGCCGCCGGGCCTGGGCCGCGTGAGCCGCCGGGCCGGAGCGTGAGACGATGGGCAGCGCCGTGACCGACCCGAGAGCGACCGCCATGCCGCAGATTCCCCCGCCACCGCCCCGCCTGTGTCACCCGCGCGGCCGGCCGGGCTGGCGGATCCGCGCGCTGGCCAAGGCCGGCCCGGGCGGCCTGGCCGTGGTCCTCGGCCTCGCGGTGGCCGGCTGCGCGGGCCAGCAGCCCGCGCCGCGCGGCCCGCTGATGCAGCTGGACACGGCGACCGTCAACTCGTCGGTGGGCTCGAGCCCCATCGACGCCTACCTGGTCATCCGGAACAACGGCGCGACCGACCGGCTCGTCTCGGCGCGCAGCAGCGCGGGCGGGACCGTGACGCTCAGCGGGCCGGCGGGCGGCAACCCGGCGGTCATGCGCGCCGTCGCCGCCATCACCGTGCCGGGCCATACGCTCATCCGCCTGGTCCCGAATGGGTACCACCTGGTGATCACGAACAGCGGCCCGATGAAGTCCGGGACCGAGATCACCCTGACGCTCCGGTTCGCCCGCTCCGGCACCTATCACGTCGCCGCGGAGGTCACGAACCCGCAGACCGGCGGCAGCAGCTACCTCCTGAACTAGATGCTGGCGGGCCGGGCCGACCGCGGGGCGTCGGCTTGTCCTCGGCGGGATACGCGATATATCTTTATGTAACGGGGTTTTTTCCCGGGCACCCCCCGGGGGCGAGGGAGGTTCGGATGTCCGCGACGAGGCCCGACCTGCGGGTCGGGGACGCAGAGCGGGAGTCGACCGCGACCGCGCTGCGGGAGCACTACGCACAGGGCCGGCTGTCCACCGACGAGCTCAACGACCGCCTGGACGCGGCCTTCTCGGCCACCACCTACGGCCAGCTCGACCGGGTCACCCAGGATCTGCCGCACATCCAGCCGGTGCCGGCCGCGCCGCCGCCGGAGGCCCCGGTCGCGCGGCCCCGGTCGGGCCGCCTGGCCGCGCGGGCCGCGACCGCGCTGGTGACCGTGGCCCTGCTGCTCTTCGTGGTGGCCGTCGTGGGCCACGGCGCGAACCACCTGCCGCGGACCATCGTCACGCTGGTCATCGCGATGCTCATCCTGCGCGCGCTGATCTTCCGCGCGTTCGGGCGCCGGCACTTCCAGCACCCGCATCCCGAGCACTGGCACCATCACCACCCGGCCGCACTCGGCACCGAGGATGACGACGACCGGTTCGACCACCTCGACCGGATGAGCCGGCGGCGGCACGAGCATCACCATGGGCACCACCACAGCCGGAACGGGCGCGGCTACAGCTACAGCTACCGGTACGAGTACAACTACGAGCACCCGCGCGACTCCCGGTAGCCGCGGCCGGGCAGGCCGGGCCGAACCCAGTAGTCGGCGCGGGCGGCATCGGCGGTCCGGCCGGGCTTGCCGCCCCGGGCCGGGAAGATCGCGCCGGTGCCGGGCTCAGCCCCGGGCCGGGCCCGGCCCCGCCGGCGAACGCAGCGGCACCACGAGATAGCGGAACTCCGGCTCGCTCGCGGCACTCTCAGGCGCGCCCGGCTGGCTGGCACCGTCCTCGCCCGGCGGGGTTCCGCCGGCGTCCGAACGGGCGCCGCCTTCCGCGGCGTCCGGGCCCGCCGGACTGGTCAGGTCAGGGTCGTAGCCCGCCCAGGTGATCAGCGCGGGCTTGGCCGGGCTGGTGAACTCAAGCCTGATCCGGCCCGGCTCCGGCTGGGCGGGTGCCGGCCCGGCGCCGTCCTGGGCGCCGGCCTCGCCGCCGGTCCCGCGGCCCGCTCCCGGCGCCGGCGTCCGGATGGCGGCACCGCAGACAGCGGCGGCCGCCAGCCCGTCCAGCAGGTAGTGCGGGTTGAAGGAGATCACTGACTCGGCGCCGGTGAAGCTGGACGGCACGGACTCCGCAGCCCTGGCCCGGCCATCGGTGTGCGCCTCGATCGCGACCTCCCCGCCGCCGAAGGTCAGCCGGACGGGACTGGCCCGGTCGGCCACCAGCGATACCCGCCGGACGGCCGCCATGAACGGCTCGGCCTGCAGTTCGGCCCGGCACCCGAACTCGGCCGGGAAGCGCGACTGGTACCGGATGAAGTCCGCCCCGATCAGCCGGGCCGTGAGCCGCCGCCCGCCGCCCTCGAAGCTGATCATGCCGCCGGCCGGATGCGGCTCCCCCGGCCCCGGCCCGCCGTCCTCGGCCGCCCGCGTGAACCCGATCGTGACCGGGATCCCGGCATCCATGCTGCGGGCCACGTCGGCCAGCGTGCGCGCCGGGACCAGCGCGGCCGCGCGCAGGCCGGCGAGGGCCGGCGTCCAGGCCACGGTGCGGACCGCCAGCCGGTACCGGTCGGTGGCCGCCAGGGTCATGGCCGTCCCGTCGATGTCCACGCACACGCCGGTCAGCATGGGCAGCGTGTCGTCGCGGCTGGCCGCGGGAACCACCTGCGCGGCGGCGGCGGCGAGTACGCCGCCGTCCACGGTCCCGGCCGCCGGCGGCGGCTCAGGCAGCCCCGGGTACTCCTCGACGGGCAGCGAGACCAGCTCGAACTCGGCGCTGCCGCAGCGCAGGCTCATCATGTCGCCGACCGAGCTGATCTCGACGTCGCGCTGCGGCAGGCTCCGCGTGATCTCCGCCAGCAGGCGCCCCGGCACCAGCGCGGTGCCGGGCTCGGCCACCTCCGCCGGGATGCCCACCCGGGCGGACACCTCGTAGTCGAAGCACGACAGCGTCAGCCCCGCGCCGGCGGCCTCAACCAGGAGACCGGACAGCACCGGGATAACCGGCCGCGCCGGAAGGGCACGCGCCACCCAGGCGACAGCCTCCCCGAGCGCCTCGCGCTCGACCCTGAACTTCACCGCACCTCCGCCCGGCCAGGCCTGGCCCTGGATCTGCCTCGATCCTGACACGCCCTGCCGACAGTCCAGGCCATTTCGCTCCTGGTCCCGGCCCGCTTCGCGCGCCGCGCGGGGCACGCGGCTGCACCCGGGCGCCTCGCCGGGCCTGATCCATGATCGCGGCCGGCTTCTCCTGGTTTGCCAGGACAGTCGCCGTGATCACGGGAGCCCGACCAGCCCCGGACTGCGCCGCTGGCCCGGGCGGGCGACTGCAGGTGGGTTACTCCAGGTCAGGCCACCATTTCCGGTGGGGCCGAAGCCAGCGTGGCCATGATGGCCCGGGCCAGCTCGCGGGCCGACTCGGCGGTCAGTTCCACGGCCACGCGCGCCTGCGGGCCCTTGCCGGGGTTAAGGAAATCGATGTTGAGCGTGTGCTCGGCGGGCGCGTGCACGGGATGGTCGAAATAGACGCTGGCGTCGCTCACCCCGAACCAGCCGGACGCGCCCTTGCCGCTTCCGCTGATCTTGATCTTCTCCGTGAGATAGGTGCACATGTGAGCTCCCTTAGCTGGCCAGGTAACGGCCGTAGAAGTCCCAGATCTTGTCCCAGCCGTCGTCGGCCGCCTCGACCCGGTAGGAGGGCCGGTTGACCGAGAAGAAGGCGTGGCCCGCGCCCTCGTAGGTGTGGAATTCGTGTTCCTTGCCGAACCCGTCCAGAATCCGGGACAGCTCCGCCGTCTCATCCGGGGCCGGATACTGGTCGTCGGCGCCGAACAGGCCGAGCAGCGGGCAGGCCAGGTCCTCGGCCAGCCCGATGATGGGCTTGAGCGTCGCGGGAAGACCCGTCGGGGCCTCGTTGACGATGAACGCGCCGTAGCAGTCAACGGCCGCGTTCAGCTGCGGGATGCTGCACGCGGCCAGGAATGCCTGGCGGCCGCCGGAGCAGTACCCGATAACGCCGACCTTGCCGTTGCTGCCGTCCAGGGCCCGCAGGTAGTCCGCCGCACTCGAGACGTCCGCCACCAGCTGATCGTCTGGTACCCCGCCATTTGCCCTATTTGCCGCCGCCGCGTCATCCGGACTCGCCCCCGGCGCGTCGCGGTGATGCAGGTTCGGCACTATGGCCGCGTAGCCGAAAGCCGCGAACTTCCTGGCAATTTCCTTTGTCGCAGAGTCGTATCCAGGCATATGGTGAATGACCACCACGCTGCCGAACTGATCGGCTCCGAGCGGGCGGGCCGCATAGGCCTCGATCTCGGTTCCGTCATGTCCGGCGATGGTGATCGTCTCAGCAGTGAGTGCTTCGTTCATGCAGGTACTCCTTGCGGTGATAGGTGCGGCTTCGCGTCCGGCCCCGGCCAATCCTGCCAGCGGTGCGAGCGGCGTTTCCGCTGGAGCCAGCCGGGCGAGTGCGACATGATCGGCTGACGCAATGACGCCGCGGGAGGGGCAAGGTCATGAATCCCGGCGTACTCATCATCGTGGTCGCGTTCCTGGCCGTCGGATGCATGCTGGGCTGGCACGCCCAGCGCGCGAAGTCGGCGCACGGGGATGTGCGGTCCACCAAGGGCAGGCTGCCCGGATTCCGCAAGACGCGCATTCGCAGTGGCCTGTACGTGGTCGTCCTCGTCATCATCGCGGTGCTCATCATGTCGGCCCTCATCCGGCACTGAGGCCAGCCGGAGCCGCCGCTGGCCAGGACGGCCTGATGCCCTGGCCAGACGACCATAGCCTGGCGGCGCACGGATATGGAGGCCGGCCCGGCCCGCAAGCCGCCCCCGCTCCGGGCGGGCCGGCGGGGTTGGCGTGACGCCTGGGAGGCCAGCACGCCGCCGGGTGACGGCGGTGACGGCGGCAGGGCGGGCGCTCGGAGCGCCTGGGGTGACCCTCTGTCATCTCCTGGTCACAGAGGTTGCGATACTTGAGCTACTAAAAGATTGACAGCCTCAACTCATCGTTCATATGGTTGAGCTACTGAACTATTGTGGTTCTCCAGCAACGGGCGAGGACGGGAGCAGGACGTGCCAGGCGATTCACGGGCCAAGCAGCCGCCGCACACGGCGCGGCCGGGTACCGAACGGCCTGGCGCTGAGCAGCAGGGCGGCGGGCAGCAGGGCGGCGGGCAGGCGGGCGGCGGGCAGACGGCCGGCGGCCAGCTGAACGCCCAGATCGAGGAGTGCGTCTTCGAGCTCACCGGGCGCATGATCGGCCAGGTCGAGCGGGTCGCCCAGCGGCTCGCGGTGCCGGCCGTCTTCATCAAGGCCCTGCACATCCTGGACGCGCCGATGGCGATGAAGGACCTGGGCAAGCGGATGCACTGCGATCCCTCCTTCGTCACCGCGATCGCCGACATGCTGGAGAAGCGCGGCCTGGCCCGGCGGGCCGCCCACCCGGGCGACCGGCGGGTCAAGCACCTGATCCTGACCGGCGAGGGCTGCGAGCTGAAGCAGCGCCTCGAAGCCGAGCTATCCGCCCGGATGCCCTGGAGCAGCGGGCTCACTGACGCCGAGCGCGTGCAGCTACTTGCCTTGATCCGCAAGATGCTGAGCGCGACTCCGCCGGCCGACAATCCTGACGCCGGCGGATGCGATCCTGGCCGCCTGGCCGCCGCGGGACTGAGCGCGCCGACGCTCGCCGCTACCGGCCTGGGTGACGCGGACCCAGCCGCGACACTCGCCGGAACCCCCGCCACCGCGAAGGAGGTGGAAGCCAGCCTGGGCGCTTCGCCGACCGCCAGCTAGGCGGCCTGGCCGCGCACCAGCCCAGCTCCGCGGCGCGCATACGGGGAAAATTCGGACCAGCCCAGCGCAGGTACCGCGCGCCCGCGACCGGCCCGCACGGCCGTCACCAGGACGGCCATCAACGGGACCGTCATCACCCGCACAGTCGCTGACTTCGCCGCCGCACTGCCGCGCGCCCGCACGGGCGCGCCGGGACCGGTGCTCGGCGGCCCGGCGGACACAGTAACTCGTCATTGAAGGAGCATCCCGAATGTCTGGAAGGACATCCCCGGGCGGGGGAACGGCAGCGCCAGGGGGCACTGCTGTCATTGACGACGTCGGCGGCCCAGTCCGGCCCGCCAGTCGTCATCTGGGTCTCGCCCTGCTGGTCATCGCCACCGCCCAGCTGATGGTGGTGCTCGACGCCACCATCGTCAACGTCGCCCTGCCCGACATCCAGAAGGCCCTGGGCTTCTCGGGCACCGGCCTGGAGTGGGTGGTCAATGCCTACGCGCTGACGTTCGGCGGCCTGCTGCTGCTCGGCGGGCGCGCCGGGGACATCCTCGGCCGCCGCCGCGTGTTCATCGCCGGCATCATCTTGTTCTCCGTGGCCTCGCTTCTCGGCGGGTTCGCCACCTCCGAAGCGTGGCTGCTCGCGGCCCGCGCGCTGCAGGGCGTAGGCGGCGCGATCGTCGCCCCGACCGCCCTGGCCCTGGTCACGACCACCTTCCCGGAGGGGCCGCCCCGCAACCGGGCGATGGGCGTGTACGCGGCCATGAGCATCGGCGGCGCCGCGGTCGGCCTGCTGGCCGGCGGCCTGCTCACCACCTACCTGTCCTGGCGCTGGGTGCTGTTCGTCAACGTGCCGATCGGCGTCGTGGTGGCCCTGCTCGCGCCGCGCGCGATCGCCGCGGCCCCGCCCCGCGAGGTCGAAGCGGTGACGGCCGGCCACCGCCGGGCCCGGCGCGGCGGCTTCGACATCCCGGGCGCGATCACCAGCACCCTCGGCCTGGCCGCCCTCGTGTACGGCCTGTCCAGCGCGGCGACCAGCGCCAATGGGGTCTCCCACTGGGGCGACACCAAGGTCATCGTCTCGCTGGTGGCCGCGGTCGTGCTGCTGGGCGGCTTCCTCCTGATCGAGTCGCGCAGCAAGCAGGCGCTGATGCCGCTGCGGATCTTCAAGAACCGCAACCGGTCCGGCGCCTACCTGATCATGCTCTGCGTCGGCACGGCGATGTTCGGGATGTTCTTCTTCCTGACCATCTTCGTGCAGACCGTCTGGGGCTACAGCGCGCTCAAGACCGGCATCGCCTACCTCCCGATGGTGGCCACCATCATGGTGATGGCCGGGGTCAGCGCCCAGCTGGTCCCGCGGATCGGCGCCCGGCCGCTGCTGCTGATCGGCTCAGCGGTCGGCACGGGCGGAATGTTCTGGCTGTCACGGATCAACGAGCACAGCACCTACGCCGGCGGCCTGCTCGGCCCGCTCATCGTGACCGCCGCGGGCCTGGGCATGCTGTTCATGCCGCTCACCCTGATCGCGCTGTCCAAGGTGCAGGACAAGGACTCCGGGCTGGCCTCGAGCCTGCTCAACACCGGCCAGCAGGTCGGCGGGTCCATCGGCCTGGCCGTGCTGGGCACCGTGGCCTGGACCGTGGTCGCCAACACGGCCCGCAGCTCGGCGGCCCACGCGAAGGCGGCGGCCGCGGCCGCGGCCCAGGCGGGGCACCCGCTGCACGAGACCAGCGCGCAGATCGCGCAGGCCAAGGCGGCGATCTACAACCACGCCCTGTCGGTCGGCTTCTCCCGCGGGTTCGAGGTGTCGGCGCTGATCGCGCTGATCGCCCTGATCGTGACGGTCGCCATGATCCGGGTCACCCGCGAGGACCTGGCCGGGGTGCAGGCGATGCCGGGCGCGTAACAGCGCCAGGCACGACGTGGGGCCGGAGGGCCGGGACCCGTTCAGGTCCCGGCCCTCCGGCGTCCCGCCCGGACCCGGACCTGCGCGCGCGGGCCGGGTCAGCCGATGTTGTGGCGGTGGGCATAGCCGATGGCGGCGGCCCGGTCGCGGGAGCCGGTCTTGGCGAAGATCCGGCTGATGTGCGTCTTGATGGTGTGGTTGCTGAGGAACAGCCGGGCCGCGATCTCCGGGTTGGTCAGCCCGCGGGCGATGAGCCCGAGGATCTCGGCCTCGCGCTGGGTCAGCCCGTCGGGCGGCGGCGCGGGCGCGGCGGGCGCGGCGGGCTCCGCGCCGGGCGGCGGGGCCACGGTACCCGGGGCGGCGGGCGTCATGGCCGCGAGCAGCGCCGCCTGCACCTGGGACCCGAGGACGGACAGGCCGCCCGCAGCCGCGTGCAGGGCGCGGGCGATGTCAGTGCGGTCCGCGTCCTTGGTCAGGTAGCTGCGCGCGCCCGCCTGCAGGGCCTGCACTACCGAGCCGTCGTCGGCGTAGGTGGTGAGGATGACGATGGCCACGCCGGGGTGCTCGGCGGCCAGCCGGCGGGTCGCGCCGATCCCGTCCAGGACGGGCATGTGCAGGTCGAGCAGGATCGCGTCGGGCCGCTGCGCCGCCACCAGGTCGAGCGCCTGCTCGCCGTCCGCGGCGGCGCCGACCACCTCGATGTCGGGCAGGCCGTCCAGCAGCAGCACCAGTCCCTCGCGCACGCTGGCCTGGTCGTCGGCGACGACGATCCGCAGGGGCCGGTCGGCGGGCCGGGCAGGAGCGCTCATCGGGCCATGTTCTCAGGGCTGCCCGGGCGGTCCGGCCGCGGCAGCGGCAGTTGCGCGGTCACGACCCACTGCCCGTCGTCGCGGCCCGCCTCCATCGTCCCGCTGAGGATCTGCAGCCGCTCGCGCATCCCGGTCAGGCCGTAGCCCGCGTTGGCCGTCTGCACGGCCGCCGCGCCGTCCGGGCCGCGGCCGGAGCCGCCGGCCGGGGCGAGGTCGTTGGCTACGGCCAGCCGGACGTCAGCATCGCGGTAGTCCAGTCGCACCGCGACCTCCTGGCCCGCGGCGTGCTTGGCCGCGTTGACCAGGGCTTCCTGGGCGATGCGGAGCATGGCGATGGTGGCGTCGGGCGGCACCGGCCGGGCCGGGCCGCCCGTGCTGAACCGGGCGGCGACGCCGTACCGCTGGGCGTAGGTATCGGTCGCCCGGGCCAGCTCCTGGTCCAGCGGCAGCGGCAGCGTGTCGGCCCGCAGCGCGTGCACCGCCCGGCGCGTCTCGGTCAGGCCCTCGGCGGTCATCCGCTGGGCCGCCGTCAGCAGCTCGGCCGCGCGGTCGATGTCGGCCCGGTCGGCCAGCACCGACCGGGCCGCCTGAATCTGGATGCTCAGCGCGCCCAGCGAGTGGGCGAGCACGTCGTGGATCTCGCGGGCGATGCGGGTCCGCTCCTCGAGGCGATCGGCGCGGCGCTGCTCGGCCTGGAGCTGCTCGCGCTGCGCGAGCAGGGCCGCGGCCTGCTCGGCCTGGATCCGGTAGGCCCCGCGGTTGCGCCCGATGACCACGCCCGAGGCGATCACCAGCGGGAGCCCGATCAGGGAGCCGATGCTGACGCTGAAGGCCAGGGCACTCACCAGGGTCGCCAGCACCCCGGCCGCCGTCACGCCGATTGCCGCCGCCACGCCGACCTCGCTGCCGGCGGCAATCGTGGCCACGAACCCGTAGACGACGAGCGGCAGGCTGCCGACCGAGTCCGCGCCCGCGGCGGCGGCCGCCGCGGCCCCCGTGCCGACGGCGACCATGCCCAGGATCGTCGGCAGGAACCGGTCGCGGTAGGGGGCGGCGCGCCGCACCGCGTCCATCCCGATCCAGGCCGCCACCCCGAGGCCGGCCGCGCCGTACCCGACGGCCTCCACCGTCAGGGCGCCGCGGCCCGACGGCGGGTAGAAGACGAACGCCAGCAGGCCCACCCACAGGAAGCCGAGGCTGCGGCCGACCCAGTTGACCCAGCGCAGCATGGCCCCGGCCGGGCCGGGCCCGGCGGACCGTGAGGCTCGGAACATGCTCACTCCCATCCGCGCGTGTCGCTGTCAGCCCGAGGTTACGGGCGGCCGCCGGGCGCTCGCGTCAGCCCGCGGACTGACGCCCGGCGGCCGTCGTAGTACCGCCCGGTACCAGGCGGCCCAGGCGGCGCTCATGCCGGATGCCGGCCCGCGCTCCGATCCGTGACCTGGCCCCGGGCGGCCATCGTGGAGCCATCACAACCGATAACGCACTCCCCGAGGAGCACGAGATGGTTTCCGAACTCACCGAAGCGATGATCGTCAACGGCGTCGTCCTGGCCACCGTGCTGGCCAGCGACCTGGGCCCGGCCCGGAAGATCGGCCGGATGCGGCTGCTGCGGCCGGTCATCGCCGCCGCGGTGATCATCCCGATCTTCATCGGCACGCCCGTCCTGCACGGCACGAGCCTGGCGGTGGAACTGGCCGGGGTCGCCGCCGGGGTGCTGGGCGGGCTGATCGCCGGGGCCCTGATGCACGTGTACCGCAGCCCCGCGACGGGCCGTCCGGTCAGCCGGGCCGGCTGGGGCTACGCGATCTTCTGGACCGCGCTGATCGGGGCGCGGGCGGCCTTCTCCTACGGCGCCGCGCACTGGTTCACGGCCTCGATTGTCACCTGGGCCGTCACCAGCCACGTCACCGAGGCGGCCATCACCGACGGGCTCATCTTCATGGCCGTCGTGATGATCATCATCCGCACCGCCGCCCTCGGCGTCCGGGCCGGCCGCCTCCCGGGCCAGCCGGCCGCCGCGGGCGAGGAGGCCGGCGCGACCGCCCCCGGCCGGTCCGCCTGAGGCCGGCCAAGCCCCCGCCCGGCCGGTGCCGCCCCGCCAGGAAGCTCCTGGCGGGGCGGTGCCATATCGCGGACCGCAGGCGTCCGGCGCCGCCGTCCCGTGCCTGGGCGGAATCCCCGTTCCGCTTTGCTAGACTCTCGGCGGAATACAGATTCCGCTTCGAGGAGGTCGTGATGGCCGAGACCGGCAGGCGCGCCCATCATCAGGTGACGTTCGCGGTGCTGGCCCTGGGAATCGCGGCATTCGCGCTGCTGCAGTCGCTGGTCGTCCCGGTGCTGACCACGGTGCAGCACCAGCTGCACACCTCGCAGGACACGGTGACGTGGGTGCTCACCGCCTACCTGCTGTCGGCGTCGATCATGACGCCGATCCTGGGCCGGATCGGCGACATGACGGGCAAGAAGCGGGTCTTTGTGGCGGCGCTGGTGGCGCTGTCGGCCGGCTCGCTGCTCGCCGCGCTCGCGCCCTCGATCGGGGTGATGATCGTGGCCCGGGTGATCCAGGGCGCAGGCGGCGGCATGCTGCCGGTCGCGTTCGGGATCATCCGGGACGAGTTCCCGGCCGAGAAGGTGGCGGGCGCGGTCGGGATCCTGGCCGCGCTGACCGCGGTCGGGGCCGGCCTCGGCATCGTGCTGGCCGGGCCGATCGTGGACGCGCTGGACTATCACTGGCTGTTCTGGCTGCCGCTGATCCTGACCGTCGCCGCGGCGGCGGCCGCGGTCGCGTTCGTCCCGGAGTCGCCCGTGCGCTCCCCCGGCCGGATCGGCTGGCTGCCGGCCCTGCTGCTGTCGGCGTGGCTGGTGGCGCTGCTGATCGCGCTCAGCGAGGCGCCGGCCTGGGGCTGGGGCTCGGGCCGGGTGCTGGGCCTGATCGCGGGGGCCGTGGTCCTGGCGGCGGCCTGGGTGGCCGGCGAGCTGCGGGCGGCCACGCCGCTGATCGACATGAAGATGATGCGGCGGACCGCCGTCTGGACCAACAACCTGGTCGGGCTGCTCATCGGCGTGGGCATGTACGCGACGTTCGCGTTCCTGCCCGAGTTCGTGCAGACCCCGTCCGCCGCGGGCTACGGGTTCGGCGCGAGCATCACGCGGTCCGGCCTCCTGCTGCTGCCCTCCACGGTCACCATGTTCGTCACCGGGATGTTCGCCGGCCGGCTCGCCCGCCGGCTCGGCGGCAAGGCCCTGGTCATCGCCGGCTGCCTGGCCGGCTGCGCGGCCATGGCCATCCTGGCCTTCGCGCACGGCCACGAGTGGGAGATCTACATCTCGACCGCGATCATGGGCATCGGGTTCGGGCTCGCCTTCTCGGCGATGTCCGCGCTGGTCGTGGCCGCGGTGCCGCCGTCGCAGACCGGCGTGGCCAGCGGCATGAACGCGAACATCCGCACCATCGGGGGCAGCATCGGCTCGGCCGTGATGGCCAGCATCGTCACCTCCCGGCTCGCGGCGACCGGGCTGCCGCGGGAGTCCGGCTACACCATCGGCTTCGCGGTCATGGCCGCCGGGCTGGTGCTGGCGGCGCTGGCCGGCCTGCTGATCCCGTCGATGCGGCGGCTGCGCGAGCTGGCCGGCGAAACGGAGCACGCCGAGCTGGCCATGGTCCCCGGTGGGACACTGGTCGGAGACGACAGCGAGTGATCCGGCGGCCGGGAGGAGCGGTGGTGAGCGGTCAGCGCGCCCGGCCCGCCGCTCTCCCGCGGCCGGCCCGGCCCGCCCGGCGCGACGCCGCCCGGAACTACCAGCGCATCCTGGACGCCGCGCGCGAGGTGCTCGGCGAGTCCGGCGCCGACGCCGGCATGGAGGAGATCGCGGCCCGGGCGGGCGTGGGCGTCGGCACCGTCTACCGCCGGTTCGCCAGCAAGGACGCCCTGATCGGCGAGCTGCTGCGGCTGGCGCTGGAGGAGCTGATGGCGGCCGTCGACCGGTCGCTGGCCCGCACCGACGGGCACGGGCTCGAGGAGCTGCTACGCGCCTTCGGGCAGTCGTTCGCGGACCACGCCCGCTACGCGAACCTGTTCCTCGAGCGCCCGGCCAACGACGCCGCCACGCGCCGGGTGCGGGCGGCCATCGGCGAGCTGACCGCGCGGGCCGTGGCGGCCGGCACGGTGCAGCCGGACGTGACCGCGGGCGACATCATGGCGCTGGTCCTGGGCATGCGGGGGCTGGCGCAGGCGGCCGGCGAGCTGGACCCGGCGGCCGGCCAGCGGTTCCTCGACATTCACCTGGCCGGCCTGCGGGCGGGCCGGCCGGCCGGGCGCGGCGCCATTCGGTAGCCGGTTCTTGTCCATTGCCGTAAGGGCGCCGGAAGCGACTCCTGGCCAGCCGCTACGCTATCGCCATCCCGGCAGAATGGAGTGTCAACATGGCTCAGCGCGCGGAGATTGTCTTCACCGATGACATTGACGGCAGCGAGGCGGCCGGAACCGTCCGGTTCGGCCTGCAGGGAACGACCTACGAGATTGACCTGAGCCAGAAGAATGCCGACCAGCTGGCCAAGGTCCTGGAGCCCTATGTCATGGCCGGCCGGAAGGTCGCCGGCCGGCGGCCCGCGACCCGCTCGCGCACGGCCGGGCCGAGCCCGGCGGCGGTCCGGGAATGGGCCCGGACCGAGGGCATGGAGGTCAAGGACAAGGGCCGGGTGCCCGCCGAGCTCATCGTCAAGTTCCAGGCGGCCAACGCCGGCTGAGCGCCAGGCCGGCTGAGCGCCGGGCCGGCGCTACCGCGCGGCGCGCTGGTAGCGCATCGCGGTGACCCCGCCGGCCGCCGCGCACGCCAGGGCGCCCAGCACCAGGGCGCCGGCGGTGGCCACGATCACGTCGTGCGTGACCGCCGACTGGCCGGCGGCGCGTGAGATCACCCCCAGCACCAGCCCGGCCACACCGAGGGGAATGCTCCCGTGGCGCTGCCAGCGGTGGGCGCCGAGCGGATGCGGCCGGACGGCGCGCCGGGTCAGGACCAGCGTGACCGCGACGCCAATGATCATGATGATGCCGCAGGACAAGGCCCACAGTGCCAATGGCTGCATCGGTAGCTCCCGTCCCGGCTGGCCCGCTCGTCTCATCAATGTACGGGCGGCGGCCCGGCGGTCGCGGGGCCGGCCCGGCCGCGAGTCCGAAGTCACACTGGCCCGATCCGCGCCCGAGCCATTAGGGTAGCTTGCAGCACAAACGTTTGCCGAGATCCGCGGCCCGGCGGCCAGCGTCGCCCGCCAGCGCGCCACGCGGCGAGAGTGCCGGCCCGCGGGCATGCCCGCACCGGGGGCCGGCTCTGCCCGCGAGGCCGCGGCGCCGATCATGGAGGAACCACGCACCCGGGGAAGAGGCGGCGATGACGGAGACGGTCCACAGTCCCAGCGGCAGCGCCGTGCGGTGCCCGGCCGGCACGGCTTCCGGCGGCCCCCGGTCGCCGGCCGCGGCCGCCGGCGAGCTGGAGCGGCTGTGCGACGAGTACTTCACGCTCGCGCACACCCTGTCCCCGTTCACCGCCACGCAGCTGGGCGTGTCCGGGTTTGACGCCCTGGTCGCCGACCCGGGCCGCGACGGCGCCGCCCGCGGCGCGGCCCGGATCGCCTCGATCGAGGGGCGGCTGCGCCGGATCGACGCCGGGCTCCTCGATGACGCCGGGCGGACCAACGCCGCGGTACTGGGCCACCTGGCGCAGGCCGCGCGCTCGGACCTGGAGCACGGGCTCTGGGAGGCCAACGCCAGCGCGTGCCGGTACGTCTCGCCGGCGGCGGTGCTGTTCCAGGCCGTCCCGGCCGCCGTGCTGCACGACGCGGCCGCGGTCGGCGACTACCGGCAGCGGCTGCGCCGCCTGCCCGGCTTCCTGGACGCGGTGACCCGCCGCTACCGCCAGGCCGTGGCCGACGGCCGCGACTCGGCGCAGATCGGCATCCGCCAGGCCATCGCCCAGCTGACGGCGCACCTGGCCGTGGCTCCGGCCGGTGACGCCCTGGTCACGGTGGCGCTGCCGGCCGTGGTGGACGACGCCGCGGTCCGCGCGCAGCTGGCCGCCATCGTGGCCAGCGAGGTCCGGCCGGCCCTGCGCCGCCTGCTGTACTGCCTGCAGCACGACATGCTCCCGCTCGGCCGGCCCGACGACCAGGCCGGCATCCGGTTCGTGCCCGGCGGGGACGAGGGCTACCTGGCGGCCCTGCGCCGGCACACGAGCACCGGCCTGACCCCCGGCCAGGTCCACCAGACCGGCCTGGACAGCCTGGCCGCCCTCAACGAGGAATGGGCCGAGCTCGGCGCCGGCGACCTGGCGGCCGGCCTCGGCGCGCTGCGCGAGGACCGGGCCCTGCGCTGCGCCGACGCCGGGCAGATCGTGCGGACCGTCACCGCCGCGCTGGCCCGGGCGCAGGCCGCCCGCGACCAGTGGTTCCCGCGCTATGACATCCCGGACTGCGTGGTCGAGGAGATCGACCCGGCGCAGGCGGGCAGCGCCGCGCCGGCCTATTACCGGCCGCCGGCCGCCGGGGGCCTGCGGCCGGGCACCCAGTACGTCCTGACGGCCGGGCCCGGGCGGCGGCTCGCCTGCGAGTACGAGGCGCTGTCGTTCCACGAGAGCCTGCCCGGCCACCACCTGCAGATCGCCTCGGCCCAGACCCAGCCGCTGCCGGCCTACCGGCGGTTCCTGGACGCCGAGATGTGCGGCTACGTCGAGGGCTGGGGGACCTACGGCGAGCGGCTGGCCGACGAGATGGGCCTGTACAGCTCGGACCTGCAGCGCCTGGGCATGGTGGCCTCCGACGCGCGGCGCGCGGCGCGCCTGGTGGTGGACACCGGCATGCACTACTACGGCTGGTCCCGCGCCCAGGCGGCGGACTTCATGTGGCGGAACACGGCCGCCACCAGGGCGGGCGCGGCGGCCGAGGTCGACCGCTGCATCGGCTGGCCGGGCCACGCCGTGGCCGCCCTGACCGGGCGGCTGGAGATCCAGCGGCTGCGGCGCGCGGCCGAGCGTGCCCTCGGCCCGCGGTTCGACATCCGCGCCTTCCACGGGACCGTGCTCGGCAGCGGCGCCGTGCCGCTCGCCGTCCTGGACCAGCTGGTCACCCGGTGGGTCGCCGCCGCCCGGTAGCGGCACCGCTCAGCCCGCGCGGGCCAGCGCGGCGCGCAGCGCGTTCTCGGTCACCCGGGCGGTGTCGGTGCCGAAGTAGCCCGGCGCCATGCTCTGCACCCACGCGATGGACCCGGTGGCGAACACGAAGCCGCCGGCCGCCTGCTCGGTGACCACCAGGTCGGCCCGGACGCCCGGCTCGTGATCGCCGCCGGTGTTCTCCCGGGTGATCTGGATCTCCTCGATGGCGAGCTTGTAGAACCTGCTCAGCGCCTGCGCCGAGGCGGCCACCACGCCCCACGGCGGCGAGCCGTTGGCCGGGTCGAACCGGTCGACCTCGTCGCCCGCGGCCGCGCCCATGTCGAACCCGGTCTCGCCGATCACCTCGGCCGCGACGCCGTCGAACAGGAACGCGGCCGGCCCGTCGTGGCTGGCCGCGGTCCGGCGGTAGGCCGACCCGCCGCCGTCCGCGCCCTGGGCGGCCAGGCCGACCCCGGTCAGCAGGTTGGGCGGCAGGCCGCGGTGCCGCCACAGGCCGCCGAGCTCGCCGGTCAGGCTGTGGTAGCACTCCCCCGGCGCGCTGGTCCAGGTCCGGGTGCCGGCGAAGCCGCGCCGGACCTCGACCAGCTCGGGCACGTCCGGCGACTCGGCGGTGACCCAGTAGAAGCCGTTCCCGCCCAGGTACAGCAGGCTCCCGCCGTCGCCGAGGTAGGCGGCGTAGGCGTCGAGCATCGGCCGGGACACGTACTCCGGGTGCGACCCGGTCAGGCAGGCCGCGTACCGGCCCAGCAGGCTGGCCCCCTGCTCGTGCACGGTGTGGTCGCTGACCACGTCGTAGGAGATCCCGAGCGTGTCCAGCCAGCCCAGGATGTACAGGTCCGCGCCGAGGTGCCGGTAGGCGTCACGCCAGCTGCTCTTCCAGTCCGGGCGGCAGGTCAGCAGGGGCCGGCGCGGCGTGGAGTACATCCACCCCGAGCCGTCGGAGTGCACGTCGTAGAGGCAGCCGCCGATCTCCGCGAACTCGGCCAGCCGCCGGTGCCCGGGCTGATCCGGGGGCAGCGCCGCGGCCAGCCCGGAGGCGATGTAGTCGATCTGCTCCCCGCTGCCGGTGCCGTTGGCGTAGGCGATGTAGGTGAAGGACGGCAGCACGACCAGGACCGGGCCGCCGGGGGCGCGGCCGGCCGCGGGCGTGACGATCACCGGGACGACGTCGGCCGCGCCGCCCGGCTCCCGGAGCGCGATCCCGTACACGCCGGTCGGCAGGCCGGGCGGCAGCGTCACCTCAGCGATCGCCGGCCACCGGCAGTCGTCCAGGTCGTCGTCGTGAAAGTGGATCGCGCCGTACTGCTCCGGCGCCCTGGTCCAGTCGTGCACGTCCTGCCGCCACGCCACGCCGGTGACGGCCCGGGCGGGCCGGTTGACCAGCAGGCCGTGCCGCTCGCTGCCGCTGGCGTCGGTGACCCGGTCGGTGCCCTGGTCGCGGGAGAAGTCCCACGCCCCGATCACGGCGGCGCCCGCGGCCGCGCGGGCCGGGGTCAGCTCCGGCACCTCGGCGGCGGGCACGGCCAGGCCGGCCAGCACCGGCTGCTCGATCCGGCCGTTGAACCCGGTCGCCACGCCCGGCGCGCCGGGCAGCCGCGACGCCCGCGGGGTGCCCGGCAGCGCGCCCGCGCCGATCAGCACGGCCGTGCCCGAGGCCAGCCGGAGGCCGGCGTCGCGGGCCGACCCGGTCCAGCGGGCCAGGCCGCCGGGCACGGCCGCGACCGGGGCGTGCGCCAGCGTCACGCGGCCGTCCGCCTCGTCCAGCGCGGCGCTGATCACGTGCCAGTAGCCGGGCAGCAGCCCGGCCGGCGAGGCCAGCGTGCCGGCCTGGCCCGACGCCCGTCCCCAGCGCAGCGAAAGGACGCCGTCCTCGTCGATGACCAGCGCGAAGCCGCCGTCCGCGGCCGGGCTGAGGGTGGAGATCAGGGCCTGGGGATGACCGCTGCGCAGCCGGGTCGGCAGCACGTACAGCGACGTGCTGAGCGCCCGGGCCCCGGCCAGCGGCGCCGCGTCCTCGATGACCAGGTAGGAGCCGGTCACCACCGGCTGCGGCGCGGCGACGGCCCGCACGACCGGCACCGCGGCGACCGGCGAGGTCAGCGGGACCGGCCAGTCCGGGTCGTCCGGCGGGTGATTCAGCTTGACCAGGCTGACGTCCACCGGGCCGCGCCCGGCGGCCCGCACGGCGACGACCTCGCCCTGCCGGTAGGTGAGCCGGTCGCAGTAGCCGAGCACGGGCCGGCTCGCCGCCGCTGGATTCGTCATGTCCCGCCCTTCATTCACTTGAATGAGCCTTCATGAACATTTAGCCTAAACCGGGCGGCTTCAGCAACGGGAAGTGACCAAGCAGCCGAAACGGGTGTGCCGCCCGGACTCGCCAGTCCCGGCCGCGGCGGTCGCTTCCCCACCGACAGGCGAGGTGCGGATGATCGACGTGCAGGAGAAAGCGAGCTCACTCAGCGGCGAGATGGCGGAACTGCGCCATGCGCTGCACCGCGAGCCGGAGGTGGGCCTGGAGCTGCCCGGAACCCAGCGCCGGGTGCTGGACGCGCTCAGCGGGCTGCCCCTCGAGATCACCACGGGCCGCGCGCTCAGCTCGGTGACCGCGGTGCTGCGCGGCGGGCGGCCCGGTCCCGCCGTCCTGCTCCGGGCGGACATGGATGCGCTGCAGATCGAGGAGAAGGCCGACGTCCCGTTCCGGTCGGGCCGGGACAACGCGATGCACGCGTGCGGCCACGACCTGCACACCGCCATGCTGGTGGGCGCCGCGCACGTGCTGGCCGGGCGCCGCGAGGAGCTGCCCGGCAGCGTCGTGTTCATGTTCCAGCCCGGCGAGGAGGGCTGCGACGGCGCGGGTTACATGATCGAGGAGGGCGTGCTGGACGCGGCCGGCGGCCGCCCGGTCGCCGCCTACGCGCTGCACGTCATCTCCTCGGGCTGGCCGCACGGGATGTTCACCACCCGGCCCGGCCCGATGATGGCCGCCTCGGACGCGCTGACGGTCACCGTGCGCGGCGCGGGCGGGCACGGGTCCGCGCCGCACCTGGCCCGCGACCCGGTCCTGGCCGCGTGCGAGATGGCGCTGGCCCTGCAGGCGTACCTGACCCGCAGCGTCGACCCGCTGGAGACGGCGGTCATCACGATCGGGACCTTCCACGCCGGCACCCGGCGGAACGTGATCCCCGAGACGGCCAGCTTCGACGCGACGGTCCGCACGTTCTCGCCGCAGGTGCGCGAGCAGGTCGCCCGCGAGAGCGTCCGGGTGTGCCGGGGCATCGCCGCCGCCCACGGCCTGGAGGTGGACGCGGTGTTCCACCACGAGTACCCGGTGACCGTGAACGCCGCGACCGAGGCGGCGTTCGCGGGCGAGACCGCGGGCGAGCTGTTCGGGCCCGACCGGTTCACGCCGATGGAGCGGCCGGTGACCGGCGCCGAGGACTTCTCCCGGGTGATCGAGGCCGTGCCGGGAGCGATGGTGTTCCTCGGGGCCGCGCCGCCCGGCCCGGACTATGCGGCGACGCCGTACAACCATTCCCAGTACGCCACGTTCGATGACGGCGTGCTCAGCGCCGGCACGGCGCTGTACGCCGGCCTGGCCGTGCGCCGGCTCGCCGCTGCCGCGGCTGACCCGGCCGCCGCGGGAGGAGCCCGATGAGCCAGGATGCGGACGCGCGCCGGGGGATGATCCCGGAGGACATCGGGGCACTGCGGCAGGCGGGCGAGCCGCGGGTGTCGCCCGACGGCACCACGGTGGCGTTCACCGTGGCCGACCCGGACGTGGCGGCCAACCGCTACGCCCGGCGGATCTGGCTGGCCGCGGCCGGCGGCGGCGCGGGAGCCAGCGGCGCGGGTGCCAGCGACACGGGAGCCAGCGGCGCGGCCCGGCCGTTCACGGGGCCGGGCGCTGAGTTCCTGCCACGGTGGTCACCGGACGGGCGGGTGCTGGCGTTCGCCGCGACCGACGCCGACGGCGGCCACCCGCAGGTGTGCACCCTGCCGGTCAGCGGCGGAGAGCGGCTCGTCGTGTGCGCGCCGGGTGCGGCGCCGACGGAGCTGGCCTGGTCGCCGGACGGCACCATGCTGGCGTTCGTCGCCCGCGACCCCGACCCGGCCCAGTACGGCGCCGACGGCAAGCAGCGGGAGAAGGACATGCCGCCCCGCCGGATCAGCCGCCTGCTCTACCGGTACAACGGCACCGGGTGGACCGCCGACCGGCCCAGCCGGGTGTTCGTCGTCCCGGCCGACGGGTCGGCGCCGCCCCGCGCGGTGACGCCCGGGCCGTTCGAGGCGTCCGGGCTGGCCTGGTCGCCGGACTCCGCCGCGATCGCGTTCGCGTCGGGCCGGCACGAGGCATGGGACCTGGACCTGGCCACCGACCTGTGGACCGTCCCGGCCGACGGCAGCCGTGACCCCGAGGCGGTCACCGGCGGCGGCCGCGGCTGGTCGCACCCGGCGTGGTCGCCGGACGGGTCGGCGCTGGCCGCCTACCTCAACCCGACCCCGCTGGAGAGCCCGCGGCACCGCCAGGTCGCGGTGATCGACCTGGCCAGCGGCAAGGACCAGGTCCTGACCGCCGCCCTCGACCGGACCTGCGCGCCGTTCGGCACCATGATCGCGCCGGCCTGGGCGGGTGACCGGGTGCTGTTCGGCGTCGAGGACGGCGGGAACGTGCACCTGTACCTGGTCGACGCGGACGGCACGGGTGCCCCGGAGCTGGTCGCGGGCGGGGACCGGTGGATCACCGAGTGGGACTGGGCCGGCGGCACGCTGGCGTTCGTGGCCGCGACGCCGGTCAGCATGGGCGAGCTCGTCGCCCGCGACCTCGACCCGGCCCGCCCGGCCGGCGCCGCGGCGGAGAGCGGCCCGGCGGAGAGCGGCCCGGCGGCTCGCGGCGGGGCCGCGGAGCGGACGCTGACCAGCGTGACGGCGGCGCTCACGGCGCAGGTCGCGCTCGCCGCGCCGCAGCGGTTCACCGCGACCTCCGAGGGCGGCGCCGAGGTCGAGTGCTGGGTCATCCCGCCCGCCGGCGCCGTCCCCGGCACCCGCTACCCCACCCTGCTCAACGTCCACGGCGGCCCCTTCACCCAGTATGGCAACCGCCTCGTCGACGACTTCCAGCTCCAGGCCGCCGCCGGATTCGCCGTCCTGTACTGCAACCCCCGCGGCAGCTCCGGCTACGCCGAGCAGTGGGGCCGCGCCATCCGCGGGCCGCAGGCGCAGAGCGACCCGGGGACGGGCTGGGGCGCGGTGGACTTCGCCGACGTGATGGCCTGCGTCGACGCCGCCTGCGCGCAGTTCGACTTCATCGACCCCGGCAAGCTCGGCATCCTGGGCGGGTCCTACGGCGGGTTCATGACGTCGTGGGCCATCGGCCACACCGGCCGGTTCAGGGCCGCCTGCTCCGAGCGGGCCTGCAACAACCTGCTCACCATGGAGCACTCCGCCGACATCGCGGGCTTCATCCGCAGCTACGTCGGCACCGACCATCTCACCGACCCCGGCAGCTACCTGGCCCTGTCCCCCGTCACCTACGCCGCGGACATGACCACGCCCGTGCTCATCCTGCATTCGGAGGACGACCTGCGCTGCCCCGTCAGCCAGGCCGAGGAGCTGTTCGTCGCCCTGCGCCGGCTGGGCCGCGACCCGGTCATGTACCGGTTCCCGGCCGAGAACCACGAGCTCACCCGCGCGGGCGCGCCCCGGCACCGCATCATGCGGGCCGGGCTCGTCCTGGACTGGTTCCGGCAGCACCTGGCTGACGGCGCCGCGGCCGCGGGGGGCTAGGACGCGGCGCGGGACGACCGGCCGGCCCGCACGGGCCGGCCGGTCAGAACGACGGCGGGGTCACGGCGCTGAACAGGATGCCCGGCCGCGGGAACGGGTTGCGGTACCAGTGCGGGACCGTGGGGTCATAGGTAATGGAGTCGCCTTCATCGAGGTGATACTCGTCCCCGTCGATGTAGATCAGCAGCTCGCCCTCGATCATGTGCACGCACTCCTCGCCCTCGTGCACGAACGGGCGCTCGCTGTTGTCGAACCCGCAGGCGATCTGCACGCGCAGCACTTCCAGGCGCCGCTGCAGGTCGGGCGTGAGCAGCTCGTAGATAAGTCCCTCGCTCGGCACCAGCCGCTTGCGGCGGTCCTTGCGGACGACCAGGCCGACCTCCTCCTGGTCGGTGCGCATGAAGCTGCCGACCGGGACCCCCATGCCGTAGGCCATCTTGACCAGCGTGGTGAAGGCGGGATTGCCGACGCCGCGCTCGATCTGGCTGATCCCGCCCGCGCTCACGCCGGCCACCTTGGCCAGGCCCTCGATGGACATGCCGCGGCCCACGCGGATCGAGCGCACGAGCCGGCCGAGGGAGCGGGCGTCGGCTCGGGCTCTCGTATCGGCGGCCAGCGGATCGGCCGCCGGATCAGCCGGGGCGGCCGGATCAGCCGCGGCCGCCGGATCAGCGGTGGGCGCCCGATCAGCCGCCGGTGCCGGATCAGCCGCCGGCGGCGCCGTGATATCGCCCGGCTGGGCCGCCGTCTCCCCGGCGGGCCCGGGCGGGCCTGATCCCGTTACATCCTCTTGATCATTCATCTTATTGAAGGATCCTTCATGATCGGTTATGGTAGCAAAATCTGCTGATCTAGACACGGAGGGAAGCTGCCGTGCCGGTGACATCGGCCGCGGGGGTCCCCGGGCCAGCCCAGGGGGTCCCTGATCCTAGTGCGGGGCTGGCGGGGCCGGCGGCGGGCCGCGAGCGCCCGCAGGCCGCCCGCGGGCCCGCCCCGGCCGCCGAGATCGCCGCCCGGACCACGCGGCTGGTCCTGCTCAGCCACGGCGCGGAGCTGTCCGCGGCGGACCGGGCCGAGCTGGAGCAGACGGTGCTGGCACAGGTGGAGGCCGGCCTGGTGCTGCGCCGCTACCCGCTGCGCAACAGCGACGAGCCCATGCTCGGGGCCGGCCCGGAGCCCGGGTGGGCGCGGTGACCCCGCCGGATCTCGCGTTCCGCTCCATCGGGGAGCTGGGCGCCCTCCTGCGGTCCGGCGGGATCACCTCGGCCGGGCTGACCGACTACTTCCTGCGCCGGCTGGAGACCGTGGGCCGGCCGCTGAACGCGGTCTCGGCGATCATGGCCGACAGCGCGCGGCAGGAGGCCGCCCTGGCCGACGCCCAGCTCGCCCGCGGGCTCGACCGCGGCCCGCTGCACGGCATCCCGTACGGCCTGAAGGACATCATCGCCGTGCCCGGCGCGCCGACGACCTGGGGCGCCGTGCCCTTCGCGGGCCAGGTCCTGAGCTATGAGTCCGCGGTCGGCGAGCGGCTGCGCGACGCGGGCGCGGTCCTGCTCGGCAAGCTCGCCACCGTCGAGCTGGCCGGCGGCATGGGCTACGCCGACCCGGATGCCTCGCTGACCGGGCCGGCCCTCAACCCCTGGGACACCCGGACCTGGACCGGCGGCTCGTCCAGCGGCCCGGCCGCGGCCACCGCCGCCGGGGCGGTGCCGTTCTCGATCGGCAGCGACACCGGCGGGTCCATCGTGATGCCCGCCGCCTGGACCGGCATCACCGGGCTGCGGGCCACCCACGGCCGGGTCAGCCGGCGCGGCGCGATGGCCCTGAGCTGGTCTTTTGACCGGCTGGGGCCGATGTGCCGGAGCGCGGCGGACTGCGGGCTGGTCCTGGAGGCCATCGCCGGGCACGATCCGCGGGACCCGTCCAGCCTGCGCGAGCCCTACCGCTACCGCGGCCGACCGGCCCGCCGCGGCGGCTTCCGCATCGGCGTGGTGGCCGGCTCCCCCGACGGGATGCAGGACGAGGTCCGGGCCAACTTCGAGCGCGCGGTCGCCATCTTCCGCGAGCTGGGCACCGTCGAGGAAGTCGCGCTGCCGGACTTCCCCTACGCCGAGGTGGCGGACATCATCATGGGCGCCGAGATCGCCGCGGCGTTCGACGAGTTCCTCGACGCGGGCCGGGCCAGCGAGCTGACCGCGGCCAAGGCCCATGCGCACCGGCTGGCCGCGCTCGCCCTGCCCGCCCGCGACTACCTCCGGGCCCAGCGCATCCGCCGCCACATCATCGCCGCGCTCGACGAGCTGGCCGGCCCGTTCGACGCGCTGGCCGCGCCGATGCTCGGGACCGTCGCCACCCCGGCCGACGAGAGCTTCGCCGGCCTGCTCACCAACTCCTATCCCCAGCTCGTCAACCTGGCCAGCGTGATCACGGGCATGCCCGCGGTCAGCGTGCCGACCGGCCGCGGCCGCGACGGGCTGCCCACGGCCGTGCAGCTGCTGGGCGCCCGCCTGGGCGAGAACGCCCTGCTCGACGCGGCCAGCGCCCTGGAGGCCAGGACCGGCTGGCCGGGCCAGCGCCCGCCCGGGTGCCTCGACGACGAGGCCGCATAGTCACCGCGCTTGTTACCGCACGTTCCCGACGGCGCACGGCGCCGTCCTTAAGAAGGGGCCACCACTCGTGAGACTTTCCTGTTCCAGAAGCCTGAAGCTCGGGGCCGTGCTGGCCGCCGCCGCCCTGGCCGCGGCGGCCTGCGGCGGGTCGTCATCCGGTTCCGGCAGCGCCGCCGGCTCGGATACCTCGCTCACCATCGGCTGGGCGCAGACCCCCGACAACGTTGACCCGGCCATCACCGGCTCCCAGACCGTCGAGTCGCTCGACATCAACATCTTCCAGACGCTGATCTGGGCCACGCCGAGCGGGTCGCTGACCCCGGACCTGGCCGCCTCCTGGACCGAGTCGGGCGACGGCAAGACCTACACGTTCAACCTCCGCAAGGGCGTCACCTTCCAGGACGGCACGCCGTTCAACGCGGCCGCGGTCGTCGCCAACTGGGACTTCATCACGGCCAAGACCACCCAGTCGGTGAGCGCCATCGCCTCCCTCGGCACCTGCCTGTCGGCCACCGCCACCGGGACCTACACCGTGCAGGTGCACTGCACCAGCCCGTACGCCTCGCTGCTGGCCAACCTGGCCACCCCGGTGACCAGCATGCAGTCGCCGCAGGCGATCAAGAAGTACGGCTCCAACATCCAGTTCCACCTGGTCGGGACCGGCCCGTTCGAGTTCGTCAAGTACGTGCCGAACCAGTCGCTGGTGATCAAGCGGTGGGACAAGTTCAACTGGGCGCCGCCGGCCCTGCACCAGAACGGGCCGGCCAAGGCGGCCCAGCTGACCTTCGACTTCGTCCCGAACAACGGGTCCCGGATCAGCGAGCTGGAGAGCAACCAGGCGCAGATCATCGAGCAGACGCCCACCGCCTACTATGTCCGGTTCGAGCACAGCAGCACGTTCAAGGACCTCGCCGTGCCCATCGGCGGCATGGGCATCTTCATGCCGTTCGACGTGAACCGCTTCCCCACCAACGACGCCGCGGTCCGGCAGGCGATCTCCTACTACGTGGACCGCTCGGCGGCGATCAAGACCTCGCTCCAGGGCGCGTTCCCGGAGCTGACCACCCCGCTCCAGCAGGGCATCCTGGGCTACAGCGCGGACGTGCCGCAGTACAGCTTCAACCCGGCCAAGGGCAACGCGGCCCTGACCGCCGACGGCTGGAAGAAGGTCGGCGGGGTGTGGACCAAGGGCGGCAAGCAGCTGACCCTGGTGCTGAACGCGCTGTCCACCGACCCGGAGTACCCGCTGATCATCCAGGCGGTGCAGTCCCAGCTGAACAGCCAGGGCATCAAGGCCAGCATCGTGACCAACCCGGTCACCCCGTGGGAGAACCTCAACGCCTCCGGCGGCATGTCCATGACGGTGCTCGAGTTCGCGAACTCCGACCCGGCCCAGATGCTCCAGTGGTACGTGCCGGGCCAGTACTTCCAGAACTGGACCAAGGTCAATAACCCCGCGCTGTCCAAGCTGCTGAACGCCGGGCAGACGGCCACCTCCGAGGGCGCCCGGACAGCCGACTACCTGGCCGCTCAGAAGATCATCATGACCGAGGCCTACGAGATCCCCTTCCACGTCAACGAGGACCTGCTGACCTTCTCCAGCAAGGTCAGCGGCATCGAGTACGAGGGCGGCGGCAATGACTTCTTCTATCAGGCGCACTAGGGCGGGGCGCTGGTGCTGATCTACACGGGAAAGCGGCTGGCGGCGCTGATCGTGCTGCTCATCGGGATCGCCATCCTGGTCTTCCTGATGCTGCAGCTCATCCCGGGCAGCCCGGTGACGGCCCTGCTCGGCCAGAGCGCCACCAACCCGGCGGCGGTGGCCCGGCTCACCAATGAGCTGGGCCTCAACCGCCCGCTTCCGGTGCAGTTCTGGCGCTGGCTGGTCAACGCCGTGCACGGCAACTTCGGCTACTCCTACAACGAGCAGCAGCCGGTGTCGGCCCTGCTGGCCCAGAACCTGCCGTCCACGGTGGAGCTGGCCGGCGCCGGCCTGCTCATCTCGCTGGTCGGCGGGATCGCGCTGGGCGTCCTCGGCGCGGTCCGCCGGAACACGGCCGCGGACTCGGTGTCGATGGGCGTCGCCATGACCCTGGTGGCGCTGCCCAGCTTCTGGCTCGGCCTGGTGCTGATCCTGGCCTTCGCCGTGGCGCTGCCGTGGTTCCCGGTCGTCGGCGGGACGAGCCTGCGCGGCCTGGTGCTGCCGGCCCTGACCCTCGGGCTGGGCGTGCTCGGCATCACCGGCCGGTTCGTCCGGTCCAGCCTGCTGGAGGCGATGCACAGCCCGCACGTGGCCGCCGCCCGAGCCAAGGGCCTGGGCCGGCGGACCGTGTTCGTCCGGCACGTGGCCCGCAATGCCGTGCTGCCGGTCCTGACCGTCGTCGGCCTGCAGGTGGGCTCGCTGCTGTCGGGGACCGTGCTGGTGGAGGTGGTCTTCTCCCGCCCCGGCATCGGCCGGCTGCTCGTCCAGTCGATCTTGTCCAAGGACTACGCCACGGTGCAGGCCACCGTGCTGATCATCGCGGGCTTCTACGCCGTCACCAACCTGGTCGTGGACCTGCTCTATCCGCTGCTCGATCCCCGAGTCGGAGGGACGTGAGGCCCATGCCCGGCGAACGCATGGACGAGCCCCTGCTGGCCGGCGCGGCCGTCCCGGTCGAGGTGGCCGTCGTCAGCCTGCCGGACCGGCCGGCCTCGCGCCGGTCCCAGCTGCTGCGGCAGAAGAACTTCCTGGCGGGCGTCATCCTGCTGTGCATCGTCATCATCCCGGTGCTGCTCGGCCCGGTGCTCAGCTCGGTCGGCCCGGACGTGCAGAACCCGGCGGTGTCCTTCCTGCCGCCCTCGCTCGGCCACCTGATGGGGACCGACCAGTACGGCCGGTCGATCTGGGCGCGGGTGGTGTACGGCGGCCGCTACACCATCGGCGCCAGCCTGGCCGTCGTCGTGCTCGGCGGCATCGCCGGGACCGCGCTCGGCCTGGTCGCCGGGTACGTGCGCGGCACGGTGGGCTTCATCATCATGCGCGCCGTCGACCTGCTGCTGGCCTTCCCCGGCATCCTGCTCGCCCTCGGGGTGACGGCCATCCTCGGGCCCAGCCTGGTCAACGCGGTCATCGCCGTCGCGATCGTGGCCGTGCCGCTGTACGCGCGCATCGTCGAGGGCGCCGCCCGCGAGGTCGCGAACCTGCCCTACGTGCGCGCCGCCAAGGCCCTCGGCTCCGGCCCGGGCCACATCATCTGGCGGCACATCCTGCCCGGCGCGCTGCCGGGCATCATCGTCCAGACGACGGTGTACCTGGGCATCGCGGCACTGTGGATCGCGTCGCTGGGCTTCCTCGGCCTCGGCGTCCAGCCGCCGACCCCGGAGTGGGGGCAGATGGTGTCCGACGGCCAGGCCTCGCTGTCGATCGCCTGGTGGGCCGTGGTCTTCCCCGGCGCGTTCCTGGCCGCGTTCGTGGTCGGCGTCAGCCTCATCGGAGACGCGCTGCGCGACCGGCTCAACCCGGCGGGGGCGGGCACGTGACCGGGCCCGCCGCTGCCGCCGCGCCGGTGCTGGACGTCCGGAACCTGCACACCAGCTTCCGCCGCGGGCGCAGCGTCATCAAGATCGTCCGGGGCGTGAGCTTCCGGGTCGGCCGGTCGGCCAGCGTCGGCCTCGTCGGCGAGTCGGGCTCGGGCAAGTCGCTGACCGCCCTGTCGGTCATGGGGCTGATCGAGAAGCCCGGGTTCATCGCCGACGGGCAGATCCTGCTCAATGGCCGGGACCTGGTCGGGATGCCCGCGGCCGAGCTGAGCAAGATCCAGGGCCGCGAGCTGGCCATGGTGTTCCAGGAGCCGGCCGCCGCGCTGAACCCGCTGTACCACGTCGGCGCGCAGGTGGCCGAGGCCATCCGGGCGCACCAGGACGTGAGCCAGGCCGCCGCGCTGGAGCGGGCCCGGGAGCTATTCGAGCTCGTCGGCATCGCCCACGCGGGGCACGTGCTGCGGCAGTACCCGCACCAGCTCAGCGGCGGGATGTGCCAGCGGGTCACGATCGCCACGGCGCTGGCCAACGAGCCGGGGCTGCTCATCCTGGACGAGCCGACCACGGCGCTGGACACCACCATCCAGGCCCAGATCCTGGACGTGGTCGGCGAGCTGCGGACCCGGCTGGAGACCGCGATCGTGTTCGTCAGCCACGACATCTCGGTCGTCGCCGAGATGTGCGACGAGCTGGTGGTGATGTACGGCGGCCAGGTGATGGAAAGCGGCCGCATGGACCTGGTCATCGGGAGCCCCCAGCACCCCTACACCCAGGGGCTGATCGCTTCGGCGCTGTCGGTCAGCGGCGGGTCGGGACGGCTGGAGAGCATCCCCGGTGAGGTCCCCGACCCGCAGGCCATGCCGCCGGGCTGCCCGTTCGCCCCCCGGTGTGCTCACGCCATGCCGCAGTGCGCGACGGCGCCGCCGCACGCCGCACTGCCCGACGGACGGACGGTCGCATGCTGGCTCTACTGACCGCGGCCGGCCCGCGACCCGGACAGCAGAAGGTGCAGGTGAGGTGGCGATGACCAGCGCGCCGCTGCTCGAGGCACAGAACGTGGAGATCGCCTTCCACACCCGCGGCCGGCGCGGGGCCGGCGGCCACGTCGTGCGGGCAGTCGACGACGTGTCGCTGGCCGTCGCGCCGGGCGAGATCCTGGGGCTGGTCGGCGAGTCCGGATCCGGCAAGACGACCCTCGGCCAGGCGCTGGTCGGGCTGCAGCGGCCCGACCGCGGCCAGGTGCGGTTCGGCGGGACCGACGTGCACGGGCTGCGCGGCGACGCCAGCAAGAAGCTGCGGCGCCAGATGCAGGTGGTATTCCAGGAGTCACGCGGCTCGCTGAACGGGCGGATGCGCGTCGAGGACATCATCGGCGAGGGCCTGCAGATCCAGGGCATGGGCGACCGGCGGGCCCGCCGCCGCCGGGTCCGGGAGGTCGCCCAGCAGGTCGGCCTCGGCAGCGTCGACCTGTCGCGCTACCCGCACCAGTTCAGCGGCGGGCAGCGGCAGCGGATCGGCATCGCCCGGGCGCTGGCCGTCGAGCCGAAGTTCCTGGTCGCCGACGAGCCCGTGGCCGCGCTGGATGTCTCGGTCCAGGCGCAGGTGCTGAACCTGCTGCTCGACCTGCGCGCCGACCTCGGCCTGACCTACGTCCTGATCTCGCACGACCTGGCCGTGGTGGAGCGGGTCAGCGACCGGATCGCGGTCATGTACATGGGCCGCATCATGGAGCACGGCCCGGTAAGCGACGTCTACGCCCACCCCCAGGTCCCCTACACCTACGCGCTGCTGTCGGCGCGGCCGACGGTGCCCGGCCAGGAGCGCTACAGCCGGGTCATCCTGCCCGGCGACATCGGGACGCCGGGCGCGGAACGGCGGGGCTGCCCGTTCGCGCCGCGCTGCTGGATGGCCGCCGACGCCTGCCGCGAGACGGCGCCGGAGCTGCGGGAGACCCGGCCGGGTCACTTCGCCGCGTGTCACTTCGCCGGGCAGGTCGACGCCGGCGACCCGGCCGCCGGGCAGCGCCCGGCCCGCCCCGCGCCGTAGCGGCCGGGCCGGGATCCGTAACGTGATGATGACTGAGGAGAACAGCTTGAGCACCGATGCAGTGACAGTGATCCGGGCCGCGCGGCTGATCGACGGGTCGGGCGGCGCGCCGCTCGAGTCGCCGGTCATCGTGGTCCGCGGGACTCAGATCGAGACGGTGCTGTCGGGCGAGCCGCCCGCCGCCGTGCTCGGCCAGGCGCACCGCGTCCTGGACCTGCCCGGCGCCACCGTGCTGCCCGGCCTTATCGACATGCACGTGCACCTGAACATGCCCGGCGACGGGACGCCGGCCGACGAGTGGATGCGGCACAGCGACGGGGTGCTCGGCGCCCGGGCCGCCTTCGCCGCGCAGACCGCGCTGGACGCTGGCATCACCACCCTCCGGGACTGCGGCTCGCGCGGCAACACCGCGTTTGACCTGCGGCGGACCCTGGAACTCGGCTACGGCCGGGGCGCCCGGCTGGTGCTGTCGGGGGCGCCGATCACCATCACCGGCGGGCACGGCCACTTCCTCGGCGGCGAGGCGGACGGCCCGGAGGGCCTGCGCTACCGGGTCCGGTCGCTGGTGAAGAGCGAGGCCGACTTCATCAAGGTGCTCGGCAGCGGCGGCGGGACCGCCAACACGATTTCCTGGCAGCCCTCGTTCCGCCCGGAGGAGTTCGCCGCCCTGGTGGACGAGTCGCACCGGCTCGGCCGCCGGATCACCATCCACTGCCTGAACGCCGCCGCCATCGAGATCGCCGTCGATGCGGGCGCCGACCAGATCGAGCACGCCGGGTTCATCCTCGACGACTACGGGCACCAGCAGTACGTCCCCGCGGTCGGCGACAAGCTGGCCCGGGCCGGCGTGGCGGTCACCCCGACCCTGGCCGTGGGCGGCTACTGCGTCACGGCCATGCGCGACCTTGACCGGACCGCCGAGCAGGAGGCCTTCCTGCAGCGGTGGGAGATGATGCTCGAGACCAACCTGGGCCAGCTCGCGCAGCTGCACGCGGCGGGCGTGCCGGTGGTCGCGGGCACGGACGCGGGCTGGCGGTTCACGCCCTTCGACGGGCTGCCCGAGGAGATGGCGCTGATGTGCCGCAGCGGGATGCCGGCCATGGCCGTGATCCAGGCCGCGACCAGCCGCGCCGCCGCCGTGATGGGGCGCGAGCACGAGTTCGGGTCGGTCACGCCGGGCCTGGCCGCCGACCTCATCGCGGTCCAGGGCGATCCGCTCGCCGACATCCGCGCGCTCCGGGACCTGCAGCTGGTCATGCAGGCCGGGACGGTCCAGGGCGGGGCGGCGGCCGGCACGGTGGCGGCCGACAGCCTGGCCGCGGCGGCGGCCAGGTGACCGGCGGGGCGCCGGCCGGTTCCGGGCCGGCCGGAGCCGGGCCGCTCACGCTGGCGGCTGACACCGGCCGGGTGCCGGCCTACGACGGGGTGGGCGCCGCGGCGCTCGGGCGGGCCGGTGAGCTGCTGGCCCGGCGGCCCGCCGTGTCCCTGCACGATCACCCGGTCCGGCTGCCCGACCCGCTGACCCCGCAGACGTGGCAGGCCTGGCGCGCGGCCGGGCGCGAGCAGCTGGGCTACGCCGGGCTGGCCGGCTCGGGCTGGGCCGCCGTGGTGGCCAGCGCCCTGTCCACGCGCGACCTGCCGCTGCTGCTGGGCTGGGCCAGCTTCCTGCGCGAGGACATGCAGGACCATCCGCGCGAGGTCGTCTTCGCGGCCGGCCCCGGTGACGTGCCCGCGGGCGGCGCCGGCCCGGTCGGGGTGCTCCTCGGCCTGGAGGACCTCGACGCCATCGGCTCCGACCTCGGGGTCCTGCCGCAGCTGTTCGAGGCCGGCATCCGCTGCGCCGGACTCACCTACAACGACGGCAACCCGCTCGGCGGCGGCCTGGCCAGCGACCCGGATGCCGGCCTGACGCCGCTGGGGCGGCAGGCGGTCGCGCTGATGAACGACCTCGGCGTCACCGTCGACGTGGCCCACGTCGGCGACCGCACTGCCCTGGACGCCTGCCGGGCCAGCCGGGCGCCGGTGATCGTCAGCCACGCCGGAGCGCGGGCGATCTGGCCCACGCCCCGGATGAAGCCCGACGCGGTCCTCGACGCGGTGGCGGGCACGGGCGGGGTCATCGCGGTTTCCGCCGCGCCGAACTCGACCCTGTCGGCCGCCCACCCGCGGCACGGGCTGGAGGCGGCGATGGACCACCTGGACTACCTGGCCCGCCGGCTCGGGATCGAGCATGTCGCGCTGGGTCCCGACGCGTTCTTCGGCGATCACGTCGGCCTGTACGAGGCGACCGGCCACCGGACGGCGTGGCCGGTCCCGCCGCACGAGAAGATCCGCTACGTAGAGGGCCTGGAGAACCCCGGCGAGGCCGCCCGCAATGTCACCGCCTGGCTGCTGGAGCACGGCTGGCCGGAGCCCGACATCGCCGCCGTCATCGGCGGGAACGCGCTGCGAGTCCTGCGCGCGACCGCCGCGGCCGCGCGCTAGCGCGCGCACGCCGGTCACCCGAGCACTCCCGAGAGAAAGGACGGACGGCCGTGTCCGCAACCGAGCCGGGGTCCGCAGCAGCGGACCTGGACGCAGTTCACCACGCCATCGACGCCGCCATCGCCGGGCTGGACGAGCCGCTCCGCGCGCTCAGCCTCGACCTGCACGGTCATCCCGAGCTGGCGCTGGCCGAGCACCGCTCGGCGGGCCTGCTGAAGGACTGGCTGAAAAGCCGCGGCTTCGCGGTGCAGTCCCCCGTCGCCGGGCTCGATACCGCGTTCGTGGCGGAGTACGGCCACGGCACGCCGGTCATCGCCTACCTGCTGGAGTACGACGCGCTGCCCGGTGTCGGGCACGGCTGCGGGCACAATCTCATCGCCGCGGGCGGGATCGGCGCGGCCACCGCGCTGCTGCAGGCCCTGCCGCAGCCGCCCGGCACGCTGCGGGTGATCGGCACGCCCGGCGAGGAGGGCGCCGGCGGCAAGGTCATCGAGCTGGAGGCCGGCGTGTTCGACGACGTGGACGCGGCCCTGATGTTCCACCCCGGCGACCGCACCATCCCGATCCGGCACGCCCTGGCGTCGATGCCGCTGATGTTCGAGTTCCACGGCATCGCGACGCACGCCGCGGGCAGCCCGGCCGAGGGCCGCAGCGCGCTGGCCGCGGTGATCCAGCTGTTCGTGTCGGTGGACGCGCTGCGCCAGTTCCTGCCCGAGATCTCCCGGGTGCACGGCGTCATCCTGGACGGCGGCGTGGCGTCGAACGTCATCCCCGACTACACCCGGGCGTCCTTCCAGGTCCGGGCGGTCACCAGCGAGCTGCTGACTGACCACGTGGACCGGGTCGTGGCCTGCGCGCGGGCGGCGGCCCAGGCCACCGGCACGACCGTGGACATCACCCGCGGTCACGTGTACGCCGAGCGGAAGAACAACCACGCCATCGCCTACCGCGTGGCCGACTACCTCACCGAGCTGGGCGAGGAGGTCGAGGTGCCGGTGCTGCGCGGCGGCGTCGGGTCCTCCGACATCGGCAACGTGAGCCTGCGGCTGCCCGCCATCCACCCCTACCTGAAGGTCATGGAGCGCGGCACGCCGAGCCACTCGCACGTCATGACCGAGGCGGTCGGCGGCATCGAGGCGCACCGGGCCATGCTCCGGATGGCCGCCGCGCTGGCCAAGGCGGGCGCCGACCTGTTCTGCGACGGCGCCCTGCTGGCCGCCGCCCGGCAGGAGTTCGCCGTGTCCGGCCCGGACCTCCCGGAGTAGCCGGCTCTCCCGGAGTGAGCGGCCGGCGGATGAGCTCGCGGGCCGCCGTCTGGCAGGCTGGACCGGTGGAGGAGACGATGCCGGCCGCGCTAGCGCGCGCCGCCGCGGAGTTCGGCCCGTTCGACGGCCGGGTCTGGCTGAACACCGCCCACCAGGGCCCGCTGCCGCGCCGGGCGGTGGATGCGTCCGCGCACGCGGCGGCGCTGAAAGCCGCTCCGCACCGGATCAGCGACGCCGATTTCACCGCGGTGCCCGAGCGGCTGCGGGCGCTGCTGGGCCAGCTGGTGGGCAGCCCGGCCGACCAGGTCGTCCTGGGCAACAGCACCTCGCACGGGCTGCACCTGATCGCGAACGGGCTGTCCTGGGCGGACGGCGACGAGGTCCTGGTCATCGAGGGCGACTACCCGGCGACGATCCTCCCCTGGCAGCGGCTGGCCGGCCAAGGGGTGCGGGTCCGCCCGCTGCGACCGGCGGCCGGCCCGCTGACCGCCGGCGAGCTGGCCGATGCCATCGGGCCCCGGACCCGGCTGGTGGCCGTGACCTGGGTCGACTCGTTCTCCGGCCGCGCCCTCGACCTGCAGGCGCTGGGCGCCGTGTGCCGCCAGGCCGGGGTCCTGCTGGTCGTCAACGCCTCCCAGGCCCTGGGCGCCCGGCCGCTCGATGTGCGGGCCGTGCCGGTCGACGCGGTGGCGGCCTGCGGCTACAAGTGGCTGTGCGGCCCGTACGGCACCGGGTTCACCTGGCTGCACCCGGGGCTCCTCGAGCGGCTGCGCCCGCAGCACGCCTACTGGCTCGCCATGCAGGCCGGGCGCGGCCTGGACCACATGCGCGAGACCGCGATCCGCGACGACATCGGCGTACGCGCCTTCGATGTCTTCTGCCCGGCTGGCTTCGCCACCACGCTGCCGTGGATCGCCTCGCTGGAGCTCCTGCTGGACGCCGGTATCCGCACGATCGCGGACCGGGACCAGCAGCTGGCGGATCGCCTGATCGAGGGCCTCGACCGCGATCAGTACCGACTGATCAGCCCGGCCGCCGGACCCTCGAGATCCACGCTGGTCGTGCTAGCGCGCACCGATGGCCGCACCCGGCAGCGACATGAGCAGCTCTCCGCCGCCGGCCTGGATACCGCCTTCCGGGAAGGAAACGTGCGCCTGTCCGTGCACCTGTTCAACACCATCGAGCAGATCGACCGGGTCCTCGACGTCCTGCACGGACCGCCGCGATCACGGGGGTCATGAGGCGGGCGCCGGCTCTTGCGCGTGCGTACCTCACCCAGGCCGGCCACGGCACACCCCCGCGGCCGGCCCCGGCCGGGTCACGGGCCCGGGCGGGCCCGGAGGACGCTGCTGGCGATCAGGTCGGACAGGCGCCGGGCGATGCTGCCATCGTGGTCGAGGGTGGGGTTGAAGATCGTGATCTCGACCCCGAGGGCCTGGTCGCCGGCGAGGAGGCCGCCCAGCAGGTCGGCGGCCTCCGCCCAGGAAACGCCGCCCGGATGGCGATAGTCCACCGCGGGCATCAGGGTGTCATCGAGGACATCGACGTCGAGATGCACCCAGAACCCCGCGACGTCAGGCTTGGCCACTGCGGCCATGGCCCGCTGCAGCGCGTGACCGGTCCCGCCCGCCCGCAGCTCGGCGAGGTCAACGACCGTGATCGCGGTGTCGCGGATGTGCTCGCCGCGCAAATGGTCGTTGTCGTCGAGGACCCGGTAGCCGAGGAGAGCGACATCCTCGTCTCGCACGAGCGGCCGCAGGCCGTCGATGTCGGCCACCGCAGCCGGCCGCGTCCCGTGACGACCGCCAGGTCCAGCGACGCGACCTCCCCGTTCGGCTCGTCATCGGGATGCTGGAAGTCGGCGTGACCGTCCAGAAAGGCAAGGCCGTAGCGGCCCCGGCGGCGGAGGGCGAGCATCGGCCCGAGCACCCCTGCGGGTTGAGGATCGCGGTCTGCGGGTCGCGCACGTCGGAGTGCGGCGGCACGTCAATACGCACCCGGTCCGGGGCCGCCAGGCGCTCGTGCAGGCCGGCCAGGCGCAGCGCCTCAGGAGCCTGCTCCATCCCCGCTCGGGCGGAGTCCGAGCGGGGATGGCACCTCAATGATGAGCGGACTCGTCATCCCGGTACACTACGGCCCGGCCCGCGGCGGCGCGAAGTTCGCGCGGCATTACGCGGCGCATCGCCCGGCTCGCCTAAGCTGCGGCTATGACCAGTACGGGCGGAGAGCACGCCAGCCACCGGCTCGCGGCCAGCCGCTACCTGCTGCTGCGCCTGGCCGGCACCGGCGGGCAGTTCCCGCTGCCGGCCACGGCCGCCGCGTTCGACCGCGACGCCGGCAAGTGGACCATCACCAACGACGGCGTCAAGGACTTCCTGGAAGCGCTCAGCCAGCTCACCTTCGACGCCCTCTTCGAGCTCGCCGAGGCCCGCGGCTGCGAGTCAGACGAAGACCAGCGCGCGTCGATCCGCGCCTGGCTCAACGCCTGCGCGGAGGCGGCGGCGCTGACCGCCGCCGAAGCCGACGTCACCGGCGACGCGGGCTAGCAGGGCATCCGGTTCGAGCCCGCCTCCTGCGGCGTGCCGCCCCATGGCCGTTTCATGACCGGTGCGGCGCAGCCATCCGCTCCTGCGGGCCCGGCGGTCCGCCCAGGGCGGCGGACGCGGACCGGGCGGACCCGGCCAGGCGTGCCCGAGGCAGCGGTTTATCCGCACTCCGCCCGCTTTCGTCCGCGGCTGTGCCACACTGAGCCGGCTCGCCGCTATAGCGGCATTTGGCTGGTGCTTTCCCACCCATTCGGAGGTCGTTCGTGGCTGGCTCCCGTCGCGCCCCGGTCCCGGTCGCTGCCCTGGTTTTCGGCCCTCGGCCTGGCGCTGGCCGGGTGCGGCGCCTCGTCCCCGACGGCGGCCGCGCCGGCCACGGTCACGGTCACGGCCAGCGCCCCGGCCGCCACGGCCAGCACGGCAACGCCCGCGGCGGCCGGGAAGAACTCGGGTGCCCGTCGGCCGCGGCGGTCTCCGCGGCGGCGGGCACGGCCTACCTCCCGCCACAGGCCCAGACCAGGTCGGGCGCGCTGGACTGCACCTACCAGGGCAACTCGACGCTCCTGCTGATCTCGCTGGCTAAGTCCCAGTTTCCGGCGAGCGACCTGCGGGAGGTGGTTGCCAACCAGCCGACTGGCGGCGGCGTGAAGCTCACGCCCGTAAGCGGGATCGGCGATGCGGCGTTCGTGATCACGTTCACCGGCGCCGCGGAGCCGGGTGGCCTGGAGCTGATCGCGCAATCCGGCTCGCACGAGGTCACCGTCCTCGGCCCGGCCAATATCGGGCCGGCCAAGGCGATCGCGCGCCTGGCCCTGGGGTTGTAACCGGGCCGGGGCCGCCGCGCGGCGAGCGGCGCTCCCCGGTGGTGCATCCTTGATCCGACATGACAGTTCTCCTGGATCCGGGCACCCTGCGCGACCTGCTGGCCGACCCGGCCGCGGCCGAGGGGCTGAGCGCGGTCGCCGGCAGCCCGCTGCTGACTGTCGAGATCCGGGACGAAGCCCAGGCGCGCCCGCTGGACGGGCTGGACATCACGCTCGTGCCCGCCGTCGTGGTGGCCGTCGCCCGTGATCCGGGGTCGATGCCGCCGGCCGCCTGGCCCGCGGCCGACATCGTGCTGACCGAGGACGGCACCGCGGGCGCGCCGTTCGTCGCGCCGGCCACAGGGATCGGGCCGGCGATCGGCAAGATCGCCGCGATGCTGGCCGCCCGGCCGGTGGCGGGCACCGCCCTCGCGCTGCTGCTGCGCAGCTCGGCCTCGCTGCCGGTGCCCGCGGCCCTGGTCGCCGAGTCCGCCACGTACTCGGCGCTGCAGGAGGGCGCCGAGTTCCGGGACTGGCGGTCCGGGCGCCCCGGCCGGCCACCCGAGCCCGGCACCCGGCGCGTCGTGACCGAGCGGGACGGGAACCGGCTGGAGATCACCCTGGCCCGGCCGGCGCGGCGCAACGCGGTCGACCGCCTGATGCGCGATGCGCTGACCGCGGCACTGGCGCAGGCCGTGGCCGACCCCGCCGCGCAGGTCGCGCTGCGCGCCCTCGGGCCGGACTTCTGCGCAGGCGGCGACCTCGATGAATTCGGAACGCGGCCCGACCCGGCCATCGCCCACCTGGTCCGGCTGACCCGCAGCCCGGCGATGCTGATGAATGCGCTGGCCGGCCGGACCACCGCCTACCTGCACGGCGCGTGCCTGGGCGCGGGGATCGAGCTGCCCGCCTTCGCCGGGCGGGTCATCGCCACCGAGGACGCCCGGTTCGGGCTGCCGGAACTGCAGCTCGGCCTGGTTCCCGGCGCCGGCGGGACCGCGAGCCTGCCCCGCCGGATCGGCCGCTGGCGGACCGCGTACCTGGCCCTGGCCGACCAGCAGCTCGGCGCGCGGGAAGCCCTGGACTGGGGCCTGATCGACGCCATCGCCGCGCCCCGGCCGGAGGCATCCGGGTGACGCTCCCGCCGGGCACCGCTGACGAGTACCCCCTGCGCGCGAGCTGCCAGCCCGACCTGCGCGACGAGTGGGAGCAGCTCGCGGCCTTGCTCCCGGCCGGCCTGCTCCCGGCCGGCCTGCTCCCGGCCGGGCTGCCCCCGGTCGAGCCCCTGCCGGGAGGCCTGGCCCCGGGCGACCTGGCCCCGGGCGACCTGGCCCCAGGCGACCTGGCCCCGGCCGGTGGTCAGGAGGACGGCCCGGATGCGGCCGGTGATCTGGACCGCTGCGCGGTCCTGGACTGGGCGCGGTCGGGGCTGATGCAGCTGACCGGGCCGCCCGCCGGGCCGCCGCTGGCCCCGGAGGCGCCGGTGCTGCCGAGGGCCGGCCTGGTCGCGGCGGCGGTGAGGGCCCTGGCCGGCCGGGTCGGCGATCCGGTGCGGCCCGATCTGCGCCATCTCCTGGCCTACCGCGCTTCGCTCACCGGCTGGCGCCGGGCCGGAACGGTGTCGGCGGGCGGCACGTGCCGCATCCTGCCGGCCGCCGACGGGTGGCTGGCGCTGAATCTCGCCCGGCCCGACGACCTGGACAGCGTGCCGGCCATCCTGGGCCGCCCGCTGGACCGGGGCCCGTGGGCGGAGCTGGCGGCCGACGCCGCGGTGCGCCCGGCCGCGGACCTGGCCGCCGCGGCCCAGGCCCTGGGAGTGCCGGCCGCCGTCCTGGCCAGCGCGCCGCCGGTGCCCGCCGTAATGACCCGGCTCGGGACCGCCGGGACGGCGCCCCGGCTGGTGCTGGACCTGTCCGCGATGTGGGCGGGCCCGCTGTGCGCCCGGATTCTCGGCCAGGCCGGCTGGCGGGTGCTCAAGGTCGAGGACGCCCGCCGCCCGGACGGGGCGCGGTCCGGCCCGGCGGCGTTCTACGCCGACCTGCACGCGGGCAGCCCCACCGTGCGCCTCGACTTCGGCTCCGCGGCCGGGCGGGCCGAGCTGGCCCGGCTCGCCGCGCAGGCCGGCGTCGTCATCGAGAGCAGCAGGCCGCGCGCGCTGCGCCGGCTGGGCCTGGCCGCCGAGGACTGGCTCGCCGCCGCCCCCGGCCGGGTCTGGGTCAGCCTGACCGGCTACGGCCGGGCCGACCCGCAGCAGCGAGTCGCCTTCGGCGACGACGCCGCCGTGGCCGGCGGCCTGGTCGCCCGGACCGCGGACGGCACGCCCGTCTTCTGCGGCGATGCCATCGCCGACCCGCTCAGCGGGCTGTTCGCCGCGCTCGCCGCCCTGGCCGCGCTGGCTTCCGGCGGCGGCTGGCTGGCGGACGTGGCCATGGCCGGGGTGTGCGCCCATCTCGCCCGGCCGTCGGCCGCGCCGGCCCGGCAGCACGTCATTTCCGCGACCGCGGCCGGCCCGGCCGGGCCGACCGACAGCTGGACCGTCCGCCACGGCACGGCCGCCGCGGCGGTGCGCGGGCCGTGAGCACGGACCCGCCGAACCGGCACGGCCTCTCCGGCGGTGCGCGGGCCGTGAGCACGGACCCGCCGAACCGGCACGGCCTCCCCGGCGGTGCGCGCGCCATGAGCACGGACCCGCCGAACCGGCACGGCCTCCCCGGCGGTGCGCGGGCCATGAGCACGGACCCGGCGCCCCGCCGCGGCCAGGCGGCGGCCGCCGCGGACAGCCTCGTCCTGGTGCAGAACGCCGAGGTCAACGGGCGGCCCGGCCGGGACGTCCGGGTCGGCCCCGGGGAGATCCTGGCCGTCGGCTCCGGGCTGGCCCGCCGCCGCGGCGAGCGCGTGCTCGACGCGCGCGGCGGCGCCGTCATCCCCGGCCTGCATGACCATCACCTGCACCTGCGGGCGGTGGTTGCCGCCCGGCAGTCCCTCGACCTGTCCGGCGTGGCCGGCCCGGCCGCCTTCGACGCGCTGGTGGCGACGGCGGCGCAGGAAGCCGGGCCCGGTCGCTGGCTGCGGGCCACCGGCTGGAGCGAGCACGCGGGCGGCCAGCTCGACCGGTACCGGCTCGATGCCCTCGCCGGACCGCGGCCGGTCCGGGTCCAGCACCGCAGCGGCGCCATGTGGGTGCTGAACTCAGCCGCCCTGCAGCAGGTCGGAGCCGACGACGCCGAGCTCGACGGGGTCGAGCGAGACGACGCGGGCCGGCCCACCGGCCGGCTGCTGCGGCTGGACGACTGGCTCCGCTCCCGGCTGCCGCCCGGGCCCGGCGCCGGCGGGCTGCGCGCCGATCTCGCTGCTTACGCGCGCGAGTGCGCCCGGGCCGGCGTGACGGGGTTCACCGACGCCACGCCGGGCATCAGCCAGGCCGAGGTCGATGAGCTGGGGCAGCTGTCCGCGGCCGGCATCATCCCGCAGCGCCTGATGCTGATGGCGCCAGCCGGCCTGCGGGAGCCCCCGGCCGCCGCGGTGACGCTGGGGCCGCAGAAGCTGATCCTGGATGACGCCACCCTGCCCGACGCCGCTGAGCTCGCCGCCGTGATCAGCCAGGCGCACCGCAGCGGCTCCGCGGTCGCCGTGCACTGCGTCACGGCCGAGCAGCTGATCGTCACCGTGGCGGCGCTGGAGCGAGCCGGGCCGGCCGGCGACCGGATCGAGCACGCGAGCGTCGTCCCGCCCGGCTACCCGGCGGAGCTGGCCCGGCTCGGGCTGACCGTGGTCACCCAGCCCGGGTTCATCAGCGACCGCGGCGATGACTACCGGCGCGAGGTGGACGCCGCGGAGCAGCCGTGGCTGTACCCGTGCGCCACCCTCATCCGGGCCGGCGTGGCGGTCGCGGGCAGCACCGACGCCCCGTTCGGCCCCGCTGACCCGTGGCGGTGCATCGCGGCCGCGGTGAACCGGCGCACCCCCGGCGGCCATGTGCTCGGGCGGCCGGAGCGGATATCCGCCGGGCGGGCGCTGCGGCTGTTCCTGGGCGCGGCGGACGACCCCGGCCGGCCGCGCACCGTCGCGCCGGGGCAGCCCGCGGACCTGTGCGTGCTCCGGGCACCACTGCGCCAGGTGCTGGCCCGCCCGGCGGCCGACGCCGTCCGGGCCGCCATCATCGCCGGACAGGTCCTCGAGGCCGGCCCGTAGCAGCCGCCCGGCCTGGACGCTTGGCGGAGCCAAATCAGCCTCACCTTGCTCAGAGACCCCGGGCTTTCGGGGGCTGGCGAGGATTGGGAGGGACCCAGCCCTTGGTGGTTCGTTTCGTACCCCGTTTCGCATGGCCGATCGAACCACTGATGGCGTGGCCGTCTCGTCCGCTGAGCCGAGAGGCCGGAGGTCCCGGGCAGACTACAGGTCGCGCTCAGGTCGGGGCCCTTAGCTGGGGGGTCGAGACAGGCGAGCCGAGGGTCAGCCAGGAGGCATCAGCATGGTCCGGAAGTGGACGCGACGCCAGTTGCTGGGCGGGGCCGGAGCGGCCGGGATCGCCCTGGCGGGCTGTGCGGGCACCGCGCCCAGGCCGTCCCCGGCCAGCCGCGGCCACGACGGCTTACAGCATTTCGTGTCCCGCCCGGACCTCACGCCGCCCGTCCTGCGGGTGTCGGGCGCCGCGCCCGCCGATGACTCCCGGCTGACGTTCCTGAACGCCCCCTGGACCGGCACCGGGCACGGCGGGTCGATGATTCACGATTCCCGCGGCGAGCTGATCTGGCTCGGCCCGAATACGCCCGCCGAGCACCGGATGGACTTCGCCGTCCAGGCCTACCGGGGCAAGCCGGTGCTGACCTGGTGGGAGGGCCTGCTCGTGAACGGCTGGGGCCTGGGCCGGGGCGTCATCGCCGACTCCTCTTACCGCACGGCCCACGTCATCCGGGCCGCCCGCGGCCTGCAGGCCGACCTGCACGAGCTCTTCCTGACCCCGCAGGGCACCGCGCTGATCACCGCCTACCGCACCTCGCCGGCGGACCTGTCCGCCGTCGGCGGCCCGGCCAGCGGCGGGTACGTGGTCTCGGGCGTGGCCCAGGAAATCGACATCGCCACCGGAGCGCTGGTCTTCGAGTGGGACAGCCGGGACCACGTACCGCTCACCGAGAGCCACCAGGCGTTCGCCGGCGGGACGCGCGACAACCCCTACAACTACTTCCACATCAACTCGATCAGCGTCGCACCGGACGGCGACCTGCTGATCTCGGCCCGCAACACCTGGACCATCTACAAGGTGGCCCGCCCGAGCGGCCGGATCGCCTGGCGCCTCGGCGGCAAGAAGTCTGACTTCGCGCTCGGCCCCGGCGTCCGGTTCCACTGGCAGCACCATGTCCGGCCGCACGGGCCGGACGTACTGACCGTGTTCGACAACGGCGCGGCCCCGGCACTGGAGCGCCGCTCGCGCGGCCTGATCCTGCACCTGGACACCGGCGCGCGGCGGGTGACGCTGGCCCGCGAGCTCATCCATCCCGGCCGGCGGCTGCTCGCCGGGGCCATGGGCAGCATCCAGCTGCTGCCGGGCGGGCGCACCATGGTCGGCTGGGGCAGCAGGGCGTACTTCTCCGAGTTCGACAGCGCGGGCCGGCTGCTGGCCGACACCGGGATGGGACCGAGTCACCCGTCCTACCGGGCGCTGAGCTACCCCTGGGCCGGCCACCCGGCCGAGGCGCCGGCCCTGGCCGCGCGCCCCCGCCCCGGCGGCGCGACGGTCCATGCCAGCTGGAACGGCGCGACCGGCGTCGCGTCCTGGGCGGTCCTGGCCGGCCCGTCGGTGACATCGCTGGCGCCCGTGGGCTCAGCCCTCCGCGCGGGCTTCGAGACGGCCATCGCGGTGCCCAGCCGCGGGCCGTACTTCGCGGTCGAGCCGCGCGACGCCGGCGGGCGCCCCCTGGCGCGGTCCGCGCCGGCCCGGCTGAGCCTTTCCTGACCGCCGTCCTGGGCGTCGGCCCTGCTCAGCGACTTCTGATCTTGCTTTCAGGCCATCACCTGACTCCCCCTTTAACTTTCCATTACCTAACTGTTTCTCCCCCTGTCAGGGCACAACTCAAAGGACGGCCGCATGACTCAGGCCTGGACCCGGCGCCAGCTACTGCAACGCGGCGGGTCAGCCGTCATCGGGGCGACCGGGCTCGGCCTCGGCCTCGCCGCGTGCGGCACGAAGGCAGCACCGAGCCTGGCCGCCCGGGCCGCGGTCCCCGCCGTGCCCGTCGCCTCCGGCACTCGCGCCTTCGTCTCCCGACCGGACCTGCATCCGCCCACCGTCACCGTGACCCAGTACACCCAGCCGTCCGGCGGCCCGCCGTACCTGTTCCTGGCTCCGCCGGCCTCCGGGCCGGGCCAGGGGGGCGCCATGATCCTGGACCGGCGCGGCGACCTGATCTGGTTCTCGCCCGACACCGCGGGCAACTCGGTGATGGACTTCCGCCCGCAGGCCTACCAGGGCGCGACCGTCCTGACCTACTTCCAGGGCCTCGTCACCGCGGCCGGCTACGGCCAGGGCCGGGCCGTGATCGCCGATGCGGGCTACCACACCACGCACGTCATCCGGGCCGCCGGCGGGCTGCAGGCCGACCTGCACGAGTTCTTCCTCACCCCGCAGGGCACCGCCCTGATCACCGCCTACCGCCCGGCCCCGGCCGACCTGACGGCGGTGGGCGGCCCGGCCGGCGGCCACGTGCTCGCGGGCGTGGTGCAGGAGATCGACATCGCCACCGGGAAGGTGCTGTTCCAGTGGGACAGCCTGGACCACGTCCCGGTGACCGACAGCTACCTGAAGTTCTCCGGCGGCACCGCCGCCAAGCCGTACGACTACTTCCACATCAACTCGATCGCCGTCGCCCCGGACGGCGACCTCATCATCTCCGCCCGCCACACCTGGGCCGTGTACAAGATTGCCCGGCCCAGCGGCTCGATCGCCTGGCAGCTGAACGGGAAGAAATCAGACTTCACCATGGGCCGCGGATCCGGGTTCGCCTGGCAGCACGACGCGCGCCCGCACGGGGCCACGACGCTGACGCTGTTCGACGACGGCGCCGCCCCGGCGGAGGAGAAGCAGTCCCGCGCGCTGATCCTGGACCTGGACACCACCGCCATGACCGCCACCCTGCGCCAGGCCTTCACGCACCCGAGCAAGACGCTGCTGGCCTCAGCCGAGGGGAACGCCCAGCTGCTGCCGGACGGGCGGATGTTCGTCGGCTGGGGCGCCGAGCCGTACTTCTCCGAGTTCGCGCCCGACGGCACGCTGCGCCTGGACGGCGCCATCACCGCGGGCGACCCGTCCTACCGGTCCTTCACCGCGGACTGGGACGGCCAGCCCGACGACCAGCCGGCCGCCGCCGCCCGCCAGCGGCCCGGCGGCGCCACCGTGTACGCGAGCTGGAACGGCGCGACCGGCATCGCCGGCTGGTCGGTGCTGGCCGGGAAGACCCCGGCCACCCTGACCACCGCGGCATCAGCGCCGCGCACCGGCTTCGAGACCGCCATCGCGGTGCCCGACGCCGGGCCGTACTTCGCGGCCGAGCCGCACGACGCCAGCAGGAAAGCGCTCGGCCGGTCTCCGGTGATCAAGCTGGCCTAGACCTCGCGCCGCCGGCCCGGCCTGACCACCTCGCCGGGCAAACGGCCGCGAATAGGCTGCGGCCGGTGGAGTTCACCGACGTCAAGGCGTCCGAGCCGGTCCGGGGGGTGCCGCCATGGCGTGATCCGCGATGGCTGGCCGACGCGCAGGACTGGATCGACGCGGAGTGCGCCCGGGCCGGGCAGGCGCGGGCCGGCGCCGTGCTGGCGCGCGGCCGGCCGTACTCCGTCGTCGCCCGCGTGCCGACCGGCGGCGGGACCATCTGGTTCAAGGCCAGCCCGCCCGCGTCGGCGTTCGAGCCGGCCCGGCTGGCGGCGCTGGCGTCGTGGCAGCCCGGCCGGTTCACCGCGCCGCTTGCCGTCGACCCGGACCGGGCCTGGTCCCTGAGCCGCGATGGCGGCCAGCATGAGGCCCTGCGCGCGATCGCGCCCCGCGTCCGCGACTGGTGCGCCGAGCTCGACGACCTCGGCATCCCGCCCAGCCTGGACCACGCCGACGTCCACCCGAACAACATCCTCGCCGCCAGCCGGGCTGGCCCCGGGCGCCCCGAGCTGACCGCGCTCACCGAGGTCTACCTCCAGCCCTGGATCGCGGGCGGGCACCCCGCGCCGCCGTCGACCGCGCCCTGCCCCCGGCCCTGCGGATCGCGCCGTTCGCGCGCGCCCTGACCTGGGGCCGGATCTTCCCCTGCTAGCTCGCCCAGCCCGATCCGGGCCGCAGCGCCGCCCGCGCCCTCGCCGCCGCGCTCGAGGCCAGCGCCCTCGGCTGAGCCGCCGCCTCAGGCCGCGCGAAGGCGGGTCAAGGGGGGCGCAGAGTGACGCTCCCACTACGGAGAGACAATAGGGGCCGGGGTATGCGGGCGGGATTCGCGCCGGGGGGCGGCATGAGGGGTAGCGAGACGATTGCGGTCAGGGCCGCGACGGGGGTCATGGCGCTGGTGGTCGGGCTCGGCGTCGGGGCGTGGAGCATGGGCGGCCTGGCCCTCGCCCAGCAGGCCGCGCCGACGGCCACGGGCCCGCAGCCCGCCTCGATCTTCCCGGTCACGGGCAAGCCGCTGCCGGGGCCGCTGCCGCCGCCCGCGCACCAGCCGCACCGGCACGGGCCCGCCGTCCAGCCGCCCGGCGCCGCCGCGCACGCGCCGGCCACCGTCAGCACGCCCGGCCCGTCCAGCCCTCCGCCTCCGATGCACAAGTCGGCTGCCGTCCCGATGACCAGGACCACGGGCGGCCAGTTCGGCGGGGGCACGCAGAATCCGTGCAATACGCCCGCCGGCGCCGGGCTGGGCGACTGCACGCCGGGCGGGGGCGCGCATCCGGCGCCCGGCCAGGCACCCACCCAGGCACCCGACGGCACCCCCGCGCAGAACGCCTGTGCCCGGTCGCTCGCGGCCGGCCGCGATTCCTGCGCCAACGCTCCGGCCAACGCGCCGGGGCTGGGGCTGCCGCCCGACGAAGCACCGTCCGGGGGCTGACGGACCTCCCGGCCAGCCAGCACCCCCCGGGGACTGACGGACCTCCCGGCCAGCCAGCCGGGGCCGCCGCCCTGACCACCGCCGCATCAACGGCCCGCACCGGCTCCGGAACGCCATCGCCATGACCGACAGCGCCCGTACGCCGCGGCCGGGCCGCACGGCGCCGACGGGAAGTGCCGGGCCGCCGCCCGGCGGTCAATGACACCAAAGGGGGCCCCGGCGCCCGGCCGCTCTTTCCCGGCCGGGCTTTTGTAGTCGGCAGCGGACACCGGACCGCACTTATCGCGCCAAAATTCCGATTTATCCGCGTGCATCGGAGCCGCTGGTTAGCAGGCACGTGCTGCGGCTGGCCAGCGGCACGGACGCGGCAATATTAATCACTTTCGGCCACTGTGCGGTATTTAGGCGAGCTGGCGGCCGGCGCCGAGTCACCGCTGAACACGAAAACGCACCCGACTGTATGGGATTTCATCCTAAAGAAGGCCCCGTCGGCGTACGTTTGCAGTCGTCAAATTGCAGGAGGGGATGTGCGGGAAATGGGCAGGAATGGTGTGGCGGCCACCATGGCGAGCAGGCGGACGGGGCCGGGCCGCAGGACGGCTGGCCGGCTGGCCGTGGCTTGCGCAGCGGGGCTGGCGCTCGTCGCGGGTACCTCGGCGGCAGCGGCCCCGGCGGCGCAGGCCAGTGCGACCGAGACGGTGATCGTCAGCTCCGCCGGCCTGTTAAGCCCGGTCACCGCGGTGCTCGGCGCGCTCGGCACCGTCGTGACGCAGTTCCACCTGATCGACGCGGTCGAGGCGACGATCCCGACCGTCATGCAGGGTCTCCTGGCGGCGCTCCCCGGCATCACCGTCACTCCGGACGTCTCGGTGTCGGTGCAGTCGGCCACTGCGCCGCCCACCACGGAATCGACCGGGCCGCACGCCCCCTCGGACGCGTTCCTGCGGCAGACCGGCGCTGACACCCTGGCCGCCGACGGCGACACCGGGCAGGGTGTCAGCGTCGCCGTGCTGGATACCGGGATCGACAATCTCCCGGACTTCTCCGGGCGGCTGATCGGCGGGGTTGACCTGACCGGCGCGGGCAGGCCGTTCGCCGACGGCTACGGGCACGGCACCTTCGTGGCCGGCCTCATCGCCGGAGACGGCTCCTCCTCCGACGGGCCGTACTCCGGCGAGGCACCGGGCGCCGACCTCGTGTCGGTCAAGGTGGCCGGTGCGAGCGGCAGCACCCACCTGTCCGCCCTCATCTCCGGCCTGCAGTGGGCCGTGGACCACGAGAACGCCGACGACATCAGGGTCCTCAACATCTCCCTCGGATTCCGGCCGTTCACGTCCACCGTCCTCAACCCGCTGGACCAGGCCGTCGAGGCGACCTGGAACTCGGGCATCACGGTCGTGACCTCAGCGGGCAACGCCGGGCCATCCAACGGCACCATCCTGTCGCCGGGCGACGACCCGCTGGCGATCACGGTCGGCGCCCTCGACGACCTGGCCGGGCCGACCGCGTCGGCGGACGAGATGAACAACTTCAGCAGCGTCGGGCCCACGGCCCCGGACGGCTGGGCCAAGCCCGACCTGGCCGCCTCCGGCCGGTCGGTGCTGAGCGTGGCCGCACCCGGCTCGACCATCTATGACGAGAATCCGTCCGCACGAGTCGGCTCCGCGAACTTCGTCGGCTCGGGCACCTCGTTCAGCGCGGCGATCGCCAGCGGGGCCGCGGCCCTGGTCCTGTCCGCCAACCCCGGCCTCACCCCGGACCAGGTCAAGGCGCGACTGCTCGGCAACGCCAGCCCGGGCCCGGTCGGCAACCCGTTCGTCGACGGGCACGGGGCGCTGAACGCCTACGCGGCGGCCACCTCGGGGCCGATGGACTTCCGCCAGTCCGCCCTGCTCCTGCTGCCGACGATCGCGGGCCAGACCGTGTCGCTGTCCCCGGGCCGCGGCGTCAGCACCTGGAATGCCAGCCGCTGGTCGGGCACCCCCTGGAGCCAGGGTTCCGGCTCCGGGCCGAGCGCGAGCCAGAACACCATCGCCTGGAACGGCAATGACTGGGTGGGGAGCGCCTGGAACGGCTGGGCGTGGACCGGCTCGGCCTGGAATAGCGGCGGCTGGACGGGCAGCGCCTGGAACAGCGGGACCTGGACGGGCAGCGCCTGGAACGGCGGCGGCTGGACGGGCAGCGCCTGGAACGGGTCGGCCTGGACCGGGTCGGCCTGGAACAGCTCGGCCTGGGACTGACGGGCTGACGGCCGACATGCCCCGCGCAACCAGGGTCTTCGTCGCCGCGGCGGTCGCCGGCGGTGCCCTGTCCTTACTCGCCGCCGTCGGGCGGCAGCCTGCCTCAGCCCAGGTCAGCCTCAGTCAGTGGGTCGTCGCGGTGACGATGGGCGTTCTGGTGGCCGGCAGCTGGGTGTGGCCCGTCGTCGTGTTCCGCGGCGGCGAGTCCGAGGCCTTCCACCTGGACGAGGGCTTCTTCGTCATCCTCGCCCTGCTGGTGCCTCCGCTGCTGACCCTGGGCACGCTCGCGGCCGCGACGATCCTGGCCCAGGCGGTCCGGCGGCGAGCGGTGACCAAGTCGGCCTTCAATTGCGGGCAGATGCTGATCTCCGCCGGACTGGCCCTGGCGGCCAGCCGCGCCATCGCCGCGCCCGGTGACCCGCTCACCACCGCGCAGTTCGCGGCCGTCCTGGTGGGAGTGGTGATCTACCTGTCCGCCAACTCGCTCCTCGTGGCCGGCGCCATGATCACGATGGGCGCCCGCTGGAGCGATTTCACCGAGGACCTCCCGACCCGGGTCACGCTGGCCAGCGCGGGTGCCCTGACCGGGGTGGTCCTGGCGCTGGCGATCCAGGCCCAGCTGTGGGCGGTGCTCCTCGCCATCCCGGGGATGGCGCTGGAGCGCAGGCTGATCAGTGCCCGGTTCGCGGCGCTGCACGACCGCGCCCGGATCGAGGGGCTGTACGAGATCACGCTGGAGGCCAATCGCGGGCTGCGGCAGCAGGCGGTGCTGGAGACCATCCTGGGGGCCGTCCGGACCCTGCTGCGCAGCCCGCAGGCGGCCCTGGCCGCGGCCGCCCCGGCGAACGGGCCGCTGGCCGCCGTCATGACCGTCGCCGGCGAGCGGCGCTGGCTCGTCGCGTCGGGGCGGCGCCGGGAGGAGCCGTTCGACGACGCCGACGAGGGCCTGCTCCGGGCGCTCGCGGCGGTCGGTACCGGCGCGCTCAGCAACGCCGAGCTCTACCAGCAGGTCCGCCTCGAGCGCGAGAAGCTCGCCTCCATCACGCTCAACATCGGCGACGGCGTCTGCGCGATCGACGCCGAGGGACGGCTGACCTTCGTCAATCCGGCCGCGGCCGAGATGCTCGAGCTGCCGGAGCTGGCGGTGGCGGCCGGCCAGCCCGGCAGCGATGCTACCCGGGCCGCGCCCGGCTACCTGCTCGGCCCGGCCCTGGAGGCGATCCGGACGGGCCGCACGATACGCGAGGACGATGCCAGCTTCCGGGGGCGCAACGGCTCGGTGATCCCCGTCGCCTACACGGCGTCCGCGGTGCTGCGCGACGACCGGCCGTCCGGCGCGGTCGTCGCGTTCCGCAACATCGCCGAGCGCAAGGCGCTCGAGGACGAACTGCACCACCACGCGTTTTACGACAGCCTGACCGGGCTGGCGAACCGGCGCCTGCTGGTGGAGCGGCTCGACGAGGCCCTGCAGCGCTCGGCGCAGGACGGCCGGGCCCACGCGCTGATCTTCGTGGACGTGGACCGGTTCAAGAGCATCAACGACAGCCTCGGGCATGTGACCGGCGACGAGTCGCTGGTCGCGATCGCGGCCCGGCTGAACGGCGTCGTGGGCGACCGGGGCCTGCTCGCGCGGTTCGGCGGCGACGAGTTCGTGGTGCTGCTCCAGGCCGTCGCGGGTGTCGCCGAGGCCGTCGTCGCGGCGCGGCGGATCTGCGCTGAGGTCGAGAAGCCGATGGTGCTGCCGAACGGCTACGAGATGGTCGCGACCGTATCGGTCGGCATCGCGCTGACCGAGCCGGGCGCGACCGCCGACGACGTGCTCCGCGACGCTGACGTGGCCATGTACGAGGCCAAGACCCGGGGCGGCGGCGTCTACCGGGTGTTCGACCCGGCCTCGATGGGGACGCGGTCCTCCGAGCGGCTCCAGATCGAGGCCGACCTGCGCAAGGGACTCGAGCGGCACGAGCTCGAGGTGCACTACCAGCCGCTGTACTCCCTCGGCGGCCGGCAGATCGTCGGCGCGGAGGCGCTGGTGCGCTGGCGGCACCCCGTGAACGGCCTGATCAGCCCCATGAAGTTCATTCCCATGGCCGAGGAGACGGGACTGATCCTGCCGGTCGGCCGGCACGTGCTGGAGCAGGCGTGCCACCAGGTGCGGTCAATACGCGAGCGCCTGCACGTCGACCTGCCCATCAGCGTCAACCTGTCGCCGCGCCAGTTCCAGGAGAAAGGACTGCTGTCGCAGGTGGCCGCGGCGCTGGACGAGAACGGGCTGCCATCGGAATCGCTGATCTTCGAGATCACCGAGACCATGGTCATGCAGGACCTGTCGGGCGCGCGCGAGGTCATGAAGAAGCTGAACCGCCTGGGGGTGCGGCTGGCCATTGACGACTTTGGCACCGGCCACTCGTCGCTGGCCTACCTGAAGCAGTTCCCGGTGCACGAGGTGAAGGTGGACCGCGTGTTCGTGCAGGGCATCCCGAACGACCGGGTCGACTCCGCGATCGTGCGCGCCATCATCGACCTGGCCCAGGCGATGGGCATCGACGCGGTCGCCGAGGGGGTGGAGACGCTCGCTCAGGTGTCGGAGCTGCAGGATCTCGGCTGCCCGGTAGCGCAGGGATTCTACTTCTCGCAGCCGCTCACGGCCGGCGACTTCGACGCGCTGCTGGCGGCGCACTTCAGCCCCGGCCCGGCTCTCGCGAACGCCTGCGGCGGCACTGACTGACCCCGGCTGCGTGCATAACCCCCGCCGCGGGGGAACGTGAGCGCGGCGGAAAAGGGGATCAGGCATGACACATGGCGTCATCACGGCCAGCGCCGCGGCCGCCGCGCACTCGCTGAACGGCGAGGGCTGGAGGCAGGCCGCCGAGCTCGGCCTGGCCCTGGTGCTGTCGGCGGTCATCGGCCTGGAGCGCGAGATCCGGCAGAAGAACGCCGGCCTGAAGACCCACACGCTCGTCGGCCTCGGCGCGGCCCTGTTCATGCTCATCAGCAAGTACGGATTCACCGACGTCCTGGAGCCGGGGCGGGTCGTGCTCGATCCCTCGCGGGTAGCCGCCCAGATCGTCACCGGCGTCGGCTTCCTGGGCGCAGGCCTGATCTTCGTCCGGCGCGACTCGGTGCGCGGCCTGACCACCGCGGCGTCGATCTGGGTCACCGCCGCCATCGGGTCAGCGGCCGGCGCGGGCCTGCCCGTCCTGGCCGCGGTCACGACCGGCCTGTACTTCCTGGTCGCCATCGGCTTCTCGGCCGCGACGCGCCGATTGCCCCTGTCCGCGACCGCGGTGTCGGCGCTGCGCATCCGCTACCCCGACGGCCGCGGCATCCTGCGCCAGGTCCTCCGGCAGGCCACCACCCAGGGATTCGCCATCGACGATGTCTCCACCGAGACCGCCGGCTACCGCCAGCCGGCCGGGGATGACCTGCCGTCCGCCCGGCTGGCCATGGTCGAGGTGACCCTCCACGTCCACGGCAAGCAGCCGGTCAGCGAGCTGGCCGCCACGCTGTCCGAGCTCGACGACGTCGACGCCGTCCTCGCCCGCGACGTTAACGCCCCGGACGACTGAACGCTGACGGGCGCAGCCGGCATGTCCCCGGCGGTCCGGGGTAGGGCCCAGAGGGCAGACGGTGAAGGGAGGACCTGAGATGGCTACCGCAAGGCAGAAGGAGGCCGCCCGGCAGAACATCGCCCGGGCGCGCGAGGTGCAGAGCGAGCGGGCCCACGGAGAGAAGGTGCCCCGCCAGGCCGAGGGCCTGAGCACGGCCGAGAAGGACCGCCTGGATGACGCGGAGTTCGCCTTCCCGAAGCAGCGCAAGGAGCCGCTCAGCGATGCCCGGCACGTGCGCAACGCGATCTCCCGCTTCGATCAGGTCGAGGGCGTGAGCGACGCCGATCGCGACCGGGCGTGGAAGCGCATCCGGGCGGCAGCCAAGCGCTACGACGTCGAGATGTCCGAAGACGACTGGCGTGACCTGGCCGAGGGCGGGAACGACCGCCGCTAGCTGAGGGCTCACCCGGAGCCGGAAGACCGGCCCGCAGCGCTGGGCTCTGACCGGCTCAGCTAGCCTACCGAGCGCCCGGTTGACTGCGATTCGCCGCTTCCAGTACGGTTCGCAAGTGTGAGTGACGAGACCGGGGACGGCGCGGGCGCCGAGACGACCGGCGGCCGGCTGCTGGTGCTCGCGGCCGAGCTGTTCCGGCAGAAGGGCTACGGCCTCACCACCACGCGCGAGCTGGCCAGCCGCCTGGGCATCCAGAAGGCCTCGCTCTACCACCACATGCGCGGCAAGGAAGACCTGCTGTTCGCCATTTCCATGGCCAGCCTGGAGCGCATTACCGGCGCCGTGACGGCCGCCCGCGATGGCGCGGGCGCGGACCGGCGACTGCGCGCGATGATCACGGCCCACCTGGAGGCGGCCCTCCAGGATCAGGACATGCACACGACCATGCTGATCGAGCTGCGGGCACTTTCGGAGGGACGCCAGAAAGAGGTCCGCGCCGGGCGCGACGCCTACCAGGATCTCCTGCGTTCCGTGATCAAAGACGACCAGTCCGCAGGGCGGCTGCGCACCGATATCAGCGCCGAGTACCTGACGCTGTCCCTGCTGAACCTGCTGAACTGGACGATTTTCTGGTTTACGCCCGGCGGCGACCGCACCGCCGGCGAGCTGGCGGAGATGATGTGCACGATATTTCTCGACGGCGCCCGGGTCCGGCGCTCGTGACCGGGTCCCGGCCCGGCCCGGCGGCGGCCGTGTTCCGCTCGGTGCTCAGCCCGGTCGCCTTCCTGGAGCGGAGCGAGGCCGTCTGGGGCGGCCGCACGGCGGTGGTGGACGGCGACCGCGCCTGGTCGTACGCCGAGCACGGCGAGCGGGCCCGGCGCGCCGCCGACGCGCTCGCCCGCCTGCTGAATGTCGCCCCGGGTGACCGCGTAGCGACCCTGCTGCCCAACGTGGCGCCGATGCTGGAGCTGCACTACGCCGTGCCCGGCGCGGGGGGCGTGCTGGTCCCCCTCAACACCCGGCTGGCGCCCGGCGACTACGCCTACATCCTGCGGCACTCCGGGGCGACCGTCGTGGTCGCCGCGCGGGAGCTGGCGGGGCAGCTCACCGCCGCGCTGGACCTGATGCCGCCGCCGCACCCGATCGTGGTCTGGCAGGGCAGCTCCGGCGGGCAGTCGTGCGAGTACGAGGAGCTTCTCGCGGCCGCCTCGGCCGGCGACCTGCGGCGGCCCGCCGACGAGGACGCCCTGCTGTCCATCAACTACACCTCGGGCACCACCGGCCGGCCCAAGGGCGTCATGACCTCCCACCGCGGCGCCTACCTGCACAGCCTGGGCGTGATCGCCGACTCGGGCATGACCGCGCGCAGCGCCTACCTGTGGACGCTGCCGATGTTTCACTGCAACGGCTGGGCCTACACCTGGGCGGTCACCGCAGCGGGCGCGACCCATGTCTGCCTGCCGCAGGTCGACCCGGCCGCCATCTGGCAGTCGATCGCGGGCACCGGGATCACGCACATGTGCGCGGCGCCGACGGTGGTCACCATGATGCTCGAATCCGGCGCCGCCGCCGCGTGCACGCCGCCCGTCCAGCTGTTCGTGGGCGGCGCGCCGCCATCGCCCACCCTGCTGACCCGGGCGGCCGCGCTCAACATCGAGATCACCCACCTGTACGGCCTGACCGAGACCTACGGGCCGATCGCGGTGTGCGCGTGGAACCCGGACTGGGATGAGCTCGCGCCCGCGGAGCAGGCCGCCCTGCGCGCCCGGCAGGGGGTGCCCACCGTGGTCAGCGACCGGATCCGGGTGGTGGGCGCGGACCTGGCCGACGTGCCGGCCGACGGCACGACGATGGGCGAGGTGGTCATGCGCGGCAATAACGTCATGCACGGCTACTACCGGGACCCCGAGGCCACCGCGGCGGCCTTCACGGGCGGCTGGTTCCACTCCGGCGACCTGGGGGTCATGCACCCCAATGGCTACTTCGAGCTGCGCGACCGGCTGAAGGACATCGTCATCTCCGGCGGCGAGAACATCGCCACCATCGAGGTGGAGCAGGTCCTGGCCGCGCACCCGGCCATCTCCGAGGCGGCGGTCGTCGGGGCGCCCGACGAGCGCTGGGGCGAGATCCCGGTCGCCTTCGTCACGCTGCAGCCCGGCGCGCAGCTCGACGACGCCGAGGTGCGCCGGTTCGCGCGGGAGCGGCTGGCCCACTTCAAGGTGCCCAGGCGCGTCGAGGTCGTGCCGGAGCTGCCGAAGACGGGCACCGGGAAGATCCAGAAATTCGTCCTGCGCGAGCGGGCCGCGCTCCCGGCCGGGCCGCCCCCGGCCAGCCAGGGAGCGGGCCGGTGATCGACTTCTCCGTCCCGGCCGAGGTCGCGGAGCTGGAGTCCCGGGTCCGCGCGTTCATCGCCGCCGTGGTCATTCCCGCGGAGGCCCGCGACCACTCGGCCCACGGCCTGGACGACGGCCTGCGCGCCGAGCTGCAGGCCGCCGCCCGGCGGGCCGGGGTGTTCGCCCCGCAGGTGGCGCCGGAGCTGGGCGGCCTGGGCCTGGATCACCGCGGCTGCGCCGTGGTGTTCGAGGCGGCCGGCTACAGCCTGCTCGGGCCGCAGGCGCTGAACTGCGCGGCCCCCGACGAGGGCAACATGCACCTGCTGTCGGTGGTGGCCACGCCCGCCCAGCGGGAGACATACCTCGGGCCGCTGTGCCGCGGCGAGACGCGGTCGTGCTTTGCCATGACCGAGCCGCCGCCCGGCGCGGGCTCCGATCCGGCGATGCTCCAGACCGCCGCCGAGCGGGTGGACGGCGGCTGGGTGATCAACGGCCACAAGTGGCTGATCACCGGCGCCCAGGGCGCCGCCTTCGCCATCTGCATGGCGCGGACCAGCGACCGGATCGAGGACGGCGCCGGGGCGACGATGTTCCTCATCGACGCGGGCAACCCCGGCTGGCGGCAGGTGCGCGTCATGGACGTCATCGACCGCAGCTTCCCCGGCGGCCACGCCGAGCTCCGGTTCGAGGACTGCTTCGTGGCCGACGACGCCGTCCTCGGCGAGGCCGGGCGCGGCTACCAGTACGCCCAGGTCCGGCTGGCTCCCGCGCGGCTGACCCACTGCATGCGCTGGATCGGGATCGCGCGGCGGGCGCTGGACATCGCCCTGGACCGGGCCTGCAGCCGGTCGGCCTTCGGGCACCCGCTCGGCGACCTCGGCATGATCCAGCAGCTCATCGCGGACTCGGTGATCGACCTGGAGACGAGCCGGGCGCTGGTCTGGAAGGCGGCGTGGGCGCTCGACCTGGGCCAGCCCGGCCGCCACGAGACCTCGGTGGCCAAGGCGCACGTCGCGGAGGCGGTCGGCCGGGTCGTCGACCGGGCGGTCCAGATCACCGGCGGCTACGGCGTGACCGCGGACAGCCCGCTGGGCCGGTTCCTGAGCGAGGTACGGCCGTTCCGCATCTACGACGGCCCCACCGAGACCCATCGCTGGGCCATCGCCCGCCGCGAGCTGCGGCGGCGCCAGCGACAGGGTCCCGGCGGGGCCTGATCCCCCCGGCCTACAGGCGGTGGACCCGGACCGCCGTGTCGTGGAACAGGTCGGCGCGCTCGGACGGGCTCCCGTCCCGGCTGACCAGCTTGTAGGCGTTCCACAGGGTGACCAGGTCGCACAGGTGGGCGTCGAAGGGCCAGTTGCTCTCGAACATCGAGCGCCCGGTGCCGAACAGCTCGATCAGCCGGCGCAGGTCGGCGCCCCAGTACGCCGCGATGGACTCCGACGAGACCGGGCCGATGTCAGCCGCGTCGGTGACGAACGTCATCCCGATGCCGCCGACCTTCAGCACCACGTTCGGGCAGGAAGCCAGGGCCTTCATGTCCTGGCGCCAGCGGTCCAGGACGTCATCCCTGGTCCACCCCTGCAGCCGCGGGTCAAACGACGGCCGGGGCGGCGTGCCGATGTGATCGAGCACGATCGTCAGGTCCGGGCAGGACCGGGCCAGCTGCAGCACGTCGGGCAGGTCCGGGGAGAGCACGAACAGCTCGAGGATGAGATCGCGCTGCTCCAGCTGCCGGATGCCGCGCCGCAGCTCCGGGCTGGTCAGCCAGCCGGGCGGCGGCTTGGGCTGGTTGAAGTTGCTGTCCCGGACGCGCACGCCGCGGAACCGGCCGCCCGCTGCCCCGGCGTGGGCGTCGAGGACATCGCCGGCGGCATCGCCGATCATCAGGTCGGCGTAGCCGATGATGCCCTGGACGAGATCGTCGCCGGCCGTCTGCTCGACCACCCACTCCGTCTCCCCCACCGGGGCCATCGACAGCAGCGAGCCGCTGGGCCGGTAGCCGGACTGCGTCTCGACGTACACGGTGCTGGTCACCCGGTGACCCCCGCCGTCCCGGCGCAGGTCGGCCACGCTGTACGGGCCGTAGAACACCGACCCCTCGCCGTAGAGGTGGTGGTGCGGATCGCAGATCGGCAGGTCCGGCTCCAGTGCCTGTTCCATGAGCCTCCTCCTCGAGGCTGGGCGCCCGGCGGGGCGGTGACGTCCGGGCTCACGCCGAGACGGGCGACACTTCCGCCCCGAGGTGGCGCACGGCCGGGAAGACCTTGTCGGCGATCAGCTCGTAGGTCCGCAGCACGTCCCGCTGCTCGAGGTCGCCGCCCATGTTGATGCTCAGGATCACGTTCTGGAAGCCGAACTCCTCGTGCATCCGGTGCAGCTTCTCGATCACCTTGTCGGGGTGGCCGACCAGGGTGGAGGGCACGTCGAGGACGTCCAGCGGGTGGTTGACGTTGTTCTCCCACCATGAGTCGGCGTGCAGCTCGTAGCTCTTCGGGACCGCGCCGTCCTTGCCCATGACCGAGCCGTGCTGGCCCAGCTGGGCCATGTAGTTGAGTGACGTCTGCCGCAGCAGGCTCTCGGCCCGGGCCTGGTCGGTGTCCACGAACGTCGACGCCAGGCCCCAGGCCTGCTCGGTGGTCTCCGCCGCCCCGGCCCGCCGGCGGGCCAGCATGTACCCCTTGTAGGTGGCCTCGATCTCGGCCTGGACCGAGTACGGGTTCCCGGCGAGGATCCCGTACCCGCGCTCGACCGCGAAGTCGAACGTCTGCTGGGTCTTGAACACGGCGACGGAAATGGGGACCCGCTTCTGGACCGGCCGGGGGTACACCGTGATCCCGTCCAGGTTCCAGTACTCCCCCTCCATGGTCACGTTCTCCTCGGACAGGAGGCGGTCGATCATGACCGTCGACTCGAGGAACCGGCCCATGCTCTCGTTCTGGTCCACGCCCATGGCCGCGAACTCCCGGGCCTGGTAGCCCCGCCCGACGCCCAGGTGGAACCGGCCGTTGCTGAGCACGTCCACCATGGCGATCTCCTCCGCCGCCCGCACCGGGTGGGTGAAGGCCGGGATGATCACCGCCGTGCCGAGGCGGATGCGCTTGGTGACGCGCGCCGCGGCGGCGGCCAGCACCATGGGATTGGGCAGGGTGCCGTACTCCGAGATCCGGTGCTCGCCGAGGAAGATCTCGTCGAAGCCGACCTCATCGGCCACCCGGAACTGCTCGAGGTTGTCCTCGTACACCTGAGCCGCGGACTTTCCCGGCGGCTGCTGAAGGATGTAGAACAGCCCGAACTTCACAACGCGCACCATGCTTTCTCTCGGAGTGACCACCGCGCCGCCCGGGGTCCCCGGTGTCCAGGAACTCCAGAGGAATACCGTCTATTACTATACTGTAAATCGCCGCTACACCAGGGCTAGGACGAGAACGTCCCGAAGCCCGAGCGGTAGAACAGCAGCGGGTCGCCCGTGCTGCTGCCCAGGTCGTGCACCCGGCCGACGACGAGGTAGTGGTCGCCGGCCAGGTCGGCCCGCTCGATGGTGCAGTCGAGCCAGGCCAGGGCGCCCTCGATGCGGGGCGATCCGCTGTCCGTCGGCGTCCACCGGACGCCCGCGAACTTGTCCGCCCCCGGCACGGCGAAGCCCCGGCAGACCATCTCCTGGTCGTTGGCGAGGACGTTGACGCAGAACCGGCCGACCTCGGCCACCCGGGGCCAGCTGGTCGAGGACCGGCCTGCGGCGATGGCCACCAGCGGCGGGTCCAGCGACAGGGCGAAGAAGGACTGACACGTCAGGCCGACCGGCCCGGCGGGGGACATCGCGGCCACGATGGCCACGCCGCTGGCGAAGTGGCCGAGCACGGCGCGGTACCTGGGAGCCTCGATTGTCATCGCTCCACGCGTCATCTCGTTCATTACAAGACAGTATAGCACTATGCAATAAAGCTGAGAAGTATCCCGGATGCGCTGATCGGCGGGGACCCCGGGCGGCGGCCAGCGGCGAGCTGGCCGGCCGCCCGGAAGTGCAGGTCACAGGCCGGGGAGCGCAGGTCGCGGGACAGCCGCTCAGCTGCCGGAGCCGTCCAGGAACCCGCCGACCACCTCGACGAACGCGTCCTCCTGCTCGATCATCGGGTAGTGGCCGGCCTCCTCGATGACGTGCAGCCGGGCGCCCCCGATCAGGCTGGCCAGCTCCTCCGCGTAGGCCACCGGCAGCAGGCCGTCGGAGGCCCCGTGCACGACCAGGGTCGGCGCGGCCACGTACTGGAGGCGGCGGCGCAGGCCGCGCTCGGCGATCGGCCACATGAACTTCGTCGCGGTGGCGCGATTCTGGGCCTCGAACATGGCGTTCGCGTCCGGGTCGTCCGGGTCGGGCACGAAGATGGTCGGCTCGGGCTGGGGCCGGCTGTCCGGGTCGTGCCACTTGGCCGCCAGCACCGCCCGGGCCGGGCCGAACGGGTCGGGCGCCGGCTGGTCGTCGAGCCACAGCCCGAAGGAGTCGACCAGGACCAGCCGCCGGACGGCCTGCGGGACCAGCACGGCCAGCTCCGCGGCGAGCATCCCGCCCATGGAGTGGCCGACCACGTCAACCTGCTCGAGCCCCCACGAGGCGAGCAGCGACCGGTAGAACAGGATCAGGTCGGTCAGGTCCCGGACCTGATCGAAGCCGGTCGAGCTGCCGTAGCCCGGCTGCTCGGGGGCCAGCACCCGGTGACTTTCCGCCAGCCGGGTCAGGAACCCGGCGCTGCCGGGGTGCCGCTCGTAGCCGTGCAGGAACAGGACGGGCTCGCCCGTCCCCTCCGACCACACGTTGATCTCGAACTGCCCGATTGTCTGCCGCTCAACGGCCATCCTGGTCTGCCTCTCTCATGCGTGCTGATCTCATGCGTGCTGATCTCATGCGTGCTGGCGATTGCGGGCCGGCCGCCGGCTCGGCCCACTCCTGCAGGACTGCCTCGGTGTGCTGCCCGGCCTCCGGCGGGCAGACGACCTCGTCGGCCGCCGGGCGGGCCGCGGCCGAGGCCACGATCCACGGGAGCGACTGGGTCAGGTACACGTCCTCGGTGCCGGGCCACGCCGTGCGGTGGAACAGCCCGCGCGCCGCGAACTGCTCCTCCCCCAGCACCTCATGGGGCTGGTACACCCGGCCCCAGCCGAGCTTGATGGCCTGGCCCTCCCGGTACGCCGTCTCGCCGTCCATCGACCGCAGGAAGTCGGCGATGACCTCGCCGGCCCGCCGGCCGCGCTCGGAGATCACGACCGGGTTGGGGCCGCGCAGCTCCCTCAGGTCGGCGTAGGCCGGCTCGTCGAGGTCCTGGATCGCCCCTTCCCGGCGCATCCAGTCCTTCAGGTCGGTCCACTCCCGCTGCGTCCTCGGGAGCAGCCCGAACGGGTAGAAGTAGCCGCCGTCGGCGCTGGCCAGCTGCCACCGGCCGGTCGGGAACGCGGTGGCGTAGCCGCCGCCGCGGCGGCGCAGGACCTCGCGGCGGTAGACCCAGTGCGCGAACAGCTGCTCGGTGCCCTGGAACGCGGCCGCCTGGGCCGACACGTCGTACAGCTCGCCCGGCCGTCCCGACCGCACGGCCAGGAGCGCGGCGATGGCGCCGTACAGCCCGGCCGAGTGCATCGCCTGCTCGGCCGGCGGCATGACCGGGCTGGAGCTCTCCTCCGGCCCGTAGCCCGACAGCCCGGCCGTCCCCGAGCGCGCGGCCACGTGCAGGTCATCGGCCCGGTCCTCGTCCCGGTACCCGAGGCCGTAGGCCGACAGGGCGACCACCGCGGCGCGCCCGAAGCCGCCCGGCAGCGCGGACGAGAGCCGGTCGAGCGCGTCCGCGCCGGCCAGGATCACGTCGGCGGCCTGCGCCAGGCGCGCCAGCGTGGCGGTCCCGCCTGCCGCGCTGAGGTCGACGGCGACGGAACGCTTGCCCACGTTGAAATGCCAGAAGTAGAGGCTGACCGGCTGCCCGGCCGGCGACACGGCGAGCGGCCAGGCCCGGCGCAGCTCGTGGCCGCCGGGCGGCTCGGCCAGCACGACGTCGGCGCCCAGCTGGGTGAGCAGCTTGGCCGCGAACTGGCCCCACCGGTCGGTCAGGTCGAGGACGCGGATCTGCTGGAACGAGGAGAACGGCTGGCGCATGGGAGCCTCAGACAACCCCTTCGGCGGCGAGCTCGCGGATGCTGGCGGGCGACAGGCCCAGCAGGCCGCCGTAGACCGCGTCGTTGGCCTCGCCGAACGTGGGCGCGGCGCGGCGCAGGCCCGGGCCGGCGGCCGACGCGATGGCGCCCATCTGGAACTCGCGCGCCCCGAGGAGCGGGTGGCTGGCCTCCTGGTAGTAGCCGTGAGCGCGCAGGGCCGGGTCGGCCAGCAGCTCGGCCGTCGTCAGCAGCGGCGAGCACGGCACGCCGGCGCCCGCCAGCTCCGCGACGACCGTGTCCCGGGGCCGGGCCTCCGTCCATCCCGACACGGCCCGGTCGAGCAGCGGGCGGTGACCGGCCCGCCCGGCAGGCGAGGAGAAGCGGGCGTCGCGGGCGAGGTCGTCGCGGTCCAGGACGCCGGCCAGCGCCGCCCACTGGTCATCGGTCCGCGCCGAGATAGCGCACCAGCTGTCCTCGCCGGCGCACCGGTACAGGCCGGCCGGGGCGTCGCGGGCGCCGAACGGCACGTTGCCCCAGCCCGCGAAGGGGCGGCCGTTGACCTGGTAGTCGAGCAGGGCGGCCGACGTCAGGGCGACCGACGCCTCGACCTGGCCGAGGTCGATCATGGCCCCGTCGCCCGTCGCGTCGCGCTCGGTGAGCGCGGCCAGGACGGCCAGCGCGCCGAAGTAGCCCGCGGCGTGGTCGCTGTAGGAGTAGCCGAGGCCGGCCGGCTCGACGCCCGGCCGGCCGGTCATGCCGTGCAGGCCGCTGACCGCCTGCATGACCGGCCCGAAGACGACGTAGCCCTCGTTCGGGCCGCCCCAGCCGAACCCCGTCATGCTGAGGTAGACCAGCCGCGGGCTGGCCGCGCGCATCGCCGCCCACGACAGCCCCCAGGACTCCAGCACGTGCGGGGTGAAGTTCTCCACCACGACGTCGCAGCGGGCGACCAGCCCCAGGGCCAGGTCAAGCGCCTTCGGGTGGCGCATGTTGAGGGTGATGCCGCGCTTGTTGCGGTTGAGGTTGTTCCACAGGCCGCCCTCCTCCCACGACGCCGGGTCGGTGCCGGGCGGCTGAATCCGGTTGCGCATGCCGTCCGGGTGGTGGGGCCACTCGACCTTGATGACCTCGGCGCCGAAGTCGGCCAGGATCTGGGTGCACTGCGGACCGGAGATAACCCAGGTGAAGTCGAGGACGCGGATGCCCTCCAGCGGCGGCCCCGGCATTACCGGCCCGTGTAGTGGGCCGGCCGCCGCTCGGTCCAGGCCAGCACCGCCTCCCGGCTGTCCTCCCGCGGGCCGAGGAACAGCCGGGCTTCGGTCTCCTGCCGGGCCATGTCCTGGTCCGGCAGGGAGCGCATCTGGCGCATGAGCTTCTTGGTCTGCTGGACGTGCTGGGGCGGCAGGGCGGCGATCTTCTTAGCCCAGCGCATCGCCTCGTCCATGAGCTCCTCCGGCGGCACCACGGCGTTGAGGAGGTTGAGCGCGAGCAGCCGCTCGGCCGGCAGCCGGTCGCCGATCATGGCGATCTCGGCGGCCACCGGCCAGGGCATGATGTCGGTCCCGGCCAGCCAGTACGGGCCCAGGGCGCCGGTGGGCACCTCGGACATGGCGAACTGGGCGCCCGCGGCGGCGACGCGGATGTCGCAGTCCAGCACCATGTACCAGCCCAGGCCCATGGCGAAGCCGTTGACCGCGGCGACGATCGGCTTGTTGGTGTCCGGCATCCCGAACAGGTTGTACTCGCTGTTGTAGTGAAGCGGGACCATCTTGCCGTCCCCCTGCGCGTACCCCTCGGCCTGGCTCTTCAGGTCCCGGCCCGCGCAGAAGGAACGGCCGGCCCCGGTCAGGATGGCGACCCGGGCGCTCTCGGTCTCCTCGAAGGTCCTCATGGCGTCGAGGAACTCGGTCTTCATCTCCGGTGACATGGCATTCAGCCGCTCGGGCCGGTTCAGCGTGATGACGCAGACGTGCTCGTCCTGCTCGTAGTTGACGAAGCTCATGCGGTTCTCCTGGTGGGTCAGAGGTGGTTACTGGCCTGCTGGGTCAAGGAATCGGGCCGGGCGCCGGGGGCGCGGGCTCCGCCGGGTCAGCTGGGCGGCCCTGGATCTCGTAGGCGGCCTCGAGCTCGTCCAGGCTGACCGCAGCGGCCGCAGTGGCCAGGGCGACGTTCCCGTAGGACAGGACGACGACGTCGTCGGCCAGCTCCTGGGACCGCTTGACGTACTGCTCGATGATGACGAAGGTGGTCGCGCCCCGGAATTCGGCCAGGACGCCGAACAGCTGGTCCACGATGGCCGGGGCCAGGCCGTGCGAGAGCTCGTCGATGACCAGCAGCGCGGGCTTCTGGACGAGGAAGCGGCTCAGCGCCAGCATCTGCTGCTCGCCGCCCGACAGCATGCCCGCCCGGGTCCCGGACCGCTGGCCGAGGAAGGGAAAGATGGCCGCCGCCTCGTCGACCACCGCCCGCCGCTGCCGGCCGGACAGGCCGCGCCGGCCGACGACCAGGTTCTCGGCCACGGTGAGGGCGGGGAAGACCGCGCCCTCCTCGGGCACGTAGGCGATGCCGCGCCGGGCCCGGCGGAAGTGCGCCTCGCGGCTGATGTCGGTGCCGTCGAGCAGCACCGTTCCCGGGCCGGTGGTGATGGTCCCCGCGATGCACGAGGCCAGCGTCGACTTCCCGGCGCCGTTCGGCCCGAGGATCGAGCAGATGGCGCCGGCCGCGACCTCGACCGTGACCTCGTGCAGCGCCTCGAGCGCGCCGTAGGAGTGGCTGAGGCCGCGGACGCTGAGGGCCGAGCCGTGGACCGGCTGGCGTGGTGACTCCTTCGTCGCTTCCGCCGTGGTCATCGCTCGTCCCCCCCGAAGTAGGCCTCCCGCACGCTGGGGTCCTGGATGATCTCGGCGGCCGGGCCGTCGGCGATCTTGACGCCGAAGTTCAGCACCACCAGCCGCTGCGCCAGCCGCAGGACCGACTCCACGTCGTGCTCGATGAGCACGACCGTGACCCCGAGGCTGCGCTGCACGTGCAGCAGCGCGTCGCCGAGGCTCGCCCGCTCGACCTGGTCGAGCCCGGACAGCGGCTCGTCCAGCAGCAGCACCCGGGGCTGCGAGGCCAGTGCCATGGCCAGCTCGACGATGCGCAGGCCGCCCAGCGACAGGCGCGACACCCGGTCCTGCGGCCGGAGCCGCCACGGGTCGGCGCTCACCAGCTCGGCCAGGTCCGCGGTGCGCCCCGGCGCCCGGCGCCGCCACAGGTGCGGGATCTGCCCGGCCAGGGCCAGGTGCTCGCCCACCGACAGCTCGGGGAAGAGCATGGCCCGCTGGAACGTCCGGGCCAGGCCCATCCGGACGCGCCGGTGGACGCTGGCCCCGCCGCACGGCACGGAGCAGACCGACAGGGTGCCGGCCGAGGCCGGGACCAGACCGGTGATGACGTTCAGCATGGTCGTCTTGCCCGAGCCGTTGGGGCCGATGAGCCCGACGAACTCGCCCGCCGTGGTGGTCAGCGAGACGTCCGACAGCGCGGTCAGCCCGCCGAAGCGGACCGTGACCCCGGCCAGGCGGAGCGTCTCCTCGCTGCTGAGGCCGGCCGCGGCCCCGGCCGTCATGGCGCTAGTCACGGCTTCTCCCGGCCACGACCTCGGGGGCCGGCGAGCTGGCCGGGCCGGGCGGGCCGGCCGCGAGCGGCGTGGGCCCGCGCGGGGCCAGCAGCTTCTGGATGCCGTCGGCCGTCTGGGCCAGGAAGCCGCGCGGATCCCGGGCGATGCCCACCGCGCCCAGGCCGAAGAGCACCGTCGGGATGTTGCCGAAGCCGGTTATCTTGACCAGCTCGAAGGCGGCCGGGGCGATGGCGAACACCAGGCCCGCCCACAGGGCCCCCCCGAACCCGCGCACGCCGATGGTGACGGCCACGGCCAGCCAGACCAGGCCGGTGAGCAAGGCGAAGTCAGAGGTGCTGACCGAGCCCTGCTCGATGCCGATCAGGCCGCCGCCGAGGCCGGCGACAGCCGACCCGAGGGTGAACACCCCGACCCGGTAGCTCTTCACGTTGATGCCGAGGCTTTCGCCCTCGATCGGGTTGTCCCGGATGGCGGCGAAGACCCGGCCGAAGCGGCCCCGCCGGAACCAGGTGATCCCGAGGGCCAGCACCGCGAAGACGACCGCGCCCAGCAGGATGGCGCTGCGGGCCGGGTTCAGCCCGAAGAACTGGACCACCGGGTAGTTCACCCCGGCCAGCGGGATCAGCGACTGCAGGTTGAACGCGAACTTGTCGCAGAACAGGGCGAAGGCCAGCGTGACGAGGGCGAAGCCGACCCGGTCCAGGCGGGTCCCGACCAGGCCGAGCACCACGCCGCAGACCGTGGCGCACAGCACCGCGATGACCAGGGCGAGCACCAGGGGCAGCCCGGCGTCAGTGGCCAGGCGCCCGGCCACGATCGCCCCGAAGGCGGCCAGCCCCGCCTGGCCGAGGCAGAGGATGCCGCCCTCCCCGGTGGAGACCGCGAAGCTGAGGAACGTGACCGAGAACGCGATGCCGACCGCCAGGGTGGCCGTCCAGTAGTCGTTGAAGCCGAACATGGCGATGAGGGTCACCCCCGCGCCCACGACCAGCACCGCCGGGTACCGGCCGGCCCGCAGCGCGGAGAGCGCCGGGAACCGGCCGGTCAGGGCCTGGCCGAGGCTCACCCGGTCCCGGTGCGGGCCGCCCTGCTCGGCGTGGTCGCGCCTGGTCCCGAGGCTGGTGCGGCCCACGATCAGCAGCGCGGCGAGCAGGAAGAACGGCAGCGCGGGCACCAGCCCGTTGGCGATCACGCTGCCGACCGGCGCGTACCCGGTGATGAGCGAGGAGACCACGCCGAGGCCCAGGCCGGCCAGCGAGGTGATGGCCAGGGAGGTGAACCGGCCGGCCAGGGCCAGGCTGAGGGCGGCGACCGACAGGGAGGTGTAGATCGACGGGTCCAGCTGGATCAGCGGGCTCAGCAGGATCCCGGCCGCCCCGGTGAGGAAGGAGGACAGGATCCAGGCGGTGGCGCTCAGGCGCGTGGTGTTGATGCCCACGCCGTCGGCCAGCCGGGGGCGGTCCACCGCGGCCCGGATGGACAGCCCGAGCTGGGTCCGCTCCACGGCCAGGATGAGGCCGCCCAGGAGCACGATGGCCCCGATGATCGCGGCCAGCTGGTCCCTGGTCGTGTTGAATCCCCCGAGCCGCAGGACGGCAAAGCCGTTCGGGATGATGCCCGGCGTCTGGTAGACGTTCTGCGTCGGGAGCGCGAACTCCATCAGCGCCGGGAGCGCCACCGCGATCCCGATGGTGGCCGTCAGCTGGACGATGAGATCCCGGCCTTCGATATTCCGGAACACCCCGGCCCAGATCACCAGGCCGAAGATAGGCGCGCTGACCAGGCACAGGACCGCCGCCGGGAGCAGGGCCCAGTGGCTCACCGTGACCAGGTGGTAGTAGAGGTAGGCCGTCGCGTACGCGGTGGCGCCCACCGCCAGGTTGATCACGCCGGTGAGGCTGTAGGTGAGCGTGATGCTCCCGCCCAGCAGGGCATAGAGAGCACCGATGACTATACCCGGGTAGATGTACAGCACCGTCGGTCCGCCTTCAGTCGGTCATGACAGGAGGTCTCCCCTGAGGCTCAGGGAGCCTCAGGGGATCTCTCTTCCGGGGCTCAGGGAGCCTTAGGCGGCGGGCACTGCGTCCCCGCACACGAACGGGTTGCTCTGGTCACCCGTCACGATCGACCACTTGCCGCCCACGACCTCGGCGATCGAGAAGCACGGGTTGAGCTTGGTGTGCATGGCCGGGAACGTCACCGGCGGGAACATGCCCTGGCCGGTGTAGCCGGACATGGTGTTGCCCGCCTTGATGATGTTGGCCGGCGTCGGGTCGGCCTTGCCGAGCTTGTCGATGGCCCCGGCGAACATCAGCATGTTGGCCCAGCCCGACAGCGCCTCGGCGTTCTGCACGTTGGCCGGCGAGTACTTCTTCATGGCCGAGGTGAAGGTGGCCACGCCCGGGATCGACGGGTTGTACCAGGTGGCCGAGAACACCTCGGACAGCAGGCCGTTGATCGTCTGGCCGAACTGCTGCGGGATGGCGGGCGAGACCCCGATGGAGCCGGCCACGACCACGGCTTTGGAGTTGACCTGGGCCAGGTCGGCCTGCAGCTGCGGCGCCGCAGTCCCGTAGAAGTTGGTGTAGACGGCCTGCGCCTTCATGCTGGCCAGCCGCTGGGCCAGCGACAGCAGCGCGGCTGAGCTGGTGTCGTCGACGGCGTAGTTGGTGTAAAGCAGCTTGCCGCCGCCGAGCGAGACGCCCTTGGTCACGGCATGGGCGGCCACCGAGTTGCCCGGGTTCGGGTCCGAGACGACGGCGATGTTCTTCATGCCCTTGCCGACCAGGTACTTGATCTGCGCGTCGCTCTCGAAGCCGATCCAGTTCCCCTCCTGGGAGAAGAACATGTCCCTGTCGGCACCGTAGAAGCCCGGCGTGATGCCGGCGCCGAACACGGGGATGTTCTGCTGCTTCAGGTAGGACGCCGCGCTGTCGAAGTAGACGTCGGCGCTGATGATGGCCTGGGCGCCGTTCTGGACCGCCAGGCGCGCGTTCGACAGGACGGTGCTCGGGTTGCTGGCGTCGTCGTAGACCGTCAGGTCGAGCTTGTGGCCGTCGAGGCCGCCGCGGGCGTTGTAATACGAGACGAACGTCTGCGCCCCGATGACGCCGCCGCCGAACGTGGAGGCCAGGGCACCGGACTGCGGGCCCAGGTAGGCGAGCTTGATCGGCGCGCTGGCCGAGCTGCCGCCGCCCGAGGACCCGGAGCCCGAGGAGCCGCTGCTGGCGCAGCCCGCGACCAGCGCGCCGGCCACCGCCAGGGTCACGGGCGTGGCGAGAAGCCCCCGCCGCCAGGAACCGGATCTCTTCAGGCCACGGCGCACATTAGATTTCGTCACGGCATTTCTCCTTTGAATGCTCGGTCTCATATCAGCGCCAGGTAAATGGCGGTTGTGTCCACCGGCGGGCATGGACACCATGCGGCTAGCGCCAGTCGACCTCGTCGGCAATGGAGCCGGCCAGGACGGCAAGTGATTCGTGCTCGGAGCCCCACGCCAGGGAGCGTTCCCTGGCCCACCGGCTGAAGAAATGCAGCGGGTACTCCTCGGTCATGCCCATGCCGCCGTGGAGCTGGTGCGCGGTCAGGGTCACGGAGACGGCGGTGCGCGAGGCGGCCGCCTTGGCCGTGGCCAGGTCGACCGCGGCCGCGGTGCCGTGGTCGACCTTCCACACCGCCTCGTAGGTCAGGTACCGGGTGGCCTCGACCGCCGAGGCCATGTCGGCGACCTGCTGCTGCACGGCCTGGAAGGACCCGAGCGGCCGCCCGAACTGCACGCGGTCGCGCACGTAGCCGACGGTGAGGTCGAGGGCCTGCTGGGCGAAGGCCAGCAGCTGCACGCAGCACAGCACGGTGGCGACGCGGGACAGCAGGACGACGGCGTCCTCGCCGCCGGCCGGAACGGCGGCCACGTCGGCGTAGGAGGCGGCCGACTGCGGCGTGTGCCCGATGTTGTGCAGCGACCGCTGCGACACGCCGGGTGCCCGGGCGTCGACCAGGAACAGCCGTTCCCGGCCGTCCTCCAGGGCGGCCACGAGATGGTGCGTGCACGATGACCCGTAGTCGACGTAGCGGGCGGACCCCCGGAGCGTCCCGGCCAAGAAGGTGCGGAGCCCGTCGCCGCTCGCCTGCGGGCCGACCGCCGGCGTGACGGCGCCGGCGTTCTCCAGGATGGCGGCGGCCAGGGCGGCCCGCCCCTCGTCGGTCCCGCCACGGGTCAGCGTGTAGGCACAGGCCATGGTCTCGGCGAACGGGACGACCGCGGCCGCCCGGCTGAGTTCCTCCAGGGCCACCGCGATGTCCAGGAGCTCCGCCCCGCCCCCGCCCGCGGACTCGGGGAAGGCCAGGCCCAGCCAGCCGTCGAAAGACAGCCGCTGCCACAGCGGGCCGTCGTGCTGCCCGCTGGCCAGCGCCGCGCCGACCCGTTCCCAGGACATCTCGCGCTGCAGCTGCTGGCGGATGCTGGCGCGGATCGACTCGTGGGTCTCTGACAGGCTGAGGTTCACGCTCCGCGCCTTTCCCGGGGCAGACCGAGGCCGCGCTCGGCGATGATTCTCTTCTGGATCTCGTTGGCGCCCCCGGTGAAGCGCTGCAGAGCCGAGAACCACAGCTGGCGCTCGAGCTTCCCGCCGACCGGCGGGCCGTCAGCGGAATCCGGCAGCTGGGCGCCGGAGCGGCCGAGGAGGTCGAGCACGGTGCCGGTCAGGCGCAGGCCGAGGTCGGTGGCCCAGACCTTGCTCATCGAGGCTTCCTTGGTCGGCGCGCCGCCGTCGGCGACGACCGAGCCGCAGGTGATGACCAGGCCCCGGAGCATGGCCAGGTCGAGGCGGAGCTCGGCGAGCTTCGCCCGCGCCACCGGATCGCCCAGCACGTCCGGCCGCTCCGTGCGCAGGTACGCGATCGACCACTCGAAGGCGTGCACCAGGTCCAGGTAGTTGTTGATGCCCATGGTGACCCGCTCGTGGTCGAGCGCGGTGGCCATGAGGTACCAGCCCTGGTTCTCCTCGCCGATCATCGTGTCGGCGGGGATGACGACGTCGTCGAAGAAGACCTCGTTGGTGCGATGGCCGAACATCATCTCGATCGGCCGGATGGTGATGCCCGGCAGCGTGAGGGGCACGATGAAGATGGAGATCCCGCGGTGCTGCCGGGCCTGCGGATCGGTCCGGCAGGCCAGCCACACGTGCGACGTGCGGTGGGCATCGGAGGTCCAGATCTTGCTGCCGTTGACGACGTAGACGTCACCGTCGCGCACGGCCCGGGTGCGCAGGGAGGCCAGGTCGGAGCCGGCGTTGGGCTCGGAGTAGCCCAGCGCGCAGGTGATCTCGCCGCTCCAGATCCGGGCCAGGTACTCGGCCCGCTGGGCCTCGGTCCCGAACCGCTGGATGGCCGGCCCGATCATGGACCCGGTACCCCCGCGGCCGTAGGGCACGCCGAGGTAGCCGAGCTCCAGGGCCAGCAGGAACTGGTACCACGGGCTCATCTCCTGGCCGCCCAGGTCCTTGGGCCACGACATGCGCAGCCAGCCCCGGCGGTCCAGCTCGGCCAGGTTCTCCCGGCTGCTCGCGGAGGACCAGTCCTCGCGCTCGAGGGGCTGGTCCCAGGGGACCATCTCGCCCCGTTCCTCGCCGAAGCTGCGGACCTGCGCCCGGAACTCCTCGAGCTCCGGCGGCCAGTCGAAGCGCACCGCTATCTCCCCGCCGCGCCGGCGCCGGCGGCCCGGGCCGCCGCCACCCGGGCCTGGCTGACCTTCGGCGTCCACCGGTCCTCGTACTCGGACCAGATGTCCCGGAGCTTGGGGATGACCCGGGTCCCGAACAGCTCGGTGTTGCGGGCCGCCGTCTCCTCGGGCATGTTCCCGAGCTGCATGCACGTGATGAGCTGACCGATGCGCAGCTCGGTGACCAGGTCACGGACGCGCTGCTCGACCCGCTCGGGGGAGCCCGCGATGATGTAGCCGAGCTCGTCGTACTCCCAGAAGCTCAGGTCACCGCGGCTGGCCTTGCGCCGCTGCTCCATCGACACGTTCTTGGACCGGCGCAGGGACTCCCGGTAGGAGGCCTGCGTCATGTACCCGGGCGGCGTGGCGAACTCCAGCGGCACCGGGTTGTTCCGGTGGTAGTACCGCACGGCGTCCCCGTACAGCGCCTCGGCCTCGGCGTCGGTGTCGGCGCAGCAGATGATCTGGGTGAAGGCCATCCGGTGCGGGTTCATGTTCGCGCCCGCCCGCTCGGAGTGCTCCCAGAACCCGTTGACGATCGGCTGGGCCGCCTTCTTGCCGGAGAAGGACAGGTAGCCGTAGCAGTAGTCGAACGCGTTGACCAGGTCCCAGGTCTCCAGGCTGCCCGAGCCGGGAATCCAGATCGGCAGGTTCTCCTGGATCGGCCGGGGCCACGGATTGACGTAGCGGAGCTTGTTGTAATTGCCGTTGAAGCTGAACGGCTCGGTGGACTTCCAGGCCCGGATGATGAGCTCACGGGCCTCGTAGAAGCGCTCCCGGAGCTCGGCCGGCGGGACGCCGTAGGAGAAGGCGCTGTCCATCGGGGTCCCGAACACCATCCCGGCGATCAGCCGGCCGCCGGACAGGCAGTCCAGCATGGCCAGCTCCTCGGCCACCCGCACCGGCGGGTTGTACAGGGCCAGGGAGTTGCCGCAGATGGCGATGGCGGCGTTCTCGGTGGTCGCGGCCAGCACCGAGGCCAGCAGGTTGGGTGACGGCGACATCGCGTGCCACGTCTGGTGGTGCTCGTTGAGCAGCAGGGAGTCCCAGCCGAGCCGGTCGGCGCCCTGCATCAGCCGCAGGTACATGTGGTAATCGCGGCCGATCTGCTGGGGGTCGGCCATGCCGGTCGGCGGGGTAATCCACGCGCTGGTGACCCGGCTTCGGGCATCGTCCGGGAGAGCCGTGTAGTACTGCTGCGCGAACCAGTGGAACTTCACTATCGGTCCTTTGGTGTCAGGCCCGCGGGCCACGAACAGCTATCGGATCGGGACGGCCTCACGCCGCGCTCTACCTCGGCGCCAGGTATGGGATGACTTCCTCGCCGACCAGGCGGATGCTGTCCATCACGCTGGCGTGGTCGAGCCCGCCGACCTGCTGGAAGCAGAGCAGCCGGTCGGTGCCGATGTCGCGGTAGCGCTCCATCTTGCGGCGGACGGTCTTCGGGTCGCCGATGATGATCGAGTCCTGCTTGTTCAGGACGTCGAACACCTCGTCGGCGGAGATTTCCTCGCCCCGGGCCAGGCGGCCGACGATGCGGAGGGTGGCCTGGGTCAGCTCGTCCTGCTCGTTCATGCCCTCGGGCCGGATGTCGCCGATGAGGCCCGCCCCGGCGTCCAGCTTCACGCCGCCGTGGCCCTCGGCCTCCATGCTGGCCAGGACCGCCTGCTCCTGCTGCAGGAGCAGTTCCTTGAGCTCGAAGAACTTGACGATGGCGTTCTGGTACCAGGCACAGGCCGCGGCGGCGCCGTTCTGGATGGCCTGCTCCATCGTCTCCGCGCAGTGCACGAACGTGAACACGCCGGTCTGGGCGTTCACGAACGAGCCGACCGGATCGGCCGTCTTCAGGGCCTCGCGGTAGGTCCGGAACAGCTGGGCCATGGTGTCCAGGGGCAGCATGAGCGTGACGCCCACCACGCCGACGCCCGCCTCGCCCGCCACCCGGAAGCCATCCTCGCTGGTGGCCATCGACCACATCGGCGGGTGCGGCTTCTGCTGGGGCTTGGGGATGACGGACAGGTCCTTGATCTTGATGTCATCCCCGTCCCAGGAGAACCGCTCCTGGGTCCACATCTGGGGGACCATCTGCATCGCCTGGATCTGCTGGCGCCGTGTGTCGCTCGGGTCGATCTGGAACGTCCGCCACTCGGGGACCGTCGACCGGGCGAAGCCCATCTCCAGGCGGCCGTTGCTCAGCAGGTCGAGGGTGGCGGCCCGCTCCGCGATGCGGACCGGGTGGTTGATGTTGTGCGGGGCCAGGGCCGCGGCGTGCCCGATCCGGATCCGCTTGGTCCGCTGGGCGATGGCCGACAGGATGACCTCGGGGGCCGAGCTGTAGCTCATCTCGACGGCGCCGTGGTGCTCGACCTCCCACCAGCAGCCGTAGCCCATCTTGTCGGCCAGCTCAGCCTGAGCCAGCGTCTCCCGGAGGAGCTGCCCTTCCTCGCCGGGCCGCAGGCCGGCTTTCTCGACCTCGCAGAAGATGTCTATCTCCACGCAGACCTCCTAGGTCATCGACGCTGACCGCCCTAGGCTCCGGCACGCGCGAGCAGCCTGGACTCCCCCGGCCGGGTGGCATGGCCCTTTCCGGCGACGGCGAGTGCGTGCTCGCGAACTGTGTCCTGGGCCCCGCTTTCCCCGGTGTCAGAGTAACTATAGTACTTGACAGTACATGAATATACTTTTAATTGCATTGCGGGTCAACCTGTGCACCTGATCGAAAAATGCCGGGATCCACGGGTCAGTCGGCCCGGGCCGCGGGGGCGCCGACCGGCTCCCCTGCGGCCGGGCCGAGGCGGTCGGCGGCCCACGCCCGGCGGGCCCACGCGTCGTGCTCGCCGAGCAGGGGCGCCCGCCGGTACCAGCCGCCCCGGGGAACGCCGGCCTCGGTCCAGGGCACCGCCATCAGGTACGAGCCGTCGATGACCGGGTGGTCCAGCCGGACGAAGTACCCGCGGGCGGCCAGCTGCGGGTCGGCCGGCAGGGCCTCCGGCCCGGGCGCCGGGTAGGCGGGCACGCCCGCGGCCTGGAGGATCGCGACGGTCCCGACGAGGTCCTGCCCGGCCCGGGACCGCAGCAGCGCCTCGGCGAACGCGGCGGTGACCGGCTCCGGCCCGGGCTCGCCGTCGGCGGCTGCGGCGGTGCCGGTCGCCGGCCCGGGCTCGCCGTCCAGGGCGGCCGCGACCGCCGCCGGCCACGCGGCGCCGGCCGGGGCCGTGACGGCCAGGTGACCGCCGCCGGGCAGGTCCACGATCACCCCGTCGGGCTCCGGGCCGCCGGGCACCGCCCCGATCATGCGGGTGGCCATGACCTCGGCCATGGACAGGTCGATGGCGAAGGCGCCCTGGCCCCCGCCCAGCCACCACGCGGCGACCAGGCTGGCCGCCCAGGTGGCGCTGGAGTAGTCGGCCATGACCGTGCGGATCGTGATGTCCCGGCCGGCCACGCCGACGATCGCATCCTCGAGCCCGGCGGCCGCGTGGACGTTCGGGGCGTAGCCCCGGTAGACGTAGTCCAGGCCCAGCCGGCCGAAGGCCGAGATCGACAGCGCCACCTGGTTCCGGCCGCGGGCGGGCGGCGCGGGGGCGATCCCGTGCTGCTCGAGCCGCTTGCGGCCGGTGTTCTCGATCACCGCGTCGGCCCAGGCCAGGGCGCCCTCGCTGTGCGCGCGGGCCACTTCCTCGGTCACGCTGCCCTTGCTGTGGTTGGCACCCTGGAAGTAGGCACCCCGCTCGATCCCGGCGATCCCCCCGGCGAACGGGCCGTTCTGCCGGTAGAGATCGAGGCGCCCGGTCGGCTCGACCCGCACTACCTCGGCCCCGAGCGCCCCGAGGATCGCCCCGGTGAGCGGCCCGGCGAGGACGTTGGACGACTCGATCACGTGCAGGCCGGCCAGCACCGCGGGCCCGGGCGACGGCGGGCGATCGCCGGGCACGCCGGTGATCAGGGCCGGGACGACCGGGCCGGGCGCCTCCGGGACCGACGGCGCCCAGTGGCGGGCGCGGAAGACGGTGGATCCCTGGACCTCGGCGGCCGAGTGGACGGCGGTGGCCGAGACGCCCCGGGCCTGGAGGTACTCCTCCAGCTCATCCTTGGCCCAGGTGCTGCTCCACTCGGCCACGACCACGTCGATCATCTCGGCGCCGGCCACCCGGTCGGCCACCTCGGGAAAGATCGTGATCCACTCGGGCACCCCCGCGGCCTCGCAGAACGCGGCGAACTGGTGGTTGTCCACGACGATGATCTGGCACCAGCCGTCTTTGCACGGGAAGGGGTTCGAGGGGGCCGAGTACCGGCCCGCGCCGACCCCGACGCCGCACTTGTGCAGGACATGGCTCGGCGTCTGCTGGTTCGTGCAGAAGGCGACCGCTTCCTGCGCGGACAGGTCCAGGTGCACCGGCGTGCCCCGCGTCCGGCTCAGCGAGACCCCGTGCAGCGCGGCCAGCGCCGCCTCGTAGCCGACGCTCTGCAGGGCCTGCTGCCCGGGGATGGCGAAGACGTGGCCGTCGGCGTCGTACACCGCGGCGAGCAGGCCGCCCGCCGCCGCGCAGACGAGCTCGGACCCCCGGTAAGAGCGGGCCGGGCCGCTGAGCCCGAACGCCGACGCGGTCACCCAGCAGTTCGCGGCCACCGGGTCATCACCGCACAGGCTCCCCGCCACCAGGTCGAGGTACTCGTCGTCGGCGCCGCCGGTCACCCGGTCGCAGATCACGATGTCCCAGGTGCCCGCCCAGGACAGCTCCGGCCCGTCCTGGGCCTGCTCGACGGTCGCGCCCAGGGCGGCCAGGACCCCGGCGGCCACCGTCACGACCGGGCCCGCGCCCACCACCCGCGCCCGCAGCCCTGCGAGGTAATCCACCCGCCGGACCGGGCCGGCCGCGGCCGCCGGTCCCGTCACCACGGCCGGCCCGGATCGACGCTGGCATCATCGCTAGCGCTTGACGGTACAGTACTATAATGTGCAGTCACGAATCGGACTGTAAGAGCCGCTAGCGCCTGGTGTCAACACCTCCTCCCGCGGGGTGTCACCCGCCGTGCGGGGCGCGCTCCGGGTAGTGAGGCGGTGCCATGCTCATTGGGGCGAATCTGGTCGTAAACGAAGCGACGCCCTCGATTGTCGACATCGCGACGCGGGCCGAGGACCGGGGGATGGACTGCATCTTCCAGGGCGAGCACAGCCACATCCCGGTCGAGACGGAGTACCCGCGGACGGCCGGCACCGACGGGAAGATGCCGGAGTTCTACCGCCGGTTCCCCGATGTCTTCGTGACGCTGGCCGCCGCGGCGGCCGTCACCACGCGGATCCGGCTCGGCACCGGGATCGCGCTGGTCGCCGAGCATAACTCGTTCCACCTGGCCAAGGCCACGGCCACCCTGGACCGCCTGTCGAACGGCCGGCTGGATTTCGGCGTCGGATATGGGTGGAATCGTCCGGAGATGGCGAACAACGGCGTGCCGTGGGAGGAGCGGCGCCAGGTGTTCGGCGAGAAGCTCGAGGTGCTGAAGCGCCTGTGGACGGAGGACGCTGTCGCCCACGACGGCGCCTACGGCCCGTTCACCGAGTCCTGGGTCTGGCCCAAGCCCGCCCAGTCGCCGCACCCGCCGATCCTGCTCGGGGCGGCCGGCTTCCGCTGGCAGCTGGAGGACGTCGTCCGCCTGTGCGACGGCTGGTACCCGATGGACGGGCCGAGCCTGCCGGGCCGACTGCTGACCCTCCGGAAGCTCGCGGCCGAGGCGGGCCGGCCGGCGCCGATGCTGAGCATTAACATCATGGCCGGCCAGATGCCCGGCGTGCCCTGGTACTGGGAGGACGCCAATGCCATGCGCGACCTTGAGGAAAAGGCTGCGGCTTACCAGGAACTTGGTGCCGAGCGCATTATCGTGGGCATCCCCATGGACAACCTCGACAACACCACCCGGGGCCTCGACGCCCTGGCCACGCTCATCGACCGCGTCGCCTGACCGGCGGTGCCGCGGCCGGCGGCGGATAAGCGATCAGTCCGCCGCCGGACCCGATTCGAGTGCGGCAGCCAGCAGCCGCCTGATGACCTTCCCGCTGTCGGTGTAGGGCAGCTGGGCGTACTCAATAATGCGGTCCGGAGTCTTCGAGGTGCGCAGCCGGCCTCGGACAAATGACCGGAGCTCGTCCTCGACGATAAGCGCTCCGTCGCGCGGCACGACGAAAGCAGCAATAGTCTGGCCCCATTCCTCATCCGGCACGCCGACGACCGCAACGTCGCCGACGGCCGGATGCTGCATGAGGACCTCCTCGATCTCGGCGGGGGCGATATTCTCGCCGCCGCGGATGATCGTGTCGTCGACGCGCCCCTCGATGAACAGGAACTGCTCGCTGTCGAAGCGGGCCCGGTCCCGGGTCGGGAACCAGCCGTCCTCATCGAGCGGCGAGTCCATGGCCAGGTACTCGCCGGACACCTGCGGGCCGCGCAGCCACAGCTCGCCCGCCTCCCCCGGCGGCACCGGGGCGCCGTCGGCCGAGCGGACCTGCGCCTCGACGCCGGGCACGAGGCGGCCGGCCGACGCCAGGCGGGCCCGGCCGGCCTCGTCGTCGCTCTGCACCGCCGCGCGGTGATCCTGCGGGCCCAGGATCGCGATGGTCGAGCTGGTCTCGGTCAGGCCGTAGGCGTTGACGAAGTCCGTGCCGGGAAACAGCCTCAGGGCCGAGACGATGGTGCTGGCGGCGATCCGGGAGCCGCCGTACGACAAGCTGCGCAGGGTCGGGACATCGGCCGGCTTCCCGTCGAGCGCGTCGACGATCCGCGCCAGCATCGTGGGCACGACCATGGCGTGCGTGACCCGCTCCGAGCGGACCGTCTCCAGCCAGGCCGCGGGCGTGAACGTATCGAGGTAGACGATGCGGCGGCCGGCGTAGATGTTGGTCAGCAGGTTGGCGATGCCGGCCACGTGGTAGGGCGGCACGCTGACGGCCACGGCATCCGCGGGGTCGGCCGATCCCAGCTCGACCGAGCCCAGGACGTACGAGACCAGGTGGCGATGGCGGAGGACGGCCGTCTTGGGCTTCGAGGTCGTGCCGCTGGTGCTCAGCAGCACGGCGATCTGGTCCGGATCGGACGCCCACGCCTCGCCCGGCGTGCCCGCGCCGGTCACCTCCAGCCACTGGCCGGTGGTCATCACGTCGTGGCCAGACGCGGAGGCGACCGGTGCCGAATCCTGATCGGCGACGACCAGGACGCGCCCGTCCCGGCCGAGCACGCTCAGGACCTGATCGGCGGCCAGCCGGTAGTTCACCGGGGACACCGGGATCCCGGCCCACGCGGCGGCGAAGGCCGCGACGGCAAAAGCGGCGGAATTCGCGCCCAGGAAGGCGAGGCTCTCATAGCCCCGCTCCTGCAGGTAAAGCGCGCCGGCGCCGGCCCGGTCGTGCACATCCCGGTAGGTCAGGGAATTGCCGGCGGTCCCGATGGCCGTCCGGTCGCCGTCATTGGACGCAGCCATCTCAAGCAACAGCATCAGGTTCATGGGACGACTGGCTCCTGTTTACTCCGAAGGACGACGGCCCGCTAGTCAGATGACGGAAGCGGCTTGGGCTCCTTCAGGACGAGAGGATCGCCGTTCACGGTGAGCTCGCCAGCGCCCGCGCGCGTGCACAGGAATTCGAGGCCGAGTTCTTCGTGCGCATATCTCTTGCCGAGCACCGGACCGTCGCTGCCGTCAGCGGAGGGCGATTCCCCATTGGCCGTCGTGCCCGTTAGGGTGACCATCGCGGTCCCGCCGCAGCAGACCTCGACGTCGTCTTTCTGCGCACGGATGACAATGACACGGGCGGGGCTGACGACGCTTTCCAGCTGCAGGCCGGCGCGCAACTGCACGAGTTCCCCTCTCCGGGCGGCGGCGAGTCTCGGCCGGGCCGCTCTAGCTAAGCCAACTATCGGCAAGTACTATACCATATGGCAGTAGTCAGACCGAGTCGTGCGAGGTGCGCCATCCTGGACCTGCCCCTATCCGAAGACCTGGACCTCCTGCGCGGGGCCGCGGCCCGCTTCGCCGGGGCGGAGTGGCCGATCGGCCGGCTGCGGGCCGCCGCCGACGGCGGGCCGGCCGCGGGCAGCGCCTACCTGAAGCGGGCCGCCGAGCTGGGCTGGTTCGCCGCCCTCGCGCCCGAGGAGCACGGCGGCGGGACCATCTCCGGGACCGGCCTGCGGGACGCGGCGGTCATCGCGCTCGAGCGCGGCCGGGCCCTCCAGCCGGGGCCGTTCGTCCCGATGAACGTCGTGGCCGCCGCCCTGGCCCGCGACGGCACGCCGGAGCAGCGGGCCGAGGTCCTGCCCGGCCTCACCGCCGGGACCATCGTCGCCACCTGGGCGGCCGCCGGGCCGGGCGGCGGCTGGGAGACGGGGACGGCGATCAGGTGGGCGCCCGCGCCCCGCGGGTATGCGCTGGCCGGCACGGCTGCCCTCGTGCAGGATGCCAGCTCGGCCGACCTCTTCCTGGTCACGGCGGGGTCAGACGACGGGATCAGCCAGTTCCTGGTGCCGGCCGGGACTCCGGGCCTGCAGGTCCGGCCGGTGGCCACCATCGACCTGTCCCGGTCTTTCGGCGAGGTGCGGCTCACCGGCGTGCAGGTCGGCGCGGGAGCCCTCGTCGGGACGCCGGGTGGCGCGCGGGCCGCCGTCGAGCACCAGCTGCAGGTGGCCTGCGTGCTGACCGTCGCCGAGACGGTGGGGACGATGGCGCAGGACTTCGAGCTGGCCCTGCAGTACTCCAGGGACCGGATCGCCTTCGGCCGCCCGATCGGCTCGTTCCAGGCGGTCAAGCACCTGCTGGCCGACACGAGCCTGCTCCTTGAGGCCAGCCGGACGGTGGCCGACGCCGCGGCCGGCGCGGCGGGCGGCGACGGCGACGGCGCCGAGCTGGCCAGCACGGCCAAGGCCTACGTCGGCGAGAGCGCCGTCCAGCTCGGCCAGAACTGCTTCCAGGTGTTCGCCGGCATCGGCTTCACCTGGGAGCACGATCAGCACCTGTACCTGCGCCGGCTCACCATGGACGCCGCCCTGTTCGGCGATCCGGCCTGGCACCGCCGGCGGCTGGCGCGCAGCTACGGACTCCCGGAGGCACGACCGTGACGACGATCCAGGCGGCGGGACCGGCCCCCGACCCGGCGGAGTACCGCGAGCAGGCCCGGGCCTGGCTGGCCGGCCACCTGGATCGACGGCGGCCCGACGACCCGGCCGGCGCTGACCCGGCCCACTGGACGCCGGAGCGCGACCGCCGGGAGCGGGCCATCCAGCGGGCCCTGTTCGAGGGGGGCTACGCCGGCATCGCCTGGCCCCGGGAGTACGGCGGGCAGGGCCTCACGGAAGCCCACCAGCGGGCCTTCGACGACGCGGCGCAGGACTTCCGGGTCGCCGAGTTCGGCATCCTCGGGCGGACCACGTGGGGAATCTGCGTCCCGACCATGCTGGCCCACGCGTCGCCCGCCTTCCTGGCCCGGCACATCCCCCGGGTCCTGGCCGGCGAGGAGCTCTGGGTCCAGTACTTCTCCGAGCCGGAAGCCGGATCGGACCTGGCCGGCGTGCGCACCCGGGCGACGCGCGACGGCGACCGGTGGATCCTGCGCGGCTCGAAGGTCTGGTCGAGCGGGGCCTACTACGCCGATTACGGCCTGTGCCTGGCCCGCTCGAACTGGGACGTTCCCAAGCACCGGGGCCTGACCTGGTTTGCCGTGCGCGTGGACCAGCCGGCCATCACGACGCAGCCGCTCCGCCAGATCAACGGCCGGGCCGAGTTCTGCCAGGAGTTCCTCGACGACGTCGAGCTGACCGAGGACGACGTGATCGGCGGCGTGGACCAGGGATGGACCGTCGCCCGCACGATGCTGGTGATGGAGCGGCAGGTCGGCGCGCGGACCAAGCTGCGGCCCGTCACCGGGGAACGGCGGCCGGCCGCCGACCTCGCGGCCCTGGCCCGCCGGGCGGGCCGGGAGGCCGACCCGCACGTCCAGGACCTGGTCGCCCGGGCGCACATCCTCGACGTCGTGCAGGCCGAGCTGGGCACGCGCGTGGCGGAACTGGCCGCCGCGGGCGCCCGCGACCCGGCCAGCCTGGCCTGCTACCCCAAGCTGGCCGCCGGGACCTATACCCCGATGCGGGCCATGATGGGCATCGAGATCGGCGGCGGCGCCGGTCTTACCTGGGCCGGCGGGGAGGAGCAGCCGCGCGCGGTGGCCGACTATCTCGGCGCGCGCGGGCAGAGCATCGCGGGCGGCACCAACGAGATGATGCGCAACGTGATCGGCGAGCGGATTCTCGGCCTCCCCCGGGAGCCGGCCTACGACACGGGCCGGCCTTTCTCCGAGGTAGTGCGGCAAGCCGCGGAATGGGGCCGGCCCGGTTCTCCGAAGTCATGATCGCGATACGCGATGCCCGGCGTGATTGCCCGCCTGAAGGACGGCCCGGGCTACGGCTCGCTGGCGATCTCCTCCGCGTTGCCCTGGATCGACAGCAGCAGCTTGATCATGCGCTCCCGCTGGGCATCGGTGAGTCCGTGGGTCAGGTCGGCGGCCGTCTTGAAGTAGATATCGAACGCCTCGATGGACAGTGCCTTCCCCTCCCTCGTGGTCGACACGATCCAGACCCGCCGGTCATCGGGATCGGTATCGCGCTGCACGAGGCCGCGCGCCTCCAGGCGATCGACGAACTGCCCCGCCGCGGCGCGGCCAATGTACAGAAGCTCGGCGAGTTCACGCTGGGTAAGCGGCCCGAATCTCCGTATCGTGGCCAGCAGCGCGCCCTCGGTCATGTTGAGGTCGAGGCGCTTGAAACGGGCGTCATATGCGCTACGGACGGCCCGTCCGGCCGTCATTATGACCCGCTCTGCGTAAGGCGTCGGATCGCGTTGCGGCACAGGTTGCGCAGTCATGCCGAACCTCGGTGACCTGCGGCGCAGCGTGAAGCGTGACCGGCAGCCGGGAGCGGCCGGGTTCTCAAATAGGAAAGCACTTAACTATCCTAGCGACCGCGCGCCGTGTTGACGGCGCCTCGCGGCCATAGCCGTCCGGCCCCCGCCCGCCGGCTGCGGCGCGCGGCCGGGCCGCGGATCCCGGCCGGCACCGGACCGCTGCCGGGTACCGGAGCGCTGTGCTCTCCCGGAGCAGCCGTCCCGGGCGTCACACGCGTGCCCCGGCGGGTCGGCACGGAGTTCGAACATCCGCCGGTAAGCAGGGGCGGCCGGACCGGCCGAAGCGGCGCCGGCGGAACGTGCTCCGGTGCGGGGATCTTGACGCTCAAAGGTTGCCACCTTAATGTGGAGTACACTCCGTTTCGGAGTGTACTCCATGACGGAGTGCGCTCCAAGGGTGAGCGCACTTCAGGACAGCGGCAGGCAGCGGGAGAAAGGGTCAATAGCTTGGCCGAGCCAGAGCCCGTCGGACTGCGCGAGCAATCCAAGCTCGAGGCGTTCGAGCGAATCCGGAAGACCGCTGTCGCACTGCTGGCCGAAAAGAGCCTTAACGACCTGACGACCCGCGAGATCGCGCAGCGGGCCGGGGTCGGCGAGGCGACGCTTTTCCGGTACGTGGAGAGCAAGTGGGCGCTGGTCATCCTGGCCTACGGTGACCGGCTGGATGAGTTGCTCGACCGCATTGCCGCGGCCGATCGCCGCTCGGCGGCGGCGGTGTCGGAGCCGACCGGAATGGCCTACTGCCAGCGCGTGCTTGATGCGTTCTGGATGCGCTCGGAGATGTTCATGGAAAGCCCGGAGAACGGCGCGATATACCTCCAGAGCGGCACGGATCCGCGGACCCGGCCCGACTCCCCGTGGCTGAGGCGGTCAATCGACCAGGGGAAGCGGCTGGTCGAGCTCGTCGCCGGAGTAATCCGGGAAGGCCAGGCGGCCGGCCTGCTCCGCGGCGACTTCGACGCCGGGATTATCGCGGACAACTGCTACGGCACGTACGTCTTCGAAATGGAGATCACGGTCGTGCAGAAGCTTGACCAGGCACTCTATCGCGAGCGACTCGACCGGCGCCTCAGAGTGCAGGTCCTTCCGCTCATCCGGGAAGCTCGGCCGTAACGGACGGGCGGAACGCCAGACGTAGCAAACGGAGGCCGGACGACCATGGGCTATCTCGAGTCGCCGCTGTTCCACGTGACCCAGATCATCGACTCGCTGGACTCGGCATTCGACAGCCACCGCCGGCTCTTCTGCCGGCCAGTGTCCTACGCCGGGTACTGGGATGTCGCCGGCCGCGATGCGATAGCGACCTTCGTGGGCGGCGTCATCGTCGAAGGGATGGTTCCGCATCGGCGGAAGGACGGGTCCAGCGCCTTCGCGGGACAGGATCTCGGGCCCTTCCTGACCGCCCCGGGCGGCGGGCACCTCCATTCGCTCGCGTGGTACGCGGTGGGCATCGATGACCTGGCGGGCCGGCTGCGCGAGGCCGGCATCCGGTTCGCCGAGACCACCGGGGAGCTGATCGCCGGGAAAGTGCCGACCCATGGCCCCATCCCGGCCGTCCCGGGCTCTTCCATCAAGTACCCGCCGGGCTGGAGATCGGCCGTGCTGTACAGCTACTTCGAGGACGGCCCGGGCATGATCGAGCTGTGCGAGCCGTCAGCTCACCACCCCGGCATGAGGGAGCGCCGGTCCGGGCCGCCGCGCCGCCGCCCGCCCGACCCCGACAACCCGGTCCAGGGGTGGCGTGAGACCGACCCGCTGGGCATCGAGCGGGTATCACACCAGACCATCGCCGTGCCCGACGCGACGGCGGCCGCGCGCTTCTTCGAGGACGTGTTCGGCGGCCAGCGCGTCCGCGAAGGCGAGAGCGAGAGCGCCGCCGCCCGGACCATCATGGTCCGGGTGGGCGACGGCGACGGCACGTTCCTGGAGCTGGCCGAGCCCGCCGGACCGGGCCCGGTCCAGGCCGACCTGGACCGGTTCGGGCACGCGGTCCTGCACGCCTGCACGTTCAAGGTCGCCGACCTCGGGGCCGTGCGCGAGCAGCTGGCGTCGGAGGAGCTCGCGCTGGAAGCCGAGACGCCCGCGACCGTGGTGGTGGACCCGGCCGCCGCGGCGGGCAGCCGGTTCGGCTTCACCACCGCGGTCGTGGCCGACCTGAGGCTGTTACCGGGCCGGCCGGAACTTCGGCAGCGTGATCTCCGGCGTCACGTCGTCGAAGGTGACCTCCAGCGCCATCCCGACGGTGATCTGCGCCGGGTCGGGCTCGACGTCGACGAGGTTGGTCATCATCCGCCCGCCCTCGGCCAGCTCCACGACGGCCGTGACGTACGGCACCAGGTCGGCGAACGCCGGGCTGGGGGCCCGGTGCACGATGGCGTAGGTGTAGAGGGTGGCCTGCCCGCTGGCCCGCTTCCACTCGGTGTCCCGGCCGCCGCAGCCGGGACAGATGTCGCGCGGGTAGAAATAGGTCCGGTCGCAGGCCCGGCAGTTGCGGAGCCACAGCTCGTGGTCGCGGGCGCCCTGCCAGTAGCGCTCGTTCTCCGGGGTGATCATGGGCAGCGGCCTTGGGTACCGGGCGGGAGACGTCATCTGTTCCTCCTCAGCGTCCGCGAGCGTCTCAGCCCGCGCCGAGTATCAGGGTGCCGGTGGACGACAGTGACCCGCCGGTGCCGTTGACCAGGGCCACCTCGCAGCCGGGGACCTGGCGCCGGCCGGCCTCGCCGCGGAGCTGCCGGGCCGCCTCCAGCAGCAGGAACATCCCGTACATGCCGGGGTGGGTGTAGGAGAGCCCGCCGCCGTTGGTGTTGGTCGGCAGCGCCCCGCCCGGCCCGAGCCGGCCGCGCACGAACTCGCCGCCCTCCCCCGGCTTGCAGAAGCCCAGCGACTCCAGCGTGACCAGGACCGTGTAGGTGAAGGAGTCGTAGATCATGGCCAGGTCGATGTCGTCCAGGGTGATCCCGGCCATGCCCAGCGCGGCCGGACCCGAGTACTGGGCCGGGGTCCGGGTCAGGTCGGGCATCTGGCTGATCATCTGGTGGTCGTGTGCCTCGCCCATGCCCAGCACCCAGACCGGCTTCTTGGGCAGGTCCCTGGCCCGCTCCGGGCTCACCAGCACGACCGCGCCGCCGGCGTCGGTGACCAGGCAGCAGTCCAGGATGTTGAACGGGTAGGAGATGAGCCGCGAGTTCAGCACGTCGTCCACCGTGATGGGGTCGCGCATGAGGGCCTTGGGGTTCATCGCCGCCCACTGCCGGGTCTGCACGGCGATCTGCGCCAGCTGCTCCTTGGTCGTGCCGTACTGCGCCATGTGCCGCATGCACGCCAGCGAGTAGGCGTACGGCGCCCCGAGGACTCCGTACGGCGACTCGTACTGCGCGGCCAGGTTGGACTGGTCGGCCGCGGGCCGCCCGCCGCCGCGGCCGCCGAGGTGGCCCTGCCCGTGGGTGATCAGCACCACGGAGGCCCGGCCGTCGGCGATCGCCTCGGTGGCGTGGCCGACGTGGATGACGAACGACGACCCGCCGACGGCCGTGCTGTCGGTGTAGCGGGGGGTGATGCCGAGGTACTCCGCCGTCTGCAGCGTCGAGACGCCGGCCGTGGCGATCCCGTCGACCTCGGAAATGTCGATGCCGGCATCGGCCAGCGCGTTGACCGCGGCCTCGGCGTGCAGCTGCAGCGACGTCTTGCCCGGCACCCGGCCGATCTCGTCGCTCTCGTCCACCCCGGCGATGGCCGCTGCCTGATAGAGACGATGGGGCATGACGATCCCCTTCCCGTCGTTTACGGGGGCGTTAATTCTAGAATCAAAATCTAAGATAGAGCCAAGCTCGCGGCGCGGGCAGTGTCAAGACCGTCCGTCCCAGGCGACCCGGCCGCCCTGGACGACGAGTTCCACCCGCTGCAGGCACTCGATGTCGCGCAGCGGGTCGCCGGCCACGGCCACGACGTCCGCGGCCGCGCCCGGCTCGAGGACGCCGGCCGTCCCGGCCAGCCCGAGCAGCTCGGCGGCCCGCAGCGTGCCGGCCCGCAGGGCATCGGCCGGGGCCATCCCCAGCGCGGTCATCAGGCCGAACTCCTCGGCCTGGGACACCCGGGTCCACTCGAAGCCGCCCACGTCGGTGCCGAGCACGATCTTGACGCCCGCATCCAGGCAGTTGCGGAAGGATCGGTCATGGGCGGCCCGGGCCCGCTCGGAGATGCCCGAGCCGTGTGCGGCGTGCTCCCGGGTGACCAGCAGGGTCGGCACCAGGGCCGTGCCCTGGGCGGCCATGTCCGCCGCGAGCTCGGCCGAGATGCCGAAGCCGTGCTCGATCGAGTCCACCCCGGCGGCCACGGCCAGCCTGGCCCCGCTGAGGGTCAGCGCGTGGGCGGCCACCCGGATTCCCTGCCGGTGTGCCTCGTCGACCAGCGCCTGCACCTCCTCCCGCGTCCACACCACCGGGCCGTCCGGATAGTCGGCCTCGCCGACGGGCTCGTCGAAGCGCTCGCTGACATAGATCTTCAGGCAGTCGATGCCGTAGGCGACCTGGGTCCGGACGGTCTCGCGGCAGGCCACCGGGCCAGTGCAGCTGTCTATGCCGACCGGGAACGTCATGCTGCGCTGGTGACCGGGCAGCGGGTAGCGGCCGATCGACCGGATGGCGGGCCCGGCAACGACCATCCGCGGCCCGGGCACCAGGCCCTCGCGCGCGGCGTCGCGCAGTCCGACATCCGCGTAGCCGGCGCCTTCCGAGCCGAGATCGCGGATCGTGGTAAATCCGTGCCGGAGCGAGATCGACATCGCCTGGACCGCGCTGGCGATCCGGTGGCCGGGGTTCTCCTCGACCATCTGCCGGGCCAGTTCCAGCTCGTTCCAGCTGCTGCGCAGCAGCACGTGGGTGTGCGCATCGATGAGCCCGGGCAGCAGGCTAGTGCCCGGCAGGTCCAGCACCGGCCAGCCGTCCGGCGCGGACCGGGTGATGCCGGCGATCAGCCCGTCCTCGACGAGCACGACCGTGCCGTCGGCCCAGTCCCCGGCCCGGGCGTCGAATACCCGGTCGCCTCTCAGCGCAGCTCGCGGGCCGACCGGGAAAGCGGGCATGGCAGGGGCTCCGATCACGTCGACGGCCGTCACTGCTGCTACGGCAGCCCTGGCGCAGCTGCTGGAACGGATCCTACGGCAGCGGTGCCTGGCACTTTCCGGACGCTATTCATTCATGTTCCGTTCATCTCGGAGTCGGCCGGGCGTTGCCGGGGATGGGTACTTTTCGGACACGGCGGGCGGAGCAGTTCCGCGAGGCAGGCGGCCCGAAGGCGGGAATGCGGTGGCAGAGGCCCGGCCCGGTGACTTGATCACGGCGCTGGACGAGGCGTCGCTGAGCAGGTTCCACCTGCGGGCAGTGGTGGTGTCGGGGATGGGGTTCTTCACCGATGCCTACGACCTGTTCGTCATCGGCATCGTCTCGACCCTGATCACGGCGCAGTGGCACCTCAGCTCGGGGCACCTGGCCCTGCTGAACAGCACCATGCTGGCCGCGGCGTTCCTCGGGGCGCTCGTGTTCGGGCGGTTCGCGGACGTCGCCGGCCGCCGGCGCGTCTACTGGCTCGTCGCCGCGATCATGGTCGCGGGCGCGGTGGGCTCCGCCCTCGCGCCATCGTTCTGGGTACTCATCGTGTTCCGGTTCGTGCTCGGGTTCGGGGTGGGCGGTGACTACCCGGTCAGCGCGGTGATGGTCAGCGAGTACGCCAACCGCAAGGACCGGGGCAAGCTGGTCGGGATGGTATTCGGCGCGCAGGCCCTCGGGCTGGTGGTCGGCCCGCTGATCGCGCTGGCGCTGCTCGGCGCGGGCGCCGGGGACGGCCTGGCCTGGCGGCTGATGCTGGGGCTCGGCGCGGTCCCGGCGGCGGCCGTGGTCTGGCTGCGCAGCCGGATGCCGGAATCCCCCCGCTACCAGGTCCAGGTGCAGGGGCGGGCCGACGAAGCCGCGGGCCGGATGTCGCAGCTCAGCCGCGGTCAGGTCAGCGGAGCCGGCGTCCCGGCGGGCGGGGCCGGCCCGGCGCTCGGGCTGCGGACGTTCCTGACCAGCCGCCGCTACCTGATCCTGCTGGCCGGCACGGCCGGGACCTGGTTCCTGCTCGACTATGCCTACTACGGGAACACGATCTCCACCCCGCAGATCCTCGGCCTCATCTCGCCCGGCGCCTCCGCCATGACGAAGATCTCGCTGCAGCTGGCCATCTTCGTGGTCGCGGCCGTGCCCGGCTATGTCCTGGCCATCGCCCGGCTGGACCGCATCGGGCACCGGCGGCTGCAGCTGGTCGGGTTCGCGGTGATGGCGGCCTGCTTCCTGACCATCGCGGTGATCCCCGGCCTGACCACGGCGGTCGTGCCGTTCCTGCTGGTCTACGGGGTGAGCTACTTCTTCACCGAGTTCGGGCCGAACATGACCACGTTCGTGATGCCCAGCGAGCTGTACCCGGTGTCCATGCGGGCGACCGGGCACGGCATCTCGGCCGGCATCGGCAAGCTCGGCGCGTTCATCGGGGTCTTCCTGTTCCCGCTGCTGCAGAGCTCGCTCGGCCTGCGCGGCACGCTGCTGCTGACCGGCGGGGTGGCGGCGGCCGGCTTCGCGCTCACGCTGGTGCTGCCCGAGCCCGCCGGGCGCAGCCTCGACGACATCGCCGGCGGCCCGGCCAGGCCGGGCGCCCCCGAGCCGGAGGCGCTCGCCATCCGCCAGGCTGGCTGACTGCGACCTCGAGCCGACGGATCAGCGAGGGACGGCCGAGCGGAGGTCACGGGTGAGGGCGCGGGCGGAGGCGAAGGTGATGGTGCGCATGCCGAGCTCACGGGCGCCGCGGGTGTTCTCGGGGCGGTCGTCGATGAACAGCACCTCGGCCGGGAGTGCGCCGAGATCGCTCAGGACGAGCTGGAAGGCCTGCGGGCCGGGCTTGGCGGCACCCAGGCGGCAGCTGAAGTAGCGGTGGCCGAAGTGGCGTGACCAGCCGGCGCCGTCGATGGCCCGGGCGAGCGGCTCGGGCGCGTTGGACAGCAGCGCGAGCTGGGCTCCGGTGCGGCGTGCGTGGGCGAGGAGCACGTCCAGGGTGAGCGGGTTCAGCCGGAGCCACCCGTGCACGTCAATGTCCGTGAGCTGGCCGACGAGCCGGGATGACCCGCTGAGGTCGCGGTCCAGGACCTGCGACCAGTACCCGGCAGGTGGCTGGCCGAGGTCGTAGGCGGGCCGGAAGCGCCAGTAGCGGTCGAGGAATGTGGCGCGCGGACACTCCGCGAGCGCGGCCAGGCCGGTCATCGTGCCCTCGGCGAGAGGGGCGCTGATGACCTCGCCGTAATCCACGAGCAGGTGGCGGATCATCGCACCGCCACCTGCTCGGCGTCCGGCTCAGGCTGGCGGGCACGCAGCGCGCGGGACCGCATGGTGCCGACGACGACGAACGCGGTGAGCAGGGGCAGCAGGCCCAGCGCCACGGGCAGGGACGCCCAGGAGGACAGGCGCCCGATGAGCGGCGGGCCGCAGACGAATCCGGCCCACCCGCAGGCCGATGCCGTGGCCACGGCGGTGCCCGGAGGCAGGCCGGGTATCCGCCCGGCCGCGCTGAACACGGCCGGCACCACGGAGGCCAGCCCGATGCCGAGGCAGCCGAAGCCGAGGAGGGCCGCGGGCGGCGAGGCGGCGAGCAGGGTGGCGGCGAACCCGAGGGTCGCGACCGCGGCCAGCGCGGGCAGCAGCCGGTCGGCCCGGAAGCGGGTCAGCAGCCGGTTGCCGGACAGCCGGACGGTCACCATGGCCAGGGAGAACGCGGCGTAGCCGAGGCCGGGGACCACGCCCCTGGCGTGCAGCGGGCCGGACAGGTAGACGGCCGACCAGTCGGCGGTGGCGCCCTCGCACAGCATCGCGGCGAAGGCTATCGCGCCGAGCAGGACCATGCCCCCGGACCAGCGCGAGACCCGCCCGGCCGGGCGCTCACCGGTCGCTGCGGGCCCGGCCGCGGCGTTGCTGGTGCCGGGCTGCTCAGCCGCGGCGGGCAGCATCCGTGCCGTGAGGAGCCCCGCGGCCAGCAGCGCGATCGTGCCCAGGACCAGCAGCTGGACGCTGAGCGTGAGGCCGGCGGTGACGGCCAGCGCGCCAAGGGCAGCGCCGGCCAGCGCGCCGATGCTCCAGCTGCCGTGCAGCCCCGGCATCAGCACTCGTCGTCCCGTTCGCTCCACCGCGATGGCCTGGGTGTTCATCGCGACGTCGAGCGTGCCCTGGAAAGCTCCCCAGGCAAACAGCGCGGCGAACAGCGCCGGCAAGCTGCCGGCGAGCCCGACGAGCGGCCCGGCCGCGCAGTAGCCGGCCAGGGCGACTCGCACGATCCGGCGGCTGCCGACCCTGGGCAGCAGCCAGGACGAGGCGGTCATCGCGGTCACCGACCCGACCGGGGCGCCCAGCAGCGCGAACCCGAGCGTGCCGTCAGTCAGGCCCAGGCGGGCCTGGACCCCGGGAATGTGCGCGGTCCAGGACGCGAACAGCAGGCCGTGGACGACGAACACCGCGGTGACCGCGATCCGCGGCCATGGAGCGGGCCGGCCGGCCGCCGCGGTGGTGCCGCAGGCGAGGTCAGACACAGTGCACCTCGACCCCGGCGGCCTCCAGCGCGGCCACGGCCGGCGCCGGGGCCCGGTCGTCCGTGACCACCACGTCCACCGCGGTCAGCTCGCCGACGACGGCGAGCGCGCCCCGGCCGAACTTGGTGCCGTCCACGGCGAGCACGCTGCGCCGGCCCGAGGCCAGCAGGGCCTGCTTGACCGCGGCGTCGCCCAGGTCGTGAGCCATCACGTGGCCTTCCGGCGACACGCCGCAGCAGCCCAGCACGACGGTGTCGAAGCGCAGGGCCGCGATGCCGGCCAGGGCCAGCGGGCCCACCATGGCCAGCTCCCCGGGACGGGCCTCGCCCCCGGCCAGCAGGAGCCGGACTGACGCCGAGCCGGCCAGCGCCATCGCCGCGTGCAGCGAGAGCGGCATCACCGTCAGCCGCCGCCCGGCCAGCGCCCGCGCGGTCTCGGCCACCGTGGTGCCGCTGTCCAGGCCGACGGCCTCGCCGTCGGCGATCAGCCCGGCCACCGCCGCGGCGATCCGCCGCTTGCTGCCGGTAACTTCGAGTGCGCGCATCGCGAACGGCAGCTCATCGCCGCGCATGAGCAGGTTCACCGCCCCGCCCCGGACCCGCCGCGCCACCCCGCGCTCGACCAGGATGTCCAGGTCGCGGCGGATCGTCAGCTCCGCCGTGCCGAACTCGGCGGCCGCGGTCGCGACCTCGACCCGGCCGTCCCGCCGCAAGATGTCGACCAGCTCGCTGAGGCGCTGCGATGCGTCCATCCCCCGATCATACATAGAAGATGTTCGTACGAACATCTGACGTGTACGGCACTGGAGGGAGCAGTTGGACTGGGCGGTCCAGGCCGATACCGTGGACGGGTGGCACTCACGGTCAAGGGAACGGCGACGCGGCAGCGCATCATCGAGGGTGCCGCAACCTACCTGCGCAGTGACGAGCCGGGCGGGGTGACGCTCGACGACGTCCGCGTGATCACCGGCACCAGCAAGGGCCAGATCTTCCACTACTTTCCCGGCGGCAAGGAGGAACTGCTGCTGGCCGTCGCCCGGCACGAGGCCGACCGCGTCCTCGCCGACCAGCAGCCGCACCTGGGCGCCCTGACTACGTGGGCGGCCTGGGAGCGCTGGCGCGACGCCGTGGTCGCCCGCTACCGGGCCCAGGGCCGGTACTGCCCGCTGGGCTCCCTGATGAGCCAGGTCGGCAGCACTCCTGGCGCGGCCGAGGTCATCACCGCCCTGATGTCGCGGTGGCAATCCCAGATCAGGCGGGGCATCGAGCAGATGCAGCGGGCCGGCCAGGTCCGCGCCGACCTCGACGCCGACCGGGTCGCCGCCGCCCTGATCGCCGGCGTTCAGGGCGGCGTGCAGGTGCTGCGCTCCACCGGGAGCACCGGGCACCTGGAGGCGGCCATGGACCTGCTGATCGACCACCTGCGCGGCCGCTAGCCCGCTCTCCATTTCTGGACTTGCTGGTCCAGAAATAGCCTCATACCGTTGGGGTCATGGCACAGCGACTCCAGGGCAAGACCGCCCTCATCACCGGCTCCACCAGCAACATCGGCCGCGCCATCGCCCTGGCCTTCGCCGCCGAGGGCGCGCAGGTCGTCGTCTCCGGCCGCGACGACGCCCGCGGGGCGGCGGTCGCGGCCCGAATCCGGGACGCGGGCGGTGCCGCCGACTACGTCCGCGCCGACCTCGACGGCAGCCCGGCCGCCAGCCGGGCACTCGCCGCCGCGGCGGCCGACCGGCTCGGCGGGCGGCTCGACATCCTGGTCAACAACGCCGGCATCTTCCCGCCCGCCACGACCCTCACCGCCGACGGCGACATGTTCGACCGTGTCTACGGCGTCAACGTCAAGGCTCCGTTCTTCCTCACCCAGGCCGCCGCCGCCAGCATGATCGCCGCGGGCGGCGGCGCCATCATCAACCTCGGCTCCTGGGTCGCCCGGCTGAGCGTTCCTCCCGGTGCGCTCTACGCCTCGACCAAGGGCGCCATGGAGACGCTCACCCGCGCCTGGGCCGCCGAGTTCGGTCCCCGCGGCATCCGGGTCAACGCCGTCTCCCCCGGCGTCATCGCCGACCCCGACCGGTACCCGGACGGCGAGCACCCCGCGGCGGTGATGATGACCGGCACCCCGGCCGGCCGCGCGGGCCACCCCGGCGCCGTCGCGGCGGCGGCCGTGTACCTCGCCTCCGACGACGCCGAATTCGTCCACGGCACGGTCCTCGACGTGGACGGCGGGCGCACCGGCGTGGCCGTGATCGCCGCGGCAGCGTGATAGCCCGGCGCGGCGCCCGGCCCGTTTCTCAGAACGGCCGGCGCGTCGCGGCGCACTCACCGATGAGATCCCTGGAGCGGGCCGCGTCCCAGGCCAGGGCGATGCCCTTCGGGCCAATACCGGTGATGGGCGCGGTCACACTCCGCCGCTGGCCCCCGGAGGGCGTCGCCGTGCGCGGCGATCAGGGCATCGACGAGCGACTCGTCGTGGGTCGCGAGCGAGACCGGATGCCCGGCCGTGACGAGCCGGCCGGCCAGGGCGAGGAAGGCGGCCCTCATCTCCGGGCTATCGCGCCGCCAGGCGACAGCGTCCGTTTCCAGGAAGGAGCCCTTGACCAGCCGTACCGTCCCCGGCCGGGCGAGCACTCGCTCCAGGTCATCCGGGGTGCGGTGCAGCCGGGCCTGCAGCGTGATGCCGATGTGCGGGTAGTCGGCCGCGAGCGCGTCGTACAGGTCGAGCACGAGGTCAGTCCGGTCCGATCCTTCGGCCGAGATCATCAGCGCGGTCCCCAGCGGCGCGGTGGCCTCGGCGATCTCGCGCGCGTGGCGGAGCCCCAGGTCACTGTCGACGACCGAGCCGATGTGGGACAGGTCGAAGGAGACGGTCGCGGGGAGGCCGGCCCGGCTGATCGCGGCGGCCAGCGTCAGGAAGACATCGGTCTCGCGCCGGGCCAGCACGGCCTCGCGGACGCTCTCGCCGGCGTAGTCGATGCTGGCCAGGTGCCCCCGGGCCAGTCCCGCCCGGGCCGCCGTGATCGCGTCATCCGCAGAGTCCCCGGCGGAGTAGCGGCTGGCTACGGCGGCGGCGAGCCGGGCCAGCGCGGGCGTCGACGTGACCCGCCGCTTCAGGTCCTCGTCCAGCGCCCAGCCGCGGAGCGTGTCGGCGGCCAGTTCCATGATCTTCTCCGGGGAGCCCACAGTCCCCGGACGGTACCGGACCGGCCGTGCGGGCACCATGCCTTACGGCCCTCGTGGCGCCCGCCACACGACCCGCACAAATACCCCGGCCAGTCGGACACGACGGGAAGCCTGTCCACGCCGAGCCCAACCGTTTCGTGAAATATGACAGCTACGCAAGACCGCCCGCCCGCCAGCCGAGACGCGGCTCGCCCGCCACAATCCGGACGGTCGCCGCGCCCAGCGCCGGATGCCGCGCGGTGACCCGGACCGGGCCCGCCCGGCCCGCCTGCGTCCGGACGAACGCGCCGCCGACGCCGCCGTAGTCCCCGAACGGGAACGGGTTGTCCCCCACCAGCGTCCCGGGCCCGGTCAGCTCCAGCGCGACCGATCCCGTGACGTGCCGGCGCCAGTTGCCGTAGGCATCCACCGCGCGGAACGTCAGCCGGGTCGCGTCCGAGCCGTCGGCCGCCAGCGCGGTGTGGTCGGCGGTCAGCGCCAGCCGGTCGCGCGCCGGGTCGGCCGACATGCGCAGCGTCGCGACGATCGCGCCGCCCACGTACCCGTCGATGCGCAGGTCGGGCCGTCCGCTGCCGTCCACCGTGAGGTCCGCGACGGCGGGCGGGTAGGCCAGGCCGCCGTAGTTCCCGCGGTCCGGCAGCGCCGTCGCCAGGTGCTGCCCGCCCGCATGGAGCTCCAGCCGCTCGCAGTTGGTGGCGATCAGCGCGCCCGGACCGGGCCCGGCCGCGCCGGGGTCCCAGCCGAACATCGGCGCGATGACCGGCCGCACGCGCGGGCTGACCTGCGACTGGTAGAGGGCGGCGCCCGGCTTCGGGACCCGGAACGTGTCGAGCACGCCGGGCCACTTGAGATTGCGCCAGATCCGGTTGCCGCCGTTGAGCGAGGCGTAGTCGATGGCGCACCAGCCCAGCAGCCCGGCGTACCCCGCGCCGGACCGGGCGATGTGGTGGACCTCCGCGTGCATCCGGCCCTGCACGGCGAGCACCGCGCCGGTGTCGGTCCAGCGGTACAGCGGCGCCCCGGACAGCGCGCCGACCGCCTCGGTGACCAGGTACGGCACGCCCGGCAGCGGCGGCCGCAGCGTCGCGCGGCCGCCTTCAGCGCGGTAGTCGTCGTAACCGTAGACGTCCTGCGCCCAGTCGCCGAGCGCGTAGCGGTTCATCGCGCCGGACGTCGGCCGCGAGCCGTCCAGCTCATCGGCGATCTGCCGGGTCCGCTCGTACAGGCCGGTCTCGTTGGCGCTCTCGTTGAGCCGGGTGCCCCATACGATCACCGAGGGCCGGCTCCGGTCCCGGATCACCAGGTCGCGCACGTTCTGCTCGACGATGGCCCGGAACGCCGGCCCGCCCACGTACTGCCAGCCCGGCGTCTCGGCCCAGACCATCAGGCCGAGCTCGTCGCAGGCATCGAGGAAGTGCGGCGACTGCGGGTAGTGCGAGCAGCGCACCATGTCGCAGTTGAGCTCGCGCCGGAGGATCTCGGCGTCCCGGCGGTGCAGCCGGGCGGGCGCGGCCATTCCGGTGTACGGGAACAGCTCGTGCCGGTTCAGCCCGAGGATCAGCCGGCGTTGCCCGTTGAGATAGAACCCGTCCGGCCGGAACACCGCCTCGCGGAATCCGGTCCGCACCTCGACCTCGTGCGGCGGGGCGCCGGGTGCCTCCAGCCGGGTGCGCACGGTGTACAGCCGCGGGGTCTCCGGCGACCACAGCTCGACCTCGCCCAGGCCGGTGACGCTGAGCCGGGCCACGGCCGGGCCGGGGGCGGTCACCGGCACGGTCACCGCGGCGCCGGCCAGGCGCCGGGCGCCGTCCCGGATCTCGGCGGTGACCGTGACCGGGCCGGCGGGGACGACGGCCGCGTCGATCGTCGCCTGGACCTGCACGCTGCGGTCCGCGCCGAGCACGTCCGCCGGGCGGGCGAACACGTCGGCCAGGAACACCTCCGGCACCACCCGCAGCCTCACGTCGCGGTGGATCCCGCCCGGCTGCAGGTAGTCGACCGCCGCCGGGCCGGCCGGGCTGCCGCCGGGCGGCACGTCCAGCCAGCGCGCGTCGACGATGACGGCCAGCACGTTGTCGCCCGCGACCAGCGCGCCGGTCAGCTCCGCCGCGAACGGCAGGTAACCGCCGGCGTGCTCCGCCACGGTGGTCCCGTTGAGCACGACGGTCGCGCTGGTCATGACGCCGTCGAAGTCGGCAAAGACCCGGCGCCGGCCGCCCGGGACCTGCGCCCCGTCGAAGTGCCGGCGGTAGATCCAGACGTTCTGCCAGGTTGCGGGGTCCCAGTCCCCCCACGACAGCGGGACGACGGTGTGCGGCAGGGTGACGCGGGCGAACCCGCGGTCGTCGAACCCGGGTTCCGCGGACCCGTCGGAGTAAATGCCGCCGAACAGCCAGCCCTGACCGAATACGAAACGATGGGCAGCCGCGCCGGCCCCCTTCACGGCGGCGGGCCATCGCGGGGCGTCATGACGGCAAGATTACGGTCCCTGCGCCTCGATCGGGTCTCACCGCCTCGCCGTCCGGGCGGGCGGCTGGCGGGTACCGTGCGCAGATGAGGTGGCAGCCCGACAGCCCGGTGTGCGCGGAGTGCGGTTTTGACTGGGAATGCACGCCTCAGGAGGCCCTCGCCGTGGTCGCGCAGGGACCCGCCGCGGCCGCGGCCGCCCTGGCCGGCGTCCGGGACCCGGTGCGGCGGGCCGGCCCTCGCTGGTCGGCCTCGATGTACGTGTGGCACCTCGTCGACGTGCTCCGGATCGGGTCCGAGCGGCTGCTCACCGTGGCGCACGATCCAGGAAACGGCATCCCCTGCTGGGACGAGAACGCTCTGGCCGAGGTCCGCCGCTACCAGCAGCTGTCGCCCCGCGTGGGCCTGCTCGCCCTGGCCGCCGCGCAGCGGGAATGGTCACAGGCGGCGCAGGCCGCGCCGGCCACCGCCGCGGTCAGCCACCCCGAATTCGGCACGCTGGCCGCGGTGGACGTGATCCGCCGCAACGCCCACGAGGTCCGCCACCATCTGATGGACATCAGGCGCGCGGACCAGGACCCGCTTCCTCGAAGCTGACGCGTTCCCGCCGGGCCAGCGCCGGCGCCGGGCCGGCCCGGGCGGCGTAGCAGCACGACGCGACCACCGCCAGCGGCCACAGGGCCTGGGCACCGCCGAAAACGCGCTCGGCCAGGCCGGCCTGCCCGCCCGCGGCGGCCAGTTCCGCGCCGAACCAGGCCAGCAGGACGGCCAGCACCGCCACGGCCGCGGCCGATACCGCCGGCCGCAGGCCCCACGGCACCGCGGGCCCGCGCCGCCAGGCCCAGGCCGACCAGGCAACCAGCGCGGCACCGCCGATCCCGGCGCTGATCATGTGCGGCACCGGGAACCGGACCCCGGGATGCTCGGGATACGCCGCGATCAGCACGCCCGCCAGGCCCCCGGCGATCAGGACGAGCCGCCCCGGCGCGCGGGCCGGCCGCAGCGCCAGCCCGGTGACGACATCACACAGGCCCACCACCACGAACGCCAGCGTCATCACCCACCGGTCCGCAGCGCCCGGCGCGGCCAGGGCGCTGACGGTATCGGCCACGGGATTGTAGGGACCGGGCTGCAGCGCGGCGGCCACCGTCCACCCGCCCGCCATCACCACGGGAGCCGCAGCGGCCGACACCACCCCCCACCACGGCACGGCCCGCATAACCCAACCGTAGCCCCCGGCCCGCCGACCCCGCCGCCCCGGCCTTAGGAGCCGATGCTCCCGGCGCTCGTCGCGGGGACCTCGCCGGCGTCATGAAAACTGGCCGCGAGCCGGTCGTAGGTCGCCGAGATATGCTCCCGGAGCGCGGCCTCGCAGGCGTCCGCATCCCGGGAGCTGACGAGGTCGAACAGCCGCTGGTGCTCGGCGATGACCAGGTCCCGGTAGTACTCGTTCGAGGTGTGCCGCTTGACCAGCAGCGAGAGCAGCACCTGGGACCGGATCGAGGACCAGGCGGTGCTCAGCCGGTCATGGTGCGCGGCGTGGTAGAGCTCGTCGTGGAACTGGACATCAAGCTGAATCATGTCGAAGTCACTCTGGTCATCGCCGGATTTCGACATGGCGGCCAGCACGGTATTCATCGCGTCGAGATCGACGGCCGTCGCGGCCGCGGCCGCCTGCCTGATCGCGAATACTTCCAGGACCGTCCGCAGCGAGTACAGCTCGCTCACGTCGGTGGCCGAGAGCTCCATGATGTAGGCACCCCGGTGCCAGCTCATGGTGACGATGCCCTCGCGCTTAAGCAGCGCCAGTGCCTCCCGGACCGGGCCGCGGCTGACGTTGAGGCGGTCCGCGATGTCCGCCTCGTTGAGGCGATCGCCCAGCTCGAAGGAACCGCTGAAGATGGCCTGCCGGATGCTGTCGGCGACCTGTTCGGTCAGGCCGCGCCGCTCCGGCGGCCGGATCCCCTGAACGCCTCTGTTCACCCGGGTTCCATCCTCGCTCGCAATGTTGACATCTAACCGCGGAGATTTACCATAACGTTACAGTCCGGCCGGTGCGGACGACGTTGCGCGTCAGGCTGATCCTGCGGGTAATCCGCCGGATGGGCTACCGCCCGTTCAGAACGCGCTCAATCCGGTCCAGGCCCTCCTTCAGGTTGTCCATGCTGGTCGCGAACGACAGCCTGATGTGACCCTCACCCGACGGCCCGAATTCCGGCCCGGAGCGGACCACGACTCCCCCGGCCAGCAGCCGCGCGGTGATCTCGGCGGCCGGCTGCGAGCCGGCGTACCGGGCGAAGCTGTAGAACGCGCCATCGGGCCGGGTGGCGTCGAGGCAGTCCATCGCCGCGATCCGGGCGGCCACGAAGTCGCGGCGCTCCTGGTAGGCGGCGAGCATGGGCGCCCCCAGGCTGGGCCCGATGCTGATCGCCGCCAGCGCCGCCCGCTGCACGGCCGCGTTGACCGCGCTGTTCATGGTCCGGTGCACGTGCCGGATCGCCGCGGTGATGTCGGGCGCCGCCACCGCGTAGCCGATGCGCCAGCCGGTCATGGCGTAGGTCTTGGACAGGGTCTGGACGTAGATCAGCCGCTCGCTCAGGGACGGCATCGCGAGCGTCGAGGTGAACGGGCGGCCGTCGTACACGATGTCGGCGTAGGCCTCATCGGCCAGGACCAGGGTGTCGGTGCCCGCCAGCCGCTGGCCGAGCCAGTCCAGCTCGGCCGGGCCGAAGACTACCCCGGTCGGGTTGACCGGGTTGCACACGACCACCATCCGGGCGCCGGCCAGCTCCGCCTCCAGCGGGCCGGGATCGAGGTGCCGGTCGGGCCGGGTCGGCACGAAGACCGGCTGCCCCCCGGCTAGCTGCACGGCGTCGAGGTACAGCGAGTACGTCGGCTCCGGCAGGATCACCCGGTCCCCCGGGTTCACCGTGGCCAGGATCGCTGCCGTGATGGCCGCGGCGCCGCCGTGGCTGACCAGGATCGAGCGCTCGGAGTACGGCCGTCCCGCGATCCGGCTGGCCAGCTCGGCGATCGCGGCCCTCAGCTCGGGGTCGCCGTTCATGTCGCCGTACCGGGTGTAGCCGCCGGCGGCGGCCCGGCACAGCGCCTCGATGACCGGTTCCGGGGTCGGGAAGTCCGGCTCGCCCTGGGCGAGCGAGATCGCCCCGGCCGGCGCCAGGCCGCCCGGCGGGCGCAGCGAGGACGCGGCGACCCGGCTGATGGCGGCGGACGGCTGAAAGCGCAACTGACTTCCCCTCTTACCGGGTGACACCGGGTCTTCGTCCTCCAAAACAGACTCTTGACCTAGATCTACGGACAAGCTAACGTTCGGAAGTCAACAAGAAGAACTTCCGAATGTCAACATTCCTGCCCTGGGACCCGAAGCGGCGCCAGGGCCTGGATGCACGCCCGCGCCGATGCGGGCCCCCGACTTCCGCGTGGAGACAGTCGCCTGCTCCACGCCATTGAGATCCCTAACTGCTGCCGGCAGCCGGCAGGACAGAGAAGAGGCCGGAACCTTGCATCTACGTCGCCGCCTGAGCGTGATCGCAGTGCTCGGCACTGCCACTTGCCTGCTGGCTGCTGGCTGCAGCAGCGCGGGCAGTTCCCCGACCGGGTCGTCCGGAGCCCCCAAGGACGGCGGCACGCTGACCATCGCCGGGTCCGGGGACGTCGACTTCCTGGACCCGACCGCCGGCTACGGCACCATCACCCACACCGAGGAGCGCGCCTGGACGCGCCAGCTGTTCGCCTACCCGCCCAGCAACAACCCGAACGTCGTCAGCATGCCGGTGGCCGACATGGCCAGCGTCGTGCCGACCGCGGCGAACGGCGGCATCACGGACAACGGCCTGACCTACACGATCCACCTGCGCCCGAACGTGATGTGGGACAGCGCGCCGCCGCGGCCGGTCGTGGCCGGGGACTGGGTCCGAAGCTTCAAGCGATTGTGCAACCCGGTCGCCCCGGTCGGCGCGCCGGCCTACTTCACGTCGACGATCGTGGGCATGTCGGCCTACTGCGCCGCCGAGTCGAAGATCCCCGGCACCGCGACGGCCATCGCGAGCTACATCAACGGCCACGACATCTCCGGCGTGACCGCGCCGAACGCCACGACCGTGGTGGTCCACCTGCTGCACCCGACGGCTGACTTCCTCGACATCATCGCCGAGCCGTTTGCCTCGGCCGTGCCGGTCGAGTACCTGAAGTACGTGCCGAACAGCCCGCAGTTCGACGCGCACGTGCTCGCGGACGGGCCGTACAAGATCACGTCCTACAAGCCCGGCCAGCAGATCGTGCTCGAGCGCAACCCGGTCTGGAAGGCCAGCACCGACCCGATCCGCAAGGCCTATGTCAACAAGATCGTCATCACTGAGGGCGAGACGGCCCAGAGCGTTCAGCAGCAGATCCAGGCCGGCACCGTGAACCTGCCCTGGGATGTCGTGGTGCCCACGCCGGACCTGCCCAGCCTGTACAGCAACCCCAACCTGAAGATCAACTCCAGCGACGCCGTGATGTACGCCGTCTTCAACGAGCAGAGCTCCAACTCGAATAAGGCGATGCAGAAGACGCCGGTTCGGCAGGCGCTGGAGTACGTGCTCGACAAGGCCGCGATCGCGCAGGCCCTCGGGGGCGCGAAGGTGGCGCAGCCGGTCAGCCAGATCCTCGGCAGCATCGACGTCGGCTACCAGCCGTTCAACCTGTACCCGACGGCGGGCAGCAAGGGCGACCCGAAGAAGACCAGGCAGCTGCTGGCCGCGGCGGGCTACCCGAACGGCATCACGCTCAAGCTGCTGTACCCGACCGACTCCTACAACCCGCAGGTCGCCCAGCTGATGCAGTCGGACCTGCAGGCGGCCGGAGTGCACGTGCAGATGGTGCCCGCCACGCTGAACGACTTCATCAACACGATCTCCACGCCCTCGGATGGCGCGCGCGGCACCTGGGACCTCGCGCTCCTGTTCTGGGTGCCGGACTGGTTCGGCATCAACGGGCGGTCAGTGCTGGAACCGATGACCGACGGTTCCCACTACGGTCCCAACTCGGTGGACTACGGGGACTACAACAGTTCCGTCACCGACAACCTCATCCAGGAGGCGCTGACTCAGGCGCCGTCGGCCACGACGCAGATCAGCGACTTGTGGCACCAGGTGTCCGAGCAGTCGATGAAGGACGCGGCCTTCATCCCGCTGGTGCAGGCCGGCGTCCCGATCTTCAAGTCCGCGAACGTGATGAACCCGGTGTACCTGCCGATCAACGAGGCCTACGACATCACCAACGTATGGCTTAATAACGCGTGATACCTACCGTAACGGGTCAGATCGGTATCAAGCGGCCGGGAGATCACTGATGGCACTGCTGGAGGTCGACGACCTGCGCGTCTCCTTCGCCACCCAGGACGGCGTGGTGAGCGCGGTCCGGGGCGTGAGCTTCACCGTGGAGGAAGGCCAGACGCTGGGCATAGTCGGCGAGTCGGGGTCGGGCAAGAGCGTCGCGACCCAGACGATCGTCGGCCTGACCAGGGGCGCGCAGGTCTCCGGCAGTGCGCGGTTCGAGGGAAGGGACCTGCTCGCGGCCTCACCCGCCGAGTTGCGGTCGGTGCGCGGGGCCAAGATCGCGATGATCTTCCAGGATCCGCTGTCCAGCCTCCATCCCCAGCACAAGGTCGGCTGGCAGATCGCCGAGATGATCCGGTTGCACGAGAAGGTCAGCCGGGAGCAGGCCAGGGCGAGGACGGTGGACTTGCTCGGCCTGGTCGGCATTCCCGAACCGGGCCGCCGGGTGGACGACTACCCGCATCAGTTCTCCGGCGGGATGCGCCAGCGCGCCATGATTGCCATGGCGCTGGCGCTCAACCCGAAACTGCTCATCGCGGACGAGCCGACAACGGCGCTCGACGTGACCGTGCAGGCTCAGATCCTGCAGCTGATCAAGCGCGTCCAGGCCGAGTTCGGCACCGCCGTCATCCTGATCACCCACGATCTCGGCGTGATCGCCAGGGTCGCCGACCGGGTGACCGTCATGTACGCCGGCAAGGCGATGGAGTACGCCGACAAGCGGACCCTCTATCACGAGCCGCATCATCCGTATACCGAGGGCCTGACTGGCTCGCTGCCGCAGCAGGGGACCAGGGAGACCAGGCTCAGGCCGATTCCCGGCCAGCCGCCGAGCCTGCTGCGGGTACCCGCCGGGTGCCCGTTCCACCCCCGCTGCGGGTACCGCATGCCGAGGTGCAGCACCACCGAGCCGCCGGTCCAGGCGGTCTCCGGCGGCGCGGGCCACCTGTCCGCGTGCTGGCTGCCGCCCGGCCTCACCGGCACCGGCGACGCCATCTCGGGCCGCCGCCGCGACGCAGCCGCCCGGGAGATCGCCCTGGCGGCCCGCGCGGTCGAGTCGCCGGCCCGCACGGATGCGGCGACCTCATGAGCGCGTCCTCCCCGGCGCTGCCGGACGGATCGGCCGCGCCACACCCCCTGCTGGAGCTGGACGGCGTAACGAAGCAGTTCCCGGTCCGGTCGTCCCGGGGGCTGGGCCGTCGCCGGGACACGGTTCAGGCGGTCGACGGCGTCAGCCTGGCTGTCCGGCGCGGGGAGACCCTCGGGCTGGTGGGAGAGACCGGCTGCGGCAAGTCCACCCTGGCCCGCTGCATCACCCGGCTGTACGACCTGACGGCGGGCACGGTGACCTTCGGCGGGGACGACATCTCCCGGCTGTCGGCCCGCCAGCTGCGCCCGTACCGGCGCAAGATGCAGATGGTCTTCCAGGATCCCTATGGCTCCCTCAACCCGCGGCGCCGGGTCGGCTCGATCATTGCCGACCCCTTTGCGGCCAACAAGATCCTCCCCGGCCCGGCGCGCAAGGCCAAGGTCCAGCAGCTCATGGAAGTCGTCGGCCTGAACCCGGAGCACTACAACCGGTTCCCGGCCGAGTTCTCCGGCGGCCAGCGGCAGCGCATCGGCCTGGCCCGGGCGCTGGCGCTGGAGCCGGAGCTGCTGATCTGCGATGAGCCGGTGTCCGCGCTCGACGTCTCCATCCAGGCCCAGATCATCAACCTGCTGGCCGACCTGCAGGGGCGGCTCGGCCTGACCTACATCTTCATCGCGCACGACCTGTCGGTGGTCCGGCACGTCAGCGACCGCATCGCGGTGATGTACCTGGGCCGCATCGTGGAGCTGGCCGAGACCGAGGAGCTGTTCCGGTCGCCGCGCCATCCGTACACCCGGGCGCTGCTGTCAGCCGTCCCCTCACCCGACCCTGACGTGGTCGACGCCGAGCCGGTCATCGTCAGCGGGGACGTCCCCTCGCCCGTCAACCCGCCGTCGGGCTGCCGGTTCCATCCCCGGTGCCCGCAGGCGCAGGACCGGTGCCGGGTCGATGACCCCCAGCTGGCCGCCCAGAGCGGCAGCAGCGCCGCCCACTCCGCCGCGTGCCACTTCCCGCTGGCCGTGACCGGATCGCCGGAGCCGACGAGCAGAGAGGCGTCAGCGTGACATCCATACCCGCCTTCAGCGCGGGAACTGCCACCGAGCCCGTCCCCGCGACCGACGCGGCCAGCATCGAGGGCCGCAGCCCGTGGCAGCTGGCCTGGGCCCGGCTCCGCCGCGACAAGGTGGCCATCGGCTCCTTCGCCGTCATCTGCCTGATCGTGCTGCTCGCCATCCTCGCGCCAGTGATCGCGCACCTCCTCGGGCACGGCCCCAACGCGCAGTTCCGCAGCACCGGGATCTCCGCGCAGGGCATCCCGGTCGGGCCGGGGTCGAAGTTCTTCTTCGGCGCCGACGACCTGGGCCGGGACGTCTTCCTGCGGGTCATCTACGGCGCCCGGATCTCCCTGCTCGTCGGCGTCGTGGCCTCCGGGCTGTCGGTCCTGGTCGGGCTGCTGGTCGGGCTGACCGCCGGCTACTTCGCGGGGTTCGTCGACACCATGCTGTCCCGGTTCATGGACGCCGTTCTGGCCCTGCCGTTCCTGATGTTCGCGATCGCGCTGGTCTCCCTGGTCGGGCCCGGCCTGACGATCACGATCGCCGTGATCGCCTTCTTCTCGTGGGCCTCGGTCGGGCGCATCGTCCGCGGCCAGGTCTTGTCGGTAAAGGCACGCGAGTTCATTGAGGCCGCGCGCTCGGTCGGCTCCAGCCACCTCCGCATCATGTTCGTCGACCTGCTCCCGAACGTGCTGCCGCCGGCCATCATCTACGCCACCATGCTCATCCCGCTGTCGATCGTCTTCGAGTCGACGCTGTCGTTCCTCGGCATCGGGGTGCTGCCACCCACCGCGACCTGGGGCAACATGCTGGCGGAGGCCATCCCCTACTACCAGGTGGCGTGGTGGTTCGTCGCCTTCCCCGGCCTGGCCCTGGTGATTACCACGATGGCCTTCAACCTCCTCGGCGACTCCGTGCGGGACGCCCTCGATCCGCGAGCCGGCCAGGCGCCGGCCGGCCGGGGCTAAGGGGCCCGCTGATGCTGCGCTTCCTGGCCCGCCGGGTAATCTTCGGCGTCGTCGTCCTGTGGTTCGTGGCGACCGTGGTGTTCGCCATGTACTTCGTCGCGCCGAACAACGTGGCCCGGACCCTGGCCGGCCGTGAGGCCAGCCTGGCCACCGTCGCGGCGATCAAGCACAACCTCGGCCTGGACCGGCCGATCCTGGTCCAGTACGGCAGCTTCCTGGGGAAGGCCCTGCACGGCAACCTGGGCTACTCCTACACCAACTCCGAGCCGGTGACCACGCTCATCGGGCAGGCCCTGCCGATCACGGCCTCGCTGGTGGTGGGCGGCGCCGTCGTCTGGCTGGTGCTCGGCCTCAGCACCGGCGTGCTGGCCGCCACCCGGCCCCGGTCGCTGGTCGACCGGACCGCGACGGGCTTCGCGCTGTTCTTCTACTCGATGCCCACGTTCCTGCTCGGCGAGGTCCTGCTGCTGGTGCTCTTCTTCCGCCTGCACCTGCTGCACGTCAACATCTTCCCGGCCGCGGGGTACGTGCCGCTGACCCAGAACCCGGTCCAGTGGGCGCGGTACCTCATCCTCCCGTGGCTGACGATCGCACTGGTCACGGCGGCCACCTATACCCGGCTCACCCGCAGCTCCATGCTCGACGTGCTGGGCGAGGACTACATCCGCACGGCCCGGTCCAAGGGCATGCGGGAAAGCCGGGTGATATTCCGGCACGGCCTGCGGGCCGGGCTGACGCCGATGCTCACCCAGTTCGGCATCGACGTCGGCACCCTGCTCGGCGGCGCCATCGTGACCGAGAACGTCTTCGGCCTGCCCGGCCTCGGCGAGCTGGCCATCAACTCGCTCACCAAGCAGGACCTGCCGACGATCATCGGCCTGGTCCTGCTGGCCTCGGCGTTCGTGGTCGTCGCCAACATCGTCGTGGACGTCTTCTACTCACTGCTCGACCCCAGGGTCCGGCTGACCTGAGCCACCGGCTGAGCCGGCGTACTTACCTACCATCGAAAGGGAATGCGACAGGCATGGATCTGCACCTTGCTGGCTTGCGCGCGCTGGTTTCCGGCGGTACCAGGGGTATCGGGCGGGCGGTGGTCGAGACCCTGCTCGCTGAGGGAGCCCAGGTGGCGTTCTGCGCCAGGGGCGCCGACGCGGTCGCGGCCGCCGCGGCGGAGCTGGGCGCCGGCGGCGGCACCGTGATCGGCTCGGTGGCCGACGTGAGCGACGGCGCCGCCGTCGCGGGCTGGGTCACCGGCTCGGCCGAGGCCCTGGGCGGGATCGACATCCTGGTCGCCAACGTCAGCGCGATGTCCACCGCGGACACCGAGGAGAACTGGGCCAAGTGCTTCGGCATCGACGTGCTCGGCACCGTGCGGATGGTTGAGGCCGCGCTGCCGTTCCTGGAGCAGAGCCGCGCCGCCGCCATCGTCACCGTGTCCAGCGTCTCCGGCCGGGAGATCGACTTCTTCGAGGGACCGTACGGCTCGATGAAGGCCGCGCTCGTCCACTACACCCAGGGCATTGCCCACCGCCTCGCGCCGCGCGGCATCCGGGCCAACACCGTCTCGCCCGGCAACACCCTGTTCGAGGGCGGCAGCTGGGACAACGCCCAGCGAAACCGCCCTGAGTTCTTCCAGACGGTGCTGGACCTGATCCCGGCCGGGCGGATGGGCACGGCCACCGAGATGGCCGCCGCCGTCGCCTTCCTGGCCAGCCCGGTATCGAGCTTCACCAGCGGGACCAACCTGGTCGTCGACGGGGCACTGACCCGCGGCGTGCAGCTGTGACCAACGCCGGAACGGTGGCCGGCCAGGCCGGGCCCGGCCAGGCGGCCGCTCTCCCCCGCCCGGCCGGCCAGGACGCCCTCGAGCAGCAGGTGCTCGAGCTGCGCAGCGCGGCCGTCATCGCCGGGATCGAGGCGGTCGACCCGGACCACGTCCTGCACCTGGCCAGCAGCACGCTCAAGATCGTGCTCGCGCATTTCATCGACGGCCCCGGCGCCCGGCCCGGCCGCCGCGTCTTCGCGATGGCCCGCGAGGAGGAGGGCGTGGCGATCGCGGCCGGGCTGGAGCTCGCCGGCGCCCGCCCGGTACTGATCTTCCAGGACAACGGGATCGGGAACCTGCTGACCGCGCTGCTGACGCTGTGCCAGCCCTACCACCTGCCGCTGCTGGCCGTGGTGAGCCGCCGCGGCGGGCTGGGCGAGTACAACTCGATGATCCACACCATCAGCGAGCGGACGGAGGCGCTGCTGGACGCGGCCGGCGTCCGCTGGTTCCAGCTCGACGGCCGGACCCCGGTCGAGCGCTGGGCGGCCGAGATCGAGCGCGCGTCGGCGTTCGCCCGTGCGACGCACCGGCCGGTATTCGTCCTCGTGAACCTGATGGGCTCCTGATCATGACGAGTCTCGACCGCGCCGACGTGCTGCGCCACATCGATGCCGCCGCGCCGGACACGCCGGTGGTGCTGAGCCTCGGCGGGAACGCCCGCGAGATGCTCGCCGTCGCCGGGCGCAAGGGCAATCACTTCATCAGCCTGGACGCGATGGGCCAGACCGTGTCGGTGGCCCTCGGCCTCGCGCTCGGGCTGGACCGCGGCGGGGCCGCGGGCAAGGTCATCGCCGTCGAGGGCGACGGGTCGCTGCTGATGGGCCTGTCGGTGCTCGGCACGGTCGGCCACCTCAAGCCGGCCGGGCTGGTCGTCTACATCCTCGACAACGGCGTCTACCTGGCGACCGGCGGCCAGCCGACCGCCTCAGCCGACATCGACCTGGTCGCCGTCACCGCCGGCTGCGGCTGGCACGGCGCCCGCGACGTGTCGACCGCCGCCGAGCTGGCCGACGCCACCGCCTGGGCGCTGGCCGCCGCCGGGCCGGTCCTGATCCGGGTCCGGACCAGCACGAGGCAGCTGCCGGCGGGCTATTTCCTGGAAGATCCGGCCATCCTGGCCGAGGACTTCCGGCGCTGGCTGCGCTCGGCCGCGGCCCCGCACCCGGCCAGCTAGGGTCCCTGCCGCCGGCCGCGGCCGGCCAGCCCGGCATCCCGGCCGGCGGCGAACTGCGCGTGAGCCTCGATCAGCCCGGCCACGTGCCCGGCGTCGGCGAGCCAGGGGGCGTGCCCGCCCGGAACCTCACAGAGCCGGGCGCCCGGAATCCGGTCCACGGACGGCCGCGCGCCGGCCACCGGCAGGTACGGGTCGTCGGATCCGAGGATGAAGAGCGTGGGCGCCGTGATCGCGGCGAGCTCGGCGCTGGTCAGGACGCTCTCCGCGCGCGGGCGGCGGAACCGGTCGATGGCATGCATGACCGACGCCACGCTCCTGGCGTTCCCCGGCCGGCGCGCGGACAGGCGCAGCGCCTCGACCAGCGCGTCCGGCGACGCCGCCACGTCAGCGGCGCCCTGCCCCTTGGCCAGCAGGCCGCGGTAGACGCCACGCGGGCTGGGCGAGCGCAGCACGGCGACGCCCAGCCCGCGGACGGTCAGCAGCGACAGCGGCATGCGCACCCGCACGCCCGGCAGCGCGACGGCGGGCTCCCCGATCGCGACCACCTCCGAGATCCGCTCCGAGCCGGCGGCCGCCTGCCACAGGGCGAACATGCCGCCCAGCGAGTGACCGATCACCGGCGCCTGGTCGAGCCCGAGCGCGTCCAGGATGTCCTCGATCAGGCCGCGGGCGTAGGCGCGCACGCGGCCGCGGCGCAGGACCACCGGATCGGACAGGCCGTGGCCGGGCAGGTCCACGGCCAGCAGCCGGAAACCCCGCAGTCGCGCCAGCAGCGGCAGCCAGATGGCGGCGCTCTCCGACACGCCATGCAGCAGGACCACGGCCGGCCCCCGCCCGTGGGCGAGGACCCGCACGCGCAGGCCCGTCCGGGCCAGGTCGAGGTACAGCTCCTCGACGTCCGCGCCCACGGCGGCGCACAGATCCCGCTCCGCGTCGCGGATGCGCCGCTCCAGCTTCCCGGCGGCCCGGGCCTGATGATTCACGGTGTCTCCTTCCGCCTGGCTCCGGCCGGCGGCGTGCTGGCCGCCAGGGCCGCGAGCCACGCTCGCACGGTTCGCTGGTCCTCGCGGCTGAGGCCGGCGAGGGCCGCGTCCTCCACCGCGCGCACCCGGCGCGTGGCCGCGTCCAGGCATCCGCGGCCGCGCGCCGTCAGGCTCATGAGCACGACCCTCCGGTTCCTGGCCCGGCGCTCGATCAGGCCCGCCGCCTCGAGGCTGCGGACGGCCGCGTGCATCGTCTGCCTGGTGACCTGCGCGATGCGGGCCAGCTCGGCGGTGGTCAGCTCGGTCCGGGTCTCGAACACGCTCAGGATCCCGTACTCCTGCCCGGACAGCCCGAGGCCGGCCAGCTCGCCGTCCAGCAGCGCGCGGAAGCGCTGATGCGCGAGCCGGAACAGGTAGCCGAAGTTCGCGGCCGGCGCGGGCGGTGACGGTGACAGTCCGGGACTTGTCAGCCTCTCTGACATGTTCTCCATTGTGGCGAGTTGTTAGTCGGGCTGTCAACTTCGGCCGGCGCCGCTGGCGACAGGAGAAATCCGATGACCGCGCTGACTGACACAGTCCCTCCCCCGCGACGGGCCCTCCACCGGGTCCTGGCCCGCCGCCGCAACCCCGGCTGGATGCAGGCGCGCATTGTCTTCAATGCCTACCGGATCCTGCTGGGCGTCCTGCTGCTCGCGTCGCTGCCCTGGACCGGGCCGCTGGCCCTGCTGGGCATCATCCCGATCGTCTGGGCCGCGGTGAGCTACTCGTGGATCTACCGCGTGCAGCACGCCCGCACCGTCCGGAACTAACCCCCGCAACCGGTCGCGGCGGCTGCCGCGTGATCAGGAAGAGCGTGATCAGGATGACTTCTCTCCTGCGGACGCGCCGGGACCCGGCGCCGCCCGTGGCCGCGGCCCGGGTCTGGCGGCGGATCGAGCGCCGCGCGGTGGCCGGCCACCACCGCCAGCTGCTGGCCGCCTTGCGCCTGGCCGTCGCCGGCCGGGCGCCGGTGCTCGCGGCACGGGCCATCCCGGCCCGGTCCGGCGCGGCGACCGTGCTGGGCAGCGCCGAGCTGACCCGGCCCGGAACGCTCGTGCACCTGGCCGGGATCACCCCGCTCGCGCAGTGGGACGCGACCGAGGTCGCCGGCCCGGCCCGGCTGGCCGGCGCCGGGCGCTACGGCCCGTTCTGGTGGATCCAGCTGGCCTGCGCCAGCGCGGGCCGGCCGGCCCGTCGCCGCTAGGCCAGCTCCAGGCCGTCGAGGAGGCGGTCGAGTGCCTCGCCGATGGCCTGGCGGGCCGCGGGCCGGTCCGCGGCGCGCGCGATGTACAGGCTCGACTCGGAGATCATGGCGATCAGCAGCCGGGTGAGCGGCGGCACCGGGACCGGCGCGATGCGGCCCTGGCCGGCCGCGCGGGTGAGCCACTCGGCGAGCAGGTTCGACCCGTGGCGGGCCACCAGCTCATCCCACGCGTCGGGGCCGAGCACGGCCGGCCCCTCGGTCAGCACGATCCGCTGGAAGTCGTCGGTCACGACGCACAGGTCGAGGAACGCGGCCAGGCCGTCACGGATCTCGTCCCAGGCGTCTGCGCCCGGCGTCACGGCCGGCCGGGACGGCCCGGCGTCGACCAGCTGCGCGGCCACCTCCTGCGCGATCTGCTCCATGACGGCCCGGAACAGGTCGGCCTTGTCGCGGAAGTGGTGGTAGAGCGCCCCGCGGGTGACCCGGGCGCCCGCAACGATCTCCTCGGTGCCCGTCGCGGCGTAGCCCTGCTCGGCGAACAGCGTGCGCGCGGCCGCCACCAGCGCCTGGCGCGTGTCGGCCACGTGCTGCTCTCGACGGGACGGGCTCATCCCGGTAGTCTGCCAACATACAAGCTGTATGTGGCAGACACTCTGTACGGATCCCGGGAAGGAAGGCAAGGCATGGGCTTGCCGCTGCACCTGTCGGTCAAGATCGGGACGCACCTGCTCAAGATGAAGCTGCGCGGGATCGAGAAGTTCCCGATGATCGTCGAGGTCGAGCCGCTGTTCGCCTGCAACCTCAAGTGCGTGGGCTGCGGCAAGATCCAGCATCCCGCCGCCGAGCTCAAGCGCCGCATGCCGGTCGCCCAGGCCGTCGCGGCCGTCGAGGAGTGCGGCGCCCCGATGGTGTCGCTGGCCGGCGGCGAGCCGCTGATGCACCCGCAGATCGACCAGATCGTCAGCGAGCTGGTCCGGCGCCGCAAGTTCGTCGTGCTGTGCACCAATGCGGTGCTGCTGCCCAAGCACCTGCACAAGTTCACCCCGTCGAAGAACTTCGCCTGGATGGTGCACATCGACGGCCTGCGCGAGCGCCACGATGAGTCGGTCAGCAAGGCGGGGGTCTTCGACCAGGCCGTCGCCGCCATCAGGCAGGCCAAGGCGGCCGGCTTCCAGGTCTACACCAACAGCACCTTCTTCAGCACCGACACCCCGCAGGCCGTGATCGACGTGCTCAGCTACCTCAACGACGATCTCAAGGTCGACCGGATGGAGATCTCCCCCGGCTACGCCTACGAGAAGGCACCCGGCCAGGACCGGTTCCTCGGCGTCGAGCAGACCCGCGAGCTGTTCCGCCAGGCCTTCGCGGACGGACGGCGCAGGAAATGGCGCCTCAACCACTCACCGCTGTTCCTCGACTTCCTCGAGGGCAAGCGGGACTTCGCCTGCACGCCCTGGGGCGTCCCGTCCTACTCCCTGCTCGGCTGGCAGCGGCCGTGCTACCTGCTCGCCGACGGCTACGCCACGACGTATGCCGAGCTGCTGGAGACAACCGACTGGGACAGCTTCGGCCGCGGCCAGGACCCGCGGTGCGACAACTGCATGGCCCACTGCGGCTACGAGCCGACCGCGGTGCTGGCCACCATGAGCTCACTCAGGCAGAGCATCCGGGCCACCGTCTCCTGAACACGCCCGGGCTCGTCCAGGCGCCGGCTGAGGCCCGCCGTCGCAGATGTTCACGCCGGTAAGTGTCAGCCAGCCGCCTTCTGGTTGATCAGTAAGAAAACGACAGCCACGGACAGCTAACGCACCGGGCCTGCGCGGCGTTCCGGGCGGTGTCAGCGGCCGTGTCAGTGGCGTGGCGGAGCCGCGTCAGGCCCGGCCGGGATGGTTGGGGACATCACCACCGCACTCCCCGCACTGGAGACCAAGATGAACAGCTTCGCTACCCCCGGCCCGATCACCGCCATCGTCAGCATCCCCGCCGGGGTCATCCGGCTCACCGCCGCCGACGCCGACACCACCACCGTCCAGATCCGCCCCGCCGACCCCGCCAAGGGCCGCGACGTCAAGCTCGCCGAGCAGACCACCGCCCACTACAGCGACGGCGCCCTCCAGGTCACGGCCCCGGCCGGCCACCGGATCCTCGGCAGCACCGGCGCAGTCGATGTCACCGTCCAGCTGCCCGCCGGATCACGGGTCCAGGCCCGCGCCGCCAGCGTCCAGCTCTCCACCACCGGCCCGCTCGGCGACGTCACCCTCGACAGCGCCCAGGCCGCGGTGAGGATCGACCACGCCGCCACTGCCCGGCTGACCACCGCCGACGGCGACATCACCGTCGGGCACCTGGACGGCGACGCGGAAATCCGGACCGCGCGGGGCGACATCCAGGTCGGCCAGGCCACCCGCGGCGCCCTCACCCTGGTCACCCAGGTCGGCGCGATCACCGTCGGCGCCGCGGCGGGCGTCTCCGCCAGCCTGGACGCCGGCACCACCCTGGGCCGCATCACTAACGCCCTCACCAACGCCGGCACCCCGGGCCTCGCCATCCGCGCCACCACCACGACCGGCGACATCACGGCGCGCAGCCTCTGAACCACCAGCGCGCTGCGGAATCCCCTCCCGGCCGGCCACCAACCGGACAGGCGCGTCGGACCCTCGGGCCGGACGGCCCTGTCCGGGCTCATTCAGATGATGGCAAGAGGATTGGCGGGGCTGCCGGACAGCCCGACCAGGCGCAGGGGCGCGAGCATGAAGAGAAAGTCCCAGCGGCCGGCCTGTTCGCATGCCGCCGCCAGCGCCTCAAGGTCGCAGTTGTCCACCAGGCACAGTCCCATCGCGACGATGCCGACATAGTGGATGGGCATGGGCACTTCCGGATAGCCGGACGGCAGGGATTCCTGCGCGGTGTCCGCGCCGATGGCCGCGACGTCGTTCTGGAAGAGCCAGGGCAGCACCGAGGCCTGCCAGCCGGGATAGGACTCATGAGGCCGCCATCCCGCCGGATCCTCCCGTCGCCTGCGGCCGTACCCGGTCCGCAGCAAGACCACGTCACCCGGCCTGATCTCAGCCCCTTCCGCGGCGGCGATCGCATCAAGCTCGCGGGCGCCCACCCCGTCGCCCGGGTCCAGCCACCGCGCGCCGCGGTACCGGGCCGCGTCCAGCAGCACGCCGCGTCCCACCACCCCGCCGGCCGACCCGACGACGTCGTGCTCGGTCGCGCCCGAGCGCGTGGCGGTCGCGGCCGGCACCCCGTTGAAGAGCATGCCGTCCCAGAACGCATGGGCGATGGAGTCGACGTGCGTGATGTGGGTGCCGTGATAGGACAGCCGGAACTCATCCATGACAAACGACGCCCGGCCCGTCCCGATCCCCGCGGCCCTCAGCATCCCGTGGACCGGCCCGTCGCTCACGTCATCAGGCTCGCCCGAGGCCCGCACCAGCCGCTGCGGAGGCAGCACGTTCCCCTGCGCCAGGTCGGGGTCAATGTTCCACGCGAGCGAGACACTCCGGCCCTGCCGCACGGACGCCAGCGCTGCGCGCCGCCGCTCAGGAGTCAGGTGGTTCAACGTCCCGAGCCGGTCATCAGCGCCCCACCGCCCCCAGTTCGACAGCACGTCGAACCACGAGAGCACCTCATCCTGCGACGGAATCATCGGTGGTCCCAGAACGACGCCGCCCAGGGATTCGCGCCCCCCGAGCACAACGTGCCGTAGGCCACCCATGAATCATGCACGCTGCCCTCCGGCCCGATGACGATCCGCACGCCGACCACCTCGAACGCCCACTCGGCGTCCGGCCGGGCCGCGTGCTCGCCGCCGCGGTACTGCGCCGCGATCTCCCCGGCCTGGACCCGCGCCGCGGCCCGCAGCGCGGACAGAGCCTCGTCCAGGGACGTCCCGGAGCCGACCGCTAAGCCGTGGGCATGCCCGGGACCGTCGCTGGTGGTCCGACACACGATGTCCGGAATAGTGATGTTCGGCATGCCGGAACCGTACCGCTCGGCTGCTAAGCCGGACCAGATCCCGGGAGCCGGCTGAGCCGGCGCCGAGGGCCAGGCACATTGTGACGGCCCGAGGTCACGCCTTGGAGGTGATGACAGTCGCAAAGATGCGGAGGCAATGCCATGCAGGCCGGGCTATTTGCGCCGGACGCGTTCGCTGACTTCACGATGCCGCAGTGGCGGCTGCAGGCCCGCGGCAGCGATGATGCCGTCCGGCTCCGGCAGGCCGGGCATCCGGCTCCTGGCCGTGCCCGGCGGTTCAGCCCGGCGGGAGAACGGGCCGGGGTCGCCGTGGAAAGGCGATCTCCGCCGCGCTGGCCCGCATCGGCGAGCATGATCCGCCGCTCGGCCGCCTGCTGCGCGATACGGTGCACACCGGCGCTGTGTGCCGCTACGATCCCGACCCCGCCCGGCCCGTCCGCTGGCAGCTCGACCCGCACCGGGCCGCTTCCGGCAGGCGACCCGGCCGGCCCGGGTGGCCGGGCCGGGAAGGAGGACGCGATGGCTGACGAGCAGCCGGGTGCCGCGCGGGGTACCTTCTCGGGCCGGACGGCGTGGGCGCGGAGCCTGGAGACGCCGCTGCGGGCGTTCCTGCGCACGGAGACCGGCGGTGCCGCGGTCCTGCTGGCGGCGGCGCTCGCCGCCCTGGTCTGGGTAAATGTCGCCGCGTCGTCCTACGACGCGGTGTGGCAGGCCGGGCTGTCGGTCCGGATCGCTGGGACCGGCGTGTCGCTGGACCTGCGTGAGTGGGTCAACAGCGGCCTGATGACGTTCTTCTTCTTCGTCTTCGGCCTGGAGGCCCGCCGGGAGTTCGATATCGGCCAGCTGCGCGAGCGGCGGCGCCTGGCCCTGCCGGTGCTGGCCGGCCTGGGGGGCCTGTTCGTGCCGGTCGGCATCTACCTGGCGGTGAACGCCGGCGGCCCCGGCGCGGGCGGCTGGGGTGCGGCGATGTCGACGGATACCGCGTTCGCGCTGGGCCTGCTGGCGATGACCGGGCCGCGGTTCCCCGACCGGGTCCGCGCGTTCCTGCTGTCGGTCGCCGTGGTCGATGACCTGGTCTCGCTGGTGGTAATCGGGGCGGCCTACAGCAGTGCCATCCGGATGATTCCGCTGGCGGTCGGCGCCGGCCTACTGGCCCTGGCCGTGATCGCGCGGCGGCTGCGGATCAGGTACGGGCTCGCCTATGCCGTGCTGGGGATCGCGGCCTGGGTCGCCTTCCTGAAGTCCGGCGTCGACCCGGTCGTCTCCGGGCTGATCATGGGCCTGGTGACCTACGCCTACCCGGCGGCCCGCGGCGACCTGGAGCGGGCCAGCGACCTGTTCCGGACCTTCCGCGAGCAGCCGACCCCCGAGCTCGCCCGGTCGGCGGGCATCGGGCTGGCCGCGGCGCTGTCCCCGAACGAGCGGCTGCAGCAGCTCTACCACCCGTGGACCAGTTATGTCATCGTGCCCCTGTTCGCCCTGGCCAACGCCGGAATCGTGCTCAGCGGCAGCTTCCTGGCCGCCGCCTACGCCTCGCCGGTGACCCTGGGCATCCTGGTCGGCTATGTCGCGGGCAAGCCGGCCGGCATTACGAGCGCTTCCTGGCTCCTGGCCCGGGTCAGCCGCGGCCGGCTCCGGCCGCCGGTCGGCTGGGCGGCCGTGGCGGGCGTCGGCTCGATCGCCGGGATCGGCTTCGCCGTCTCCATCCTGATCGCGACGCTGGCCTTCGCCGGTCATCCGCTGGAGCTGCAGGAAGCCAAGCTCGGCGTCCTGTCCACGATCGTCGTCGCGCCGCTGATCACCTGGCTCGTCTTCCGGGCCACCGCCCTGCTGCCGGCCCGGCTGCAGGTCCGCGCCCTGCTCGGCAGCACCCGCGCCATCATCGACCTCGCGGTGCCCGTAGACCCGGACCGGGACCACATCCGCGGCCCGGCGCGTGCCCCGGTCACCCTCGTCGAGTACGGCGACTTCGAGTGCCCCTACTGCGGCCAGGCCGAGCCTGTCATCCGCGAGCTGCTGGCCGGCCACGGGGACGTCCGCTACGTCTGGCGGCACCTGCCCCTGACCGACGTGCACCCCTCCGCCCAGCTCGCCGCCGAGGCCGCCGAGGCCGCCGCCGACCAGGACGCGTTCTGGCCCGTGCACGACCTGCTGCTGGCCCACCAGGAGACCCTGACCATGAAAGACCTGATCCGCTATGCGGCCGACGCGGGCCTGGACACCGAGCGGTTCCGCGGCTATCTCACCGATCGCGCCGGGGCGGCCAGGGTGGCCGAGGACGTGGATTCAGCCGACCTGAGCGGCGTCTCGGGAACGCCGACGTTCTTCGTCAACGGCATACGGCATTACGGGGCCTACGACATCGAGGCCCTGACCGATGCGGTCCGGGCGGCCAAGGCCGCGAGCATCATCCCCGCGCCCGGCCGGGCGGAGCCGGGCCGCTAGCGTCCCGCTCAGCAGATAGACCCACCGCAGGAGAACCCTGATGACGTCGTGGCTCGATCTGGAACATGCCGCCCCGCACATCACCACCGAAGGTCACGCGCTGCTGCTTCGGGCGCGCGTGGCCATGCTCGGGACGCTCCGGCCCGACGGTTCGCCCAGAATCAGCCCGATCGAGCCGGCCGTCACGGACGGCCAGCTGATCTTCGGCGTCATGCCCTGGTCCGGCAAGGCGCGTGACCTGCACCGCGACCAGCGGTGCGTGCTCCACAACGCGATCAGCAGCCCGGACGCCGGCGAGCCCGAGCTGAAGCTTTCCGGCGTGGCCGCAGCCGCCAGCACTCCGCTGCGCGACGCAGCCAGCCAGGCGTGGTGGACCGGCCAGCCGCGCATGGCCGCCGACGTCTTCGTCCTGGAGCTGACCGAGGCCGTGCTCATCGAGTGGGACCTAGAACACGGCCGGATGACCAGCACCCGCTGGTCATCCGGACACGGCCTCCGGCAGCAGTCACGGAACTACCCCTGAGCTGGCAGGCCGGCTCGGCGCAGTTGCTCATTCCCGCTTGAGGCTGATGCCGGGGTCGGGCTGACGATGGATTGGCCGGGCCGTCACGCCCGGGTTCCGGTGATGAGCCGCTCGCGGTCGAACATGCCCGCTACTACTCGCCAGGCGAGCAGGTCGACGGCCAGCAGGGCGGCAGCGAGGCCGACCGCGAGAGCGCCCGACACGGTGATCACGTTCAGCGATATCAGCGCCAGGATGGCCAGCAGCGGGAGGCTGCCGAGCACGCTCAGCTGCTGGGCGACGCGCACGTCCGTGGAGCGGGCGGAGACGGCGATCCCGACCCAGATCCCCCAGCCCGCGATCAGCGGCGTGAACAGCAACTGGACCAGCACGTGCGTGCCTGAGTAGATCGCCGAGGCGACCGCAGGATGGGCGAGCAGGGCCGCGGCGGCGAGGAAGATGCCAAAGACGGCGTAGGCGATGACGAGAGTCGGAACGAAAGCGGCCAGCGCCTTGCCGATGAGGAACTCCTCGCGGCGGACCGGGGTGATCAGGACAGGCTCAAGGGTGCCCTGCTCGCGCTCGCCGACGACCGAGTAGGCGGACAGGCTGGAGGGCAGGAACGCCGGGATCACCAGCATGTACAGGAGCGAGAGCCCGACGTGCAACTTGAGTGTGGTGGTGTCCTCGTGGGCATTGGCAGAGAACAACTGGATCATCGGCAGGACGATGAAGAGCAGCGGCAACGCTGTCATCGTGCCGATCACGAAACGGTTGCGGCGATAGTCCCGCAGCTCCTTGACGGAGATCGCCCGGACGCGCGTCCAGCTGAAGCTCACTGTCGCCTCGCTTCCACGTCCTCGTCGATCAGCTCGAGGTAGACGTCCTCGAGCGAGTGACGGGACTCGGCGATCGACAGAATGTCGGCACCGGCGCCCACCAGCGCCCGCGCGGTCTGCGGGGCCGCGATCTCGGGGTCTGAGACGGCGAGCGTGTAGCCGGACGGCACCTGCTTCCAGCCTGCCACCCCCGGCAAGCCGCCGAATACCGCGTTCGGATCGGCCAGCGGCGCGCGGATCCGCACGTCCAGAGCTCGGCTGAACAGCTGGTCGCGGAGCTCGCTGGGCGAGCCGATCAGCCGCAACGTGGTGTTCAGGATCGCCACCCGGTGGCAGAGGCGCTCGGCCTCCTCCAGCCGGTGGGTGGTGAGGAAGATCGTCACGCCGCGCTCCCGGAGCGAGGCAATCAGCCCGTGGACTTCGCGACTCGCTACGGGGTCAAGGCCAGAGGTCGGCTCGTCGAGAAACAGCACGGCGGGGTCGTTGAGCAGCGCCCGCGCTAGCGCGACGCGCTGACGCAGGCCCTTCGACAGCGATTGGCACTGATCGCCGGCCCGGTCTTCCAGGTTGACCGCCCGCAGCGCCCGCTCGATGCGCCCGCGAACGTCGTCGAGCTCGTAGAGCCCGGCGAAGCACTCCAGGTTCTCCATCACGGTGAGACGCAGGTACAGCCCCGGGGACTCGGGCATGATCGAGATCCGCGCCCGGATCGCCGGACCGTTCTCCGCACTCAGCGGGATGCCGGCGACGACCGCCGATCCGGAGCTGGGCGCGAGCAGCGTGCCCAGCGTCCGCACGGTCGACGTCTTTCCCGCGCCGTTCGGGCCGAGGAAGCCGAACACCTCGCCGTAGCCAACCTCGAATGAGACGTCATCGAAGGCCATGCGGTCGCCGAACCGCTTGGCCAGGTGCTCGACCACCAGCGCGGACTCGCCCTTCGGGCCGTCGAGGGCAGCATCGGTGACGCGTTCGGCGCCGCCGACCGCCTGATCGGCTGGCTGCGAGGTCATGGGCGCCTCGCGGATCTCCCGGACCCCGGCGCTTCGGCGCGAGCGGGCATCTCCCCGCCCGTCAAGCCGCATCTCTCGGCACGGACATACGCCGCCAATTCTGTCGCGCACATACCTCGACGGTAGCAGCCGGCTGGCCAGGTTGCTAGTTTACTGGTCATGCAGCCAGGAGCCGCGGCCGGCGACGAGAACCGGACCTTCATCGAGACCGCCCGACGAGCGCAGATCGTGGCGGCGGCGATCGACGCGATCGCCGAGCTCGGCTACGCGGGAGCGTCCTTCGCCCGCATAGCCGGGCGACTGGGGATCAGCCGGGGTCTGATCAGCTACCACTTCGCCGGCAAGGATGACCTCATGAAGCAGGTCGTCCGCGACGTGGTCGAGAAGGGCATGGCCTACATGCGTCCGCGGATCCTCGCCGGGTCAACCGGCGACGGCATGCTGCGGGCCTACATCGAATCGAACCTCGCGTTCATGCGCGAGAACCGCCAGGGCCTGATCGCCGTCCTCGAGATCGCCCGCAGCGCGGACGGGCGGCGCCTCTTCTACGGCGACAGCGACGTGGTCGACGCGGTCCGCGCCCTTGAGCATCTGCTGTCAGGCTTCCAGGGCGCCGGCCAGCTGCGCCCTGACTTCGACCCCCACGTCATGGCACTCGCGATTCGCGCCGCGATCGATGCCGTGCCGTCCAGGCTGGCCCATGAGCCGGAGTTCGACATCGACAGCTACGCCAGTGAGATCGCCGTCCTCTTCCACCTGGCGACCCGGATCCAGGCACGAGATGAACCCTGACGCCGACGGGCCGGCCTACCGGGTCCCCGGCGGACGGTCGGCAATGATGCCCCGCTGCTCCAGGGCGCGGATGTCGCTGGCGGTGAAGCCGAGTTCCTCCAGGATCTCGGTGTTGTGCTCGCCCAGCATCGGGGCCCGTCGCCACCAGCCGTAGTCCCGGCGGCCGTTGATCAGCACCGGCAGGCCGTCGCCGACGCGGGGCGGGCGGTCCGCGTCGGCGAGGTGGCTGTAGTAATCGCGGGCCTGCAGATGCGGATCGCTGAGCCATTCGGGCGCCGACAGGACCGCTCCGGCCGCCACGCCCGCCTGCTGCAGGGCCGACATCAGCTCGAACTTGTCCCACCGCCGGGTGACGTCTCCGATGGCGCCGTCCAGGACCTCCCGGTGCGCGATCCGCGCGTCCATCCCGGCGAACCGGTCATCGTCCCCCCAGCCCGCGCCGGCCAGCGTCGCGAGAGACCGCCACTGCTCCTCGGTCCGGGCGGCGACCGCGATCCACTCGTCGGCACCTGCGCAGCGGTAGATCCCGGACGGGGCGCAGGCCGGGTCGGCGTTGCCCGGGCGAGGCGGTTCCCGGCCGTCCAGCTGGCGCCGGACCTGGTACTCCCCGTAGTAAAGGATGCCGCCCTCATGCTGGGAGAGCTCGACCAGGGAGCCGGCCCCGGTCCGCTGCCGGGCCAGCAGGGCGTCGATGGCGGCCACCGCGGCCAGCGTGCCCGACATCGCGTCGAGCACCGCGGTGGACGGGACGCGGGGCTGGTCGTCGCTGTAGCCCATGAGTGCGCCGAGCCCGGTCATCGGCTCGGTCGACGGGCCGAAGGCCACGTACGGCGCGTACGGGCCGGACAAGCCGAACCCCGGCATGGCCACGTGGACAAGCCGGGGGTTGCGCTGCGCCAGCACCTCCTGGCCCAGCCCGAGCGACGGCAGGACGCGGGCGCTGAAGTTCTCGATCACCAGGTCCGCCCGCTCGGCGAGCCGCAGGAAGATATCCCGGCCCTCGGGGGCCTTCAGGTCGACGCCGAGGCTCCGGCGATTGCGGTTCAGCTTGTTGTTGAGGGGCTGGCGGTTCCAGGGCCGGAGCCCCGGCGCGGCCGCCTCGCCCGGGTCGGCCGGCGCCAGTGCCCCGGCCCGCCGGCCGGGTGCGTCTACCTTGATGACGTCGGCGCCCAGGTCGGCCAGCAGGCGGGCGGCCAGCGGCCCGGCCCACACGTGCGACATATCCAGGATCCGGATTCCGTGCAGCGGCAGCTCTCCCCCGTGCTGCCGGGCCGGCGTCTCCTGGCCGCTGGCCTTGCGAGCCGGTTCGGGGGAAGCCGGCTGGGCGGCATGGGGGTGGAACCGGTACGGGCTCCCGGGCACGACGACCGGGCCGCCCGCCGGGCCGGCCGGGCCGCTCCCCGGCTGCCAGAACTTGCGCTCCGCCAGGTGCGGGTCATCGAGGACCTCGCGCATGGTCTGGACGTAGCCGACCGGAACCCGCCAGGTGCCCTGGCCCTCGCGGAAGACCCGCTCCTTCGGCCAGCTCCCGATCGCCTCCAGGATGACGCGGTCGATCTCGTCGGCGTCCCGGACCCGGTTCTCCGACACCGTCCACGGATGGCCGTCAGCCGAGAGCTCCTCGCGGCCGATCATCTTCGTGAACGGCGCCCAGAAGCCCGGCGTGATGTTGACCTGAACCCAGCCGTCCCGGGCCGGCAGCAGCGTGAGCGGGTACAGGTTCTCCCAGCGGTTCCCGTGCCGGCTGCGGATGATCCCGTCCTCGGTCCACATGGTGTCAGTGAACTGGTGCAGGGTGGCCAGGCACTCCAGGACGCTGACCTCGATCCGGGATCGCGCGCGGGCCAGCAGCGACGCCCCGGCGGCCACGAACGCGAAGTTGCCCGCCTGGTAGGCGGGATAGCGGCCCGGCATCGTGAGCGGAGCCCGGTCCGCGTCGCCGGACAGGAAGGTGTGCCCGCCCAGCGCCATCAAGGTCGCGTCGGTCGCGGCCCAGCCCGCGTACGGGCCGGTCAGGCCGAACGGCGTGATGCTGGCGACGATCGCGGCCGGCAGGTCCAGCAGGCCGTGCTGCCGCGTGTCGGCCACGCTGGCGTCGGTGACCACCAGGTCATGCCCGGCCGCGAGCACCAGCAGCTCCGCGCTGCCCAGCTCGGCGGCGACCCGGGACTTGCCTGCGTTGAGGAACACGTCGCTCGCCGGATCCGGCGCCGGGCGGCGGGCGGACTCGGCCTTGGTGACCTCGAAGCCAGCCCGGGCGAAGAGCTGGCCGCACCACGCGGCCGCCCCCTCGTCGTCGGAGATCTCCAGCACCCGCCGGGCCCGCCCGGGCTCCGTCTCCGCGCCCGCCATCCCCACCCAAAGCCTCCAGATGTGAGCCCCCGCCGGGGTGATCCACTAGCTTGATCCTCCGGCTGGCGGCCTGGATTGGGTAGTGGGCAGATCCCTACATGTTCGGCCGTGCCCCCGGCGGCCCGGGTCAGCCGCGGGCCGCCGCGGCGAACGCCTCCAGTTCGGCGCAGATGTCGCCGGCGGGCTGGAAGGCGATGTCGGTGACGCCCGCCGCCTCCAGGGCGGCGAGGCGCTCCCGGAGCTGGGCCGGCGTCCACACCCGGCCCAGGCCCTGGATGCGGGCGGGGGTGACGAACGGCCGGTCCCGGTCATTGACGTCGATCATGTGCAGGTCGTGCATGGCCAGGTGGCGTTCGGCGGCGGGCACGTCGTCGTAGGCGCGCAGCCAGTCGCCGAAACCGGGGATGTGCTCGTGGCTCAGCCGGTTCTCCGCGACGAAGTGGTAGCCGACCGGGACCGTGTGCCCGGCAGAAGCCATCACCCGCGGGGCGTCGATGGTCTCGCCCTCGCGCAGCACGGTGCCCGGGAACAGGCACGCCTCCCAGGCGAATCCCGCGACCGGGACCGGCGCCGCGATGAACAGCCCGTCAGCGATCTCGCGGGCGGCGGCGATGCCCTTCGGCCCCGCCGCGGCGAGGAGGAACGGGACGTCGACCGGCCGGGCCGGGCCGAAGCCGGCGGGGTGCAGCATCTGGATACGGGCGCCATCCCAGTCGGTCGTCTCGCCGCGCAGCAGCGCCCGGACCACCTGCACGTAGGTGACGACATCGGCCCAGCGCAAAGGCCGCTGGCCCAGCGTGAAGCGCCCGGTGAAGCCCGATCCCACCGCCACCGCGACCCGCTCCTGGCCGGCGATGGCGACGAGCGTCCCGATGGCCGCGGCGGTCACCATCGGATGGCGCAGGCTGGGAATGAGCACGCCGGGACCCAGGCCGATAGCCGACGTCCGCTCCGCGGCCCGGCACAGCTGCACCCAGACATCCGGGTACAGGGCGGGCGAGTCATAGCACCAGGCCCGCTCGTAGCCGAGGGACTCGGCCACCCGGATGTGCTCCGGGGTGTCCAGAGAGGTCGCGAACGCGCACGTGAGTCGCATGTCTCAGCTTCCTGCCGGGTGACCAGGCGGCGGCGGAGATCCCGCGGCCGCCGGACTTATTGTCGTCAACCGGTCCGCAGCCGTCGATACCCGGCCGCCCGGCCTGTCAGCGGGAGGCCACCTCCTGATCACGAGAATGCCCGCGCCAGTTGCGCTTCGGCTGTCGGTGATTGCGGTGCAGGGCGGCCGGGCTGTCGGGGCAGCTTGATACCCGTCAGGTCAGCTATCTGGTGCAGGGACCGGACCGCCCGGTGACCTCAACCGCGGCGCATCGCCGCTGCCGCAGGCCGCATGCCTCCGCCAGTGCCCGCAGCCGGGCGAGCTCCACGAACCGGAGTTCGGACAGGTCCAGGCGGATGGTTCCCGGCGGCCCCAGGAGTGAAGCGCCGGATCAGGCCCGGCAAGGGATCCGACCGCAGTCACGTCCAGATCGCTTCGGGGTGGCGAAGATCCGCAGCACAGGCGGGCGAAGCCATCCGGCGGCTAGCTATCCGCGGCAGCTTCCATAGCTGCGGCGCTGACGCTCAGTGGTCCGGGCAGCTGCCATTCTTACCGTCGCGGTGCCTTCATTCACGGCCCAACGTCCGAGCCCGTTCCCGGCTCACCCGTCCGGTGCGCTCAGAACGGATCCTGCGTACCCGGTATGTCGATGTTGCTATCGGCGGCGGGCGCGCCGGCCTGCACGACGCCGATGAACTGCCCGCCCTTGTGGCCTCCGACGATCAGGGTGAAGCGGTGACCGTTGGCGCAGGACAGGCGGAACGCGGCGTAACCGCCCTGCGTGCCGATCGGGCTGTCCGGCGCGCCGTCGCCGTCCGGGTGCACCGTGACGCCATCGCCGTCGCCGGGCTCCGTACCCTGCTCAATCTCGGTCTCTCCGCACTCCGGGCAGGCAAGCTGCCAGACCGCGACTCCATCCGCAGACTGCATCCACGGGGCGCCGTCGATAATCTCGTCCTGGCCAATCACCGGGTTCTCCTCGCGGCAGCGGCGGTTCAGCACAATCCGTACTGCCACTGCCCACCCCGGCGGACTTGAAGCCACCCAGACAATGCTGCACGCGCAGCTCAGCAGCGACCTGGTGCGCAGGACGGTATCGCATGCACGAAGACGGCCGACGATAACAGCCTGAGGGAGCCTGCTCGCTCGCGGGCGTAAGCCTCGTGCGGCGCAACAGTTACGGCAATCTCAATCAGGACGGGACCGGGCCGATCCGTCCCGCGGTCAGGGGACCGGCGTCGTGTCCTGGTTGAGGTCGCGCGCGGCCCGGCGGCCCAGCCGGTCAGCCAGTCGAACGCCGCCGCGCTGATGACCGGGTGCAGCCGCTTCCCGAAGGCGGCGACGCCCCGCTGCCCGGCCGGATCGGGAGCCCCAGCTGGCTGACGGCGTGCAGCACCGCAGCGGTCAGGCCCGGCGCGACGCCGGCCGCCCGCGCCGCGACCTGGCCAGCCGGGGTCAGGATGACCTCCGGCCACCGCATTCGCGACCTGCCGGGCGGCGCGCCCGGCATCCACGGACAGGAACGGCAGGCTCGCCGCCAGGCTGTGCCGCTCCAGCGCGATGTCGATCAGCCGCTGCGGCGCGCCGGCATCGGTGACGTCGGCAGTGACCGCCGCGACATCGGCTCCGCGGCCGCCGCAGGTCGCGGGCCGCGCGCTCCAGCCCAGTGGACCATAGGTTTCGTGATGTCCGGGCAGGCGTTCGTAGTCGCGGACGGTCCGGCTGCACCGGGTGATCCACGTCAGCGTCCGTTCGACGACCCAGCGGCGGCGGGGCAGGACCTGGAAGCGCACTGCAGAGTTCCCAGGGGCCTTACGGCCTGCAACCCGGCAACCAGCCGACCCGCCTACCTGGGTGCTTGCTTCTTCCTGCGCTTGTTTTCCTGACTGCGCAGCTTGCGGTCGTCGCGTAGTTCTGCGAAGGGTTCCTTGCCGGGCGGGTGGCCGCCGGCGATGGCCCGGCTGCGTTCCAGCTCGGCGTTGATCTCGGCGCCGAGCAGGATGGCGACGTTGGAGATCCACAGCCAGATCAGGAAGATGATGATCCCGGCGAAGCTGCCGTAGGTCTTGTTGTAGTGGCTGAAGTTGGCGATGTATAGGGCGAACAGGCCCGATGCCGCCAGCCACAGGACGACCGCGGCGAGCCCGCCCGGGCTGACCCACTGGAAGCCGTGCCGGGCATTGGGGCTGGCCCAGAACAAGATGGCCAGGATGAGGCCGACGATGACCAGCAGCACCGGCCACTTGGCAATGTCCCATGCCGTGACGGCCGCCGGACCGACGCCAAGCACGTTCCCGGCCTTCCGGGCCAGGCCGCCGGTCACCACGACGATGAGGGCGGCGGCGATCAGCAGCAGCATCGTCGCCACGGTGACGGCGAGGCGCAGCGGCGCGGTCTTCCAGACCGGCCGGCCCTCCGGCACGTCGTAGATGACGTTGGAGGCGCGCATGAAGGCCGCCACGTAGTTCGACGCCGACCACAGGGCAAGCGCCAGCCCGGCGATGCCTATGATTCCCGAGGCCGCGTGACTGTGCTGCAGGTGGGTGATGTCACTGAGGATGATCTTGCGCACGGATGAGGGAGCTGCGCTGGCCAGGCTGGTGACCAGCGGCTGGGTCGCTGACTTGCCGAGGATCCCGAGCAGCGAGACCAGCACGAGCAGGCCGGGGAAAATCGACTGGATGCCGAAGTAAGTCAGTGCCGCGGCCCGGTCCTGGAGGTCGTCGGCCTTGTACTCGGCGAGGGCGCGGCGGGCCGCCGCGAGCCAGGAGCCGCGGCTGAGGCCGGTCGGATCCTCCGGCACGTCACGGGCGCTGCCCCCGGCCTGCTGGGACGTGGTCATCAGTGATCGGTCCTTTCTGCTGCTGCCATGTGCCCGGCGGGCGATGACGCCGGCGGCCCGGGCCGCGGCGGGCGCGGAGGCCGGCCGCACGCCCGCGGCCCCCTCCTCCGCGGGCGTGCGGCCAGGTACGTCAGCGTCCGGTGTCGGTGACCGCGCCGCGGGCGGCCTGGGCCTGGTCCCGGACGTCGTGAGCCGAGCTGACCGCCTCGTCCTTCACGGTGGCCGCGGCGCCGGCGGCGCTGTCCCGAACGGACTGGGCGGCGTGCTGAGCGGAGTCCTGGAGGCTGGCCGCCGTGTCCCGGGCTGCGTCCTCGAGGGCAGGCCGGGCCTTGTCCTCGGCGGCGGCCGCGGCGTCCCTCTCGGCGGCGCTGGCGGGAAGCAGGGATCCGAGCAGCCATCCGACGCCCAGGGCGATGACGCCGGCGGCCAGCGGGTTCCCGGCCGCGTGGCCGCGGGCCTGGCCCGGCACTGCCGACGCCTTGTCCCCGAGAGCGGAGGCGGCGCCGGAAGCGGCGGATGTCGTGCCGGACGCGGACTGGGACGCGGTGCCCATGACCTTGCGCGTGGCGCCCCGCACGGCGGTTACCGCGCTGGCCGCCTTCCGCCTGGCGGCGTGCGCGGGGTTGACGGTGTCTGCCAGGGTGTTGACGTCCTGGCTCAGGCTGGTGCGCGTCTCGTCGATCTGCTCGCGGATCTGGTCGGGATCGCTGGTCATGACGTGCCCTCATTTCCCTTGACTGCGCCGGGGATCTTCTTCACTGTCTGGGCCGTCCGCGGCGCCCCGGGCACGGCCGAGATCTCCCGGCGGCCCGCCAGGGCCAGGACGGCCGCGACGATCAGCCAGGCCGCGCTGACGGCCAGCGCCGACCAGCCGTGCCCGATGACCTCGCCCAGGCCCCACCATCCGGCTACCGACGCGAACACCAGGACCAGGTGCCCGCTGACGCCCGCGCCGGCGAGCATCCCGGCGCCCTTGCCGGCCCGCACCGCGGACTGGCGCACCTCGGCCTTGGCCAGTTCGACCTCCTGGCGAATCAGCGCGCTCAGGTCGGCGGCGACATCGGAGAATGCGTCGCCGACTGACGGGCGAGCGCCCGGCGGGACCGCCGGGCTGCTCACCAGGCACCCTTGTCGCCCGGCTGACGCACGGCATCGTGATCCGGCGTGACGCCGGCCCCGTACTCGCCGGCCCCGGCAGGGAATGCCGCATGGCCATCCGGGGCGCTCTGGGGTGACCCCGGCCCGGCCCGGCCCGTAGCCGGGGCGAGACGGGTGTCGCTGTCGTCGCTGTGCGCGGCCGCCAGCCCGCGGGTGAGGCGCCCGGCGGCCAGGCCGGCGGCGAGCGCGACGGCCAGGAAGGCGCCGGGGCGGTGCCGCGCGAATGCCCGGACGTCGTCGAGGACCTGGGCCGGCTCGCGGGCGTCCAGCCACTGCCCGACCAGCCGGGCGCGGGACGCTGCCTCGCGGGCCACGCTGCCTGCAGCTCCCGGTTGATCGTCGCGGGCGGCCATCGAGCTGAACTCGTCGCCGAGCGTCCGCAGCGCGGCTGCCAGCCGCTGCTGAGCCGAGGCGGCCTGCTGAGCCAGCTGGCCCTGCGCGTCGCGGAGCAGGTCCTTGCCCTGCCGGCCTGCCTCAGCCGCGACCTCGGCGGCCTGCTCCCGGGCGACGCCGGCCGCGTGCTGGCCCGCCGCCGCGCCTGAGTGCCCGAGGCCGGCGGCCTGGTCCCTGACCACGTCGGCCGTCCCCTGCTGCTCGTGCTGCGGCGGCGGCTCCGGCGCCAGCGGCTCGGGCCACGGCGGCGGCCCCGCGGCGGCCGGGATGTTCTGCGTCATCCGAGATTCCTCCTGTTGCTTGCTGTCGCCGCGCCTGAGGCGAGGCGGACCCGTGGGCACCAGGAGCCAGCCGGCCGGAAGCGTGCGCGGGTCTCGCCCGCGATGCCCCTGGCGCTGGCCGCGGCCCACGGACCGGGTACTGGCTCCGAATGCGGCTTACGGGGTAAGCGTACAACATAAGCTTACAGGCAAAGCTTACGCCGTCCCCAAACATGCCGGCGCGACTGGATGCCGTAAGGGCTGCGGGCAGGGTCAGGCGGGGCGGGTGTCCGCGGTGTCCTCCACGAAGGCCGCGATGCGGTCGAGCATGTGCTCCAGGCCGCTCTCGAACTCCGCGTCCCAGCGGTCCAGGGCCAGGCCGCCCGCGAGGCGGTAAACGGTCGGGAAGCGGCGGGCGTCGATCTGGTCTCCGGGGTCGATCAGCTCATGCGGGCTCTCGGCCTCCTCGACGGCCTCGCGCTCGCCCGGGGACCGCGCCGGGCTCAGCCCCCCCGGGACCGGGTTGGCGAGCGCACCGCCGCCGGACCGGCCGTCTTCGCCCGCCGCCGTGTCCGGGCGGGTGAACGACCCGTCTCCGGGCTTGGGATCCCGCAGCGCCATGGCGCTGGTCTCCAGCAGCAGGTAGCCCAGTAGGAAGCCGTTGAACGTCCGGTACGTGAACAGCACCTGCTCGTCAGTGAACCCCTCCCCCGCCAGCCCGCTGAGCAGCCGCTCGACCCAGCGCAGCGACCGGAGCGGCGGGTTGACCCACGGGGCTCCCGGCGGCCGGGTCGCGACCAGCGGGAACGCGTGCGGATGCGCCTGGGCATACCGGCGCACCCCGTGCGCCATGCCCGTGAGGTAGGGGCGCCACCCGTCTACCGGGTACGGCCGGACATCGGGATCGTCGCCGAGCTCATTCACGATGCGCTCCACCACCGCGTCGAAGAGCTCGTCGCGATCGTGCACGTACCGGTACAGCGACATCGAGCGGACGCCCAGCCGCTCGGACACCGCCCGCATGGTCGCGGCCCCGATGCCCTGCTCGTCAACCAGCTCCAGGGTGGCGGTCACGATCCGGTCCACTGACAGGCCGCGCCCCGGCCGGCCACGGCGGCCGCCCTGGTCCTGTGCTCGCATCCCGGAACCTCACTTAGAGTCAGATGCTGTGATGGTATCGGTCGGCCATCCCGCAGCAGGCCGGCGACGCGATAGCTCCGCAGGCCGCGCTGGTCCGCGGGGCTGAGCTTCTTGCCCGAGGCCCGCTGCATTGCCATGAGCTGCGCGGCACCAGCGCGGCCGCCGCGGGCCGAGGACGGCCTCAGGCGGCCTGTCCGGTAGGGCCATGGCGGCAAGGCGGAAGAGGCCGAGAACGACGCAGACACCTGGCGGACGGCCATCGAGCGCGCCGCGCCATGATCACTCTCTTCCTGCAACACTGCAGGTGAGAGGGCTGCTAGCTGGGCTCCCGCGATAGGACTCGAACCTATAACCTGCCGGTTAACAGCCGGCTGCTCTGCCAATTGAGCTACGCGGGACCGTCTCGACGGCGGCCTGCCGGGCCGAGACCAGAACCTCCCGGACCGCCGCTATCGCGGACACTAGGGTAGCGCACCCGGAGGGGCGCGCGAGCCAGCCCCAAGATCCTCGCGCATAAGAGCGACTGCCCTGGGCATGAGGTAGGTCATCGTCGTGCCCCGGCCGGGGCAGCAGCTGCCCGGTGCCCCGGCACGGCACGCGGACCTCACGAGGAGTGGTCGAGATGGGTAAGTACCGGATCAGCTTCCTCGCCGGCCTGGCCACGGGTTTCGTCCTCGGGGCGCGGGCCGGCCGGGAGCGCTACGACCAGCTGGTCAAGGCGGCCAAGACGGTCGCCGAGCACCCCGCCGTGCAGCAGGCGGCCGGCACCGTCCAGGCCCAGGCCGCCGGCCTGGCCGCCACCGCCGGGACCAAGATCAGCGACGAGGTCCGCAACCGGGTCCCGCAGCTGGCCAAGACCGCAAAGGACAAGGTCAGCGAGCACGCCCCCGGCCGCCACAGCCACGATCAGGGCACCGGGGGCAACGGCCACCGCGACCTCGGCGACGGCAGCAGTTTCACCACCCTGGGCCAGGACGGCAACACCCGCAACTAGCGCGGGTCGGCTGGTGTCCGCTTGTACGTTTCGTACAAGTGGCTATGCTGGACACGTGAGTGAAGCAGTAACGGAAATGCCGATCTCGGAGGCCAGGGAGCATCTCGCCGAGGTCGTGAACCGCGCCGTCTACGGCGGCGAGGCCACGTACCTCACCCGCCGAGGCCGGCGCCTGGCCGTTGTCGTGTCCGCTGCTCAGCTAGCTGCCGACGAGGCCCGGGCACGGCAGGATGCCACGGTTGAGGCCTGCCGCGAGGTATGGCAAAGCGTCGCCGGCGTCGACGAGGCGACCCGCGCGGTGGTGCGGGCCAGTCTCGACAAGCTGATCGAGACGGCCGAGGACATCGCCGACGTGGCTGTCCTCGGGGCTGTCCGTGACGACCACGAATCCGGCGGCGAGCCGGTACCGTGGGAACAGGTCAAGGCCGAGCTCGGCCTCTGATCGCAGGCAGGACCTTAAGGCGCCGGAACGGCGCACCATGAAAGGCGCCGGAACGGCGCAGCAGCCACACCCGGAACGGGGATCCTGAGCTCGGCCGCACCCGGAAGGCGATCCGTTCCATGTCGTCCGACAGCTACACCATCCTGTTCGAGGCACGGGCGCGTCGCCATCTCGCGCGTATCGACCCGGTGGTCCGCCGCCGCATCGCCAAGGCGATCGACGCGCTCGCCGCCGACCCGCGGCCGCGCGGCTGCAAGTCTCTGCAGGGCCTGCCCGATCTGCTCCGTATCCGGGTCGGCGACTACCGGATCGTCTACACCGTGGTCTCCGACGCTCACGTCGTCGACGTGATCGACATCGACCACCGCAAGGACATCTACCGCTAGGAGATGTCTCCCCCGGCCGGCTTCCGCACCGGGTCCTCAGGCCAGGTACTCGCGCAGCATCTGCGCCCGGCTCGGGTGCCGGAGCTTGGCCAGGGTCTTGGACTCGATCTGGCGGATCCGCTCCCGGGTCACCCCGAACTCCTGGCCCACTTCCTCCAGCGTCCGCGGGTGGCCGTCCGTCAGCCCGAACCGCAGCTGGATGATCCGCTGCTCCCGCAGGCTGAGGTTGTCCAGGACGCGGTCGAGCTGGTCCTGCATCATGATGAACGCCGCGGCCTCCATCGGGACCACGGCGTCCGCGTCCTCGATGAAGTCCCCGAGGTCGGAGTCCTCCTCGCCGATCGGCGACTGCAGCGACACCGGCTCCTGCGCGATGCGCTGGATCTCGGCCACCCGGTCGGGGTGCAGGCCCATCTCCGCGGCGATCTCGCCGGGGCTGGCCTCGCGGCCCAGGTCCTGGTGCAGCTGGCGCTGGATGCGGGCCATCTTGTTGATGGTCTCGACCATGTGCACCGGGATCCGGATGGTCCGCGCCTGGTCGGCGATGGCCCGGGTGATGGCCTGGCGGATCCACCAGGTGGCGTACGTCGAGAACTTGTAGCCCTTGGTGTAGTCGAACTTCTCCACCGCGCGGATCAGGCCCAGGTTGCCCTCCTGGATCAGGTCCAGGAACACCAGGCCGCGCCCGATGTAGCGCTTGGCGATCGAGACGACCAGCCGCAGGTTGGCCTCGATGAGGCGCTGCTTGGCCCGCAGGCCCTCGGCGGAGACCAGTGACAGCTCGCCCAGGAGCGTGCCGGCCGCGAAGTCGCCGTGGATCTTCTCCTCGGCGAACAGGCCCGCCTCGATGGCCTTGGCCAGCTCCACCTCGTCCTGGGCGGTCAGCAGCGGCACCCGGCCGATCTCGCGGAGGTAGATCCGGACCAGGTCGCCGGTGGCGGCGCGGCGGGCGGCCTCGGCGGCGGCCGGGCGGGGATCGGAGGCCTCCGGCTCGGTTTCGTCCGGCGCGGTCTCGATCACCTCGACGCCCTCGTCGGCCAGCAGCTTGAGGACCTCGTCCACCGCCGCCTGGGGCAGGTCGTGCCGCTCGAAGGCGGTGCTGAGCTCGCCCATGGTGATCGTCCCGCGTTCTCGCGCCTGAGTGATGAGACCGGCTACCTGGTCCACGCGCGGTGCTGCGGTAACGCTCATGCAGACAGTCTGCGGCAGGAAATGGGAGTTAGAGCGGTTAGATTATTGTCACCAAAAAGCTAGTGCCGGAGCCGGCCGAGCGCATGCATGCCGTTACTGCAGGGCGTCAGCCGCGGGCTCGATCAGGACCCGGTGGCGCTGCTCCAGCGCGATCAGGTCGCCGAACATCCGGTGATATTCGGCCTGCTCAGTGACCGGGTTCATGCGCTGCAGCCGCGACTTGATCTGCGCGATCTGCCGGCTGACGGCCAGCTCCTCGATCCGGGCCAGCACCTCGGACGCGTACCGGGCGTCGGGCTCCCCGTCGGCCCGGGGCGCCTGCAGCGGCTCCACGGCGAGCTGGGTCACGAACCCCCGCAGCTGATCATCCCCGGCGGCGTTGCGGAGCCGCTCGGCCCACTCGCGGCCGCCCGGCGCCGATCCCGCGCCGCCGCACCCGACCACGATCTCGAACGCGGCCGCGTGCACCGGCGCGGTGAAGCAGGCGGCGCCGAGCGCGTCGAACACGGGGCCGCACAGGGCCGGGCGCTGCACGGCCAGCTTGAGCGCCTCACGTTCGATCTGGAGGACCGGATCCCGGCGGTCGTAGGCCGACGGCGCCGGCGCCGCCGCGCGCGGGCGGGGCACTTCCCGGGCCTCCTCGGCGCGTCCCCGCCGCGGCGGGCCGGAGCTGGCCGCGGGGGCGGCGTGCTGGCGGACCCGGTCCATGACGAAACGCTCGTCCATGAGCCCCGTCCAGCGGTCGAGGCTGACGGCGTAGAGCTGGCGGAGACCGCGGTCCTTGATCTTGCCGACGATGGGCGCGGCGGCGTCCAGCGCGGCCAGCCGGCCCTCGGCGGTGTTGAGGTCGTGCTCGACCAGGACACTGCGGATGGCGAACTCGAACAGCGGCACGCGCTGGGCGATGAGGTCCTTGACCGCGGCGTCGCCGTTCTTCAGCCGCAGGTCGCACGGGTCCAGCCCGTCGGGCTGGACCGCGACGAAGGTCTGCGTGACGAACTTCTCCTCGAGGCTGAACGCGCGCAGCGCCGCCTTCTGGCCGGCCGCGTCGCCGTCGAAGGTGAAGATCACCTCGCCGCGGAACTGGCTGGCGTCCATGAGCAGGCGGCGCAGGATGCCGATGTGGCCCGCGCCGAACGACGTGCCGCTGGTCGCCACGGCGGTGTCGATGCCGGCCAGGTGGCAGGCCATCACGTCGGTGTAGCCCTCGACGATGACCGCCTGGCGGCGCTGCGAGATCGCGCGCCGGGCCAGGTCGGCCCCGTACAGCACCGAGCTCTTCTTGAACAGGGGCGTCTCGGGGGTGTTGAGGTACTTGGGGCCGTCGTCGTCGGTCTTCAGCTTGCGGGCGCCGAACGCGAGCACGTCGCCGGCCAGGTCGGCGATGGGCCAGATCAGCCGGCCGCGGAACATGTCGATGGCGCCCCGCCGGCCCTGCCGGGCCAGTCCCCCGGCCAGCAGGTCCTGCTCGGTGAAGCCGCGCCCGCGCAGGTGCTTGATCAGAGCGTCCCACTCGTCGGGCGCGTACCCGACGCCGAACTTCTCGGCGTCGGCGCGCTCGAAGCCGCGCGAGGACAGGAACTCCCGGCCGGCCGCGGCGGCCGGGGCGGACAGCTGCTCGGCGTAGTAGTCGGCCGCGGCGCGGTGGGCCTCGACCAGGCGGCGGCGCAGGGTGTGCTCCTGGCCCGGGACGTGGCCGCCCTGCTCGTAGCGGAGCTCGATGCCGATCCGGGCCGCGAGGCGCTCGACGGCCTCCGCGAAGCCGAGGTTGTCGATCTTCTGCACGAACTTGATGACGTCGCCGCCCTCGGCGCAGGAGAAGCAGTACCACAGGCCCCGCGCCGGGGTCACGTTGAACGAGGGTGTTTTCTCGTCGTGGAACGGGCATAGGCCCTTCAGCGACCCGCCGCCGGCGTTGCGCAGCTGGAGGTGCTCCCCGATAACCTCGTCGACGGCCGAGCGCTCGCGGACGAGCGCGATGTCCTCGTCGCGGATCCGGCCTGGCACGTCAGCGCCCTCCGCTCGCTTGTCCTGCCCGTCGGGCCGAGTCTAGCCGCGGCCGTCCGGGCGCGGGCCGCGCTGGCGGGCGCGCCGCCGGGAACCGGCCGGAAAGTACCGGCCTGATAGCCTCCGGGCGTGGCCAGCAGCGTGCTCGTGCTCTGGGATGTCGACTACACCCTCCTCCGCGCCGGGCGTGTCGGGCCGGCCCTGTACCGGCTGGGGCTGCAGGAGATGTTCGCCTGCGACCTGCCGTCGGTGACGGTGTCGATGGCCGGGCGGACCGACCGGGCGATCGCGGTGGACGTCCTGCTGGCGGCCGGCGTGGCCGACCCGCGCGGCGTCATGGACGAGTTCCATGCGGTCCTGGCGCGGCACGCGCCGGCGCTGGCCGAGCAGGTCGCGACGTACGGGCGCGTCCTGCCCGGCGTGCGCGAGGCCCTCGCCGCGGTAGCCGCGGGCCGCTCCGGGCTCCGCGTCGTCCAGTCGGCGCTGACCGGGAACCTGCGGGCCATGGCGCAGGTCAAGCTGGACGCACTGGGCCTGACCGAGTTTCTCGACCTGGCCGCGGGGGCCTACGGCGAGGAGAGCGAGGTCCGCGCCGACCTGGTCCCGGTGGCCCGGCGCAACGCCGCGGCCCGCTACGGGGCCGACTTCGGCGGCGAGGCGACCGTGCTGGTCGGCGACACCCCGCTCGACATCGAGGCGGCCCTGGCCGCGGGCGCCCGGGCGGTCGGCGTGGCCACCGGGTCGTTCAGCCTGGCCGACCTCCGGGCGGCCGGCGCGCACGCCGCCCTGCCCGACCTGACCGACCTGCCGGCCGCGGTGGCCGCCATCCTGCCCTGAGGCGTCCTGCCGCCGCCTGCCCCGGCGGCACCGGCGGGGCAGGCGGCGCAGGCGTCAGGAGGCGACCGCGTCCTGGGCCTCGCCGGCGGGGACCCGCTCCTCGTCGCCGGTGATGCGGACCGCGATGAGGTAGCCGACCCCGGCCACGACGAAGCCGACCAGCCAGGAGATGTCAGCGCCGCCGAGGTGCTTCACCAGCGGCCCGGTGTAGAGGGTCTGCTCGATGAAGGGCACCTGGGCGGCGAGCGCGATCACGTAGGGGATGAGCGCGGTCCAGCGCCAGCCGCCGTAGACCCCCTTCGGGGTGAAGAACGACTTGACGTCGTACCGGCCCTTCTTGATGAGGTAGAAGTCGACCAGGTTGATGACGCTCCACGGGACGAAGAAGAACAGCAGCACGTTGATGAAGTTCTCGAACGAGGTCAGGAACGTCTTGTAACCGGACTCGGCCAGGATCGTGGCAATGATGAACATCACCAGCAGGCCGACGATGCGAGCGGTCCGCGACGCCACCACCTTCTGGAAGGTGCTGCGTACGCTCTCGAGGGCGAGCATCCCGGTGTAGGCGTTCAGCGCGTCGCTGCCGAGCAGGCTGATGGCCAGGATCGGCAGGATCCACTTGCCCGCGATGGAGCCGACCGAGGCCACGCTGTCGGCCTTCGGCGCGAGGGCCGTGATGTAGATCCCCAGGCCCCCGTACAGACAGGCGCCCAGGGCGTTGCCGCCGAACACGGCCCAGTAGATGCGCGGGGCACTGGTGTTGCGCGGCAGGTACCGCGAGTAGTCAGAGACGTAGACGGCCCAGCTCAGCATGTTCATGAAGAACAGCCCGACCGCGGCGATGAAGGCCGGGAAGCTGGCCAGGTGGGTACCACCCAGGCCCTTAGCCAGGTGGTCTCCGCTGATGGCGGTCAGGATCACGGCCGCCAGCAGCGACGCGCCGAACAGCACGGTCAGGGCCGGCTGGATCCGGTGGATCCAGGCGTAGCCGAAGATGGCCAGCAGCACCGCGGGAATGGTCACGATGATGATCCAGATCGGAATGCTGACCGATCCGGCGAGGTCATTCAGCGACTCGGCCTGGACGACCTGCTGGGCGGCCAGGTACCCGATGTCGAGCACGATCGATGCGAGGAAGACGAAGATCGCGCCGTAGAAGCCGAACTGGCCGCGACTCTGGATCATCTGCGGCACCCCGAGCCGCGGTCCCTGCACGGCATGCAGCGCGGTGAAGGCCAGCCCGAGGAAAGCGCCGAGGAACATGGCGATGAGCGCCCAGAAGACGTTCAGGCCGAACAAGATGATCGCGAACCCGCCGAGCACAAAGTTAAAGACATTGGCATTCGTCGCGAACCACAGGGTGAACTGACCGCTGACCCTGCCGCCGCGCTCATTATCCGGGATGATGTCGATCGAGTGCGACTCGATCTCCGAGGCAAGCCCCTCACCGGGAGCACCGCCACCCGTCTTATCGGATACCTCTGTCATGCCGGCCCCTTTCAGGGGTTAGTGACGGACGTGTCCCCGTCAGCGTTGACGGTCGAGCCAGTAATCCAGGCGGCTTCCGGGGAAGCCGGGAACACCACGGCGGGCGGTACGCATGGTGCTCCTCAACAAGAGTCAATGAGCCGGCCACCGGGGGCGGACTCGGTCCGGCATTCAGGCTTCCGGGCGTCATTCCACGGCCCGTAGCGACAGGCGAGGCGTGATCCGATCTGGGAAGGGCGCGATGCTTATGTCAGTGATTGGCCGCTTGGTACCCAGAGGGTACGTCTACCATACTAGTTGGTCAAGGGGCAGATCAGCAGAAATATGGCGGTAGCTCAGCGGAAACAACGGCGGCCCGAACGGGCCGCGAGCCGGGGGGATCGGCCGCCGGCCCATTTACCATGTCAGATCCGGATCCGCGGCTAAGCCGGCCCGCCGGCCGGCCGCGGGCCTGGCCCGTTACAGGGCGAACTTGTGCTGGACCTCGTCGGCCAGCTCCAGCCGGCCCTGCTGCACGTGGGCGCGCATCGCGGCCTCGGCGGCCGGGGCATCGCGGGAGGAAATGGCGGCCACGATCGCCCGGTGCTCGGTCAGGGACCGCTTCATCCGGCCCTCCCGCCGGGTCACGATCGAGGACAGCAGGCCGCGGTGCAGCTGCTGCACGAGCAGGCGGTAATAGTCGGCCAGCGGGCCGTTGCCGGCGCCTCGCATGATCAGCTCGTGCAGCCGCTCGTCGGCCGCCACGTAGCCGTCGGCATCTCCGCCCTGCGCGGCATCAGCCATGGCGAACATCACCTCATCGAGCAGGGCGAGGATCTCGTTGCCGGCCCGGCCCGCGCACAGCCGGGCGGCCATGCACTCCACGGCCTCGCGGACCTCGAACAGGTCGAGGATCTCGCGTCGGCTGAGCCGCCGGACGAACGTTCCCCGCCGGTGCTCAATGGCGACGAAGCCGGCCGCCTCCAGCTCCTTGAGCGCCTCCCGCACGGGCATGCGGCTGACGCCGAAGCGCTGGGCCAGCCGCGCCTCGGACAGCTTCTCGCCGAAGGGAATGGTTCCCGAGGCAATCTCCTCCCGCAATTGCGCGGCAATGGCGTCTTTCATTGATCCTTTACCGGCGCTGCCGGGTGCGGCCCGCGCGGCCACGGCGGCATCCCGACTCGACCGCACCCGGCCGCCGCCGGCGCGTCCCTCAGACCTCGCCATGAGACCGTGATCCACCCTTTCATTGGCACGAGTATCGCGCTCGGGCGTGGACGGCTTCGATTCACCCCGGACTACCATACTAGCGATGCATCGCGCCCGAGGCCGGCCCAGTCACTGTCCCGGCCGGACCGGCCCCCGGGCTCGGCGGCCGCCTCTTGCTTTTCCGCGGATCTGGATCTGACATGGTAAACCGGCTCGCAGCCAGGGAACCTTAACGGGGGGCGGTCAGGCAATCGCCGTTTCCCCTGAGCTGCATCACGTCTTCGATGATCGGCCTCTTGACCAACTAGTATGGTAGACGTACTCTCTGGAGACAAGCAGCCCACGTAATGGTGATCTGCCGATCACCGACATGCCGCCTTGCCCTTTTCCGGATCACGCCCCTGCTCGTCATCGCCGTCACATCAGCCTCAATCTCCCGCCCCTGTCGCTCTGGCTGGGCCTGCCTTCCCCGCTGCACTGGCGATTCCGAACCTGCGAAGCGAGGCGTAGCCGATCATGATTACCGACGTCCACACGCACTTCTGGGTCCCCGAGCACCAGGGTCCGCCGTGGACCGACGGGCTGGGCCGCGTCTCGACCCGGCTGGCCCAGGACGCCATCGACAGCGTGACCGTCGAGTCCTACCGCCGGCAGGCCGCCCCCGCCGCGCGCACCATCGTGTTCGGGCTGCAGGCCCGGGCGTCGGGGATCATGGTGCCCAACGACGCGGTGGCGGCGTTCGTCCGCGAGGTCGGCGGCCAGACCGTCGGCTTCATGTCCGTGGATCCGACCCGCCACGACGCGGTCGACGAGATCGAGCGCTGCCACGCTGACCTCGGGCTGCGCGGCATCAAGCTCGGCCCCATCTATCAGGGCACGTCACCGCTGAGCCCGCTGACCATGCGCGTCTTCGCGGCCGCCGAGCGCCTCGGGCTGCCGGTGATGATCCACCAGGGCGCGATCTTCGCCAATGCGGGCCGCCTGGTCGATGCCAACCCGCTGCTGCTCGACGACGTCGCGATCGCCTTCCCCGAGCTGCGGATGGTAATCGCGCACATGGGCCACCCCTGGGTGCACGAGGCCGTCGTGGTCATGCGGCGGCACCCGAACGTCTACGCCGACACCTCGGCCATCGCCAGCCGGCCGACGGTCCTGGCCACCGCGCTGTCGGCGGCCAAGGAGTACGGCGTCCTCGACAAGGTCCTGTTCGGCAGCGATTCCCCGATGGTCTCGGCGGGCGGGACCGCGGCCGCGCTGACGCGCGTCGTGGCCCACATGCAGCAGTTCGCCCTCACCCCCGTCACGGATGAGGAACTGCACGCCATCCTGCACCGGCCGTCACTCGAGCTGCTGGGCGTGCCGGCCGCCGCCGGAACCGCCGCCACCCCGGCCTGAGCCACTGCCCGCCACCCCGCGGCGACGCACGATCTGAAAGGCACTGCGATGACAACACCACAAGCGCCGGCCCGGCACGCCGAAGTGGCCGGGGCCGGCTTCGCCGGGCTCACCGTCAGCACCGCGCTGGCGCAGCGCGGCTGGTCCGTCCGATTGCACGAGCAGAACGACACCGTGCGCGATTTCGGGGCCGGCATCGTGATGTGGCGCAACGCGATGCTGGCGCTGGAGGTCATCGGCGTCGCGGCCTCCGTCCGGGAGAACGGCGTCCTCCCGGACGTCTACCAGACGTTCCTGAACGGGGTGTCGGTGTCGGAGGAGGTGCCCGGCTTCCCCTACTGGGCCATCACCCGGCCCAAGCTGCACGCGCTGCTGGCCGACGCGGCCCGCGCGGCGGGCGTCGAGATCGTGACGGCCTCGCGCGCGGTCGGCGCCGACCCGGCCGGGGCGCTGCTGCTGGCCGACGGCAGCGCGCTTCCGGCCGACCTGGTCATCGGCACCGACGGGGCCGGGTCGGCGGTGCGCAACTCGCTGACGGACCTCGGCCAGGAGCGCAAGAAGTACTCGGACGGCGTGTGCCGGGTGCTGATCCCGCGCCCCGAGGAGTTCCGCGGCCAGGCGTGGAACCGCGTGCTCGACTACTGGACGCTCGAGCCGGACGCGATGCGCGTGCTGTATCACCCGATGGGACCGGACCAGCTCTACATCGCCTTCATGGCCGAGACCAAGAACGAGCGCGCGTCGCGGATCCCGGTCGACGTCGAGGTCTGGTCGGAGCGCTTCCCGCACCTCATCCCGATCGTCGAGCTGGCCGGCAAGGCGGAGGGCGGCCGGCATGACAACTACCAGACCAACCGCGTCACGCCGTGGTCGTCCGGCCGGGCGGTGCTGGTGGGCGACGCGGCCCACGCCATGTGCCCGGCGCTCGGCCAGGGGGCCGGCGTCGGGATCGTCAACGGGGTCGACCTGGCCCACGCGCTGGACCAGTACGACAGCATCGACGAGGCCCTGGCCGCGTGGGAGGCGCGCGAGCGCCAGATGACTGACGACGTGCAGGCGCGCAGCGCCTACATGGCCGAGACCCGCAGCATGGCCAAGGGCAATAACTGGACGCCCCGGCTGCTGGAGACGGCCAACTTCGTGTCGGCCGCCGTGCCGCCCGCCGTGGCGGAGCTCTACCCGGTCCCCGAGGCGAACCGGTCGTGGTGAGCCAGCCGGCCCGGATCCTGCTCGGCGACGTCGAGGTCACCCGCGTCCAGGAATATGCCGGGCCGAGCCCGGGCACGCCGGGATTCCTGTTCCCCGACAGCCAGCCCGCCTGGTGGGCGGACAACGCGGGCTGGCTCGACCCCGACTTCTACGACGCCGCCCGGGGCACGCTGCGCACCGTGCTGCACACGTGGCTCATCCGCAGCCAGGGCACGACGATCGTGCTCGACACCGGGGCCGGCAACGGCAAGGAGCGCCCGTACGCTCCGGTCTACGGCCACCACGACACGGCCTACCTGGACAACCTCCGCGCGGCCGGCGTCTCGCCGGACGACGTGGACATCGTGATCAACACCCACCTGCACGTCGACCACGTGGGCTGGAATACCCGGCTGGAGGGCCGGGACTGGGTGCCGACCTTCCCCCGCGCCCGCTACCTCATCTGCGAGCCCGACTTCCTGTTCTGGGATCCGGTCCGCACGCCCCGGCCGCCGGGCGACGGCAACCAGAACGTCTTCGAGGACAGCGTCCAGCCCGTGCACCGGGCCGGCCTCGTCGACCTGTGGGCCGGCGAGCACCGCATCAACTCCGACCTGGTCCTGCAGGCGGCGCCCGGCCACACCCCCGGCTCGGCGGTGCTCCGGCTGCAGTCGGGAGACGCCGGCGCCCTGTTCGTCGGCGACATCCTGCACTCGCCGGCGCAGATCGGCGACCCCGACCTCAACAGCTGCTTCTGCGAGGACCCGGCCCAGGCCCGCGCCACCCGCCGCCGCCTGCTGGCCGAGGCCGCCGACCGGTCCTGGCTGGTGTTCCCCGGCCACTTCGGCGGGCGCTCGGCCTGCCACGTGGACGAGGGCGGCGACGGCGCCTTCACCATCTCGGACTGGGCCGATCTCGCGCGCATCTGACTGTCCCCGCTCCTGCTCCCCCCGCCCGCTCACCGCCGGAGGACCTGCCGTGAATCAAGATCTGTATGACGCCGGGCTCGCCACCCGCCGGCGCGTGCTGGGCGACGCCCACGTCGACGCCTCGCTGGCCGCCGCCACCGACTTCTCCCGCGACATCCAGGAGTACGTCACCCAGTACTGCTGGGGTGACCTGTGGAACCGCCCCGGGCTGAGCCTGCAGGAACGCAGCCTGATCAACCTGTCCATGATCACCGCGCTGAACCGCCCCGTCGAGTTCAAGGCCCACGTGCGCGGGGCCGTCAACAACGGCGTCTCCCGGGACAAGATCAAGGAGGTCCTGATGCAGAGCGCCTTCTACTGCGGCGGGCCGGCCGCGCTGGAGGCGTTCCGCTCCGCCGCCGAGGTCTTCGCCGCGATGGACGCCGAGGCGCCGGACGCCGCGGCGCCGGGCACCACGGCGGCGGGCACCACGGCGGCGGGCACCACAGCCCCGGGCACCACAGCCCCGGGCACCACAGCCCCGGCGGCCCCGGGCGCGCCGGAATGACGATCACCCGGGTCGGCTTCATCGGCCTCGGCAACATGGGCACCCCGATGGCGGGGCATCTGGCCGACGCCGGCTTCCGGCTGACCGTCTCGGACATCGCGCCCGGCGTGACGGAGCGGTTCGTCGCCGGGCACCCCGGCGCGGCCGCCGCGGCCGGGCCGCAGTCGTTCGGCGCGGCCGAGGCACTGATCCTCATGCTGCCGACGTCGCAGATCGTCGAGGACGTGCTCGAAAGCGAGCAGGTGGCCGGCGCGCTGCCGCCGGGGTGCCTGGTCATCGACATGAGCTCGTCCGAGCCGCTGCGCACCCGCGCGCTCGCGGCCCGCCTGCACGCACGGGGCCTGCCCATGCTCGACGCCCCCGTCTCGGGCGGCGTCCGCGGCGCGCGGGCGGCCAGCCTGTCCGTGCTCGCGGGCGGCGCGGAGGACGACCTGGGGCGCGCGGCCCCGCTGCTGCGCGCCATGGCGGCGACGATCATCCGGGTCGGGGACATCGGGTCCGGTCACGCCGCCAAGGCGCTGAACAACCTGGTGTCGGCGGCGACCATCTCGGTCACCGTCGAGGCCCTGGCCGTCGCCGCGTCCTTCGGGATCAGTGCGGGCACGATGACGGAGGTGCTGAACGCCTCCTCCGGGCGGAGCAACACCAGCGAGAACAAGGTGGCCCAGTTCATGGCCAGCGGCCGGTTCGACTCCGGCTTCTCGCTGCAGCTGATGGCCAAGGACGTCGGCCTCGCCCTCGGCCTGGCCGCCGCGCTCGGCCGCCCGGCCGAGGTCGCCGGGCACGTCGCCGATCAGTGGCGCCGCATCGCCGCCCAGGTCAGCCCGGCCACCGACCACACCCAGATGTACACCCTGCTCGGCGGGGCCTCGTGAGCGAGCCGCTGCGGCACTGGATCGACGGCGCGCCCGCCCCGTCCGGCGACGGGGCGACGCACACGTTCCCCGACCCGGCGACCGGCGGGCCCGGCACCGAGGTGAGCCTGGGCACCGCGGCCGACGTCGACCGTGCGGTCCGGGCCGCCGACCGCGCCCGCGCGTCATGGCGGCACCTCGGGTCGCTGGACCGCGGCCGCATCCTCGCCGCCATCGGCCGGCGGCTGCTGGCCGAGGCCGGCCCGCTGGCTGAGATGGAGACCGCCGAGACGGGGAAGCCGCTGGCCCTGTCGGCCGCGGAGATGCGCGGCGCCGCCGAGTACTTCGAGTTCTACGCCGCCCTCGTCAACCTGCCCGCCGGCGAGGTCCTCGACATCCAGCCCGGCCTGCACGTCTACACGCTCCGCGAGCCGTTCGGCCTCGTCGGCGTGATCACGCCCTGGAACCTGCCGCTCAACCAGGCCGCCCGGGCGTGCGCCCCGGCGCTGGCCGCCGGCAACACCGTGGTGGCCAAGCCCGCCGAGGTCACGTCCCGCACGACCGTGGAGCTGGCCCGGCTGGCCTCGGCCGAGGGGCTGCCGCCCGGCGTGCTGAACGTCGTCCTGGGCCGCGGGCCGGACGTCGGGACCGCCATCGTCGCGCACCCCCTGGTGCGCAAGGTCGCGTTCACCGGGTCGGTGCGCGTCGGCCGGGAGATCGGCCACATCGCGGCCGACCGCATCCTGCCGCTGACGCTCGAGCTGGGCGGGAAGTCGGCCAACATCGTCTTCGCCGACGCCGACCTGGACTTCGCCGCGACCGAGGCGGTGCGGGCGTACGCGACCAACACCGGCCAGGTCTGCTCGTCGGGCACCCGCCTGCTGGTCGAGCGGCCCGCGCAGGACCGCTTCGTCGCGGCGGTGGTGGCCGCCACCCGCGCGCTGCGGCCCGGCCGCGACGTGGGGCCGCTGATCACGCACGACCAGTTCGAGACGGTGCAGCGGTACTTCACGATCGCCGCTGCGGAGGGCGCCCGGGCCGAGACCGGCGGCACGCTGGCCCGCGACCCGGCGCTCGCGGGCGGCTACTACGTGGAGCCCACCGTCTACACCGGCGTGCGCAACGACATGCGCATCGCCCGGGAGGAGATCTTCGGCCCGGTGCTGGTCGTCATCCCGTTCGACACCGAGGACGAGGCGGTGACCCTGGCCAACGACTCGGACTACGGGCTGGTCGGCGGCGTCTTCACCGCGGACATGTCGCGGGCCATCCGGGTCGCCGAGGCGATCGAGGCCGGCCAGGTCTACATCAACTCCTGGTCCACGCAGTCGGTGCAGATGCCGTTCGGCGGCCACAAGAACAGCGGGTACGGCCGCGAGAAGGGCATTGAGGCGCTGAGGCACTACTCCCAGGCCAAGAGCATCAGCATGCGCATCACCGGGCGGTGAGCCCGGCCGCCCGGCGCGGCGGCACCGGCCGCGCGCCGGGCGGGCGGCCCGGGGTGCCCGTGATCAGTGGCGGACGTGCCCGCCGTCCGCGTTCACGGTCGAGCCGGTGATCCAGCCGGCCTCCTCGGAGGCCAGGAAGACGATGGCCGGGGCGATGTCGTCGGCCGTGGCCCGGCCCTTGAGGGCCTGCAGCGACCCGACGAAGTCGAAGGCGTCCTCGTGCGGGCTGCCGAGCGTGCCCTCGGTCTCGGTCAGGCCGGGGCTGACCGCGTTGACGGTGATGCCGTAGCCGCCGAGCTCGGTGGCGAGCGCGCGGGTGAAGCCGACCACGCCGCCCTTGGCCGCCACGTAGGCGGCCATGTTCGGGGTCCCGGCGAAGAACGTGTTCGAGGCCAGGTTGACGATCCGGCCGTAGCCCCGCTCGCGCATGTGCGCGGACGAGGCCCGGGACATGAGGTAGACCCCGTCGAGGTTGACCCGCATGATCCGGCGCCATTCGGCGAAGTCGACGTCGTCCCAGGCGGTGAACGGGACGATGGCGGCGTTGTTGACCAGGATGTCGATCTGGCCGCTGCGGCTCATGACCTCGGCGTGCAGGCCGGCCACCGCGGCCTCGTCGCCGACGTCGACGCCGACCGCGTAGCAGGGCTCGCCGAGGCCGGCCGCGACCTGCGCCGCGCCCTTCTCGTTGAGGTCAGCCACGACGACCTGCGCGCCCCGCGCGGCCAGCTGCCGGGCCACCGCCGCCCCGATGCCCTGGGCGGCGCCGGTGACAATGGCCGTCCGGCCGGTGAAACTCCCCATCTGGAAACTCCTCGTCGATGTTGTCGTGATCGGGCCGGCCTACGGCCCGCTCAGGGCCTTGCGCACGGCGACGAGGCCCGCGGCCCGCCGCTGGCGCAGGGCCTGGGCCTGCTCGGGCGTGTAGCTGAACAGGCCGCTGCCGGTCTTCATGCCGAGCTCGCCGCGGGCCGCCCGCAAGGTGATCGTCTCGCTGACGTCCTTGCGGTCGTCCAGGTCGGCGTTGAGGTAGCCGGCCACGGCCTGGTAGATGTCGAGCCCGGCCACGTCCAGGAGCTGCAGCGGCGGGATCACGGCGAGCTTGAAGCCAATTCCCCACTGCACGCAGGTATCGAGCTCCTCAGCCGAGACGACACCGGAATCGACCAGCGCTAGGCATTCGCGCATGATCGCGTAGAGTACCCGGTTTTCGACAAATCCGGGGACGTCGCGCAGGACCCGGACGGGGATCAGCCCGAGATCCGAGATCATGGTCCGCAGCCGTTCCACGACCTCCGGAGCGGTGCGCTCGCCGGCGATGACCTCGATGACGGGAATGACGTGCGGCGGGTTGGACCAGTGCATGCCGACCACCCGGCCGGGGTCACCCACCGACTGCTGGATCCGGGTAATCGGGATGCCCGAGGTGTTGCTGGCCAGAATGGCCCCGGCCGGCGCGAGCCGGTCCAGGTCGGCGAAGACGGCCGCCTTGATCTCGGCGTTCTCGGGCACGGCCTCGATGACCAGGTCCGCGCCGTCGACCGCCTCGGCCAGGTCGCCGTGCACCGTGACGGTGCCCGGCTGGGCCGCGGCGGCCCCGCCGATGCGGTCCAGCACGCTGCGGGCCAGGTCCGCCTCGCCCGGCACCCGCTCGCGGGCAGCGGCGCTGGTGTCGAAGCACCGGACGTCCAGGCCGCCCCGGGCCAGCGTGGCCGCCATGCCCGGCCCCATCGTCCCGGTGCCGATGATGGCCGCCCGCCTCATGTCGCCCTCAGTCATGTCACGCTGCCTTCCACCCGGTCGAGCTTGCGGTTGTAGTACTGCCAGAAGTTCTCGACGGCCCGGTCGGGATAGATCGTGAGCCGCTTCTGGCGGATCTCGTCGGCGTCGGGATAGGTGTGGGCCAGCCCGGAGGCGGCCAGGGTGAGCTGGACCCGGGCCGCCCGCTCCAGGAACACCCCGGCCAGCGTGGCCTCCCGGATGCCGGTGCCGACGAACGTCGCCCCGTGGTTCTTGAGCAGGACGGCGGCGGCCGACGGCCCGAGGGCGACGGCCAGCTCCCGGCCGAGCAGGGGCGTGTTGACCAGATCGCTGGTCAGCTTGAAGTGCGGGACGGACTCGGGGAACCAGACGCCCTCGTTGGTGTAGGGCCGGATCTGCTCGGTCGTCGCCGACAGCACGGTGGCGTGGAACGGGTGCGTGTGGGCGACCACGTTCACGTCCGGGCGGGCCCGCAGGATCTCGGAGTGGATCGGCCACTCCAGGTGCCGCAGCCCGTCCCCTTCCAGCACCTCGCCGTCGAAGCTGAGCAGGATGAAGTCGCTGTCCTGCACTTCCTCCAGGCCGATGTTGCCGCGCTTCAGCCACAGCCCTCGGCCCTCGGGGTCGCGCCAGGACAGGTGCCCGAGCGACATGTCGTTGTGACCCTCGAGGTCGAGGATGCGGTGCGCCCGCGCCAGGTCCCGCAGGCCGGACTCGATTCCGTCGCTCACAAGCTGCTCCCTTCGAACGCCTCAGCACCGAATTCACTGATGAGCTGGGCGACGTAGCCGGGCTGTTCCTCAGGCACGTAGTGATCGGCGCCCGCCACGACGACGGCGGGCAGGTCGGGGCGCAGCGCCCGGGTCGCAGCCAGCGCGGCCGGCGAGACGAAGGCACTGTCGGCCCCGCGGACCAGCAGGGCCGGCCGGGTCAGGCGGCTCAGGTCCGGGGCCAGGTCGGCCCGCAGTCCGGCGCAGGTCGCCCGCATGGCCGCAGCGTCGGCCAGCGGCCGGAGCGCGCCCGCCGCGTCGAGCGCGTAGCCGTGCCGCGCCCGGCGGGCCAGCGCGTCCGGCGGCAGCCGCGGGTACCGCCCGGCCAGGTAGGCGACCACCTCGGCGGTGTCGCCGAAGGTCCGGGCGCCCCCGGCGACCCGGGCGTCGAGCGCGTCGAAGGCGGCCGGGGCGATGAACGGGGTGAAGTCGATCGCGATCACCCCCGCGATCAGGTCCGGCCGCCGCGCGCCGGCCGCGATGGCGTTGCGCGCGCCGAGGGAGTGGCCGACCACCAGCACCGGGCCCGCCCCCAGCGCCGCGGCGACGCCGATGACATCCTCCGCGCCGGCCGCGGCGTCGAAGCGGCCGTCGCGCCCGGTGCTGCTGCGGCCGTGGCCGCGCTGGTCGATGGCCACCGCCCGGTAGTGCCGGGCCAGCCGGTCCATGACCGGCCGCCAGATGAACGCGCTGGCCGTGATCCCGTGCAGGAACAGGACCGGCCGGCCGCGGCCCAGCTCAATCGCGAACAGAGACGCGGCGGGCGTCTCGACGCGATGCTCCCAGGCCACCGCGGCGGCCATGGCCGGGCGCCGGCTCACGCCGCCGCGATGGCGGGGAACCGCGAACTGGACGGCATGTCACGCCTCCGGGGGAGATGGTCGGGCCGGGCCGGCCTCACGTGTAGCAGGCGGGCGCCTTCTGCCAGTCCCGGTACGACTCCGCGTCATGGGAGAAGAACAGCTCGGCATCATGCTCGACGGCCAGCGCGGCCAGGCGGCGCATGGAGGCGACGCTGGCCACCGCGTCGTAGTGGAACCCGGAGATGATGGTCTTCTCCAGGCTCTGCCGGGTGTAGATGGCATCGCCGGTGAACAGCATCGGCCGCCGCCCGCTGAGCTCGACCATGAAGCTCACGTGGCCGGCGGTATGGCCGGGCGTCTCGAATACGTGCAGTCCGCGGGCGATCTCGGTGTCCCCGGACAGCAATTCGTAGCGCGGCCCGATCTCGTCGAAGCTCAGGTCGGAGTAGCCCAGGCGCTCGAAGGGCTGGTGGTCGTGGCTGGCCTGCAGTTCCTTCTCGTGGGCCAGGGTGACCGCGCCGGTGCAGTGCTTATTTCCGCCGACGTGGTCGAAATGGTAATGCGAGTTGATCACGTGGGTGATCTCGCCGGGGTCGATGCCGAGCTGGCTCAGCTGGCCGGGAATGGTCTGGCCGGCGGTCTGCTCAGGCAGCTCGAATGGCAGCACTTTGCGGACGTGGGCCAGGTCGTATCCGGTGTCGAACAGGAACTTGCCGTCCGGGTGATCGACCAGGACGCTGTAGCACGGGAACCGGACCGGGCCGCCGGGACCGGCGTTCCAGTAGAGGTGGTACCCGTCGATGACGAGCGTCCCCCCGTCGAGCAGGTAAACACGCGTTTTCCCTGGCATTATCTCGCCACTGACTCTCATAATGTGAGAACCTGATCCCGAATTGCGATAATCGTATGATCTGCACCAGAGTGCGTCAAGGGACCTGTGATGCCGGAGAATGGCGTCCCCGGCGGCACGCAGAGCGGCCAGCGCCTGCTCACCGTGCTGGACCAGTTCACCGCCGAGCGGCCGACCCACACCGTCGACCAGCTGAGCCACGCGGTCGGCGTGCCGCGCAGCACCGTGTACCGCCTCATCGGCCTGCTCCGGGCGCACGGCCTGGTGGAGCAGGCCGGCGACGGCCGGTACCGGCTCGGGCCGAAGGCCATCATGATCGGCTACGTCGCGCGGTCCACGGTCGACCTGGCCGACCTGTGGCGGCCCGGTCTCCAGGAGCTGGCCTCGCTCAGCCGGGAGACGGCGCTGGTGCTGCGCCGGATCGAGGACTCCGCGGTGTGCATCGACCGGATCGACTGCGATCACCCGATCCGGCTGTCCTTCGACGTCGGCCGGGCCATGCCGCTGCACACCGGCGCCGGGGCCAAGGTGCTGCTGGCGATGTCACCGGCCCCCGTCCGGGACCGCTACCTGGAGCGCGCCGTCCCGGCGGGCCAGCGGGACGGGCTGCGCGCCGACCTGGACCGCATCGCGGCCGAGCAGTGCGGCGAGAGCCGGGCCGAGGTCGACCCGGGCATCTGGGCCGTCGGCGCGCCGATCCTGGCCGACCGGGACGGCCCGGGCCTGGCCATCTCGGTGGCCGTGCCCGAGTACCGGCTGGAGGCCGGCCGCCGGGCCGAGCTCATCGCCCTGACCAAGGGCATCGCCGAGCAGCTGCGCGCCCGGCTCAGCCAGTACGCCTGAGCCGCGCTCAGACCTCGCCCAGCGGAATATCGGGGTCAGCGAGCCGTTTGACGTCCACCGCGCCGCCGGCCCGGATGAGGGCCTGGATGGCGTCGTTGACGTCCCAGACGTTGACGTTCATGCCGGCCACGACGGACCCGCCGCTCAGCCAGAACGCCACGAACTCCAGCGACTCGGGATCGCCGCGGTAGGCGACCTGGTCGTAGGTGCCGGGCTCGGGCAGGCCGGCCGTCTCCATGCCGAGGTCGTACTGGTCGGTGAAGAAGTAGGGCACCCGGTCGTAGGAGACGCTCTGGCCGAGCATGGCCCGGGCCGCGGCCGGGCCGCCGTTCAGCGCGTTGGACCAGTGGTGGACGGTGATGCGGCGGCCCAGCAACGGGTTGAACGCGCTGGCCGCGTCACCCGCGGCGAAGATGTCGGGGTCGGAGGTCCGCAGCGACGCGTCGACCGCGATGCCGACCTCGACGTCGAGGCCCGCGTCGGCGGCCAGGCTGACGTTCGGCGCGGCGCCGATGCCGGCGATCACGAAGTCGGCGTCCAGCACGCCGCCGCCCGAGGTCACCACCTGGCGGACGGTGCCGTGCGCCTGGCCGGGCGCGACGGACCCGCCGGCGGCGTCGCCGCGCAGCTCGGCGATGCCCTCGCCGAGGCGGAGGGTGACGCCGTGGCTGCGGTGCAGGCGGGCGAACACCTCGCCCAGCTCGGGGCCGACCGAGCGCAGCAGCGGGGCGGCCTCGGGCTCGACGATCGTCACCTCGCAGCCCGCCTGCCGGGCCGCGGCGGCCGCCTCCAGCCCGATCCAGCCCGCCCCGGCGACGACGACGTTGCCGCCCTGCCGGAGCCGGGCGGCCAGCGCCACGCTCTCGGGCATGGTGCGCAGGTACATCAGGCCGTCCAGGTCGGCGCCGGGGACCGGCAGCCGCCGGGCCGACGCGCCGGTGGTGAGCAGCAGCCGGGTGTACCCGACCGCCGACCCGTCCTCGAGCCGGACCTGCCGGGCGCCGCGGTCCACCGAGGTGACCCGGGTGCCCAGCCGCAGGTCCACGTCATGCCCGGCGTACCAGCTGGCGTCGTGGACGAAGGCCGAGTCGGCGGCCTTGCTGCCGAGCAGGACGTCCTTGGACAGCGGCGGCCGCTCGTAGGGGCGGTCGGTCTCCGCGCCGATGAGCACGATGGCGCCGTCGAAGCCCTCGTCGCGCAGTGTCTCGGCCGCCTTGGCGCCGGCCAGGCTGGCGCCGGCAATGACAAATGTCTGGGCTGCGGGCATCACGGGGTTCCTTCCGGAGATCTGCGGAACCTACGTTAGCGGCATCCGAACCGGCGGCGCCGGGGGTGTCACCCGGTGCTGGCGGGCAGCTGGGGGATGACCAGCGGCGCGATCTTCCTGGCCTCGGCGCAGTTCGGGGCGAAGTTGCCGGTGCCGTTGGCCATGACCAGGTCGGAGCGCGACGTGCTCGTGACGCCGACGGAGATGACGCAGTACGCGAAGGCCTTCGCCGTGAACTGGACCAGGCGCGTGGGGTGACCGTCGATCGCCGGGCCGGCCGACACCGACAGGCTGGAGCTGTCGCGGAGATCGCCCAGGCCGGCCTGCAGCTCCATCTGCACGTCCAGGACATACAGCCCGCCGTCATGCACCTCCAGCGCGCAGTAGGGCACGACTGTCTGCGGGCTGGGGGCCAGGAGGTCCTGCTTGAGGCCGCTCGGCTTGCCCGCCGTGACCTGGTACTTCTGGACCGTCCCGGCGGTCAGGACGAGGCACGGGTTCACCGTCGCGAGCACGTTGGCCGCCGCCGTGGGGCTGGCCGACGCCGCGTTCGGGGCGGCCCCGCCGCTGGGGTCCCCGGCCGGCGCGGACGCCGTCAGGGAGGTCGCCGGGCGGGCGGGCGAGGCGCTGCCTGAGCAGGCGCCCAGCGCCAGCGCGGCTGCGATGACCAGGGCCAGCTGGGCCGTCCGGCGGTTCATGAGGTTCACGAGGGCTCCTTGGTGGAGGGCGGATAGGGATGCGGGCTTGCGGCGCCGTGGCCCGCGAGGGACTGCGAGGGTCTGCGCGGGACTGCGCGGGCCGCGGGTTCCGGCCCGCGCGGGCTCAGCCGGCCGCCGGGAGCTGGCGGGCCAGCATCGGCGCGAACTTCCGGGCCAGCGCGCAGGCGCCGGCGTAGCTGCCGAGGTAGTCGTCCACTCCCACGTCCACCCGCGACGAGGCCGTCACGCCGACGGAGATGAAGCACGAGTTCAGCGACGGGACGGTCTCCGTGCTCGCCCGGTGACCGTCGACGGCGGGATACGGCGCCATCGTGACGTCCGGGCTGGGCACGATTCCGCGAAGGCCCGCGCCGTACACGAAGTCGACCTCGACCGCCTCGATCTGAGCGGTCTTGATGCTCTTCGTCGTCCCGTACACCCACTGGCAGTAGCCCGGCCCGGACTTCACCACGGTCAGCCCGGCCGTGACCCGGGCGCCCATCGAGCACGGGGCGACGGCGGCCAGCGGGCCGCGGGGCGCGCTGGCCGGGCCGGCCGCACCGGAGCCGGCACTCCCGGGCTGGCCGCCGGGCAGCTGGCCGGCGACGGCGGGCAGCTGACCGGCGACAGGGGCCGCGGCGGCGGTGGCGGCGGCGCAGTCGGCGGCCAGGGAACTGCCGTAGACCGAGACGTCGGCCCTGGACGAGGCCGTGACGCTGAGGGCGACGGTGCACTTCCCGGTTCCGGCGTTCTTGACCAGGCGCGCCTGGTGACCCTCAAGGCTCGGGTAATGCGTGACCGTGTCGCCGGACTGGGGCGCGGTCGCCGCCGGCAGGCCCGCGTGGTCATAGATGTATACCGACACCGCGTAGCTGCTGCCGGTGAGGTCCGCGTCGAGCTTGGCTGCCTCCCAGTTGCAGGCGCGCGTGCCCGGCAGCGCGCCGGCCTTGACCTTGACCAGGTCGATCTCCGCGGTGAGCTGACTGCCCAGCGAGCAGGGGTCGACGGCGGACAGGGACCGGCCGGCGTTGGCGTTCCGCGCGGCCGGCGTCGCGGCGGCCGGCCTCGCGGCGGCCGGCGACGCGGCGGCCGGCGGGCCGCCGGCCGGCGACGCGGCGGCCGGCGTCCCGGCGGCGGAGCTGTGGCCCTGAGCCGCCGCCGCGGTGCGCGGGCCGCCGGCCGAGCAGCCCGCCATGGTCACCGCCAGAAGGAGGGCCAGCGCCACGACAGCAGGACGAGACCTGACGATATGCACGGGAATCCCTTTGCTCGGATAAGCCGGAAGGCATCGGCGCCGGGCCGCCCCCGGCAGGCCGGGGCGCGCGGCCCGGGCGCACGCAACGCGCCGCGCGGAGGCTCCCGGCGCGACCGGAATATCCCATCAGGGCGCGCTGTCAGATCGCTCACCTGACGCTGTCGCCACCACCGGACGCGCCCGAGCTGCAGGTCCGGGCGGCCAGGTCCGGGCGGCCAGGTCCGGGCGGCCAGGTCCGCGCGGGCAGGTCCGCGCGGGCAGGTCCGCGGGGGCAGGTGCGCGCGGGCAGGTCCGCGCGGGCAGGTGCGCGCGGGCAGGTGCGCCCGCTCAGCCGCAGAGGCGCTCGTGCCAGGAGATGGCGGAGGTATCGGTCAGCGACGCGAGCTGGTCGACGACCACGCGGCCCCGGGCGTCGTCGCCGGCTGCGGTCTCGAACGCGGCCGCGAACATCGGGTCGAGGGTGCCCGGCGCCCCGTCCAGCACGGCCCGGGCCAGCTCGTAGATGACCTCGCGCTCGCGGGCCTGGGCCGGGCCGCGCCGGGCCATGACGTAGCGCGCGGTCACGCCCTTCAGCAGGGCGCACTCCAGCCGGGCCCGGCGGGGCACGGTCAGGTCGGCGGCGTACCGGGTGACCGGCGGCGCGCCCGGCGGCCGGGTGGCCTGCTCGGCCGCGCCGCAGAACCGGCCGATCAGCTCGCTGGTCAGGTGCTTGACCGCGGCGGCGGCGGCCGGGCCGCCGTCGAACCGGCCGGGCCAGACATCCAGCCCGAGCAGGCCGGCGAAGACCTCGCCCAGCTCGGCCGCCGTGGTGAAGCCCGGCGGGCAGTAGGTGTCCAGCGTGACCTGCGCGACCTCGGTCCGCTCGGCCGGGTCCCGCAGCTGGTCGAGCCGGATGACGCCGGCGTGCAGCCCGTCCTCCAGGTCGTGGACGGAGTAGGCGACGTCGTCGGCCCAGTCCATGACCTGGGCCTCGAAGCAGACCCGGCCGGCCGGCGCGCCCGCGCGGACCCACTCGAACACCGCCGCGTCGTCGCCGTAGGCGCCGAACTTGCCGGGCGCGTCCCCGGCGGCGGCCAGCCACGGGTACTTGAGGGTGGCGTCCAGCGTGGCCCGGGTCAGGTTGAGGCCGGCGCCGGGCGCCTTGGCCTCCAGGCGGGTCAGCAGCCGCAGGCTCTGCGCGTTCCCCTCGAACCCGCCGAACCCCCCGGCGAGCTGGGCCAGCGCGGTCTCCCCGTTGTGGCCGAACGGGGGGTGGCCCAGGTCATGGGCCAGGCACGCGGCGTCGACCAGGTCCGGGTCGCAGCCGAGCGCCCCGCCCAGCTCCCGGCCGATCTGGGCGCACTCCAGCGAGTGGGTCAGCCGGGTGCGCGGGAAGTCGCCCTCCCCCACCGCGACGACTTGGGTCTTGGCCGCCAGCCGGCGCAGCGCGGCGCTGTGCAGCACGCGGGCGCGGTCCCTGGTGAAGGGACCGCGCCCGGTGTTGCGCGCATGCTTCGACGGCTCGGCTGCCCACCGGGCCGTGGCCCGGCCGTCGTAGCCCGGGGTCACCGGCTGTCGCTGCCCCCCACGGCCTCCAGGACCGCCGCCCGCCCGGCCTCGAGCCGCGCGACCGGGACCCGGAACGGCGAGCAGGACACGTAGTCCAGGCCGGCCGAGTGGAAGAAGTGCACCGACTCCGGGTCGCCGCCGTGCTCGCCGCAGACGCCGATCTTGAGGTCGGGCCGGGTCTCCCGGCCCTCCTTGACCGCGATCTTGACCAGCCGGCCGATGCCCTCCGCGTCCAGGGTCTCGAACGGCGAGACGCCGAACACGCCGAGCTCGATGTAGCGGCCGAAGAACGACCCCTCGACGTCGTCGCGGGAGAAGCCCCAGCCCATCTGGGTCAGGTCGTTGGTCCCGAACGAGAAGAACTGGGCCGCCTGGGCGATCTCGCCGGCGGTCAGCGCCGCCCGCGGCACCTCGATCATGGTGCCGATGAGCGCGGGCACGTCGGTGCCGGTCTCCTCCCTGACCTCGGCCAGGACCCGCTCGACCTCCTCGCGGGCCGCCTCCAGCTCCTGCACCGCGCCGACGAGCGGGATCATGATCTCCGGCTGCGGGTCGCCGCCGGCCTTGATCCGGTCCACGGCCGCGTGGGCGATGGCGCGGACCTGCATGCCGTACAGGCCGGGGATGACCAGGCCGAGCCGGACTCCGCGCAGGCCGAGCATCGGGTTCTGCTCGTGCAGCTTGTGCACCGCCTGCAGCATCCGCAGGTCGCCCTCGCGCTTCTCGCCGCGAGCCTCGGCCACGGCGACCCGCACCGACAACTCGGTGATGTCGGGAAGGAACTCGTGCAGCGGCGGATCCAGCAGGCGGATGGTCACCGGCAAGCCGTCCATCGCCTCCAGGATGCCGACGAAATCCTGGCGCTGCAGTGGCAGCAGTTCGGCAAGTTCGCGCTCCTGCTCCTCGTCGGTGTCGGCGAGGATGAGCTGCTCCACCAGATGACGCCGCTCGCCCAAGAACATGTGCTCGGTGCGGCACAGGCCGATGCCCTCCGCACCGAAGCGCCGAGCGCGGGCGGCGTCGTCGGCGGTGTCCGCATTGGCCCGCACCGACATCCGACGCGCGCCGTCCGCGTGGCCCATCAACCGTTCCACCGCCTTCACCAGGTCGTCGGCATCGGCGGCCTCGGGATCGAGCTGGCCCTCGAAATACCGAACGATCGGCGAGTCGACCACCGGCACCTCACCGAGGTACACCTCGCCGGAGGTGCCGTCGATGGAGATGACGTCGCCCTCGTGCACCACGACGCCGTGCGGCGCGCGCATCACCCGCTTCTTGGTGTCCACGTCGAGTGCTTCGACGCCGCACACGCAGGTCTTGCCCATGCCGCGGGCCACCACGGCGGCGTGCGAGGTCTTGCCGCCGCGTGAGGTGAGGATCCCGGCCGCGGCGATCATGCCGTTCAGGTCGTCCGGGTTCGTCTCGCGGCGTACCAGGATCACCGACTCGCCGGAACGAACCCACTTGACCGCCGTGTAGGAGTCGAACACCACCTTGCCCACCGCGGCACCCGGCGAGGCGTTGATGCCCTTCGCGATCCGGTTGCGACCCGCCGCCTTCTCGTCGAACCGGGGAAACATCAGCTGCGCCAGTTGCGCACCGCTGACCCGCGAAACCGCCTCGTCCATGTCGATGAGGCCTTGGTCCACCAGCTGCACCGCGATCCGGAAGGCCGCGGCAGCCGTGCGCTTGCCCACCCGCGTCTGCAGCATCCACAACGTGCCGCGCTCGATGGTGAACTCGATGTCGCACAGATCGCGATAGTGCTCCTCGAGCGCCTGCATGAAGCCGAGCAGCTGGTTATAGGACTTCTTGTCGACGTTCTCCAGATCGGCGAGCGGCACGGCGTTGCGAATACCGGCGACGACGTCCTCGCCCTGCGCGTTCTGCAGATAGTCGCCGTAGATGCCCTGCGCACCGCTGGCTGGGTCCCGGGTGAACGCAACGCCGGTGCCGGAGTCCATGCCGAGATTGCCGAACACCATCGCGCAGATGTTCACCGCCGTGCCCAGCTCGGACGGGATCCGCTCCTGACGCCGGTAGATCACCGCACGGCCGGTGTTCCAGGACTCGAACACCGCACGGACGGCGAGATCCATCTGTTCGCGCGCGTCCTGCGGGAACGGCCGGCCGGCGTGGGTGACGACCAGCTCCTTGAATACCTCCACCAGCTGGCGCAGGTCGTCGGCATCCAGGTCCAGGTCGCTGGCCGCGCCTTTGGCCTGCTTCGTCTGCTCCAGCGCGTCCTCGAAGTGCTGGCCGTCGATGCCGAGCACCGTGCGGGCGAACATCTGGATCAGGCGGCGATAGGAGTCGAACGCGAACCGCTCGTCGCCGGCCTGTGCGGCCAGGCCACGCACCGATTGGTCGTTCAGCCCGATGTTGAGGACGGTCTCCATCATGCCGGGCATCGAGTACTTGGCGCCCGAGCGCACCGAAACCAGCAGCGGGTCGTCGGACTGCCCGAGCTTCTTGCCCATCGCCTTCTCCAGGGCCTCGAGGTGCTCGGACACCTCGTCGGCCAGCCCGTCGGGCTCGCGGCCGGACTTCAGGTACAGCTGGCATGCCTCGGTGGTGATCGTGAAGCCCGGCGGCACCGGCAGCGCGAGGTTCGTCATCTCGGCGAGGTTGGCGCCCTTGCCCCCGAGCAGGTCGCGCATCTCCTTGCTGCCCTCGGCGAAGTCGTAGACGTACTTCGGCATCCGTGCTCCGTCCCATCGGTACTCGCTGAGGATTACCCTAGTGATGCCAGCTCAGCCGCCACCGTCGTCGAGCTCGGCTCCGTACGGGACGAGCCGGGAGTCGCGGTCGTCGAGCCATCCGTGCGGCAGGGCAACAGCCCGGGCGCCGCTGGTGCGCCCGCGCGGGCGGCCGACTACGGCCTCGGGG
>DASYBB010000045.1:0-18285 GCA_036501025.1 Streptosporangiaceae bacterium
CGGGAGCATCGCGTCGAGCATCACGACGTCCGCGCCGGCGTCCGTATAGTCGCGGAGCGCCGCGTCGCTGGTCTCGGCCGTGTGTCGCTGCCCTGACTACGCGGCGCCCATGTCATGAACCAGTCCAGACATAGTCACGACCGTGTCACGGGAGGCGCTTCGGCGTCCGCTGTGACACAGCTGTGACGGTAGCCGGATCTACCGGTGAAGCCGGTATCGCATCGTCTCGGGCATGCACCCAACGAGCAGTCGCCCCCTACGGGGGCCGGACGGAACACGAACCGGCTACCGGCTGCGCAGGACGATCCGGACGCGCCTGACCGCGCTTGCCTGCCTGGCCGCACTCGGCTGCCTGGCAGGCCTCGTCATCGCGATGCCGCACAGGTCTCCCTTCAAGCCGACGACCCTCTCCGGGCCGGCGTCGTGGCCCTCCGGAGGGTTCACGCCGACAGCCGGGTCTGCCACTCCGAGCCAGCCGCAGCTGGCCGCGGTCTCGTGGCCGGCCGGAGGGGTCTCGGCCGCCGACATCAGCGGCTACGGCGTGACAGCCGGCCCGGGTGCGACCAGGCAGGTGCCCATCGCCAGCGTCGCTAAGCTGATGACCGCGTACGTGATCTTGCATGATCATCCCCTGTCCGCGAGCGGATCAGGTCCGGACATTACGGTCGAGCCGTCAGAGGCAGCCGAGTACCCGTCGCAGGTCGCCGACGGTGACTCGCTGGTGGCGGTCGCGGCCGGGGAGAGGATCACCGAGCGCCAGGCGCTGGAGGCGCTGCTGCTGCCGTCGGCCGACAATATGGCCTGGATACTCGGGCGGTGGGACGCCGGCAGCGAGGCCGCGTTCGCGACCCGGATGAACGCCGCCGCCCGCAGCCTGGCCATGACCGGCACCGGCTACACCGACCCTTCCGGCCTGGACTCGTCAACCGTCAGCACCGCGGCTGATCAGGTCCGCCTCGGCATGGCGGCGATGAAAGTACCCGCGCTGGCCGCGATCACGGCTGAGTCCGCGGCAGTCGTTCCCGTAGCCGGCCTGGTCCGCAACACCAACACGCTGCTGGGCCAGGCCGGGATCGTCGGCCTCAAGACCGGCAGCACGCAGGCCGCCGGCGGATGCCTGCTGGTAGCGGCCCGGCAGGAGCTGAACGGGCATAGCACCCTGATCGTGGCCGCCGCTTTCGGCCAGCCCGGCACGGCCGGGACCATCCTGCCGAACGCGCTGCGAGCCGGCCGCAACCTCGTGCTGGCCCTGGATACCGCCCTCGACCCTGGTGCGCAGCCGGCGCCCTGACATGCAGTTGCTGGTTCTCGCGACGGCTCATGAAACTGGAGGCAACGATGACGCAGGCGGACACGCCGGAGTCCGGGCAAGGGGGCGCCAGCCGCCGGGATGTCCGCCCCGGGACCTGGCGCGGGGGCATCCGCCGGACGATCCGAATCGGCTGCTGGCCGCGTCCATGGAGGCGCGGCCCGGTGCTCGCGCCGCTGGCGCTGCTCCTGGCCCTGGTCATGCTGCTGCACGCTGAAATACCGGACTGGCGCTGGAACCTCGGCAGCCTGGCGGAGACCTTTCTGCCGTGGCTTGGCCTGCTCATCCCGGTACTGCTGGCCGGGGCGCTGCGGCGCCGCTCCGCCACCGCACTGGTCGCGCTGGTCCTGCCGGCCGTGGTGTGGCTGAACCTCTACGGCAGGGCACTCAGCGACAAGTCCCGCCCTGGCGGCTTCCTCACCGTGGCCAGTGAGAACGTCAACGCAGGCAACCCCGACCCGGCCGGCAGCGCCCGCGACCTGGCGGCCGCCGGCGCGGACGTGCTGGCGCTGGTGGAACTGACCCCGCAGGCCGCGGGCATGTACGAGAAGGGGCTGGCGAAGGCATACCCGTACCACACGCTCCAGGGCACGGTCGGGCTGTGGAGCAAGCTGCCGCTGTCGGACACTCAGCCGATCGACATCATGGACTACGGGCCGCTGGCGGACACCATGCCGCCTGGCAAGAAGATGGCCTCGGACCGGGCACTGCGCACCACGGTGACCACGGGCCGCGGAGCGCTGACGGTCTACGTGGCCCACCCGGGGTCGGTACGGGTGAACCCCAAGGCGGGCTATTGGACAGCCTCGCGGGACATAGGCGTGCAGGCGCTCGGCAAGGCCATCGCCGCCGATAGGAGTAAGCGAGTGGTGCTGCTCGGCGACCTGAACGGCACCATGGACGACCGGGCGCTCGCCGATCTCACCGCACAGATGCACTCCGCCCAGGACGTCGCAGGCGACGGCTTCGGCTTCACCTGGCCGGCGTCTTTCCCGGTGGTGCGGATTGACCAGATCCTGGTCCGAGGCGTGACGCCAGACAGCTCCTGGGTGCTGCCGGCCAACGGCAGCGACCACAGGCCGGTGGAGGCCAGAATCAGCTGGTGAACACGCAAGGCTCCGATTCCGTCCCAGTCCCGCGGCGCCTCGCTGAGGAGTCCTCCCCCGGACAACGCACTCCCGACTGCTGACCCCCGGCGTACCCGCACGAGTGCGGCGCGCGGTCGGTCAGCGGTCGGACTGTCCCCGCACGGCACCTCGCGCGGAGCCGCCGGTCAGGCATCAGCCGCGGCCAGCAGTTCCGCCTGCGCCGCGCAGGCTTGAGCCGCGGGGGCGTCCGCCGCCGGGAGGGCCGAGCTGGCCGGGCGGCCTCGCGGCGCAAGCAGCACCAGCCCGTAGCCGACCACCGCGGCACCGCATGCGGTGAGGGCCCCGGTCTCGCCCAGCACGCCGGTCAGCAGCGGCGCGATGAGCGACCCGGCGACAATACCGCCGAGCGAGACGGGCAGGGCCAGTCCGTAGGCGCGGCCGAAGGCCTCGGGCGGCAGCATCCGCTGCAGGCCGGTCTCGGCGAGCACCTCCACCAAGATGGCCCCGATACCCGTGACCGACACCAGGGCGATAGCCGCCGCCGGCCAGTGCGCGACCGCCAGCAGCGGCATCGGCAGCCCGACGGCCGCCAGTGCGGCCAGCAGCACAGCACGGGGATGCGGGCAGCGCAGCGCCCGGCCGGCGAGCACGGTGCCAGCCAGGCCGCCCGCGCCGATGCCAGCGAACAGGTAGCCGTAACCGTGCGTTCCGAGCCCGGCCCGGGCGGCGACCAGGATCAGCAGAACCGTCTGCATTCCGTAGATGGTGCTGCACATCATGTCGGCGCCTACCAGTTGCAGCGCCCGGGGATGCGCGCGCAGCACGGCGGCGCCTTCGGCCACGCCGCGCAGCAGCCCGGTGGGCCGGTCCTGCTGCGGGCCTGGCCGGAAAACCTCGCCGCCGGGAATGGCCAGGACCGCTACGCACGACAGCCCGAAAGTGGCCGCGTTCAAGAGGAAGGCGAGAGCCGGCGAGCCGAGCAGTAGCAGGATGCCGCCGAGGGCCGGCCCGGCGATGATCGCCAGGCCCGCAATGCCGGACCGGGCCGCATTCGCCCCCGGCAGGTCGGCGTCGCTGACCAGCCGCGGAGTGGTCGCCGCGACGCAGGGCAGGTACGGGGCCGCCGCCGCCGTCGCCAGCGCGGCGATCACCGGGGCGATGGCGATGGGCAGCCGAGCCGCCGCGACGAGCGCCAGCGCCACCATGAGGACCAGCCGGGCGAGATCGCAGGTCACCATGACGTGGCGGCGGTCGAACCGGTCGGCGATGACCCCGCCGAGCGGTCCCAGCGCCACGATCGGCACGACGCGGGCCGCGGTGGTGAGGCCCGCCCAGGCCGGCGAGTGAGTGCGCTCGAAGACCAGCCCGATCAGGGCCAGGTTGTAGAGCCAGTCGCCGAATTGCGAGACCGCCAGCCCGGCCACGAGCCGGCGGAAGGCCGGGTAGCGCAGTGCCGCCCGCACCGTCCCCGCTGCCGCGTTCTGCTTGTTCATCAGGTCATCCCTTTCCCGCTGCTGATGACTCCACAGTCGGGCTAAGGGCCGGGACCGCGCATCGGCCAGTCGCCGCAGTCCGGTGGTGACAGGGCCGCATATCGGCGCGCCGACCCCTTAGCCGGCCCGGCGCCTGCTTACCGCGGGGCTTAGCGTCCCGGTCACAGCCCTTAGCCGCCGGAACGCTGGCCTTGCCGGGCGGCCGTCAGGCCGGGGACGGCGGCGCGATCCCCAGGCGGTGCGCGATCGCCGCAGCTTCGACGCGGCCGCTGACCCCGAGCTTGGCCAGGATATTGGACACGTGCACGCTGGCGGTCTTGGCGCTAATGAACAGGGCCTGCCCGATCTCGGGATTGGAACGGCCAGCGGCCAGCAGCGCCAGCACCTCGCGCTCGCGCCCGGTGAGCCCGAACCGGGCCAGCCCGTCGGCCGGAACGGCGGCCTCGTCCGCCGTCTCTTCCGGCGCCGGCCCCGGGTCCACGCTCAGTCGGGCCCGGCGGGCGAGGGCGGCCGCCTCGGCGACAATGGGCGCCGCCCCGATCCGCTGCGCGATCGAGTGGGCCTGCCGGGCCGGCTGGGCCGCCGCTGCCCGGTCGCCGCCGGCCAGGTGCGCCTCGGCCAGCCGCAGCAGCGCGTACGCCTGCGGATAGGGCTCGCCGGCGTGCTGCCAGGCGGTGACGGCCGCCTGCCAGGCGGCCACTTCGGCGGCCCCCGCCGCCCGCGCGCGCTCGGCGGCCACCAGCGCCTCGTAACCACGATACGGGGGACCCGGGGTGCCGAGCTGCGCCGCGACCTTCATCAGCTCGGCACAGCGCTGCGCGAGCCTGGGCGGGACTGGCTCGCGCCGGTCACGGAACCGCGTGGCCTCGTCGCCCTCGACCCGCATCCCGAGCCATACCAGCGGCCATGCGTAGCGCGCGGCCGCCGGCCGCGCGCTGCCCGCCAGCCCGGCGCCGACGGCCTCCCGCGCCGTGGCCAGGTCTCCCCGGCCCAGCGCGATCAGGGCCTCGGCGTACCGCATCGGATGGGTGAACTGCGGGTCGGTGGTGTCACCCACAGCCCGGCGGGCACCCCGCAGCTCACGGGCTGCCTCGTCGTAGCGGCCGCGCATGGCCGCGAGCTCGGCCCGCACCTCCAGCAGCGTGCCGCCGAACACGCCCTCGGGCGGAGTGCTCAACGCCCGGGCCGTCAGCTCGTCCGCCTCGGCCCACCGGCCCAGGTGCAGCAGCGACTCGGCCCGGTTGCCGATCAGGTAGGAGCCCATAGTCCGGGACAGCCCATGAGCCGCCGCCAGATCCAGCCCGTCGGCCGCGGCCTGCGCGGCATCCTGGTGTCGTCCCACCAGTTCCAGCGCGTCCGACAGGTTGATGTACCCGCGCACGGCCGTGGCCGGCAGGCCCAGGTCGAGCGCCATCCGAACCCCCGAGCGAAGCGGCCCGAGACCCGCTTCAGGCGGGCCGAGGTAGCAGGTCGCCGAGCCGAGGGTGATGGCGACGTCGGCCTCCAGGTCCTGGGCCCCGGCCGCGCGCGCGGCCGTCACGGCGTGACGGGCTGCTTCTGCTCCCCGCTCCATCGCGGAGCCGCGCAACAGCGCGCCGGCCAGCGCGGCCAGGACCGCGGCGTGCTCACGGGTCACCGGGTCCGCGGGCAGCATGGCCAGCGCCTGCTCCAGCGATGTCACCGCGGCGGCGACCCGGCCCGAGTCCCGCTGGGCCAGCGCGTACCGCTCGAGCAGCAGCGCCCGGCGGACCGGGTCGGAGCCGCCGGGCAGCTCGGCCAGGGCGTCTTCGAGCAGGGATTCTGACCGGTCGACCGCGCCCGAGCGGTAGGCCGCCTCGGCGGCGAGCCGACTCACCTCCACCCGGTCCATGCCCGTGCGCTGCTCGGCATCGGCCACCCGCGGCCAGATCTCCAGCGCCCGCTCCAGGTGACGCAGTGCCTCCGCAGGCGCGTAGGACGCCATGGCCTGGGCGGCGGCAGCAATCGCGGCCGGGAGCGCCCTGGGCAGGTCCAGCGCGGCGTACCAGTGGCTGGCCAGCGCGGCGGGCTGCGCGGCCTCGTCGCCGGCCAGCGACGGATCGCCGGCCAGTGCCGTGCCGTAGGCAGCGTGCAGCCGGACCCGCTCGCCCGGCAGCATGTCCTCGTACACGGCGTCCCGGGTCAGCGCATGCCGGAACGCATAGCCCCGGCCGCCGGGATCCACCAGGAGCAAGTGGTTCTCCACCGCTTCCCGCAACGCCGCGAACAGCTCCGTCTCCCCGATCCCGGCGACTTCCGCGAGCAGGCGGTCAGGCACGGCCCGGCCGGCCGCCGACGCCGTGCGCAGCAGCCGCTGCGCGCCAGGACTCAGCGATTCGACCCGGCTGAGCAGCACCTCGCGCAGGGACGGAGGCAGGTCTGCCGGGTCACCCTCGCCGCGCACCACCCCGGCGAGCTCCTCCACCAGGTAGGCGTTCCCGCCTGAGCGGTCAAAGATGACGTCAGCGACACCCGGCCCGGGCGCGTCGCCAAGGATCGCCGCCAGCTGGGCGGTGACCTCGTCCCGGTCGAACCGGCGCACTTCGATCCGGTCCACCGACCGGACCCGTTCCCAGCCGGTCAGCAGCGGCCGCAGCGGGTGGCGCCGATGCAGCTCATCGGAGCGGTAGGTAGCCACCAGCATCACCCGGGCATTGCGCAGCGACCGGACCAGGAAGGCGACCAGGTCCAGGGTCGACTGGTCAGCCCAGTGCAGGTCCTCAAGGACGAACAGGACCGGCCGCGTCGCGCTGAGCCGGCCCAGCAGGCCCAGGATCAGCTCCAGCAGCTGCGCGGCCTGGAGGTCCTCGCCCGGCGGCCGACCCGGGCCGCCGGGCGCCAGCTCGGGCAGCAGCCGCGCCAGGCCAGGGCCGGCCGGGCCGAGCACCTCGGCGAGCGTCTCGGGCGCCGTGGTGCGGGCCAGCTCGCGCAGGGCACCCACAAGCGGGGCCAGCGCCAGGCCATTCGCGCCGAGCTCAATGCAGTGGCCAGTCAGCACCCGGAAGCCCCGGCTGGACGCCTGCCCCGCCAGCTCGCCGACCAGGCGCGTCTTGCCGACCCCCGCCTCGCCCCCGATGACCAGGAACGCCGGCTCACCCGACCGGGCCCGGTCCAGCAGCGCAGACCCGGACGCGATCTCCTCGCGCCGGCCGATGAACACCGGGCTCACCACGCTGATGCTCATGGCCGAAACGGTGCCACAGATGCGACGTCCCCGCATTCGCCGGCCGTATCCACCGCGCCAGCGCGGCTGCCCGCCAGAAAGCAGCCGGCCGCGCGGATCCGCGCGCTGGCTCCACGAACGGGCCGCTCACCGTGATCTGGGCCCATCGGGACGTACACCGGGGAGTCGGAGCGGCGCGCGGGCTCGTCCCGCGCCCTGGGTGGCCGCCGCCGACCAAGGCCCGGCCCAGACGGCGAGGGATAGTGAGTTGCGCACCTTCTGTCGGTAGCGTGCGGCAGGATGAGTCCGTGGTTAGCGGAGCCCTTCAGCCGGCGCGTCGCCGGGGCGAGCCAGAGCCGTTCACGCACCTGGGCGTCCCGAATGCGGACCTGTACCGGAGCCTGCTGCGCACCTTTGCCCGGGCCAAGGAGCGCTTCATCGTGCACCTGCGGCCCGAGGACGTTGCCGCCGAGCTCCGGATGGATGCCGACGAGCCGCTCATCCAGGCCCTGGACCAGCTCGTGACCTGGGGGAACCTGCGCGCGGACGTAGATACCAGCCGCGTCACCTCGGTGGCCGACTTCCACCGTAAGCGGTCCCTGTACCAGCTCACTGCCGCCGGGCAGGCCGCCGAGCAGGCCATCGCCTTCTACGAGGAAGCCATCCGCCGCCGCGGCCAGCTCCAGTCGGTCGCCCTGGCCGACATCGCCGACCGGCTCCGCTCGCTGAACGTCCTCGCCGCGGAGCACAGCCCAGACCCGGCCAAGGTGCACCTGCTGCTGCTGTCGGTGGCGGAGCGGTTCTCGTCCCTGGCCGATAACGCGCAGGCCTTCATGTCCGCGCTGCGCCGCGCGATCGACTTCTCCGACGGGGACGTCGACGGCTTCCTCGCGTACAAAGAACGGCTGATCGACTACATCAGCAGGTTTATCGCCGACCTGGCCAACTCCGGGGCCGAGATCGCCGTGCTGCTGGGCCGGCTGGAGGCAGCCGGTCACGACCGGCTGCTCGAGCTGGCCGCGCGGCGGGAGGCGGCCGACGCCGTTCCCGAGGGCACGGACGCTGCCGAGTCCCTGGCAAGAGCGGAAAAGCAGGCACTCGACGCCTGGCGGAACCGGTGGCGCGGGCTCGACGACTGGTTCACCTCACGAGACGCCGGGCACCCGTCGCAGGCCCGGCTGCTCCGGCACGCCGCCGTAACCGCCATCAAGCAGCTCATCGACGCGGTCGGCCTGCTCAACGAGCGGCGCTCGGGGCGGTCGGATCGGTCGGCCGACTTCCGCGTGCTCGCCCGCTGGTTCGCCGAGGCGCCGGACGACGGGGCCGCGCATCGCCTGTGGCGGGCCGCGTTCGGGCTGTCCGCCGCGCGGCACCTGTCGGTGACCGACGAGACGGCCGCCGCCTGGCACGGTCTTCCGCCCGGGACGCCGTGGCCGGACGCGCCTCCCGTCCGGATTTCCCCGCAGCTCCGCCGAACCGGGGCCTACGAGCGGCGGGGTAAGCCCAATCAGGTCCGGGACAGGTCAGCGGAGCGCGAGACCCTGCGCCGGCAGGCCGACCGCGAAGCGGCCGAGACCGCCGCCGCGCGGCGGCAGCTCTGCACCACCGGGCCCACGCTGCTGTCTGACCTTGACACCCTGGACCCGCGGGCCTTCCAGCTGTTCCTGGCCTTGCTCGGCGACGCGCTGGCGGCCCGGAAGCCGGGTGACACCGAGGTGAAGACCGTCACCAGCGACGGCACGCTGGAGATCCGGCTCTCGCTGGTCCCAGGCGGCGGGACGGCGACCATCCGCTCCGCCAATGGGCTGCTCACCGGCCCGGAACACATCATCGAGATCACGGGCTTCGCGTCATGAGGGCGTCATGATCCCGGCCGAGGAGCAGGCGCAGCGCCAGGCCGCGCTCCGCGCGCTGCTGGCCCGTCCGCTGCTGGTGGCCGACGTCGACGGCGAGGCCCTGGTCCTGGTTCGCCGGCACCTGCCCGAGCTCCGCGACTGGCTGAGCCGCGAGACCGGGTGGCGCCTGGCCGCCGACTCGGAGATGGCCCGGCTGTTCAAGACGGCCACGGTGGTGTCGGACGCGTCTCACCCGGCGCGCGGCCGCAACAAGGAGGCCTTCGGCAGGCGCCGGTACGTCACCTTGTGCCTGGCCCTGTCGGCGCTCGCCCGCGCCGACGCCCAGACGACGCTCGGCAGCCTGGCCGATGACGTGCTGACGGCCGCCGCCGAGCCGGAGCTGGCCGCCGCCCGGTTCACGATGACGCTGGACAGCCGGGCGGACCGGGCCGACCTGGTCGCCGTGGTCCGGCTGCTGCTCGGCTGGGGCGTCCTGAGCCGGGTCGCCGGGGACGAGGACGCGTACCTGTCGGCGCGGACCGACGTGCTGTACGACGTGCGCAGGCCGGTGCTGAGCGTGCTGCTGTCCGGCACCCGCGGGCCGTCCACCGTCACCGCCGAGACGCTGGCCGGGCGGCTCGCCGAGCTGACCGCGGAGCCGGTCCCCGAGACCGACGAGCTTCGCAACCAGGCGCTGCGCAGGCGGCTCACCCGGCGGCTGCTCGAGGACCCGGTCGTGTATTTCGACGAGCTCGACGAGGACGAGCGAGCCTACCTGCTGTCTCAGCGGCACGCCATCACCCGGCGGATCGCCGAGGCCACTGGGCTGATTCCCGAGATGCGCGCCGAGGGGGTCGCCATGGTCGATCCGCAGGACGAGCTGACCGACGTGCGGATGCCCGAGCAAAGAACTGATGGGCATGTAACGCTGCTGCTCGCCGAGCATCTCGCCCGCCAGGAGCAGGCGACGGCGGGCGAGCTGCACGCCTTCATCCGGCAGGCCGCCGCCGAGCACGCCACCTACTGGCGCAAGGGCGTGACGGAGCCAGGCGCCGAGAAGGAGCTGCTCGCCATCGCGCTGGAGAAACTCCTGGCCCTGCGCCTGGCCGAGCGGGACGGGGACGTGGTCCGGAGCCGGCCGGCGATCGCGCGGTTCGCCCTGGAACAGCCGGTTATCCGGGAAACAAGAAAGGCGATGGTCGATGCTGCCAGCACCCTCTTCTGAGCGGTGGAAGCCCCTGCGGGCCGGGCTGGTCGACATGTTCTACTACGACGCCGAGGAATTCTGGTTCCACGACGGCCGGCTGCTGCTGCGGGGTAACAACGGAACCGGCAAGTCGAAGGTGCTCGCGCTCACGCTCCCGTTCCTGCTGGACGGCGAGCTCGCCTCGCACCGGGTGGAGCCGGACGGCGACCGGCAGAAAAAGATGGAGTGGAACCTGCTGCTCGGCGGCAGGCATCCCAGCTCCGAGCGCCTGGGGTACACGTGGCTCGAATTCGGCCGCCGCTCCGCTGACGGGATGGTCGAGTTCGTCACCATCGGCTGCGGGCTGAAGGCCGTCGCCGGCCGCGGCATCGCACGCCATTGGTACTTCGTCACCACCCAGCGCGTCGGCCCGGACCTCCGCCTGCTGCCCGCCAGCCGGGTGCCGCTCACCAGGGAGAAGCTCCGCGACGAGATCGGCGCGGACGGGCTGGTGTACGACCGGGCCGCTGACTACCGGCGGGCGGTGGACGAGGCCCTGTTCAGCCTGGGCGAGCAGCGCTACGAGGCGCTGATCAACCTGCTGATCCAGCTCCGCCAGCCGCAGCTGTCGAAGCGGCCGGACGAGCGGCTGCTATCCCGCGCGCTCACCGAGGCGCTGCCGCCGCTCAGCCCCGGGCTGGTCACGACGGTCGCCGAGGCGTTCCGCGGCCTGGACGAGGAGCGCGACGCGCTGCGATCCCTGGCCGAGGCGCGCCAGGCCGCGAACGACTTTCTCGGCCACTACGCCCGGTACGCGGCGGTAGCGGCCCGGCGCAAGGCCGCGGGACCGCGGCAGGCGCAGAGCCGGTACGAGCAACTCGGCCGGGATCTCGCCACGGCGGAGGAGGCTTTCACCGCCGCGGACGCGCGGCTGACTGCCGGGCGGCAGGAACTAGAGCGCCTCGAGGAGCAGCGGACCCGGCTGGAGGCGCAGCGCACCGCGCTGCAGCAGGATCCTGCGATGCGAGACGCCGAGCGGCTTGATCAGATGCGCGGCGAGGCGCGTCGCCGGGACCAGACGGCCCGCATCAGGGAGCATGACCGTGACCGGCTGACCGCCGAGGCGGCCAGCCGCGCCGTGCGGGCAGGTGAGGCCCGGCAGCGGGCGGATGCGGCGCGGGACGCGCTGGACGCCGCGCTGGGCCAGGCGCAGGAGACGGCGGACATGGCGCGCTGCGCGCCGGGCCACCACGCGGCCGCCGGCGGCTGGGAGCAGGACCTGCCCCGGGCCCGGCGGGACACCCGGGCGCTCGCCGATCGCCAGGCCCGGGCCGTGGGACACCTGGACGGGCTGCTGGCCGAGGCCGGGGAATGGGAACGAGCGCTGCGCGCCGCCCGCACCGAGGAGGAGCGGCTCACCGCCGAGCTCCAGGCCGCGGCCGGACGGCTGGCCGGGGCCGAGGAAGAAGCCGCCGGGCGTGCGCGGCAGCTGGCCGACGCCTACCGGTCCTACCTGGCCGGGCTGGCCGAGCTCCGGGTCGCCGACCCTGACGGGCTGCTTGATGCCCTGGAGGCATGGGCCGCGACCGGGGACGGCGCCAACCCGGCCGTCGCGGCCGTTGATGACGCGGCCCGGGCGGCGGGCGGCGACCTCGGCCGGCTGGAGGCGGGCCTGTCGGCCCGCCGGGACGCGCACGCCGAGCGCGCGGTCGAGCTTGAGCAAGAGATCCAGCGACTGCGGGACGGCGGCCACGACGCCCCGCCGGCTCCGCACGCCAGGGCCCCCGGCGTCCGGGATGACCGTCCCGGCGCCCCGCTGTGGAAGGTGACCGACTTCGCGGCGGACGTACCGGGCGAGGACCGCGCCGGGCTGGAGGCCGCGCTGGAGGCGGCCGGCATCCTCGACGCGTGGGTCACGCCCGACGGGAACATCGTCGACGGGGACGTGATCCTCGTGTCCGGGCTGGCTCCCGTGGCGGGCCCGTCGTGCGCGAGCGTCCTGGTCCCCGCGCTCGACTCCGGGGACCGCCAGGCGCAGGCGGTGCCCGACAAGGCGGTCCGGGCTGTCCTGGCCGCCATCGGGCTGGGCGGCACGGGGCCGGCGTGGGTCGCCGCGGACGGCCGCTGGGCGAACGGCGTGCTGAGCGGCGCCTGGCAGAAGGACAGCGCCGGCTACATCGGCGAGGGGGCACGCGAGGGCGCGCGCCGCACGAGGATCGACCGGCTCACCGGGGACTTGCGGCAGGAGCGGTCGGCCGTCGACGAGCTGGAGGCGGCGCTGACCGGGGTGGCCGGGCGCCGGGAGCGCCTCGCCGACGAGCATCGCGGGGCGCCGCCGGACGCCGGAATCCGGGACGCGCACACCGTGGCCGCCACCGAGCGCCGGCGGGGAGCTGAGCTGCGCGAGCAGCATGACCACGCCGTCACCGTGTCCGCCAAACGCGAGCAGGAGCTGGTCGCTGCCCTCGACCGGGCCGAGGAGTTCGCCCGCGACGTCGGCCTGCCCTCCGCGCCCGGCGAGCTGGCCGGGGTCAGGGCCGGGCTGGACGCCTACCGGCTGGCGCTCGCCGGGCTGTGGCCAGCCGCCGAGGCGTGGCAAGGGACAGCGCGGGCGGCGGACGACGCCGCGGCGGAACTGGCCGAGAGCCAGGGGCGCCTGGACGAGGCAGCCGAGAGCGCGGCGACGGCCCGCGCGGAGGCGGCGGCCGCCGAGGCAACCTACGAGGCGCTCCGCGAGACGGCCGGGGCCGCAGTCGAGGAACTGCACCGGCAGCTGGCCGACGTCCAGGGCGACCTGGCGCGGCGGGATGACGGCGAGAAAGCCGCACGGGCCGCGGAGGCGCACGCGCTCAGCGACCGGGGCCGGGCCGACGGCACCAGGGAGACGCTGCGCGCGGAGATCGAGGAAGCCGGACGGGTGCGCGATGGCGCCGTCGCCGAGTTCCAGTCCTTCGCCGCCAGCGGGCTGCTGGGCGTCGCCGTTCCGGCTCTCCAGGTTCCCGACGTCACCCAGCCCTGGGCGGCGACACCGGCCGTGCTGCTGGCCCGGGCCGTGAATGCCGCGCTGGATTCAGTGGATGACGGGGACGGTCCCTGGGAACGCATCCAGAAGCGGGTGACCGACGAGCACAAGGTGCTGGCCGACGGCATGGCCCGGCACGGGCATTCGGCCGGGCTGACGCTGCGAGACGGCATCATCGTGGTCGACGTGGTCTTCCAGGGCCGCAGCCACGACGTCCCGGGGCTGGCCGCGGCGCTAGGCGAGGAAGCGGATCAGCGGGCGCGCCTGCTGTCCGCCAGAGAACAGGAGATCCTGGAAAACCACCTGCTCAACGAGGTGGCCGGAACGCTGCACGAGCTGATCACGGCGGCCGAGGCCGAGGTCCGGCAGATGAACGAGGAACTGGAGTCCCGCCCGACGTCGACCGGAATGAAGCTGCGGCTGGTCTGGCAGCAGGCGCGGGACGCGCCGGACGGGCTGGACCGGTTCCGGCACAAGCTCAGGCAGACGATCGACGCGTGGTCCGGTGCCGACCGGGCCGCGGTGGGGGCGTTCCTGCAGCAGCGCATCGCCGCCGAGCACGCCGGCAACCAGGCGGCCGGGTGGGCTGAGGCGCTGACCGCAGCGCTGGACTACCGCACCTGGCACGAGTTCGCAATCCAGCGCTTCCAGGACGGGCAGTGGCGACCGGCCACCGGTCCCGCGTCCGGCGGCGAACGGGCCCTGGTGGCCTCCGTCCCGCTGTTCGCCGCGGCCTCTGCGCATTACAAGTCCGCGGGCAACCCGCATGCGCCCCGGCTGATCGCGCTGGACGAGGCGTTCGCGGGAGTCGATGACGACTCCCGGGCGAAGTGCCTCGGGCTGCTCGCCATGTTCGACATGGACGTCGTCATGACCAGCGAGCGCGAATGGGGCTGCTACCCGCAGGTCCCCGGCCTCGCCATCTGTCAGCTTTCCCGCCAGGACGGCGTTGACGCGGTGCTCGTCACGCCGTGGCGGTGGGACGGGCGCGAGCGCCGCCGGGCGGAGAGAGCGGCGGGGTGACCGATCCCGATACCAGGCTGCACCGCCTGCTCGGCGGCGAGTCAGTCGCATGGCTGGTGCGGCGGGCGCGGGACCGGCTGGAGGCCGGGCGTCCGCTGACCGGCACGGTGACCCTCCCGGCCGCTACCCCGGAGCAACGGCGCGCCGTAGAGCGGCTGACCGGCCGGGCTGCTCGGTCCGGGGCGTCGCTGTCGGTGTCGCTGACGGAGGTTGACCGCATCCTGCGGTACAGCGGCGCCGCACCTGGCGGGCTGGCCGAGGCGGTTACTTGCCTGACCAGCCCGCTCCGGGACCGCAGCCGCGAGCGGGCGGACCTGGCGGCGGCGTGGAGCGCCGCGTTCGCGCCACTGGACGAGGCGGTAGCCGGCCGTGACGAGCTGGCCGGCTGGCGCGGATGGCTGGACGCGACCGGGGTGGTGCGCCGCCTGGCCCCGGAGCCGGGCCCGGCCGGGCTGCTCCTGGCCCAGGTCGCGGCGGTGCTCGGGCGGCTGCCCTCGCGCGGCGTCCCCATCGGCCGGCTCGCCGCCGAGTGCTGCGGTGACGCGCATGCCCTGGACGACGGGCGCCCGGTCGGCACGCTCGTGCTGTCGGCCGTCCGCGCGCTCGCCGGACTGCCGTTCGCGGGAAGGGGAGCCGCCAGCCGCCGCGCCGCGTGGGCCGCCGCCGGAGTCCATCTGGATGAGCTGTCGTCGCTGGTCCTCTGCCTCGGCCTGGCCGGCGACACGCACACGGCCCTGGGCCGGACACTGGCCTCATGCCGTGAGGCGGGCCAGCCGGCGGTGCTCACCCTCCGCCAGCTCCGCTGCCACGATGAGCCCCTGCGCGCCGCCTGGGTGCGGATCTGCGAGAACCCGGTCGTGGTCGCGGCTGCGGCCGAAGAGCTGGACGCCGGGTGCCTGCCGCTGCTGTGCGTCGGCGGGCAGCCCTCCGCCGCCGTGTGGCGGCTCCTGGAGCTGCTCGCCGCGGGAGGGGCCCATTTCGGCTACCACGGCGACTTCGACTGGGGCGGAATCCGGATCGCCAGCGCGGTCCGCCAGCGGGTGGACTGGCAGCCGTGGCGGTACGACCGGCACGCCTATGAGGCCGCCGTGCTGGCGGCGAATCCGCTGACGCCGCTGGCCGGGCTCGTCGGGGAGCCGACCGAAACCCCGTGGGATGCCGACCTTTCCGCCGCCATGCGGCAGCGCAACGTGCGTATTGAGGAGGAACTCGCGATCGATGCGCTGCTCCGGGATCTCAGTCCCTGAGACGTAGATGACCAGAGGGCCCGGAGGCTCGTAGCCGCCTCTAGCATGAGCCTATGACTCAGCCGCTCGAAGCCGAAGATCACGCCGGCATCTTCGTTCCGCATACCTTCGAGGAGCAGCGCGCTGACCTCGGCGAGGTGCGCATGAACTACGCCACGGCCGGGCCGCCTGACCGGCCTGCGCTGCTGCTCATCCCCGGGCAGACAGAATCCTGGTGGGGCTATGAGCAGGCCATGCCCCTCCTGGCCGAGCACTTCCGGGTCTACGCCGTCGACCTTCGCGGCCAGGGCCGCTCGACGTGGACACCCGGCCGCTACACGCTCGACAACATGGGCAATGACCTGGTCCGGTTCCTGGACCTGGTCATCGGCCGGCCCGCCATCGTCAGCGGGCTGTCGTCGGGCGGGGTTCTGTCGGCGTGGCTGTCGGCCTATGCCAAGCCCGGCCAGGTCCGCGGCGCCGTGTACGAGGATCCCCCGCTGTTCGCCTCCGAGCTCACCCCGGCCTGCGGCCCGTCGATCCGCCAGAGCATCGGCCCCGTCTTCGCCCACAGGAACAAGTGGCTCGGCGACCAGTGGACCATCGGCGACTGGGACGGCATGCAGGCCGCCGCGGCGGCTGAGCTCCCCGCCTCGATAGCGGCCGCCCTGAAGGCCATGGCGGCAAGCAGCGGGGCGAGAACACCACCCGACCTCAGCCAGCCCCCGCAGAACATCAAGGAATATGACCCGGAGTGGGGGCGCGCCTTTTATTCCGGAACGGTGGCCGCCAGCTGCGACCATGCGCGCATGCTCGCCAGCGTCCGGGTCCCGGTCTTGTTCACCCACCACTTCAGGGCGGTGGACGGCGAGACGGGCAGGCTCATGGGCGCGATATCCGATCTGCAGGCCGGCCGCGTCCGGGAAATCATCGCTGCCGCGGGGCAGCCGGTAGAGTACCTGTCCTTTCCTAAGATGCCTCACTCGATGCATGGGCAGGATCCAGCGCTGTTCACCAGGACGGTAGCCGAGTGGTCCTCGAAACTCAGTCCCGAGAATTCAGCCGGGCCGGCCTGAGCTACCGGAACCACTAGGCCGTCGGCGGCGTGGCCTGGCGATGGCGGCGTCGACCTGGCCAGCGGGCTCCGCGAGGGTGTCCGCGACGTCCTGACGGAGGCTAGGTGCCCGGCCGCAGCCAGCGCCGCGACCAGGCGCGCGCGTCTTGCGTTCTGTCACTGGTTCGGGGTGGCTGTGCGGCGGGCATCCGGCTGGAGGGCCGGGCGACGGTGACTCCTCGCCCGCAGTCAGGTGGCTGTGGCTGAGCGCCGAGACGCCGGCGATGACGATGGCCACGGCCGCCGCCTCGCCGGCCAGATCGGCGATCCTGGCCTGGATGTGCTCGCTGAACAGGAACAGGCCGAGCAGGCCGGCCGAGAACGGGTCAAGGATCGTGAATCCGGGCTGCGACGCCGCGAGCGGGCCGGCCGCCAGCGCGTGGGAGGCCAGGATCATCGTCCCTGCGCCGGCGGCGATGAGCACGTAAGGCGACCAGTTGGAGACGATAGCGCCGATGCCGTCACCGAGGTGCGAGCTGAGTTCCTTGATAACTGCGGCCACGAAACCCCAGGAGATTCCGGTAGCTGCGCCGAGCACCGCTGCGCGGCGGGACCGGGACGCGGCGCGCCGGTGACCCGGCCCGAAGGCCGCGGCCAGCGCGAGGAACACGATCGCGAAGGTGATTAGGCCGGCCAGCCACCAGGAGGAGCCCGGCGCGTGCAGCCGCCCTCCGGATGGCGAGGCCAGGCCGAGGAACAGGCCGATCCCGGCTGACATAGCGACCGCGGCGAGCCAGTCACGCGGCCGCACCTTCACCCGCCGGCTGATAACCGCCATGTACCCGAAGACGAACAGAAGCTCGAGAGCCAGGATCGGCTGGACCAGGGCCAGCGGCCCGAAATGCAGAGCGCTGACCTGGAACGCGAACCCGAGGATCATGCACGCCAGGCCCAGCAGCCAGACCGGCTGGCGGGCCAGCCGGAAGAGGAGCCTGCCATCAAAGCCCGTCGTCTCATATTTCCTGGCGCCGAGGCGCTGGCACACCGAGGCCGTGGCCGTGCAGAAACTTGCGGCGATGGCTAGCAGGATCGCCTTCTCCATCAGCCGGCTCCCAACTTTCCTGCGTGAGCCGCGGCGTGCTGCGGCTTTCCTCCTGGCGCCCTTGGCGAACCTGCCCGTCAGGGCTGGACCAGTTGCTGCACGATGTCATGCACGGCGATGCGGGCGGCTGCGGTGCTGCTCGGCGGGTTGAGGCGGGTGAATTCCGGGGTCCCGATCCGGGTGAGAGCGGTGATCACGCTGAACAGCTCCTCCGGCCTGAGTCGGTCGCTGATCACCTTGTCGCGCTGGGCCTGAGCGATCGCCGCGAGCCTGCCCCGCTGGGCGGCAGAAACGGCGTCGTCGGGGGCGGGCTTGCCGTGCTCCAGGCGGTACCAGTCCGCCAGCCGACCTACATGCGGGTCTGTTCGGTAGCGCTCGAACATGGCGATCGCATAGGCGGGCAGGTCGCCGGCGTCGAACGGGACCGCGTCCGTCGCCGCGGTCACTATCTGCGCGAAGACTGCCTCGAAGAGCTGCTCCTTCTTGCCGAAGTAGGCATACAGCATGGCCTTGTTGCTCCTGGCGGCGGCGGCGATCCGGTCCACCCGGGCGCCCGCGATGCCGTGCTCGGTGAACTCCTCGGTCGCGGCGGCCAGGATGCGCCGCTTTGTGTCCGCCGCGTTCCGCACCATATGGCCATCTTACAACCAACCAGTCAGTTGACAATCGGGCTGCGCGTTCGGCAACGGCGCGCCGATATTTCGATATGCCGCAGCAGGTAGCCGGTCCCGCAGGCGCGGCGACGGCTGGCCGCCCCCAGGCGCAG
>DASYBB010000046.1:0-38933 GCA_036501025.1 Streptosporangiaceae bacterium
ATCCTCGAGAAGGAGCTCGGCCTCGACTGGGACGCCATCGTCGCGCTCAAGCTGCGCGACACGGTGAACTGAGCGGCCATGGACGAGTTCATCGCCGAGGTCCGCGCCTTCCTCGACGCCAACGCCCGGCGCCGGCCCGACCCCCATGAGGCGGCCGCGTGGGGCGTCGGCGACGATACGATCGCGTACTTCAGCACCGACCCGCCGGACGTCGACCGCGCCAACGCGGAGAAGGCCCGGCAGTGGCAGCACCGTCGCTTCGACGCCGGCCTCGGCTGGATCACCGGCCCGGTCGAGTATGGCGGTCGCGGGCTGACCACCGCGCACGACCTGCTCTACGACGCCATCGAGGCCGAGTACGACGTGCCCGATACCGGCGTGCTCGCGGTCATCGGACTCGGCATGATCGGGCCGACGATCCTCGCCCACGCCCAGCCGCACATCAGGCAGCGGTACCTGCCGGCGATGTACGCGGGGGAGACGATCGCCTGCCAGCTGTTCTCCGAGCCGGGCGCGGGCTCGGACCTGGCCAGCCTGTCGACCAGGGCGGAAAAGGACGAGGCAGCGAACGAGTGGGTGCTGAACGGCCAGAAGGTGTGGACGTCGGGCGCGCAGCACAGCCACTTCGGCGCCATCATCGCCCGGACCGACCCGACGGTGCCCAAGCACAACGGCATCACCATGTTCATCGTGGACATGCACGCGCCCGGCGTGACCGTCCGGCCGCTGAAGGTGGCGACCGGGGCGTCCCCGTTCAATGAGGTTTTCTTCGACAACGTCCGGCTGCCCGCCGACGCGGTCATCAACAAGGTCAACAACGGCTGGGCCGCCGCCGTGGTGATGCTGCGCAACGAGCGGGTCACCATCGGCACGGCCGCCCCGGCCCGCACCAGCCCGCTGGCCTACGACTCGCTGTCCAAGCTCGCGGCCACGCTGGGCCGTGACGACCAGGGCACCGCCCGCGCGCTGGCCGGCCTCTACGCCCGGGAGCGGGCTTCCGGGCTGTTCGGGCAGGTGCTGCGCGAGGAGGCGATGTCGGGCCGCGATCCCGGCGCGCGCGGCTCGGAGGCCAAGCTGGCCGGCGCCGTGCTCGGGCTGCACGCGGCCGAGGTGGCCCTCGGGGTGCTCGGCCCGGCGGCGGCCGGCAGCACCAGCGAGGACGTGCGGACCGTCATCACCGCGATCATCGGGGTCCCGGCGGGTTCCATCGCGGGCGGCAGCAACGAGATCCAGCGCAACATCATCGGCGAGCGCGTCCTGGGCCTGCCCAAGGATCCCGGCGTCGACCGCAGTATCCCGTTCAACCAGCTGGCCGTCGGCACCCAGAAGCGCTGAGGAGCGATCATGGCACTGATCCTGAACGACGACGAGCGGGCGCTGCAGGAGTCGGTCCGGCGGTTCGTGGCCGACCGGGCTCCGCTGACCAAGCTGCGCGAGCTGATGGACTCCGGCGCGGCCTTCGACACCGACCTGTGGAAGCAGATGTCGGCCCAGCTCGGCCTGGCCGGGCTGGTCATCCCGGCCACGCACGACGGCGCTGAGGCGGGCTATTCGGCCCTGTCGGTCGCCCTGACCGAGCTGGGCGCGGGCCTCGTCGCCTCGCCGCTGCTGGCCGGCGCCCTGGCCGCCGGGACGCTGCTGCGCCTCGGCGACGAGGCCGCCCAGGCCGACCTGCTGCCCGGCGTGGCCAGCGGGGAGCTGATCGTGTCCCTGGCCGCGCTGGCTGCCGACGGCGCCGTCACCGCGGCCGGCGACGCGCTGACCGGCGAGATCGCCCCGGTGCTCAACGGCGCGCAGGCCGACGTCCTGCTCGTGCCCGCGGTCCGCGACGGCCGGCCGGTCATCTTCGCGGTCAGCTCCGACGCGGCCGGCCTGTCCGTCACGCCGCTGCCCGGCACCGACCCCAGCCGCGCGCTGGCCGCCGTCCGGCTGGACGCCACCCCCGGCCGGGAGCTGGCCGGGGACGCGGCCGGCGCGCTCGCCTTCGCGGCCGCGCTGGCCGACCTGGCGCTGGCGTCGGAGCAGGTGGGCGCGATGGGGGCGTGCCTGGAGATGACCACCGAGTACGCCAAGATCCGGATCGCCTTCGGCCGGCCCATCGGCGCGTTCCAGGGGGTCAAGCACAAGCTGGCCGACATCGCTACCGCCTGGGAGCTGGCCCACGCCCTGGTCCGGGACGCGGCGCGGGCCGCCGACGAGCGGCCGGCCGAGTTCCCCGCGGCCGCGGCCGCGGCCCGGGTGCTGACCTCGGCCCCGTACTTCGAGGCCGCGTCGGCTACCGTCCGGCTGCACGGCGGGATCGGCTTCACGTGGGAGCACGACGCGCACCTGTACTACAAGAACGCGATGGCCGGGGAGGTGCTGTTCGGCACCCCGGACGAGCAGCTGGACCGGCTGGCCGCCGCGCTCGCGGCCGGCTAGGCCGTCTTCTCGGCCTGCAGGGTGTAGGTGTGCGGCAGGCGCCAGGGCCGGTCCGCCAGCCGGTACTCGCCGCCGCCCACCTGCTCCATCTGTCCCGGCAGCGCATCCCACGGCACGGTGTCGTGCTCGGTCAGGCCCGTGATCGTCATGCCCTCGGCCAGCAGGGCGGAGACGATCTCCCCGAGCCCATGGTTCCATTCGTGCGAAACGTTGTGCTTGAACTCGACCTCTGTCGTCACGTAGGTGCCGCCCTCGGTCCAGACCAGAGGTTCCTCGCGCTCGAAGTACGCGTGCTCGACGGCCAGCAGCCGGTCCGGCCGGGGATCGTCCAGCGCCCATAGCATCGGGTGCCCCTCGCGGATGAACAGCCGCCCGCCCGGCGCCAGCAGCCGGGCCACGACGCCGGCCCAGCGCCGGATGCTCGGCAGCCAGCACAGCGCGCCGATCCCGGTGTAGACGAGGTCGAAGCCGCCCGCGGGCAGCACGTCGGGGGCGCCGTAGACGTCGGACTCCACGAACTCGGTCGCCGACCCGATGCGCCGGGCCAGGTCGCGGGCCTGCTCGAGCGCGGCGGGGGAGAAGTCCAGCCCGGTCATGACCGCGCCGAGGCGGGCCAGCGACACCGTGTCGGTGCCGATGTGACACTGCAGGTGCACGCCGCGCAGCCCGCGGATGTCGCCCAGCCGGAGCCGGTCGAACGAGACCACGCCGCTGAGGAAGCCGGGGTCGGTCACGAACTGGTCCACGGCGTACTCGGGCGCGCCCGCGTGGGCCGGCGCCCGCTCGTCCCAGCTGGCCCGGTTCACCGCCCGGTAGTCCGCTATCTGGTCGTCCTGTGGCATGGCAGCAGCCTCCCACGCCCGTCGAGCTCGCCGGTACCCAGGGGAGACCGGACAAAAAGTCGCCTCGCGGACTATCTCGGGCACCATTCGCGGCTTACCGTTATGACCATGGGGGACCGCGACATCGTCGCCGCCATCATCGCTGGGGACGCGGCTGGTCTAGCCGCGGCCTATGACCAGTACGCGGCGAGCCTGCATGCCTACTGCCGCACCCTGCTCGGCGAGCCCGCCGACGCGGCCGACGCGGTCCAGGACACCTTCGTCGTGGCCGCCGCCAAGGCCAGCGGCCTGCGGGACCCCGACCGGCTCCGACCGTGGCTGTACGCGATCGCCCGCAACGAGTGCCACCGCCGGCTGCGCGGCCGGGCCCGGCAGGCGGACCTGGACGAGGCCGCCGAGCCCGCCGACGACTACGCCGACCTCAGCGAGCAGGCCCAGCGTTCCGAGCTGCGGAGCCTGGTAGTGGCCGCCATCGGCGGCCTCAACCCCGGCGACCGCGAGGTCATCGAGCTGAACCTGCGGCACGACCTGGACGGCGCGGACCTGGCCCAGGCGCTGGGCGTCCCGGCCAACCAGGGACACGCCCTCGCGTCCCGGGCGCGCGGGCAGTTCGAGCGGTCATTAGGAGCGCTGCTGGTCGCCCGGACCGGGCGGGAGGACTGCGCCGAGCTGAACCGGCTGCTGGCCGCCTGGGACGGGGAGCTGACGCCCCTGCTGCGCAAGCGCGTCAGCCGGCACATCGAGCACTGCGAGGTCTGCGGCGAGCGCAAGCGCCGCGTGTTCAGCCCGGCCATGCTGCTGACCGCGCTGCCGCTGGTGCCCCTCCCGGCGGCCCTGCGGCACCAGGTGCTCACGCTGGTCTCCGACGACAGTCCCGCGGCCGTCGAGTACTGCGTGCACGTCGCGGCCCGGTCCCGCCCGTTCGACGCGTCCGGGTTCCCGGTCCAGCTGGCCCCGGTCGCCGGGGTCTCCGGCCGGCGTTCCGGGCGCTCGGGGCGGTCCGGCGGGCCCGGCGGCGGCGGGGCCGCGCACGCCCGGTCGGCCCCGGGCCGGTCCGTGCTGGCCAGCGTCGGCGTCGCGGCGGGCCTGTTCCTCCTCGGCGGCGGCTCGGTCGCGTGGCTGCTGGTGACCGGCGCCGCGCACTCCCTCGACGTGACCAGCCCGCATATCGGCTCGGTGCCGTCCTCGGCGGCGGCCGGGGTGCCCTCGGGCACCTCCGCGCCGGCCGCGCCGAGCCCGAAGCCGGCCGGCCTGCCCCGCGGTCCGGCGCAGACCGGGCCGGACTCGTCGGTAGCGGGCTCCGCCCCGCCGGGCGCGCCGCCCGGCTCGGCCCCGGCGTCCGCGCCGGCCAGCGGGTCCCCGCCGCCGGCGTCCTCCCGCCCGCCGTCCTCCCCGCCGCCGCCTTCATCGCCCCCGGCGTCGTCCTCGCCGCCGCCGGCGGCCGGCGTCCTGGCCGAGTCCCCCGCCGTCGTGGTGCTGGCTCCGGACGACGCCGCGGGCGGCGCGGCCAGCGGTACCGCGGCCAATGGCACCGTCGCTAGCGGCGCCGCCGCCAGGGGCACCGCCGCCAGTGGCACTGGCGCCCGCCGGGTCATGGCCCGCCGGAACGCGGCGGGCCGCCGGGCGGCCGTCGCCGAGACCTGGAGCGGGATGTTCACCCTGACCGCCAGCGGCGGGCCGGTGTCGTTCTCCGTCCGGGCGCCCGCGCCGTTCACCGTGAGTCCCGCGCGCGGCATGGTCCTGCCCGGCCAGCCGGTCACCGTCACCGTCTCGGTGACGGCCGGCGCTCGCGTCCCGTTCCTGGCCCGGCTCACTGTCCGCCCCGGCGGCCTGTCCGTCCTGGTGGAGTTCCCCCCGGCCAAGGCCCCGCCGTCCTCCCCGCCCCCGTCCCAGCCGCCGTCCTCCTCGCCCCCGCCGTCGAGCGAGCCCCCGCCACCGAGCGACTCGGCGCAGACCCGGCCGAGTGACGGCGAATCCCGAGTGACGGCGCAGGCCGAGTAGCGGCGCAGGCCGAGTAGCGGCGCAGGCCGAGTAGCGGCGCAGGCCGAGTAGCGGCGCAGGCCGAATGACGGAGCCCTGCCGGTCAGCCCGACGGGAGTAACGGGAGCCACCGGCGTCACTGGCGTCCCAGCGGCGCCCCGCACGGGGAAGGGCAGCCGGGCCGGCCAGCGCCCGCGCAGCGACATCGGCGTGGAGTGACCGCTGCAACAGCCCCGCAGTGACCGTACGGCCATGCGGTATTCCGGCGTCCCGGCGAATGCGGAAAAACACGTCGAGTTTTTCGCGTGAAAGTTGTTGGCCGGCGGCCGGGTCGCGACTCCTAACTGTGTCCACGCCATGATGCGCGCCCGGCGGGCCGTCGGCTCGGGAAAGGAGGCCGGTCAGTTCGGCCCGCGCATGTGCCCAGATCGGCCGGCCAGCGCCACCCGGAGCCTTGCAGGGGCAGGCTCCCGGCGCGGGCCTGCGAGCTGGCCACGGTCCACGTATCACGGTGCGTAAGCGGCCGGGTGCCGAAGAGCTTTCGAGGGGGAAGCTCATCGGCTCCCGGCCGCGATATCGGAAGGAAAAGACCAGATGTTCGAGTGTTTCCCCGTTGGGCCGGGCATCGAGCGCCTACCGTTGGCTGCGTGTCAGACCGCGACATTGTCGCCGCAATCGTTGCCGGCGATCCTGCGGGTCTTTCCGCTGCTTATGACAGTTACGCGGCGGGCTTGTTCGGCTACTGCCGGAGTTTGCTGGGCGAGCCGGCCGATGCCGCGGACGCGGTTCAGGACACCTTTGTCATTGCCGCCGCGAAAATCGGCGGCCTGCGTAATCCGGCCCGGCTCCGGTCGTGGCTATATGCCGTGGCGCGCAATGAGTGCCACGGCCGCCTGCGGGCGCGGGCCCGCCTGGCGGACCTGGACGAGGCCGGCGAGATGACCGATGAGGTCGATGGCGTGGTCGGCTTCGCGCAGCGCGAAGAGCTCCGGAGCCTCATGCTTGACGCGATCCGCGGGCTGAACGCGGGCGACCGGGAGGTCATTGAGCTCAACCTCCGGCACGACCTGGAGGGCTCGGACCTGGCCGGGGTGCTGGGCGTGCCGGTGAACCAGGCGCATGCCCTGGCCTCGCGGGCACGGGGGCAGCTGGAGCGGGCGCTCGGGGCGCTGCTCGTCGCGCGCACGGGACGGCGGGACTGCATCGAGCTGGACGCGATCCTGGACTCCTGGGACGGCAAGCTGACCGTCCTGTGGCGCAAGCGGGTCAGCCGCCACATCGAGGACTGCGACATCTGCTCCGAGCGCAAGCGCGACGTGCTGAGCCCGGCGATGCTGCTGAGCGTCCTGCCGCTGGCGCCGCTGCCGGCCGGCCTGCGCGAGCACCTGATGCGGCTGGTGTCGGACGACAGCCCGGAGGCGGTCGGGTACCGGGGCCGGGTGGTCAGCCGGGCCGGCGCGTTCGACCCGGCCGGGTTCCCCCTGCAGACCACGCCGGTCGAGCCAGCCGGACGGGGCGGCCGGTTCCGGGGCGCGGGCGGCGCGGGCGGCTCCGGGGCGGGCGGCGCCGGCGGAGCGGGGCCGGGCGGCGGCCGCCATCACGCCAGGGAGCGCTCGATGCTGGTCCTGCTGGCCGGCGCGGCAGCGGTCGTGCTGCTCCTCGGCGGCGGCGTGGCCACGACCTATGCACTGCTGTCGGGGGGCGGCCACGCGAAGGGGGCGCCGCACCACAAGATCGAGGCCGGTGCCGTCAGCACGGCCGTGACGTCCTCGGCGGCGGCCGTGATCCCGTCCGTCACGCCCAGCTCGCCGTCGGCCGCTCCCGATCCGTCACCCGCCGAGGCGCCCACCGTGGCCGTCGCCACCCACTCGGCGGTGCCGCCGAAGTCATCGCCGCCGGCCAAGTCCTCGCCAGCCAAGTCGTCCTCGCCCACATCGTCACCGACGCCGACCGTCTCGACATTCTCGCCGGACCCCCCGCCGTCGATGCCGCCGCCGACGGGAACGTCGACGTCGCCCGGGCAGCCGCCCTCCACGAAGACGGGCCATGACGACTCGGTGGTCGTGAGCGTGGTGCTGCACGTTCTGTCATGGATCTGACCGGCGGAGCCGCGCGCGGATCCGGCCGGTGACGCCGTCCGGGGACCCCGGACCGGACCCGGCAGGAGTGACCGAAATGTTGCGGAGTCTGCTATCTCGGGCGGGCCTGGACGCCTTAACGTTGGCCTCATGCGAGATCGCGACATCGCCGCATCCTTAGCCGCCGGCGAGCCGGATGGCCTGGCCGCCGCCTACGACCATCACGCCGCGGGCTTATACGGCTACTGCCGGAGCTTACTGGGCCAGCCCGCGGACGCCGCCGATGCCGTGCAGGACACGTTCATCGTCGCCACGGCGAAGGTGGCCGGGCTGCACAGCCCGGCGCGGCTGCGGTCCTGGATGTACGCCATCGCACGGAACGAGTGCCGTAGCCGGCTGCGCGCCGGGGCCTGGCCGGCCCGGGCGGAGACGGGTGACGAGCTGGCCGCCCCGGTGGCCGCCGACAGCGAAGATGAGCTCCGCTACCTGGTGCTGGACGCCCTCAGCCGGTTAGGCCCCGACGAGCGTGAGGTCGCCGAGCTCAGCCGGCGGCACGGCCTCGACCACGCTGACCTGGCCGGGGTGCTCGGCGTGCCGGAGCGCCAGGCCCGCGCGCTGGCCGCGGCGGCGTGCGACGAGCTGGACGGGTCCCTCGGGACCCTGCTGGTGGCCGGCACAGGCGGGGGCACCTGCCCCGGCCTCGACGCGCTGCTGGACGGCTGGGATGGCCGTCCGACGGTGATGTGGCGCACCCGCGCCGGGCGGCATATCGATGGCTGCGAGGTCTGCGGCGAGCGCCGCCGCAGGGTCCTCGGCCCGGCCATGCTGCTGCGGCTCGTGCCCCTGGCCCTGGTGCCCGAAAGCCTGCGGGAGCAAGTGCTGTGGCTGGTTCCCGACGGCAGTCCCGAGGCCGTCAGCTACCGCGATGAGGTCATCGGCCGGAGCGGGCCGCTCGACCCCGCGGGGTTCCCCGTCCAGATCGCCCCGGCTGGCTGGACGGGACGATCTGGGCGGGCCGGGCGGCGTGCCGGGCCAGACGGGCCAGATCCCGGCCGACCGGGCGGCGCGGGCCGGCCGGCCCTTCGGCGGCGCGCTCTGGCCGCCGCGCTGCTGATCCTGGTCGCCGGGGGCGGCGTCGCGGCGTTAGTGCTGCACGGCAGCGCCGCCGGGCGGACGGCCGCGGACCCGGCCGGCGCCAGGGCGCCGTTCTCGGTCCCCGCGGGGCCGGGCGATTCGGCGGCGCCGGGCGCGCCCGGCCCCGGTCCGGCCCGGCCGATCTCGGGCCCGCCGGGCGGGGTGACACCGGGCTCGTCAGCTCCGCCCGCGCGGCCATCGGCCCCGGCCCGGAGCCAGCCCGCGGCATCACCGGGCCCGGGCCGGTCCGCGCCGCCCCGGACGCCGCCCCCGAAGCCGAGGCCCGCTCCGCCGCGGCCGGTCCTGAGCGCGTCGCCGGGGACGGTGCAGATGTTCCTGTCCGGCTTCGGGTTCTTCACCGGCTCGTTCACCCTCAGCGCTGTCAACGGCCCGGTATCGTTCAGCGTCTCCGCCCCGGCCGGCATGAGCGTGAGCGAGGCGAGCGGCACCGTCAGCCCCGGCTCCCCGGTGACCATCAGCCTGAGGTACCCCGAGCTGCGGGGGAATAGCTACCCGTCCGGCCTGACGGTGAACGGCATCACCGTCGGCCTGAACTTCGGGAGCTAGGCCGCTCGCGCAGCCGGAGCACGTGGACCGCGAACAGGCCGACGGCGCCCGGGCCGGCCACTCGCGGTCCAGTGGCAGGGCCGGCGATCGATCTCGGCGCTGCTGACCCGGCTCCTGGCCAGCCCGCTCATCCACGGCGGCATCGGCGTGTTCCTCCGCGCCTACCGCGCCCCCTGACGCCCGTCGCGCCGGACCACTGCCCGCCACGCCGCCGCCCGCGCTGCGGCGCCGCCGCCCGCGCTGCGCCGCCGCCATGACCGCCGCAATGCCGCCATCCCCGCCGCGCTGCCGCCCGGCCCTGCCACGCCGCCGCCCAGCTCAGCCCGCCGCGGGCGCCGCCGGGTTGGAGTAGAGCCGCTCCGCCGTCAGCAGGACCGCGGCCCGGCCCTCCTGCGCCATCACCGCGTCATAGGTGGCCCAGTCGTCGTGCGTGCCGCCCGCGGCGAGGAAGACATCCCGCAGCAGCACGCGCACGCCCTCGGCGTCGATGCCCGCCATCGGGTCGTCCGGGCCCGCCAGCTCGGTCGGCCCCTCGGCCGCGGCCCACTCCCAGCCGACCCGGACCACCAGGCTGGCCCGCGGCCGGGCACGCAGGTGAGCCAGCTTGGCCGCCCCGCGCCGGGTGGTGAAGCCGACCACCGGGACACCCGTCACCGGATGGTCCAGCACGCCGGCGTTGACGACCGACGACAGGATGGTGCCGTCCGCGCGGAGCGTAGACACCACGCTGAGCCCGTGCTCCCGTCGCACCAGCCCGCTGAGGTCAGCCAGATCCGTCATGGACCGGAGCCTAGCGGCCGGCCGGCGAGCTGACGGGCTGGGCCGCCGGCTCGTAGGAGAGGTTCGGCGCCAGCCACCGCTCCGCCTCGGCCACCTCGACGCCCTTGCGCGCGGCGTAGTCGGCCACCTGGTCGGGGCCGATCCGGCCGATCGCGAAGTAGCGGGCGCCGGGGTTGGCGAACAGCAGCCCGCTGACGGCGGAGGCGGGCGTCATGGCGAACGACTCGGTGAGCCCGAGGCCGATCCGCTCCGCGTCGAGCAGGTCGACCAGCTTGCGCTTCTCCGAGTGATCGGGGCACGCCGGGTAGCCGAACGCCGGCCGGATGCCGCGGAACCGCTCCGCGTGCAGGTCGGTGAGGTCCGGGTCGGCGCCGGGCTCGTACCAGGCCCGGCGGGCCTCCAGGTGCACGAACTCGGCGCACGCCTCGGCGAGCCGGTCGGCCAGCGCGGCCACGATGATGGCGCGGTAGTCGTCCTGCTCGCCCTCGTACTTGCGGACCAGGTCCTGCGCGCCGTGGATGGCGACGGCGAACGCGCCGAGGTGGTCGCCCGCGCCTGCGGGCGCGAGGTAGTCGGCCAGGCTGCGGTTCGGGCGGCTGTCGTTGCGCTCGGCCTGCTGGCGCAGCATCGGGAAGCGCGGCCCGCCCGCCACCACCAGGTCATCGCCCTCCGCGTGGGCCGGCCAGAAGCCGTACACCGCGCGGGCCCGCAGCAGGCCGCCGTCGATGATCTCGCTGAGCAGGGCCAGCGCGTCGTCGTACAGCTCCCGCGCGGCGGGCTGCTCCAGGATCGCCGGGAACTTGCCGTTCAGCTCCCAGGCCACGAAGAAGAACTGCCAGTCGATCAGGTCCCGGAGCGTGGCCAGGTCCGGCGACAGGACGCGGGTCCCGGTGAACTCCGGCACCGGCAGGTCGTCGAAGCTGACATGCTCGCGGTTCTCCCGGGCCCGCTCGATCGGCTGCAGCGGCCGCCGCTGCTTGGCCGCGTGCTGCTCCCGCAGCCGCTCCTGCTCGGCCCGGTTCCGCTCGTCCAGGCTGGCCGCCCGGACCGGGTCGAGCAGGTCCGACATCACCCCGGCCACCCGCGACGCGTCCAGCACGTGCACGACCGGGCGGTCGTAGGCCGGGGCGATCCGCACTGCCGTGTGCTGGCGCGACGTCGTCGCCCCCCCGATCAGCAGCGGCAGGGTCATGCCGCGGCGCTTCATCTGCGCGGCCACGTTGACCATCTCGTCCAGCGACGGCGTGATCAGGCCGGACAGCCCGACGGCGCTGGCGCCCTCGGCCAGCGCCGTGTCCAGGATCTTGTCCGCCGGGACCATCACGCCGAGGTCGACGACCTCGTAGTTGTTGCAGCCCAGCACCACGCCGACGATGTTCTTGCCGATGTCGTGCACGTCGCCCTTGACCGTGGCCATGACGATCTTGCCCTGCGCCCGCTCCGCGGACACCCGGCCCTCGCGCAGGGCCAGCTCCTTCTCCGCCTCCATGAACGGCTCCAGGTAGGCCACCGACCGCTTCATGGCCCGCGCGCTCTTCACCACCTGGGGCAGGAACATCCGCCCCGAGCCGAACAGGTCTCCGACGATCTTCATGCCGTCCATCAGCGGGCCCTCGATCACGTCGAGGGGCCGGTCCGCGGCCAGCCGGGCCTCCTCGGTGTCGGCCTCGATGAAGTCGACGATCCCGTGCACGAGGGCGTGCGCGAGCCGCTTCTCGACCGGGGCCTCGCGCCACGACAGGTCCACCTCGCGCTTGGTCGCCGAGCCCTTGACCCGCTCCGCGAACGAGACCAGCCGGTCGGTCGCGTCCGGGCGCCGGTCGAAGATGACGTCCTCGACCAGCTCCAGCAGCTCGGCCGAGATGTCCTGGTAGACGGCCAGCTGGCCGGCGTTGACGATGCCCATGTCCAGGCCGGCCTTGATGGCGTGGAACAGGAACGCCGAGTGCATGGCCTCGCGCACCGCGTCGTTGCCGCGGAAGGAGAACGACAGGTTGGAGATGCCGCCGCTCAGGTGGACACCCGGGCACCGCGCGCGGATCAGCGGCAGCGCCTGGATGAACGCCTTGGCGTAGCCGTTGTGCTCCTCGATCCCCGTCGCCACGGCCAGAACGTTGGGGTCGAAGATGATGTCGTCCGCGGCGAACCCGGCCGCGCCCGTGAGCAGGTCATAGGCCCGGCCGCAGATGGCGACCTTGCGTTCCACCGTGTCGGCCTGGCCCTGCTCGTCGAACGCCATGACCACGACGCCGGCGCCGTAGTCGCGGATCCGCCGGGCCTGCCGCAGGAAGGACTCCTCGCCCTCCTTGAGGCTGATCGAGTTGACGACGCCCTTGCCCTGCACGCACTTCAGCCCGGCTTCCAGCACGCTCCACCGGGAGCTGTCGATCATGACCGGGATCCGGGCCACCTCCGGCTCGGTGGCGATCAGGTTCAGGAACGTGGTCATCGCCTGCTCGCCGTCGAGCAGGTCGGCGTCCATGTTGACGTCCAGCAGGTTGGCGCCGCCGCGGACCTGCTCGGCCGCCACGGCCACGGCGGCCTGGAAGTCGCCGGCCTCGACGAGGCGCCGGAAGCGGGCCGAGCCGGTGATGTTGGTGCGCTCGCCGATCATCACGAACCCGGTGTCGGGGCCGATCTCGAACGGCTCGAGCCCGCTGAACCGCGGGCGCGGCTCGCGCTCGGGGACGGCCCGCGGCGGCAGCCCGGCCACGGCGCGGGCGATCTGCCCGATGTGCTCGGGGCCGGTGCCGCAGCAGCCGCCGACGATGTTGAGCAGCCCGGCCTCGGCGAACTCGTGCAGCAGCCCGGAGGTCTCGTGCGGCTGCTCGTCGTAGCCGCCGAAGGCGTTGGGCAGGCCCGCGTTCGGGTGGCAGCTGGAGTAGATCGGGGCCAGCCGGGCGAGCGACTCCGCGTGCGGCCGGATCTGGGTCGCGCCGAGTGAGCAGTTGACCCCCACGATCAGCGGGTGCGCGTGCTCGATGGAGGTCCAGAACGCGTCGACCGTCTGCCCGGACAGCGTGCGCCCGCTCAGGTCCACGATGGTGACCGAGATCCACAGCGGCAGGTCGGGCGCGACCTCGCGGGCCGCGCTGATCGCGGCCTTGGCGTTCAGCGTGTCGAAGATCGTCTCGATCAGGAGGAGGTCGACCCCGCCCTCGGCCAGCGCCGCGATCTGCTCCGCGTACGCGTCGCGGACCTGGTCGAACGAGACGGTCCGGTACGACGGGTCGTCTACCCGGGGCGACAGGGACAGCGTGACGTTCATCGGCCCGACCGATCCGGCCACCCACCGGCCGCCCGCCTCGTCGGCGGCCTGCCGGGCCAGCCGGGCGCCCGCGAGGTTCATCTCCGCGGCGATGTCCTGCAGCCCGTAGTCCGCCTGGCTGATGCGGGTGGCGGTGAACGTGTTGGTCGTGGTGATGTCGGCGCCCGCGGCCAGGTACCGCCGGTGTCCCTCGAGAATCACGTCCGGCCGGGTGAGGTTCAGCAGGTCCGGGTCGCCGGTCAGCTCCCGCGGGTGGTCGCCGAACCGCTCGCCCCGATAGTCCTCCGGCCCGAGCCCGGCGCCCTGCAGCATCGTGCCCCAGGCCCCGTCGAGCACGAGGATCCGCTGGCTCAGCGCCTTCCGGAGCGCCGCCGTGCTGGCCCGCTCCGGGCGGCCAGCCGGGCCGTCGCTGGTCGCGGTCCGGCCCGTCGCAGTAAGGCCCGAGGCGGTACCGCCGGCGCCTGTGTGCTCTTCCACCGCGCTCCTTCAACGCCCGGCGACCCAGAGGCGCGCCGGGGAGGGCGCGGACTCTTTAGGCGTTTTTGTCCTGGTCGCCAAGCTGTCAGTCAAATTCTCCAGGTGGCACCAGCCTAACCTGTGCTAGGTCCTGCTGCCGCCGCGGGCGGGTTTGGGTCCCGCCCGCGGCCCGTTCCGGGCCGTCCGGCAGCTACCCGGCGGCCCGGCCGCGCAGCTCGGCGGCGGCGCTCGTCATGGCCGCGAGCTTGCCGGACGCGGCCGCGCGGGGCAGGTACTTCATTCCGCAGTCCGGCGCCAGGACCAGCCGCTCGGCGGGCACGTAGGGGAGCGCCCGCTCGACCCGCGCGACGATCTCGCCGGGGGTCTCCACGGCCTCGTCGCCCAGGTTCAGCACGCCCAGGATGATGGTCTTTCCGGCCAGCTCGGCGAGCACCGCGCAGTCCAGGCCGGACTGGGCGGTCTCGATGGAGATCTGCTTTGCCGAGCAGGCGGCCAGCTCGGGCAGGAACGAGTAGCCCGACGGGCGGTCATGGATGATCGCGGCGTAGCCGAAGCACAGGTGCACGGCCGTCGTGCCGGTGATGCCCTCCAGGGCCGCGTTCAGCGCCTTGACCCCGTACTGGCGGGCGGCCTCGGGGCGGGCCTGCAGGTAGGGCTCGTCGAGCTGGACGATGTCCGCGCCGGCCGCGAACAGGTCGGCGACCTCGGCGTTGACCGCCTCGGCGTAGCCGAGCGCCGCCGCCTCCGGGCTGCCGTAGTAGTCGTCCTGGGCCTGCTGGGACATGGTGAACGGGCCGGGCACGGTGATCTTGACGGTCCGGCCCGTGTGACCGCGCAGGAACTCCAGGTCGGCCACCTCGACCGGCCGCCGCCGCCGGATCGGCCCGGTGATCCGGGGCACCGGGTTCGGATGGCCGCTGCGGTCCAGGGCCGTGCCGGGGTTGTCGATGTCCACCCCGTCCAGGGCCGTCGCGAAGGCGTTGGAGTAGCTCTCGCGCCCGGTCTCGCCATCGGTGACGATGTCCAGCCCGGCGTCCTCCTGGGCCCGGATGGCCAGCAGCGTGGCGTCCCGCTGCGCCTCGGCCAGGAACTCGGGGTCGATCCGCCACAGTTCCTTGGCCCGCACCCGGGGCGGGAACCGGTGCGCCAGCCGGGGCCGGTCGATCAGCCAGTCCGGCTGCGGGTAGCTGCCCACCAGCGATGTCGGGAAAAGCACCGTTGCCTCCGCGTGCGTCATGGCGGGTCCCGGCCGGGCCGCCCGCGCCGGGACGCGCCCGGCCCGGCGGCCGGATCCGGCCCGCCCCGTTGTCCAGGCCAGTATGCCGCTGCGGCCCGGTCAGCCGGTGACGGCGGCGGGCGCGGCGGGCGCGGCGGCGGGCTCGGCCGCGACCGCGGCAGCGCTGGCGGCCTCGGCGGCCCCCGGCGGCGCCGCGACGGGCTGGCCGTCCGCGATGTGAGTGCTGACCTGGCGGCGGGCCACGCTGAGCGGGCCGAGGCCCGACAGCGCGGCGACGACCTGGCCGGCCAGCGCCGACGGAGCTGAGGTCGACTCCGCCATCCCGATGGCGGTGACCCCGCCGAGCAGGGCGGGGGTCAGGTCGCCGGCCGCGGCGATGACGTGCGTCCGGGCACCGCAGTCCCGGGCCAGCGCCGAGGCCTGGCGGGCGTCGGCGCTGTCGGGGTCGCCGAGGATGAGCATCAGGTCGCTGCCCGCGGCCACGGCCCGGATCGCCTGCACCCGGTCGGACGGCGCGTAGCAGAGCCCGTCCGGGTGCGTCCCGCGCGCGGCCGGGAAGCGCGACCGCAAGGCCGCGGTCACGGGCGTGGCGGACTCCACCGGGATGCCCGGCTGGAGCAGGTAGGAGACCCGCCGCGCGTCGGTCACCTGCAGCGCGGCCGTCCCGGCGGCAGTCTCGACGACCGTCGCCCGGCCGGGCGCGCGGGCGGTGATCCCGGCCGCCGCGGCGCCCGCGGCGAGGCCGACGAGGAGCAGGTCGTCGCCGCGTTCGGCCAGCCGGGCGGCCTCCTCCTGGGCGCGCGCGACCAGCGGGCAGGTGGCGTCCAGCACCGTGAGCCCCTGGTCGGCGGCCTGCGCCGCGACGGCGGGCGGGACACCCTGGGCCGGGATCACGACCAGGTCGCCGGGGGCCAGGCCGGCCAGCGACGAGACGACCACGGCGCCCCCGGCGGCCAGCCCGGCCAGGGCCTCGGGCGGCGCCGCCAGCTCGCCGTAGATGTGCACCGGCCGTCCCGCGGGGACCCCGTGCTCGGTGACCATGCGCCGGGCCGCATCCAGCGCGCGCAGCGCCCCGCCGCACCACGGGCTGCCGGCCAGCAGCAGCCGCCGGGTGCCGGTGACGGCGGCCCACTCAGCCACGGCGGCCATCGCCGCCGCGGCGGCCAGCCGGTCATCCGGCGCGGCCGCGGCGGCCAGCGCGGCCGTGCTGCCGTCCCGCTGACCGCAGGTGGCCAGGTAGACGGCCGCCCCGCCCGCGTCGCTGCCGGCGTCATCCAGCCGGGGTACCGGGCCGAGCGCGCAGCGCAAGCCCTTGCGCTGCAGTGACCCGGCGATCAGCGGGGCGGCCGGACACGGCAGCGGGCCGCGGGCCGGATCCCCGACCTGCGTCGGCACCACCAGCTCGCCCCGCTGGACCCGCAGGTCAGGCGCCTGGAACTCCCGCACCGCGCTGCGGTTCATCGCTGGTCGATCCCCCCGTGACCCTGGCCTGTCGCCGCTCCGGGGGACTGGCCCGGCTCGCGGCGTTGCCTCCTGACGGGCGCGCCGCGATGCCGGTGGCTTTGGTATACCCCGGTAACCGCAGCGCGCATCTCCCCGGCACCCCCGAAGTCTGCCTCCCAGTGTCCCGCCGGTATCCCGGCGCGGGGGGCATGACACGCGGGAGCACTCCCTTCTCGCGGGTGAGCTGCAGAAACTCGGGCCGCATAGGCCTCTATTCCGGTCAGCATCCTCTGAATAAACTGACCGAGAAGTCCGACTGCGCAGTCGAAAGGATCCACCATGTCGCATAGCGACCAGCTCGTGGCGAACAACCGGCAGTACGCGGAGTCGTTCTCCGGGCCGCTGCCGCTCCCCCCGGCGCTGGGCCTGGCCGTCGTCGCCTGCATGGACGCCCGGCTCAACGTCTACGGCATTCTGGGCCTCAATGACGGCGAGGCGCACGTCATCCGGAACGCGGGCGGGGTCGTGAGCGACGACGTCATCCGCTCGCTGGCCATCAGCCAGCGGCTGCTGGGGACCACGGAGATCATCCTCATCCACCACACCGAGTGCGGGATGCTCACGTTCACCGACGATGACTTCAAGGCCAGCATCCAGGCCGAGACGGGCATCAAGCCGCCGTGGGCCGCCGAGGCCTTCCCCGACCTGGCCGCCGACGTCCGCCAGTCCATCGCCCGGATCAAGGCGAGCCCGTTCGTGCCGCACACCGACGCCGTGCGGGGGTTCATCTTCGACGTGTCCAGCGGCCGGCTCGAGGAGGTCAAGTAGCGCCATGAGCTGAGGCCGGGGGCAGCGCGGCGGTCAGGACTCCGGGCTGTCCCCGCGCCCCTGCTGCTCGGCCAGGAACCGCTCGAACTCGGCACCGAGTTCCTCCGCCGTCGGCATCGGCTCGGACTCATCGCCGAGCAGGTTCTGCCGGTCCGCGGTGAACGCGTCGTACTGCTGCTCCAGTGCCTCGACGACCTCGGTCACCTCAGCTGAGCCCTCGACCTGCCGGGCGATCTCCAGGTCGGTGCGCCGGGCCGCCTCGCGCAGCGAGTCCCCCGGCAGGATGAGCCCGGTGGCCCGCTGGACCGACTCGAGCAGCGTGACCGCGGCCGCCGGGTAGGCGGCCTGGGCCAGGTAGTGCGGGACGTGCACGGCAAAGCCGACCGCGGCCCGCTCGTCCTGGCCGAGTCGGTACTCCAGCAGGGCCGCGGCGCTGCCGGGCACCTGGAGCTTGTCGACCAGGGGCCGGTAGCCGTCGATCAGCCCCGGCTGGGTGGCGTGCGCCGTGACGCCCAGCTGCCGGGTGTGCGGGACGCCCATCGGGATGCCGTGGAAGCCCACCGCCAGCCGCACGCCCAGGTCCGTCGTGAGCTTGCGCACCGCGCTGGTGAACGTCTCCCACTCGCGGTCCGGCTCCAGCCCGTTGAGCAGCAGGAACGGCTTGCCCTCGGAATCGTGCAGCAGCGAGACCGTCAGCTCGGGAGCGTCGTAGTCCTCCCAGTGATCCTTGGCGAAGGTCATCACGGGCCGCCGCGACCGGTAGTCGATCAGCGCGTCCACGTCGAACCGGGCCACCTCGTGGCCGTCCAGCGCCGACGCCAGGTGGGTGGCCAGCAGCCGCCCGGCACTGCCGGCGTCGATGAAGCCGTCCAGGTAGTAGAGCATCACCAGGTCGCTGTCCGGCTCGGGTGCGGCGGGACTCAGCTCGTACAGGTCCCCTGGATCGCGCCCCACAGTCATACCTCTCTAGCCGTCGTCGCTGTCTAGCCTTACAACGCCTGACGGCAACAAGAAATTCTCACGACGAAACCGATGATCCCCCGTTGCTGCCCTGCGTCGTCCTGTCTCATCATGCCGGGCCGCCCGCCCGGGCGCCATCGGGCCCGGTCCCGTCTGGCCCGGTATCGCCCTGGGCGGACCCTATCGGACCGCCCGGCTCGGCCAGTTCCCGCCAGCGGTCGTGCACCAGGGCCACCTCGTCCAGCACGAACTCGAAGTATCGCGCGCTGCGGGACAGCCGGTCCCCGGCGGGGGTGCCGGCGCCCAGCAGCGCCACGCCGTCGAGCAGCGTGGCGCGCATCCGCGACAGCACCGTGTTGCGGGCCTCGACCAGCTGCGCCCACACGTCATCGGGCACGCTGTAAGACAGCCGCCGGGACCCCGGCTCGCCTGCGGCCTCGACCAGTCCGATCTGGCCCAGGTAGCGCACGGCGCCCGACACCGCCGCCGGGCTCACGCCCAGGACAGCGGCGAGGTCGGCGGCCGACAGCCGGCTGGCGTCGGCGGCCAGCAGGGCGGCGAATACCCGGGCGGGCATCCGGGGCATCCCGGCCCCGTACAAGATCCCGGCGAACCGCTCGATGAACCCGCCGACCGCCGCCTGATCACGGTCCGCCGGAGCCCCGCCCGCCCCGGCCCCGGCCTGTGTCCCGGCCGCCGCCGTGGTGCTGGCCTGCGGGCCGGCCGCCGTGGTGCCGGCGTGCGGGCCGGCGGCCGTGGTGCTGGCGTGCGGGCCGGCGGCCGTGGTCTTGGCCTGCGGGCGGGCGGCCGCGGGCGTGGTGCTGGCCTGCGGGCCGGCCGGAGCGGCTCGGCGTCGGGGTGGCACGAGTTCGGGATGCCCTTCGTTTCGTGAAATTCATGATTTCGTGAATTTGATGTAGTCTACCGTCATGACCCAGGCTATTGAGGTCTCCGGCTTGCGCAAGTCATACGGCCGGACGATCGCGCTGAACGGGCTGGACCTCAGCGTGGCGGCCGGGGAGGTGCACGGGTTCCTCGGGCCGAACGGCGCCGGCAAGACGACGACGATCCGGGTCCTGCTCGGCATGCTGCGGGCCGACGGCGGGACCGCGCGGCTGCTCGGCGGCGACCCGTGGCGGGAGGCGGTGGCGCTGCACCGCCGGCTGGCCTACGTCCCCGGCGACGTGACGCTGTGGCCCGGCCTGACCGGCGGCGAGGTGATCGACCTGCTGGGCCGCCTCCGCGGCGGCCTGAGCCCGGCTCGCCGGGCTGCGCTGATCGAGCGCTTCGCCCTGGACCCGGCGAAGAAAGCCCGGAGCTACTCGACGGGCAACCGGCAGAAGGTCGCGCTGATCGCGGCGCTGGCGACGGACGCCGAGCTGCTGATCCTGGACGAGCCCACGGCTGGCCTGGACCCCCTGATGGAGGCGGCTTTCCGGGACAGCGTGCAGGAGGAGCGCGAGCGCGGCCGGACCGTTCTGCTGTCGAGCCACATCCTGTCCGAGGTGGAGGCGCTGTGCGATCGCGTCACGATCATCCGGGCGGGCGCCACGGTCGAGACCGGGACGCTGACCCAGCTGCGCCACCTGACCCGCACGTCGATCACGGCCGAGCTGGCCACCCGCCCGGACCTGGACCAGCTGGCCGGGCTGCACGGCGTGACGATCGAGCCGGGTTCCGGCCAGGTCACCGAGCTGCACTGCGAGGTCGACGCCGGCCAGCTCGACGAGCTGCTCCGCCGCCTGGTGGCGGCGGGCGTGCGCAACCTGGTCAGCCGCCCGCCGACGCTCGAGGAGCTGTTCCTCCGGCACTACGCGACCGCTGCCGTCCCGGAGGCAGCCAGTCCGGCGGCCGCCGGCCCGGACGCGGCCGGGGCCCAGACGGCTTCGGCCGGATCGGGGACCGCCGGCCCCGGAGCGGCGGGGGCGCGGGCGTGATCGCGTCGGCGGTCCGGCCCGGGCGCGCCGGACGGGCCGTGCCCGGCGCCGGCCGCCTGGCCGGGGTCGGCGAGCTGACCCGGCTGGCCCTGCGACGGGACCGCGTCATGCTGCCGGCCTGGGCCTACGTGCTGGCGGGCTCGCTGGCCGAGGTCGCCTTCAGCCTGCGCGGGCTCTACCCGACCGCCGCCCGGCGCGACGCCCTGGTGGCCAGCGTCGCCGGCAACCCGGCACTGTCGTTCCTGTACGGGCACGTGCACGGCACCTCGCTGGGCGCGCTGGACGCGTGGCGGTACCTCGCCTACAGCACGCTGGGCGCCGGGCTGATGAGCATCTTCCTGGTCATCCGGCACACCCGCGCCGACGAGCAGGCCGGCCGCCTTGAGCTCGTCGGGTCGGCCGCGGTCGGCCGCCGCGCGGCCCTGACCTCCGCCCTGGCCGTCGCCGCCACGGCCAACGCCGTCGTGCTAGCGCTGATCGTGGCCGTGTCGGTGCTGCTCCGCCTCCCGGCCGCCGGCGCGGTGGCCTACGGCCTGGCCACGGCCGGCTGCGGCCTGGTCTTCGCCGCCCTCGCCGCCGTCGCTGCCCAGGTCAGCGGGACTCCGCGCGGCGCCCGGGGCCTGGCCCTCGCGGTGCTGGCCGTGGGCTTCGTGCTGCGCGGCGTCGGCGACTCGGCCGGCGCCCGCGGCCCGGAGTGGCTGTCCTGGCTGTCGCCGGCCGGCTGGGCCGAGCAGGCCCGTCCGTTCGCGGGTGACCGGTGGGCGGTGCTGGCCCTGCCGGCCCTGGCCACCGCGCTGCTCACCGGCCTGGCCTACGTGCTCGCCGCCCACCGTGACCTGGGCGCCGGCCTGTTCGCGACCCGGCCGGGGCCGGCCACGGCGGGCGCGGCGCTGAGCGGCCCGGCCGGGCTGGCGTGGCGGCTGCAGCGCGCGAACCTGGGCGGCTGGGCGCTCGGCCTGCTGGCCATGGGCGTGGCCGTAGGCGCCGCCGCCAAGGGTGTCGGCGCGCTGCTGGGAACGAGCCCGCAGGTGCGGCAGGCGTTCGAGCGAATAGGCGGCCAGCAGGCGCTGACCAGTGCCTATCTCGCAGCCGTCATGAGCCTGGCCGGGCTGGCGGCGGCCGGGTACGCGGTATCGGCCGCGCTGCGGCTGCGCGGCGAGGAGTCCGCGCGGCTCGCCGAGGTGGTGCTGGTCACGCCGACGGGGCGGCTGCGCTGGGCGGTCAGTCACCTGGCCGTCGTGGTCGTCGGGACGGCGGTCGTGCTGGCCGCGGCCGGGCTCGGGGCCGGCCTCGGCTACGGGCTGCGGGCCGGGGACGCCGGCACGCAGGTACCGCGGCTGCTGGCGGCCGCGCTGGTCCAGCTCCCGGCGGCGCTGGTGGTGGCGGGCGCGGCGGTGGCGCTGTTCGGCTTGCGCCCGGCCTGGTCGGTGACCGGCGGCTGGGTCGCGCTCGGCCTGGCCACGCTGGCCGCACTGCTCGGCCCGACGCTGCGGCTGCCGCAGTGGCTGGCCGACATCTTCCCGTTCGGCCACGTGCCGCGGCTGCCCGGATCGGCGGTCAGCGCCACGCCGCTGATCTGGCTGTCGGCCGTTGCGCTGGTCCTGGCCGCGGCGGGTCTGGCCGGCCTGCGCCACCGCGACCTCGGCTGAGCCCCCGTCCAGCCGAAACTGCCCTTACCGGACCCCCCACCGCGGCGCCCCGCAGGGGAGAGCCCGTGATCGCGGCCGATATTCCGGCTGATCTGCGGTAAATCGGTCGCGATCATGGGCGAGACGCGGCCGGGGGCGGTGTCCGCGTCCGGGGTGACGGCGCGGAGCGGTTACTGGGGCGCGACGGGGCCTGCGGTGAAGCCGCGGAGTAGCTCGGCGATCCGGACCCGGGCCTCCGCGGGGCTGGCGCCGAGCCGGCTCAGCAGCCCGGCGGCCGGCGCGTCGGGGTCGCGCATCACGCCGAGCAGGATGTGCTCGGTGCCGATGTAGTTGTGCCCGAGTTCCAGGGCCTCGGCGAGGGCGTCCCGGAGGGCCGTGACCGCGTCCGGTGCGAAGGGCGGCCGCGTCGCCCCGGCTGCGGTCTCGGAGCCGGCGGCCGCGGCCCTGGCCGATGGCGTGGCCTGGGCCGATGGCATCGCCTGGGCCGATGGCGCGGGGGGAGCGGCCGGCGTGGGGGGCGCGGGGGGCGCGGCCCCGGGGCCGGCGGCGGCCGGGCGGGCCGCTCGCACGGCGTCGGCCGTGACGCCCATGGCCACGAGCACCTTGGCCGCCAGGCCCTCGGGGACGGCGAGCAGGCCGGCCAGCAGGTCACCGGCGTCGACCTCCGTGCCGCCGCGGGCCCGGGCGGCCTGGGTGGCCTCCTTCAGCGCGGTGCGTGCCCGACCAGTGAACCGCTCGAAGGTCGGCGCGCTGGTGCTGCTGATGATCCGGTCGGCGATGGGGCCGGAGAACCGCTTGTGCACGGCCTGCTTGCTCACGCCGAGCGCGGCGCTGATCTCGGACCACGACTTGCCCTCGCGTCGGCAGCCGCTGACGAAGTGCTCGAGCAGCGCGTCGTTGAGGTCCTCGAGCTGGCTGACGGTCGTGGACGCCGTGACCAGCAGGTCCAGCACGCTGGCGGTGGGGGAGTCCTGGCGGACGGTCTGGATGAGTTCCTGAAGGGTGGGTGGCGGTGTCATGCCGTCAACCATAGGTTGACCGCCCCCCAATCGTCAACTGGAAGTTGACGAGCCTGGCGGCTGGGGGTGGAGGGTCTCGTGCCGGGCCAGCATGGCGACGTAGTGGGCGATCTTCCGCGCCCTGGTCTCGGGCCTCTTGACGCTGGAGATCCGGTACAGGATCGCGTAGCGGTTGGCGCCGCTGATGACCTCGAAGAACGCCCGCGCCACGTCGTCAGCCTCGAGGGCCGCCCGGAGGTCGTCGGGGACCTCGCTGCGGGCCTGGCCGGCGTAGGCGCCGGCCCAGCGGCCGTCGGCCTTGGCCCGCTCCACCTCGCGCAGGCCGGCCGGCGTCATCGTGCCCGCGGCGATCAGGGCCTCGGCCTTCTCGACGTTGATCTTCGACCAGCGGCTGGCGGGCCCGCGGGGCGTGAACCGCTGCCGCCAGAACTGGTCGTCGAGGGCGCCCTTCTGGCCGTCGATCCAGCCGAAGCAGATCGCGACGTCCAGCGCCTCGGCGTAGGAGACGGTCGGCGGGCTGGCGCCTTTTTTCGCGATCTTCAGCCAGGCCCCGGCCGCGTCGGGGTGCTCGCGCAGCCAGGCCGCGAAGGCCGCCGGGGACTGGAATTCCAGCAAGGGGAGGTCTGATGCCACCGAGCTAGTCTGGCAGCATGCCGCAGTCCAGGCGCAGGAGGTTAGTTGCCGAGCAGCAACTAACTGCGGGCATACTGGAAGAGATGATGGACACCGCGCGTGAGCTGACCCCCCGGCGACGGATGCTGATCCTGGCTATCTGCTGCATGAGCCTGCTCATGGTCGGGATCGACAGCACCATCGTGAACGTCGCCCTGCCATCGATCCAGCGCGAGCTGCACACCTCGATCTCGGGCCTGCAGTGGATCATCGACGCCTACACGCTGGTCCTGGCCAGCTTCCTGCTGCTGTCCGGGTCGACCGCCGACCGGCTGGGCCGCCGCCGGACGTTCCAGACCGGGCTGGTCGCGTTCACGCTGGGCTCGCTGCTGTGCAGCCTGGCCCCCTCGCTGGGCTGGCTGGTCGCGTTCCGTGCGCTCCAGGCCATCGGCGGGTCGATGCTCAACCCGGTGGCCGTGTCGATCATCGCGAACACCTTCACCGAGCCCCGCGAGCGGGCCCGCGCGATCGGGGTCTGGGGCGGCGTTGTCGGCATCAGCCTCGCGCTCGGCCCCATCGTCGGCGGGGGGCTGGTGGAGACCGTCGGCTGGCGCGGGATCTTCTGGGTCAACATCCCGGTCGGCGTGGCCGCGATCATCCTGACCAGGCTGTTCGTCCCGGAGTCGCGGGCACCCCGGGCCAGGGCGTTCGATCCCGTCGGCCAGGTCCTGGTCATCATCACGCTGGCCGCGCTGACCTACGGGATCATCGAAGGCCCCGGCACGGGCTGGACCTCGCCCGAGATCCTGGCCTGCTTCGTCGTCGCCGTGGCCGCCCTCATCACCTTGATCCGGTATGAGCCGCGGCGCGCCGACCCGCTCATCGACCTGCGCTTCTTCCGCAGCGCGCCGTTCTCGGGCGCCACTGTGATCGCCATCTGCGCGTTCGCCGCGCTGGGCGGGTTCCTGCTGCTCAGCACGCTCTACCTGCAGGACGTACGCGGCTACTCGGCCCTGCACGCGGGCCTGTTCATCTTGCCCATGGCCCTGGTGACCATGGTCGGAGCGCCGCTGGCGGGCCGGATCGTGGGCCGGTGGGGACCGCGGCTGCCGCTCGCGGTCGCGGGCGTGGCCATCACCGCCAGCGGCCTCATGCTGACCCGGCTGACCGCGACCACGTCCCCGGACTGGCTCATCGGCGCGTTCGTGGTGTTCGGCATCGGCTTCGGCGCGGTCAACGCGCCGATCACCAACACCGCCGTCTCGGGCATGCCGCGGGAGCAGGCCGGCGTGGCGGCCGCGGTGGCGTCCACCAGCCGGCAGGTCGGCCAGTCCCTGGGTGTCGCCGTGATCGGCTCGGCCGCGGTGTCGGCCATGGCCGGCTCGTTCAAGGTCGGGTTCCCGGCGGCGAGTCATGTCGGCTGGTGGATCGTGACCGGGTGCGGGGCGGCTGTCCTGCTGGTCGGGCTGCTGACCTCGGGTCGCTGGGCCCGCGGTACGGCCCAGCGGACCGCCGACCGGCTGATGCCGGCCGCGCCGCAGGCGCCGGTCCCGGCCCAGCTGCCGTAGCGGCCCGCGGCTCAGCCGTCCCGCGGCTGACCCGTTCCCGCGGCCCGCGGCTCGGCCGTCCCGTGACCCGGCCGCCGGGTCAGCGGGTCACCGGGGAGCCGCGGCCATGACCGAGAAGACGCCGCCCTGGTCGTCGCTGACGACGGCCATCCGCCCGTACGGGGAGTCCCACGCCGGGGCGATAGCCCGGCCGCCGAGCCGCACCGTGGCCGAGATGGCGGCGTCGGTGTCGGCCACCGCGAAGTACGCCGACCAGTGGGCCGGGACGTCGGCCGGCTGGTCGCTGCCCAGCTCGCCGATCCCGCCCACGATGGCGCCGTCCACCTCGAGGGTGGCGTACCGGAAGCCGCCCTCGGACATGTCGCCGTAGCTGTAGCCGAACACGGCCTGGTAGAAGACCTTGCTGCCGTCCAGGTCACGGCTCAGGTTCTCGTTCCAGATCAGCGAGCCCGGCTCGTTGGCCAGCTGGGCGCCGGGGAAGCTGCGGCTCTGCCAGATGCCGAACACCGCGCCGGCCGGGTCGGCCGCGACCGCCATCCGCCCGCTGTCCAGGACGTCGAATGGCTCCATGAGGAGCTGCCCGCCGGCCGCCGTGATGCGGGCCGCGCTCTCGTCGGCGTCGTCGGTGGCCAGGTAGGTCGTCCACGCCGCCGGCGCGTCCGAGCCGCCCATCTTCGGCCCGATGCCCGCGACCGCGCGCCCGTCGATCTCGCACATCGAGTAGCCGCCGGCCTCGGGCGGCCCCGGCGGGATGTTCCAGCCGAACAACCCTGAGTAGAAGGCCCGGGCCCGGGCCACGTCGTCGGCGCCCAGGTCGGCAAAGCACGGCGTTCCAGGCCGCCAGGCGGTGTCACGGGTGACCATGTTCCCTCCGGGTTGGCTCGTCGGCACCGCGCCCCGCCCGGCCGGTCACGGAGCGCACGCTGCCGGAAACTGTCCGCAGCCTAGTACTCGGCCGGCGGCCCGCCGGTGAAACCGCGCGCATCAGCCGATCGGCTGATCGTGGTGCGCTGGCCGGCGGATCGCAGTCTCAGCCGGGGCCGCGGCGCGGATGGCCGGGCGGCCGATGCCCGCGAGCGGCCGCGCGGGCCAGGCTGGAGCCACTGACAGATCAGCCACCGAAAGGAAGACGGCATGCCGGTCGTCGTGGATGTGCAGGGACTGCACAAGGAATACGGGCCGACCGTCGCGGTCGATGACGTCACGCTGCAGGTGCAGGAGGGCGAGATCTTCGGGATCCTCGGCCCGAACGGCGCGGGCAAGACCACCACGGTCGAGTGCATCGAGGGCCTGCGCACGGCCGACCGCGGCGAGATCAGCGTGCTGGGCCTGCACCCGCGCCGGGACCGCGCCCGGCTCACCGAGGTGCTCGGCGTCCAGCTGCAGGACAGCGCGCTGCCCGACCGGCTGCGGGTGGCCGAGGCCCTGCAGCTGTACAGCTCGTTCTACCGGCAGCCGGCCGACTGGCGGGAGCTGCTGGAGGGCCTCGGGCTCGCCGAGAAGCGGGACACGCCGTTCGCCAAGCTGTCCGGCGGCCAGCGGCAGCGGCTGTCCATCGCGCTGGCGCTGGTCGGCCGCCCGCGGGTGGCCGTGCTGGACGAGCTGACCACGGGCCTGGACCCGCGGGCGCGGCGCGACACCTGGGAGCTGATCGAGGACGTCCGGGCGCGCGGGGTCACGATCCTGCTCGTCACCCATTTCATGGAGGAAGCCGAGCGGCTGTGCGACCGGGTGGCCGTGATCGACTCGGGCCGGGTCGTGGCCACCGGCAGCCCGGCCGACCTGACGTCCGGCCTGCACGCGGAGACCCGGATGCGGTTCCGCCCGTCGGTCCCGATGGCCGACGAGCTGCTGACCCGGCTGCCCGAGGTGACCGGCCTGACCCGCCGCGGCGACACGGTGCTGGTCACCGGGACCCAGGACGTCGTCAACGCCGTCACCTCGGTGCTGGCCACGCACCGGATCATCGCCCAGCAGCTCCGCGTGGACCAGGCCAGCCTGGAGGACGTCTTCGTCTCGCTGACCGACCACGACGAGCCGCAGCCCGCCAGCTAGCCCGGCCCCGACCGAACCCCCCGCCAGCGGAACATGGAGAGAGAGACCACGATGTCCAGCGCCACCGCCACCCGTCCGCCCGCCCCGGCGGCCCCCGCCGCCGTGTCCGCCCTGCGCGGGCTGACCCGATCCGAGCTGCGCCTGTTCCTCCGCGAGCGCGTCGGGATCTTCTGGGGCGTCGGCTTCCCGGTCGTCCTGCTGATCATCTTCGGCGCCATTCCGGGCTTCCGGGACCCAGTCAGCAAGGACCTGCCCGGCGTGTCCATCCTGGATGCCTACGTGCCGATCCTGTTCGCCTTCGTCCTGGCCATGCTGGCCCTCAACGTGGTCCCCCCGGTGCTGGCCGGCTACCGGGAGAAGGGCATCCTGCGCCGCCTGGCCACCACGCCGGTCGGGCCGTACCGCGTCCTCACCGCCCAGCTCATCATCAACATGTCGATGGCCATCGTCACGCTGGTCATCCTGCTGGCGGTGGCCCGGATCGCCTATCACGTGCCGCTGCCCCGCCAGGCAGGCGGGTTCGTCCTGGCCCTGGCCCTGGCCCTCGTCGCCCTGTTCGGCCTCGGCATGCTGATCGCCGCGGTGGCGACCACCGGGCGGATGGCCAACGCCATCGGCGCGATCTTGTTCTTCCCCCTGATGTTCTTCTCCGGGCTGTGGCTGCCGATCGCCTCGATGCCCGCCGTGCTCCAGCACGTCAGCCACGCCACGCCGCTGGGCGCCGCGGTGCAGGCCCTGACCGACTCCTGGCAGGGGACGTTCCCGCACCCGGTGCAGCTGATCACGCTGGCCGCCTACGCGATCGTGCTGCCGGCCATCGCCGCTAGATTGTTCCGCTGGGAGTAACTGAGCCGGTCGGGACGGTTTCCTCCAGGGATGGGACAGAGCATGAGCCAGAACATGGCGGGCGCGGTGCCCGAGCGCTACCGCGCCCGCCTGGACCGGTGGGAGCGCCGCGAGGCGCCCGTCATCGCCATGCTGCCCTACGTCATGCTCGCCGTGGCCTCGGCCATCGCCGTCCCCATCGACCCGCACCCGGCGGCGATCGCGGTCAACCTGGGGGTGGCCGCGCTGACCGGCGCATGGATGCTCTTCGGGTTCACGCTGCATCCGGCCTGGCGGGAGCGGCCCTGGTGGATGGCGGTCTTCTTCCCCGTCCTCGTCGTCCTGATGGCCGTCCTGGTCGTCCACGCGCCGATCTACGGGTTCTTCACCTTCACGGCCTACTTCTTCACCTACTGGCTCCCGCTCGGCAAGTGGCGGGTCCTCGGCGTCACGGCGGTGGCCGTCCTCGCGGGGACGTCCCAGAACGGCGGCCTGCCGCATCACCAGGCCACCGCGCTGCTGCTCTACGCCGCGCTGATCCTGATCAACGTGGGCGTGGCGAGCGGGCTGGTCTGGTTCTCGTTCGTGAGCTCGGCGCAGAGCGACCTGCGCCGGCAGGCGCTGGCTGACCTCAGCGAGGCCAACCGGAAGCTCGAGGCGACCCTGGCCGAGAACGTCGGGCTGCACGAGCAGCTCGTGGCCCAGGCCCGGGAGGCGGGCGTCTACGACGAGCGGCAGCGAATGGCCCGCGAGATCCACGACACGCTGGCCCAGAGCCTGGCCGGGATCATCACCCAGCTGCAGGCGGCCGACCAGGCCGAGCAGGCGGCGCAGGCGCGCGAGCAGCGGCGGCACCAGGACGCGGCGCTGGCGCTGGCCCGCGATGGCCTGGCCGAGGCCCGGCGCTCTGTGCACGCCCTGCGCCCCGAGCCCCTGCAGCAGGCGGGCCGCATCGAGGACGCCCTGGCCGTGGTGGCCAGCCGCTGGTCCGCCCTGAACGGCGTGGAGGCCATCGTGACCACGACCGGCCCGCCCCGGCCGATTCCCGCCGAGGCGGAACTGGTCCTGCTCCGCACGGCCCAGGAGGCCCTGGCCAACGTGGCCAAGCACGCCCGGGCCAGTGCCGTCCGGCTGACCCTGAGCTACATCGGCCAGCACGTCAGCCTGGACGTCCGCGACGACGGCGCGGGCTTCGTGCCACTGGTCAACGGGACCTCCGGCACCGGGACCGCCGGCACCGGGACCTCCGGCACCGAGGCCGCCGCGGCGCCCGGCGGCCCGCTGGGCGGCGGCTTCGGCCTGACTGCCATGCGCGAGCGGGTCGAGGGCCTGGCCGGCACCCTGGCCATCGAGTCCGAGCCCGGCGCCGGCACCACCATCTCGGCCAGCCTCCCCGTCCCGTGCCCGGGCGGCCCCCGGTGACCGCCCGCCCGCCGGCCGGTGACGCGGCCGCGGCCGTGCCCGTCATCCGGCTGCTCATCGTGGATGACCACCCCATCGTCCGCGACGGGCTGACCGGCATGTTCAGCAACGAGCCGGGCTTCGAGGTGGTCGGCGAGGCGGCCGACGGCGCGGAGGCCGTCCGGCTGGCCGGCCTGCTGGCCCCCGACGTGATCCTGATGGACCTGCGGATGCCCGGCATGGACGGCGCCGCCGCCATCGGCGAGCTGGCCCGCCGCGGCGTCCCCGCCCGGGTACTGGTCCTGACCACCTACGACGCCGACAGCTACGTGCTGCCCGCCATCGAGGCCGGGGCGACCGGCTACCTGCTCAAGGACGCGCCGCGGGCCGAGCTGCTGCGCGCGGCACGGGCCGCGGCGGCCGGCCAGTCCGTGCTGTCCCCGGCCGTGGCCAGCCGCCTGATGGGCCGGGTCCGCGCGCCCGAGGCCGAGCCGCTCAGCCAGCGCGAGCTGGAGGTGCTCGGCCTCGTCGCGGGCGGCAGCACCAACAAGGAAGCCGCCGCCCGCCTGTTCATCAGCGAGGCCACCGTCAAGACCCACCTGCTGCACATCTACGCCAAGCTCGGCGTCAGCGACCGGGCCGCGGCCGTGGCGCAGGCCTATAACCGCGGCCTGCTCACCCCGGCCCGCCGCGACTAGCCCGGCCCGGCCGCGCCAGCGTTACGCCGGGAAGCAGTACGAGTCGCTCGACGCGTCCCCGCCCTGCAGCCGGACCTGGTGCGCGCGCCGCCCGCGGAAGGCATCCCCCTCCACGAAGAACCGCTCGTCCACGCTCAGCCCGCCGTCCGCGCCGATGTCCAGCTTGGCCATCCACGCCCCGACCCCGTCGGGGTAGAACTGGTCGTCCCACGCGCCGTACAAGGAGTTGGTGAAGTACACCCGCTTGCTGTCGCGGCTGACCTCGACCATCTGCGGCCCGCCGCTCAGCGGCTGGCCGGGCCGCGCCGGGTGCGGCCGCCGCCCGACGATGCCGCCCATCCGGACCGATGCTGTCTCGACCGGATGGAACGGATCGCTCACGTCATACTGCTTCAGCTCGCCGGTGCCCCAGCAGGAGACGTAGAGCTTCTGGTCGTCCACCGCCAGCGCCAGGTCGGTAACCAGCGGCGGCACCGCGCCGAACGGCTGCAGGGCGGGCGGCAGGTCCGCCGCGTCGGCCGGCTCGGCCGGGATCGTGATGACCTTCTGCGCCGCCCACTTCCCGTCATCGGCCCCCTCGCCGGAAACACGGTGCCACAGCCAGATCGAGGCGGACAGGTCCTCGGTGCTGATGACCACGCCGACGAAGCCGTACAGCTTCGTCGGGTCGTGGGCCGGGCGCAGCTCCAGCGCCATCTGGTGCTGCGCGCCCAGGTCGACCGTCTGGATGTTGGTCCGGGTGTTCATGTCCCAGAAGTGCAGCCGGTGCCCGTACTTCTGGCCGAGCAGCAGCTCGGGCACGACGCCGTCCTCGATCATCGACGGGGTGCCCCACTCCGAGGTGATGGCCACGTCGTGCATAACGTGCCACCAGATGTCGTAGGCCAGGTACTGGTCGCCGCGGTCAGCCTCCCACCGGCCGGTCACCTCGAACGTGTTCTGGTCCAGCAGCGCGACCCCGCCCGGGCCCTCGGCGTCCCCGCCGCCCAGGCAGGAGACATACACCGCGCCGGGACCGCAGTGCACGGTGTGCGGCCGGGAGTAGCCGGCCCGCTTGCCGAGCTCCTCGGGGCCGAGCGTCTTGATGACCTGCGGCGCGGCCGGGTCGGGCTGGGTGTCCAGCACGTGCAGGCGCGAGGACCGCAGGCCGGGGACGATCAGGTACCGGCGGTCGCCGTGGTCATGCCCGCCGCCCGGGCACAGCGCGCTGGAGCAGGCGTTCCAGCCGAAGTGATGCAGCTCGTCGCCCAGGCCCGGCATCTCGGTGAAGCCCACCACCGTGCTGTAGGCCGGGGAGTCCGGGTCGACGTCCACCACCGCCATCGCGTCCGGCTTGTCGGCCGGCCGGGCGAACGTGGCCACGTAGGCCAGCCGCTCGCGCGGCGCCGCGGCCGCGTCCCGGGGCGAGCGGTAGAACGTCGGGTCCTGGTGGTGCTCGTGCTCCTGCGTCATCTGCCTGCGCCCTTCGCTGCGTGCGCTGAGTTCCGGCTGAAATACCTCAAAGTCGGCGGGAAAACTCGGGTTACGGAGCGGGGCGCTCCGCTGCCCTGCCGGCAGTCTCGGCGATCACCGTGGCAGTGTCAACGCTGCCGGGCTGGGCCGGCCGTCCGGGGCGCTAGGATGACCTGCCGGCGCCGCCTGCGGCGCACGATGTTGCCGTCGGGCCGGCCACGCCGGCCGACCTGCTGAGAGGCTCTCCCCGTGCGCCTTCCCCGTGCCTGGCTCCGGGCGGCCGGCCTGGCCGCGGTCGGGGCCATTGTCGTCGCCTGCGCGAGCAGCGGGGCGGCAGGCGGGGCGGCCTCATCGCCGTCCGGTACCTCCAGCGCCGCGGTCAGCCATCCCCCGATCACGCCCGCCCCCCAGGTCACGCTGGCGGCCGGCCTCTCGCCCGCGCAGCTGGCCGGGCAGCGGGTGATCTTCAGCTACGCGGGGCAGCGGCCGCCCGCCGCGCTGCTGTCCCTCATCGCGCACGGCGAGGTGGCCGGGGTCATCTTCTTCTCCGGCAACGTCGCCAGCGCCGGCCAGCTGGCGGGCGTCATCCGCCAGCTCGACGCGGCCGGCGCCGCCCCGACCAACCCGGTGCACGCCCCGCTGCTGCTGATGACCGACCAGGAGGGCGGCCCGGTGCGGCGCCTGCCCGGCGCGCCGTTCCAGTCGGAGAAGCAGATCGGCCAGGCCGCGAGCCCGGCCGCCGCGGCTAAGACGGCCGGCGCCGCGGCCGCGGCCAACCTGCACGGCATCGGGCTCGACGTCAACCTGGCGCCGGTGCTCGACGTGTTCCGGACGCCCGGTGACTTCGACGACCAGTTCGGGCGGTCCTACAGCTCGGACCCGCGGACGGCGGCCGCGCTGGGCGCCGATTTCATCACCGCCCAGCAGGCCGGCGGGGTCGCCGCCACGGCCAAGCACTTCCCCGGCCTGGGCGCCGCAGCCACCAAGCAGGACACCGACAACGAGCCGGTCACGCTGAACGTGCCCGCGGCCACGCTGCGGGCCGTGGACGAGCTGCCCTACCCGGCCGCCATCGCCGCCGGGGTCAAGCTGATCATGGTGTCGTGGGCGGTCTACCCGGCGCTGGACCCGGGCCGGCCGGCCGGCCTGTCAGCCCGGATCGTGGGCGACGAGCTGCGCTCCCGGCTGGGCTACACCGGCGTCACGATCACCGACGCGCTGGAGGCCAAGGCGCTGACCTCCTACGGCGCCATCTCCCACCGCGCGCTGCTCGCGGCGCAGGCCGGGATGGACCTGATCCTGTGCTCGGCGCAGAGCCTGACCGAGGGCACCGAGTGCCTGTCCGGGCTGGAGGGCGGCTACGGCTCCGGGGCGCTGCCCAGGGCCGGCTTCGAGGCCGCCGCCGCCCGGGTCATGGCCCTGCGGGCCGGGCTGGCCCGCTAGCGGCCGTTAATGAGGTGCCGCGGGGGCGTGCCTGGCGAATAATGCCCTGGTGCGGCGTATCTCGGTGGTCGGCAACAGCGGCTCCGGCAAGTCGACGCTGGCCGCGCAGCTGGCCGCCGCCCTTTCCATCCCGCACCTGGAGCTGGACGGGGTATTCCACCAGCCCGGCTGGCAGCCGCTGCCGGCGGCGGAGTTCCGCGCCGCCGTGGCGGCGTTCGCCGCGGGCAGGGCCTGGGTCATCGACGGCAACTACAGCGCGGTCCAGGATCTGGTCTGGGCGCGGGCCGACACGGTGGTCTGGCTCGACCCGTCCCGGGCGCGCGTCATGCGCCAGCTCGTGCCGCGGACGCTGCTGCGCATCGCGCGGCGGACCGAGCTGTGGAACGGCAACCGCGAGTCGTGGGTCAACCTGCTGCGGGCCAGCCCGGAGGAGTCGATCCTGCGCTGGGCCTGGACCCAGCACGCCCGGACCCGCGAGCGGTACCAGCGGGCGCGCGCCGACCCCGCCTGGGCGCACCTGGAGTTCGTCCGGCTGGCGACGCCCGCGCAGGTCGCGGCGTTCGCCCGGCAGGCCCGCGCCCGGCCGGGCTCAGATGCGGCCTAGCGCGTCGATCCGGGCCACCTCGGCCGGGCTGAGGGAGAAGCTGAACAGGTCGAAGTTGGCCGCGATCCGCTCCGGGCGCACCGACTTCGGGATGACCGTGATGCCGTGCTCCAGGTGCCAGCGCAGCACCACCTGCGCGGCCGTGACCTGGTGGGCCGCCGCGATCGCGGTCACCACGGGGTCTTTCGCCTTGCTGTCCTTCAGGCCGCTGTAGCCCTCCAGCACGATGCCGCGGGCCTTGTGCCCGACCACGACGTCCGGGTCGTAGGCCGACGGCCCCCACCGGATCTGGTTCACGGCCGGCCGCTCGCCGCTGTCCTCGATCAGCTCGTCGATCTCGGCCAGGCTGTAGTTGCTGACCCCGATGGCCTTGACCAGCCCCTCGTCGCGGAGCTGGCGCATGTCGTTCCAGATCTGCCGGCGCTGCTGGGGGTGGCTCGACGGCCAGTGCACGAGCCACAGGTCGAGGTACTCCGTGCGCAGCGCCCGCAGCGACCGGCGCAGCACCTCCGGCTCCCGGCCCACGTCCGACGGCCGGATCTTGGTCGTGAGGAAGATGTCGGCCCGGTCCAGGTCCCTGGCCCCGAGCGCCGCGCCGATCTGGGCCTCGTTCCCGTACATCACCGCCGTGTCGATGTGCCGGTAGCCGGCGTCGAGCGCAGCGGCCACGGCGGGCTCGACCTGGTCGCCGGTCACCTTCCAGGTGCCGAAGCCGACCATGGGCATGATCGCGTCACCCGGCAGCTCGACCACGGGCACGGCCTGAGATTCGCTCATCCGCCCATTGTCCCGGGCCGCCCGGCGCCGCCCGCGCGGCGGGTCAGGCCGTCCACGAAGATGTCCAGGAGCAGCTCGAACCGCTCGTCGCCGTCGGTCAGCGCGAACTCGCCGGCCACCTTGGTCAGGTTCGGGAACGTCTCCGGCGGCAGGCTCGCGAAGTAACGCGCGATCATGTCGGCCATCTCCTGCTCTGACGGCCCGTCCGGGGGCTCCGACGGCTGGGCGCCGGGGCTGCCCCCCTCGCCGCCGCCTGTCTCGTCGGACGTGAACCCGTTGATGGCCGAGAGCAGCAGCAGGAAACCCTGCACGGCCAGCCGCGGCGGCAGGCCGCCGGCCGCCATGATGGCCACCGCCCGCTCGGACAGCCACACCGCGTTCGGCCCCATCGGGATGCGGCCGAGGGACAGCGGCACGATGAAGGGGTGGCGCAGCGCCACCGCCCGCTGTGAGCGCCCGAACTCCTTGACCTGCTCGGCCCAGCGCTCGGGGTCGGCGTCGGGGGCCCGCACCTCGCCGATCACCTTGTCGAAGACCAGGTCAAGCAGGCCGTCCTTGCTGCCGACGTGCCAGTACAGCGACGCGGCGCCGGTGCCGAGCTCCTCGGCCAGGGCGCGCATGCTCAGCGCCTCGTAGCCGTCCCGGTCCAGCAGCGCCATCGCGGCGTCCACGATCGCGTCGCGGCTGATCGGCTCCCGGCGCCGCCGGGTCGCGCGCTCGGGGCGCCGCTGCCACGGCGGCGGCGGGACCTCCGGCATGCCCGGCTGGCCCTCCGCTGATTGCTCTCCGCTCATCACTAGAACACTGTACCAGCCGTCGAACGGCGGTTGACTAGTACGCCGGTCCAGTGATAGAACATCGTTCGAGAGGGAACGCTGTTCGATAACGAACAATGTTCGAGCCGAGGCTCGGGCGTTCCGCGAACGAGGGAGCTCACATGATCACCGGCCCGAAAGCGGCCGCCCCGGCCCCGGCCGCCGCCGTACCGCCCGGTCATCGCACGCGCTGGCTGGCCGCCGCCGTCCTCATCGTCGGCGCGCTCATGGACATGATCGACCTGACCATCGTGAACGTGGCGCTGCCCACCATCCGCCGTGACCTGCACGCCAGCGCCACCCAGCTGGAGTGGGTGGTGTCGGCCTACATGCTGGCCTTCGCCGCGGCCCTGATCATCGCGGGCAGCCTGGGCGACCTGTTCGGCCGCAAGCGGGTCTTCCTGCTCGGCGTCGGCCTGTTCGGGGCGGCCAGCCTCGGCGCCGGGATGGCCGGCTCGCCGGCCCAGCTGATCTCCTGCCGCGTGGTCCAGGGTCTCGCCGCCGCGGCCATGGCCCCGCAGGTGCTGGCCACGTTCCGGACCATGTTCGCCGCCAAGGAGCGCGGCCAGGCGTTCGGCCTGTACGGGGCGATGCTCGGCTTCGCCTCGGCCATCGGCCTGGTCCTGGGCGGCGTGCTCACCGAGGCCAGCCTGTTCGGCTGGAGCTGGCGGTCAGTCTTCTTCGTCAACATCCCGGTCGCCGTGATCGCCCTGGTGGCCGGCCTGAGGTTCATCCCCGAGACACGCGACCGGGCCGCCCGCCGGCCCGACCTGCCGGGCGGCGCCCTGCTGGCCGGCTCCCTGGTCGCGATCGTCTACCCGCTCCTGGAAGGCCGCCAGCTCGGCTGGCCGTGGTGGTCGTGGCTGCTGCTCGCCGCCGGGGCGGCCGGCCTCGCCGCATTGTGCGCCCTGGAGTCCCGGCGGGCCCGGCGCCAGCCCGCCGCCGCGCGCAGCGGCCGCCGGCCGGTGGCCCCGCTGGTCCGGCCGCAGCTGTTCCGGGTGCCCGCGTTCGCCGCCGGGCTCGGCGTCCAGCTCGCGTTCTCGGCCGGGATCCAGGGCTTCTTCCTGATGTTCGCCCTGTGGCTCCAGGCCGGGGAGCACTTCTCGCCGCTGCGGGCCGGGCTGACCGCCGTCGCCTTCAGCGTGGGCAGCTTCCTCGTGGCGCCCGTCGCCGTGTCCCTGGCCCAGCGCTACGGCCGGGTCGTGCTCGCGGCCGGCGGCGTCATCATGGCGGCCGGCGTCGCCGGCGTGGTCGTCGGTGTCTCGCACGTGACCGTCGCGGGCCGCCCGTGGGCCATCGTGCCCGGCCTCGTCGTGGCCGGCGCCGGCCTGTCGCTGCTGGTCATCCCGCTGGTCAACGTGGTGCTCGCGGCCGTGCCGGCCCAGGTCGCGGGTGGCGCGTCGGGCCTGTTCAGCACGGCCCAGCAGCTCGGCGGGGCGGTGGGCGTGGCCATCATCGGCACGGTGTTCTTCGGCGCGGCCAGCGCGCACTCGTTCGCGGCCGCCTTCACCCGCACCGCGCCGTACGCGATCGGCGCGTTCGCCCTGTGCGCGGTGCTGTCCCTGCTGCTGCCCGGGAAGGCGCTCACCGACGAGGAGCTGACCGCTGACTAGCCCCGGTGGCCTTTAATAACCCGGCCCGGACCGCATCGCGGTCCGGGCCGCGGCCGTGCCGGTCACCCGCCGAGGGCCTCCGCCTCCGCGCCGATCGTGGTGTCCTCGCCGTGCCCGGTGTGCACGACCGTCTCCGGCGGCAGCGCGAACAGGGCGCCGCGGATCGAGGCCAGGATCGTCGGCCGGTCCGAGTACGACCGCCCGGTGGCGCCCGGCCCGCCGTGGAACAGCGTGTCCCCGGAGAACACCACGCCCAGCTCCGGCGCGTACACCGACACGCTGCCGGGGGAGTGGCCCGGCGTGTGCAGCACCCGCAGCGTCGTGCCGGCGATGTCGATCAGCTGCTCGCCGGCCAGCACCCCGTCCGGCCGCTCGTCCGGGTGGGCCAGCTGCCACAGCACCTGGTCGGCCGGGTGCAGCAGCACCTTCGCCCCGGCCCGCGCGCCGACCTCGGGCGCCGCGCTGACGTGGTCGTTGTGCCCGTGGGTGGAGACCACCGCGGCCAGCGTGCGGTCGCCGACGGCGGCCAGGATGGCCCCGGCGTCGTGCGCCGCGTCGATGACCAGCACCTCGTCGTCATCGCCGACCAGCCACACGTTGTTGTCCACCGCGAAGTCCTGCCCGTCCAGGGAGAATGTCCCGGACGTGACGATCTTCTCGATCCGGGCCGTCACGGCAGCGTGACCACGCTGCGCAGGACCTCGCCGCGGCTCATCTTCGCGAACGCCTCCTCGACCTCGTCCAGCGCGATGGTCTCCGACACGAACTCGTCCAGCGGCAGCCGGCCCTGCAGGAACAGGTCAGTCAGCATCGGGAAGTCCCGGTCCGGCAGGCAGTCGCCGTACCAGGACGACTTCAGCGCGCCGCCGCGGCCGAACACGTCCAGCAGCGGCAGCTCCAGGGTCATCTCCGGGGTCGGGACGCCCACCAGCACCACCGTGCCGGCCAGGTCCCGGGCGTAGAACGCCTGCTTGTAGGTCTCCGGCCGCCCGACCGCCTCGATCACCACGTCCGCGCCGTTGCCCTCGGTGAGCGCCCGGATCGCCTCGACGGGGTCGGACTCCCGCGCGTTGACCGTGTGCGTCGCGCCCGCCGCGCGGGCCCATTCCAGCTTCCGGTCGTCCACGTCCACCGCGATGATCCGCCGCGCGCCCGCCAGCCGCGCGCCCATCACCGCCGCGTCGCCGACGCCGCCGCAGCCGATCACCGCGACCGAATCGCCGCGCGACACCGCGCCGGTATTCAGCGCCGCGCCCAGCCCGGCCATCACCCCGCAGCCCAGCAGCCCCGCCACCGCCGCCGGCACCTCCGGGCTGACCTTCGTGCACTGGCCCGCCGCGACCAGCGTCTTCTCCGCGAACGCACCGATGCCGAGCGCGGGCGACAGGGGCGTGCCGTCGGCGAGCGTCATCTTCTGGGTGGCGTTGTGCGTGGCGAAGCAGTACCACGGGCGGCCCCGCTTGCAGGCGCGGCACTGGCCGCAGACCGCGCGCCAGTTGAGGATGACGAAGTCCCCTGGCGCCACCTCGGTCACGTCGTCGCCGACCGCCTCGACGATCCCGGCCGCCTCGTGGCCGAGCAGATAGGGGAAGTCGTCGCCGATCCCGCCCATCTTGTAATGCAGGTCGGTGTGGCAGACGCCGCACGCCTGGACGCGGACGAGCGCCTCCCCCTGGCCGGGCTCGGGCACGAGCACCTCGGTGAGCCGAACCGGCTCACCCTTGCCCCGCGCCACCACGCCCTGCACGCTGATCGCCATCCCGCGGCTCCTGTTCTCTTATTAAGTCAAAGTCCGTATCCCGAACGAGTGCGTGCTCAACTCACCCGCCTACGGCATTCTCCGCCACGGGGTGGCGGCCCGTACAGCCGCCTGTGGCCCGTGACACCAGGGCCCCGTCCGGCGCCGCGGATTAAGGAGGCGTCTGCCCCGGCGAGGCGTTCTTCCTGAAGAACACCGGCTGGGCCAGCCGCCCGACCAGCTGCATCATCTTCGGTCCGAGCGGCACGCCGGCCAGCCGCGGGTTCCAGTGCAGGAAGGTGAATCCGAGACGATAGGCGAGCAGCCCGTCGGTGGGCACCTGGTCGCCGATCACCGCCCCCGGCTTTGGCAGCCCGCGGTACGGCGCCGTCCGGAACGGCTTACCGGCCGAGGCGAGGTAGCGCACCTGCACGCCAGGGGCGGCCGGGAGCACCGACGGCCTGCGGGCGGAGTTGGTGGAGAAGACCAGGACCTGCAGCTGCGGAACCTCGTCAAGCTCGGCGAGTATCGCCGCGATGCCAAGGTCAAGCGCCTGCTGGCCGCTGTCCCACCACGCGACCAGGGGTTCCACGTCGAAGATCATCGTGCGCACCGACAGCTCCCTGGCGCGCGCCAGCACGCCGCGAAGCTCGGTGAGCTGTTCGTAAGCGGCTGGCATCAGGTACCGGCTTAGCCGCGCCCCGCTTGTCCG
>DASYBB010000047.1:0-1527 GCA_036501025.1 Streptosporangiaceae bacterium
AGCGTTCTGGCCTCTTCCTGTGCCCGGACCACAACCCGCCGTGCCCGGTCAGTAAACCGCTCGAACATGCTCCGCCGCCCTTCACCGTCATCCCCGCTACGCCTGATGCCGAGGATAGGCCGCGCGGTTCGCTGACTGCTCCGAGTAGGCAGGGACTTCACCCGGCCCGGAATCGTATTACACCGTCCACTCCAGTCAAGCAGCGGCTAAACGTACCGGGCCAGGACCTGCTGGCCGGCGACCGAGGACGGCGATCTGGTGTCAGGGCCGGGTTGACACCAAGCCGACGGCACGCCCAAGGACGTGCACTTACACCGAACGCCCAGCCAGCCCGCCCATGCGGGCCCGGGAGTTGAGGCGGCGCGGCATGTCGGCCAGGGCCAGGCTGGCCGCGCCGAGGACCTCGGCGTGTTCGCCGAGTTGCCCGCACACCACGGTGACCTGTGCGGCGGTGGCCGGCAGGACCGCGCGGCGGATCGCGGTGCGGACCGGCTGGAGAAGCAGCTCACCGGCATGGGCGAGGTCGCCGCCGATGACGACAAGCTGCGGGTTGAGTAGGTTGACGGCGGCAGCGATGGCCAGGCCGACGTGCGTGGCGGCGTCTTCGACGGCCCGGCGGGCGCCGGGGTCGCCGTCATCGACCAGCTGCATGAGCTCCTGGCTGGTGACCGGGCGGTGCCAGCTCTGGCTGAGCAGGTGCGCGATAGCGACGGGGCTGGCGACGGTCTCCAGGCAGCCACGGTTGCCGCATCGGCAGATTGGCCCGTTCTCGACGGCATGGACGTGCCCGAGTTCGCCGGCCAGCCCGGCCGAGCCGCGCAGCGGCCGGCGTCCGGCGATGACGGCGGCGCCGATGCCGGCCGAGAGGCGCACATAGAGCAGGTCGTCTACGCCGCGGGCTGCGCCGTAGGTGTGCTCGCCGAGGGCGCCGGCGTCGGCATCGTTGATCACGCGCACGTCTAGGCCGGTGCGGACGTGCATCTCGTCGACCGGGTTGACCCCGACCCAGCCCGGCATGATGCCGGAAGCCTCGATCCGCCCGGACCCGGTGGGTACCGGCGCCGCGATGCCCAGGCCGAGCCCGATCACCGCGCCCGGGTCGATGTTGTGCTCAGTCAGCGCGTGGGTGACCTGATCGGCAGCGAGGTCGAGGGTTTCTTGCGGCGCGAGGTCGACCTCGCGCCGGGACTCGGACTCGGCGACGGCGTTGCCGCCCAGCCCGCACACCGCGACCCGCACGTGCTCGTGCCCGATGTCCACGCCGACGGCGTAACCCGCGTCCGGCGCCATCGAGACCACTACAGCCGGCCGGCCGATGTCGCGCAGCCCGCCGGCGCGGGAAGGCGCCGGATGCTCCTCGACGATCCCGCTCGCGGCCAGTTCGGCGACGAGCGAGGAGACGGTCGAGCGAGACAGGGCGGTCAGCCGGATCAGGTCCGCGCGGCGGCAGGCGCCGTTCTCATACAGCGCCTGGAGGACACGGCGACGGCCCTCGTCGCGCAGGCTGGACGGTTCGTTGGTCACGGC
>DASYBB010000048.1:0-2120 GCA_036501025.1 Streptosporangiaceae bacterium
CCGAGGTCGGCCGCCTCGACGGCCGGCTCGCCGACTACCGCGAGGTAGCCGCGGCCACCCTGATCATGCGCGGCAAGGGACGCGGCACCAGCCGGCAAGCCGTCGCCCTCGCCAGGCTGGCGGAGACGATCCCCCGGGCCGGGACCATGACCTTCCCCAAGCTCGGCCACTTCGCGCCGGAGCGCGAGCCCGACGCGATAGCGGGCTCCGTCCGGAGATTCTTTGTAGGACATTGAATCATTGGACTTCCCCCGCGCCTGCGGCCTCGACGGTACAGGTAACCCTGCCTGCTGTTGCGGCATCGGAATGAGCGTGAGGTACGCCTGTCCCAGGCATCCGCGGGATCCGCGGAGCCAGATCGACAGGCGGTCGTCGGCCTTCTTGCGGGTCTCGGCCGCCAGCCGGTGACCGGGGTGGCTGGCCAGCCACTCCTCTATGTCGGCCGCGACGCCGGACTCGAAGTCGTCCCATTCTTCCAGGCTGGCCGTCTCGATCCATTCCGGCCGGAACCCTGCGCTGACCGCCAGGCCGGTGAGCCCGGCCAGGTCGTCGTACTCCCCGGCGGTGGTGCCCGGCCACATGGCGGCGATCTCACCGGTCGAGGGCGGGTGCTCCCAGAAGCCCTCGCCTAGCAGGACGCGTCCTCCCGGGCTGACCAGCCGGCGCAGCGCGTGCAGTGCGCTGACAGTATGCTGCGGCGGCCTGTCCCGGCTGAGCACGTGGGTGGACCCGACGCACAGGACCAGGTCCGCCGGGCCGCGCGTAGTGCCGACTGCGGATTCCTCGATGAACGACGCCCAGCCGGCGAGGCCGCGGGCCGCGGCGCTGTGCCGCCCCCTGTCGAGGTCGGCACCGCTGACGTCGATGCCGGTGCCGACAGCGCCGGGGACCGCCTCCAAGACGCGGAGCATCAGCTCGCCCCAGCCGCAGCCGAGGTCGAGCACCGTGGCCGGACGCGTCCTAGCAAGCCGGGCGACGATGCGCGCGGCCCTGCTTTCAGACAAGGGACCGTGGAAGGTGAGGCGGGTCATGCGAGGCGGGAAGTCGTCGTCAGTCACGGCAGCGACACTAGGGCCCCCTGGGCCACACGGACAATTTCATTACTGCACCCAAAGGGGCGAGCCGCGCACCGGAAAAGCGGCGGCGCCTTAGCGTCCTCGCCGGATGGCATACGGGGACCGGCGCCGGGCATTACCGGTGACTTGCCGGCCGCGCCACCCCGCGCGTGCGCTGAGGCGCAGCGCCCAGGCGGCGAGCCTGCCCCGGCGAAGCCTTGCCAGCGGCGAGCTCTCCGCGTCCTCGCGGCCGGACTCGAGCCAGGCCTCCGGGTGCGCGGAGCGGCGCCGCCGGCGGCGGGCGGCGACCGCGCGCCACGTGAGCAGGGCGAGTGCCGCCGCGCCGACCGTCACGCCGACCGGGGCGTGGCTCTGGGTGCCGAGATTGGCGGCCGCGACGGCCAGGACGGCGGCCGACGCGGCGACGCCGAGCAGCCAGCCAAGGCGCCGCCACCCGAGGAGCTCGATCAAGCCGGCGAGGATCTCGACGGCGTACTCCACCGGCCCAACGGATTCCGGGGCGGTGACCTTGGACAGGTCCACGAACCGCGCGCGCGGGGCGAAGTGCCGCACGGTTGCCTGCAACCGGGGGATGTCGACGCACCAGCCGTTCGTCGTCAGCACGTTCGCGATGTCGTACGGCGATCCGTCGGGGGCGATGAAAGCCGGATAGCTGGGGTGCCGCCGGAAGGCCCGGCGGCGGGCCGGTCGCGACTGCTGCGGCGTGGGCGCCAGCGCCCGAGCGGACGGACCGCTGCCCACCACGTCACCCCGGTGGGCGAGCCCGATGATCCTCAGGTGCTCGTAGTTCCAGACGACGATATCCGTGACGTCCTGCCACGGGCACGGCTCGGCCGACCCGGCCGGCAGCGGCCCGGCACTCCCCCAGATGCCCTCGGCGTCGGCGTGCAGCACGGTTCGCCTCATCAGGCACCGTGCCACGGCCATGCGCAGCCAGGGCGGCATCGGCAGCGCGAGGCTGCCAAGCGCCGCGCTGACCGCCCTGGCTGACCGCCAGTTCCAGCCGTAGCGGGCCGTGTAGCGCCATGCCCCGGCATGCGCGTT
>DASYBB010000049.1:0-16441 GCA_036501025.1 Streptosporangiaceae bacterium
CACCTTTGCCAAGCGCAGCCGGCACCGTGCCGCGCTGCCCGCCCTGGACACCCTCGACGCGGTCGACGGCCTGACCGAGGGGGACCGCTGGTCCACCTGGGACCAGTCCACCGCGGGAGAGCGGGGCCCCAAGCCCTACCCGGGCTGGCTCGTCACCGACCTGGCCGCGGTCGACACCGAGCTGGGCATCCTGAAGACCGGCAAGGAGGCCGACGTCTTCCTGCTGCGCCGCGGGGTGCCGGGCACGGGCCGGTCGTGCCTGCTGGCCGCCAAGCGGTACCGGGATCCGGAGCACCGGATGTTCCACCGGGATTACACGTACCGGGAAGGCCGCCGGGTCCGCGAGTCCCGGGTCAACCGCGCGATGGCCGCCGGGAGCGCGGCCGGCCGGGAGATGATCGCCCAGCAGTGGGCCGGCGCGGAGTTCGCGGCGCTCGCCCAGCTGCGCCGGGCCGGCGTCCCGGTGCCGTACCCGGTCCAGGTCCTCGGCACCGAGCTGCTGCTGGAGTTCATCGGCGAGCCCGACGGCACCGCCGCGCCGCGGCTGGCCGAGACCCGGCCGGCTCCGGAGGTGCTGGCCGCGCTGTGGGACCAGCTGGTCGGGGCGCTGGTCACGCTGGCCGGCCTGGGCCTGGCCCACGGCGACCTGTCCGCCTACAACCTGCTGGTCCGGGAAGGCCGCCTGGTCCTGATCGACCTGCCCCAGGTGGTGGACGTGATCGCGCACCCGCGCGGCGCGGAGTTCCTGGACCGGGACGCCGCCAACGTGGCCCGGTGGTTCACCGCCCGTGGCCTGGCCGGGGCCGCTCCCGCCCCGGATGACCTCGCCGCGCTGCTGCGCGGGGAAGCACGCCTCGCCTAGCCTCCGTTCGCGTCCGTGGCGGTAAGGCCGGCGGCGAACACGCCCGCCCGGGCGGCCGCGAGCGCGGCGGCGGCGGCGCGGTCGGCGTCGGCCGGGGCCGGCAGCTCGGCCCCGACCAGCAGCCGGTAGTACAGGGGCGCGGCCATGGCGTTCATGACCGGGCCGGGCTCGGTGCCGGCGGGCAGCTCGCCGCGGGCGACGGCGCGGTCGACGACGACAGCGATGGCCGACAGCCGCGCGGCCCAGAACTCCGCCATCACGCCCCGGATCTCGGCCGACGCCGCCGCCCCGGCCAGCACGCCGCGGGTGGTGGCCGCGCCGCGCGGGCTGGCCAGCGTGGCCTGCACCGACCGGGCCAGGGCGCGCAGGTCGGCGTCCACGGTGCCGGTGTCAGGCACTTCGATCATGGCCTGCGCCGTCGCGGCCAGGGCCTGGCTGACCAGGTCGGCCTTGGAGCGCCAGCGGCGGTAGACGGTGGTCTTGTGCACGCCCGCCCGGGCGGCGATCGTCTCGATGCTCACCTCGTCGTACGGGCGGGCGGCGAGCTCGGCGAGGGTGGCGGCGAAGACCGCGGCCGTGTTCCGCGCGGTCCGGCCGCCCGGCCGCGCGGTCCGGCCGCCGGGGCCGGTGGTTGCTGGCGTGCTCACGCCAGTCACCTTAGCGCAAATAAAGTTGCGTTTACTCGCCACCCGTGGCAGTCTCACTAACGCAACCAACGTTGCAACAGGATTCCCGATGGAAGGTGACGACATGACCACCACGTCCGCTCCGCGCCCGCCCGCCGTCGCGGCCCGGCCGGGGCCGCACAGCCGGCGGCGCTGCCTCCCGGCCGCCGCCGGGACGGCTTACCTGGTGGCCTGGGCGGCCGGGCTGGCCGCGTGGCCCTCCAACCTCGCCCTGAACGCGACCAGTGCACAGGCGACCGCGGCCTACGCGGCCCACCCCGCCGGGGCCGTCGTGCAGTACCTGCTGGTCGAGGGCCTGGCCGGGCTGCTGCTGGCCGTCGTCCTCGGCCGCGCCCTGCTCCCGCTGGTGCGGCGCCGCCGCGCCGGCGCCCGCCCGGCCGCCGGGCTCGCCGGGGCCGCTGTCGTCATCTCGCTCGTCCAGTGCGTGCTCGGCCCGGTCCTGGTCGCCGCCGCGACCAGCGCGGACGTGGCCCGGGCCGGGGGCCTGTCGGCCCTGGAGAACCGGCTCGACGGCGTGAAGATGCTGGCCCTGGCCGCCGTCGCGGCCTACCTCGCCGTGACCCGCGCCGCGACCCGCATCACAGCCGGAGAGGCCGCCACCCCGGCCGGCGCCGCCCCCCGCGCGCGCCCCCGCTGGCTGCGCGCCACCGCCCTGCTCGCCGCCATCGCCCTGGCCGCCTCGGCCGCCGCCTACCTGTTCCTGGCCAACGCGCTGGCCTGGACCGTCTACCTCTCCGGCCCGCTCCTGCTGGTCTGGATCGCCGCCACCGGCGCCTGGCTCACGTTCGCCGCCGCCGACCCGGCCGTCGCCCCGGGAGCGGCCGCCTGAGCCGGGGCCGGCCGGGCCGCCGAGGCAGCCAGGGCAGCCCGGCACCCAGGGACCGGCCGGCACTCCGGCCCCCGCACCCCGCGCCTTACGGCGCGGCCGCCGCCGCGGCCCAGGCGGCCAGGCCGAGTTCCACGAGCTCGGCGTTGCCGCTCACCGGGCCGCCGCCGGGGCCGGCCAGCGTGTCCTCCAGGCCGATGCGCGCGGGCAGGCCCAGCCGGCCCGCGTGGTCGATCAGCGGCCAGCACGACTCGCCCGCGCCGTGCAGCAGGCGCGGCAGCGTGACGCCCAGCTCGTCCAGGCGGCGGAGCACCGCGTCGGCGGCCGGCACCGCCCCGGCGGCCGCGACGCCGCTGATCTCCACCATCAGCCACAGCCACCCCGCGCCGGGCCCGGCCGCGGCGAGCAGGTCCGCGTCGGCCGCCGACCAGACGCCGGCCTCGGCCGCGATGCCGGCCTCGGCCAGCGCGGCGGGCAGGCCCGCGGCGCCCGCCTCCCCGAGGTTGACCGACGCGAAGTCCGGCCGCCCGCCCGCGGGCAGGGCGACCCACCCGGCCACGGCCGCCTGCCGCGCCGCCGGGTCGCCGCCGGCGGCCCACAGGCCGGTCGTCACCCCGACCGGGACGCCGGGGCACGCCTGGCGGACCGCCGTCACCGCCGCCCCGACGTCGGCGGCCAGCAGGGACTCGCGGCCGCTGGCGTCGCGCGGGTGCACGTGGACGGCCTCCGCCCCGGCGGCCACCGCGCCCGCCGCGGCGGCGGCCAGCTCGGCCGGGGTTACCGGGACGGCCGGATGGTCGTCATGGCCGCGCTGCCCGTTGAGGCACGCCTTCATCCGCTGAATCGGCTGGATCCGCTGCACTGGCTGGCCCATGCCGCCATGGTCGCACCCAGGCGGGTGAAGTCCACCCCCGCCGTGCCCGCGGCCGCCGGGCGCCTACGCCTGCCGCGTGCCCCGCAGGCTCCCGATGCGCAGCGACCCGTCCGGCCCGGCTTCGCCCGCGACCTGCTCCTCGGTGTCGCGCACGTATGCCTCCGGGTCCTTGTCCACGACCGGGACGCCGGCGAAGTTCCGCGCCTCGAAGGTCGCGAAGGCCACGGCCAGGTCGTGGCGGAGCCGGAGGCTGGCGTGACGGCGGAAGTACGTCAGGCCCTCGCGCTCCTCCTCGCCCATGTGGTCGCTGTTCGCCAGGTTGGCCGCCGCGACCGCGGCGAACCAGCCCGCGCTGCCGACGTCGTGGCCGGCCACGGCGAGCACCGCGTCGCGGATGTCGTTGTGGTCATGGATCGCGTCGAGCGTCTCCGCCTCGGTGGCCTGCGCCCCGTCCGTCCCGCCCCCGGCGGCCAGCCCGGCCGCCAGCAGCTCGGGGTAGAAGATCAGCTCCTCGGCCGCGGCGTGCACCTCGAGAAACACAGCCAGCCGGGACCACACCGCCGCCAGCGCCGCGGTGTCGCCCGGATCCAGCTGCTCCAGCATCGCGAAGCGCCGCCGCTGCTCGTGGTGGTCATCGAGGATCAGCTGGGTGATGTCCATCGCTTCCCCTGGTCGCCGCGCGGGTTCCGGCGCCGCGGGTCGGGCACCGCAGCCACCTTAGCCCGCGGCCGCCGGGGCTTGAATTACCCGCCCGGCGAGCCAATGGCCGCCCGGCGGCCACGAGGTGTTTACCCGCCTTCCCTACCGTGCCCGGCATGGACGATTCGGACATGAACGACGTGGGCCCCGCGGGCGCCGACGACCCCGGCTTCTCCCGCCGCACCTTCCTCGGCGGCGTGGCGGCGGCCGGCGCTGTCGTCGGGCTGGCCGGGGCGACGGATGCCGTCGGGCACCAGCCGGCCCTGGCCGCCACCGCGCCCTCGGGCCCGCCGACCACGACGCTGCCGCTGCCGACCACCACGGCGCCCGAGCAGTTGCTCCTGACCTGGGGGGCCGACCCGGCGACGTCGGTCACCGTCTCGTGGTCCGCGCCGGGCACCGTGGCCCAGCCCGCGCCCGTGCTGTCCTACTCGAAGCGCCCGATCACCCAGGCCGGCCCGGGCGAGCGGGTCCGGCTGCCCGCGCCGGCGCCGCTCGACGCGGCCAGGCGCGCGCCCCGCGCGTCGTCGGTCAGCTTCACCGACGGGCTGAACAACCAGACGACGTTCTTCTACCACGTGCAGCTCACCGACCTGGAGCCCGGCACGAAGTACTTCTACGAGGTCAGCGACGGCGCGGCGCACCCGGCCACCGCGGGCGCCTCGTTCGAGACCGCGCCCGCCGGCCGGGCCCGGTACCGCTTCTCCAGCTACGGCGACCTGGCCACCCCGTCGTGGGACCTGAACGCCTCGGGCAACATCTGGCACGAGTCCTGCGACAACGCGTTCTTCGCGGTCAGCGCGATCGAGAATCCCGGCGACGGCCGCGGCGCGCCGCTGTTCCACCTGCTCAACGGCGACCTGTGCTACGCCAACCTGGACATCATGAACGCCCCCGGCGTGTGGCGCGACTTCGGCATCAACATGGGCCGCTCGGCCGCGAACCGCCCGTGGATGCCCGCGCTCGGCAACCACGAGACCGAGTTCGGCACCTGCGACCACGCGGGCCGGCCGGGCACCGCGCCGGGCGGCGTCGCGGCCCAGGCCGCGGCCGGCAACTACTGGAACGGCCCGTACGGGTACGGCCACTACCTGAGCCGCTTCCTGCTGCCCGACAACGGCATCACCAACTGGGACGGCAACCACCTGCGCGGCAACTTCTACAGCTTCCAGGTCGGCACGGTCCGGTTCATCTCGCTGGACGCCGACGACGTCATCTACCAGGACGGCGCCTCGGCGTTCCTGTCGGCCACGCCGAACGCCGCGCCCGAGACCGCCTCGTCGGGCGCGCAGATCCCCAACGGCACGGTCACCTACAACCACGGCTACACCGGCGACCTCAAGATCATCACGCAGGACAACTCCGCGGTGCCCGACGCCAGCCACGGCCGGCCCAACCTGCAGACCCTGTGGCTGGAGCGGACGCTCGCGCAGGCCCGCGCGGACCGGTCGGTGGACATGATCGTGGTGTTCATGCACCAGTGCGCGCTGTCCACCTCGCAGCCGGGCAACGGCTCCGACCTCGGCATCCGCCGGGCCTGGCTGCCGCTGTTCGACCGGTTCGGCGTCGACCTGGTGCTGATGGGCCACGACCACGACTACGAGCGCAGCTTCCCGGTCCGCGGCTACGCGGCGGGCAAGCACGGCACGGTGGTGTCGCCCAACCCGGGCCAGACGCCCGGCGCCTCCATCGACACCCGGCTGCCCAAGGTCGCGGTGGACAAGCCGTCGTCGGTCGGGGGCCAGCCGGCGTTCAACACCAGCCAGGGCACGGTCTTCCTGGTCCTCGGCGGCGGCGGGACCAACGGCCCGGCCAACGTCTACGGCCAGGACACCAAGGACGGCCTGCCGCAGTCCAAGGTCATCACCGAGCGCAACGCCATCACCGGCTCGCCGGCGGCCGGCTTCACCCGGAACGCGGCCGACTCGGTGGAGGACGCGGCCTGGTCGGCGGCCACCAACGCGGGTGACGCCTACGGCTACGCCATCTTCGACGTCGACCCCGGCGCGCGCCCCGGCGACACCACCATCACCATGCAGTACTTCGCGATCCCGGCCGTGACCAACGAGGCCGGCCCGGCGCACGACGGCACCACCGTCCTGCCGACCAAGCCGTTCGAGACGCTGGTCTTCGGCCGCAAGGTGCCCCGCGGCCCGGCCGCCGCCTAGCCGCACGGTCCCGGCCCCCGGCGGCACTATGCCCCGGGCCGGGACCGTATGGGGGGCATTGACGCAGGTCACTGCCGATCTTCTGGCCGCCCGGACGTGGATCAAAGCCCCCGGCGGGGATGTCACCCTCAGGGCGCCGGCCGGCGCCCCAGCCGAGGACCGGGCCGAGGGAGCCGTGATGACCGTCACCCCGCCGCCCGGCTCCCCGGCCGAGAGCGCGGCGAGTGCCGCCTTCGCCAGTCACCGGGACCTGCTGTTCGGCGTGGTCTACGGGATTCTCGGCAGCGCGGCCGACACCGAGGAGGTCCTGTCGGAGACCTGGCGGTCGTGGGCGCGCCGCCCGGCGCCGGATGAGCATGGCGCCCGGCCCCGCGTCTGCCTGGTGCGGGCCGCCACGCGCCAGGCCCTGGCCCGGCTGGATGCCATCGCGCGGCGCCGGGAGGCGTACGTCGGGCCGTGGCTGCCCGAGCCGCTCGTCCGCCCGCTGGACCAGGGGGCCGGGCGGGACGGCCCGCCCGGGCCGCTGCCGGTGGCGATGCTGGTGGCCCTGGATGAGCTGAGCGCCCTGGAGCGCACGGTGTTCGTGCTGGCGGAGGTGGCGTGCTGCCCGCCCGAGCAGATCGCGGAGATCGTGGGCCGCAGTCCCGCCGCTGTCCGGGACCTGGCCGCGCGGGCCGCGGCCGAGATCGGGACCCGGCGGCCGGCCGATCCCCGGGCCCGGCAGCCAATCACCGCGCGGTTCGCCGAAGCCCTGCTCAGCGGTGACCAGGGCGCCTTCGTCGGGCTGCTCGCGCCGGAGGTCACCTTCCGGACCGACAGCGGCGGGACGGCGGGCGCGGCGCACCTGAACGGCGATTACCCGCGCGAGCGGGCCGCCGCGCTGCTGGCGGGGGGCAGCTACTGGCCGCGCGCCGACCCGCAGGTGCGCTGCCGCCTGGTCAACGGCGAGGTATCCCTGGTCGTGACGGCCGCCGGCGCCCCGTTCGCGGTCCTGGTCCTCGAGCCGGAGCCCGACGGCGGCCGGGTCCGCCGCATCTATGCCGTCACCAACCCCGGCAAGCTCGGCCGCGCCGGCTGAGCAGGCTCACGATCAACACTGAGAATCCGCGAAACGCGGCCCGACCCGACGGCAGTGAGGGGCAATCGTGGCAGACAGCACCGGGACCGGCCAGGCCTGACCGGACGCGCCGCGGCGGCCCGCTAGCCGAAGGCGGCGGCGTTGCCCGCGGCCCAGCCGGCGAAGGTGCCGGGCGAGCGGCCCAGCAGCTGGGCCAGGTCGGGCCGGACGCGCTGCTCGGCCGGCGACGGATCACCGAGGATCCCGAGCGTGGCGTCGGCGATCGCCTCGGGCATGAACGCCACCATGCTGGACCGGGCCTGCCCGCGGGTCAGCTCGGTGAACGCGACCGGCGCGCCGACCGCGGCCCCGATGGCCGCCGTCTGCTGCCGCGGCGACACCGCCGCCGGCCCGGTGAGCTCATAGGTCCGGGCCGCGTGCGCGCCCGCCGGCCCGCCCCGCAGCACCACGGCGGCCGCGGCGGCGATGTCAGCCGGGTCGATCACGGGCAGGCCGACATCCCCGAACGGCGCCGCGACCGTCCGCTCCGCGCGGACCATGGGCGCCCAGGCCAGCGCGTTGGTGTGGAAGCCGGCGGGCCGCAGGACGGTCCAGTCCAGGCCGGACTGGCGCACGGCGTCCTCGAACGCGGCCGCCTGCGGGTAGGAGGCGGGCCGGCTCCCGGCGCCCTGGGACGAGAGCAGCACCACGCGCCGGACCCCGCCGGCCCGTGCCATATCCAGGATCCGGCCCGGCTCCTCGCCCGCGACCAGCAGGAACAGCGCCTCGGCCCCGTCGAGGGCGGGCTTCAGGCTTTCCGGCTCGGCCAGGTCAGCCCGCTGGTACCGGACACCCGCCCGCGCGCCCGCGTCCGGCCCGGCGCCCGGGCCGGGTAGCGTCGCCGGCGCCGGCCCGCGTGAGACCGCGGTCACCTGCTCGCCGGCCGCGGCCAGCGCCTGGACGAGCGGCCGCCCGACGTTCCCGCCCGCTCCCGTAATCGTGATCATGAACAGCTCCCGGCTCTCGTCATCAGCGTGCGTACCGGGCGACGCTAACACCGTCGGTATAGTAGGTACCTAGAAGAAAGTGACTACCCGCAGGGGAGTGACGTGGCCGTGCGCGCGGACGGGACCGGGCAGGCTTGCCCGATCAGCCCGGTGGTGGACATCGTCTTCAGCCGGTGGACCACCCCGATCCTGTGGGCGCTGCACGAGTACGGCCGCCAGCGGTTCGTCGAGCTGGAGCGGCGGATCGGCACGATCACGCCCAAGGTGCTGACCCAGCGGCTGCGCCAGCTCGAGCGCGACGGCCTGGTCGTGCGCACCTACCACCCCGAGGTCCCGCCGCGGGTGGAGTACGAGATCAGCGAGCTGGGCCGCAGCCTCGGGCCGCTGTTCGCGTCGCTCGCGACCTGGTCGGCGGGTCACCTGGACGCCGTCGAGCAGGCCCGGCGGGCCTACGACGCGACCGGCTGAGACGCGGCCGGCTACGACGCTGTCGGCTAAGCCACTGGCGCGCCGAAGTCGCTGTCCCGCAGCCCGGCCTTCAGCACCTTGCCGTTGGGGTTGCGCGGCAGCGGGTCGGCGCGGACCGCGATGTACTGCGGGACCTTGAAGTCCGCGAGGTGCTCGCGCGCATAGGCCAGCACGGCGGCCGGGTCGACGGTCGCGCCCGGCAGCGGGACGATGACGGCGCCCACCTTCTCGCCCATCATCGCGTCCGGGACCCCGACGACCGCGACCTCGCCCACGCCGGGCGCGCCGATCAGCCCGTTCTCGACCTCGACGCTGTAGACGTTCTCGCCGCCGCGGTTGATCATGTCCTTGATCCGGTCCAGCACGTAGACCAGCCCGTCGGCGTCCACCCGGCCCAGGTCGCCGGTGTGCAGCCAGTGGTCGGCGAACGCCCGGGCGGTGGCCTCCGGCTTGTTCCAGTAGCCCGCGCAGATGCCCTGGCCGCGGATCAGGATCTCGCCCACGCCGCTGGCCGGGTCGGCGCCGGCGATGGCGACGTCGGTGTGCGGTGCGGCGAAGCCGACCGAGTCCGCGTGCCCGGCGGCCCAGTCGTGCGGCAGCAGGGTGGCGATGGAGGTGGACTCGGTCAGCCCGAAGCCGTTCCCGACCCGGGCGTTCGGGAACCGCTCCATGATCTGGCGGACCAGCACGGGCGCGATCGGCGCGCCCCCGTAGGTGGCCCACCGCACGCTCGCGACGTCGGCCGGCTGCAGGCCCGGGTGATTCAGGATGTAGTAATAGATCGCCGGAACAGCCGTGCAGGCCGTGATCCGTTCCTCCCGGAGGGTCTTGACCATCCGAGGGCCGTCGAATCCCGAGTCGATCACCGCGGCGCCGCCGCCGCGCAGGACGGGCAGGGCCTGGCTGTGGCACCCGGTGACGTGGAACAGCGGCACCACGATCAGGGTCCGGAAGTCGCTGCCGATATCCCGCGGGACGCCGAGCACGCGGAACGCGGTCTCCACGTTCGACAGCACGTTCTCGTGGGTGTGCATGGCGCCCTTGGGAAAGCCGGTCGTGCCGCTGGTGTAGAAGATGGCGGCGACGTCCTCGCGGCGGGCGCTCTCCCGGACGTAGGGCCGGCCGTCGGGCAGCGGGCGGCCCGGCTCGAACTGCAGCGCGCTGCCCGAGTCGCCGACGACGTAGCTGACCTCTTCCGGGGTGAGGCGCGTGTTGACCGGGACCACGACCGCCCCGGCCATCAGGCCGCCGAAGAACGCGAGCATCCAGTCGATCGAGTTCGGCAGCCGGATGGCGACCCGGTCGCCGGGCTTGATGCCGTGCTCGCGCAGCCCGCCGGCGACCCGCGCCGCGCGGTCCCACAGCTCCCGGTAGCTGACCCGCTCGCCGCCGACCTGCGCCAGCGCCTCGGCGTGCGGGCGGGCCGCGACGCTCTGGCGGAGCATGGCGACCAGCGACTCGGGCAGCCCGGTATAGCGGCGGACGCCGTTATCGTCGATCCGCACGCCGGCCGAGTCGAAGGGATTGGCGCCGCGGTCCGGTGCCGTGATCGTCACGATCGGCCTTCCTGGTCAGGTGCCCTGGGCGAAGAACTCGCGCGGGTTGCGCACCAGCATCTGCTCGATCTCCTCCTCGGGCACGCCGCGGTCGCGCAGCCCGGGCAGGACGCCGCTGGTTATATACGTGTACTGCCAGTCCGGCATGACCTTGTCGATCTCGGCGCCGGTCCAGTAGTCGATGAACGAGGCCTTGTCATGGGACAGCATCACCCGGCTCGCGTTCCCCCGGTAGCACAGCTCGGCCAGGGTATCCAGCTGGCTGTCGAGCGGCACGTCCATGCTCTGGCCGCACCGGTCCCAGCCGACGTAGGAGCCGGCGTCGATGATCTGCTGCAGGTAATCCAGGTCGGTGGTCTCGTTGGAGTGCCCGATCACGACCTTGCCGAGGTCCACGCCGCACTCGGCGAAGATCCGCTGCTGATCGAGCCCGCGCCGGGTCGCCGCGTTGGCGTGGGTGCAGATCACGGTGCCGGTGCGGACGCTGACGTTCGCGACGGCGCGGGCCAGCCGGGTCACGTCCCGGGTCATGCCCTTGACGTCGGTGACGAGCTTGAGCACCGCCGCCCGGATCCCGGTATCGCCGATGCCCTTGGTCACGTCCCGCTCGAACAGCGACTCCAGCAGCCGGTCGTCGCCGTCGAGGAACTTGCCCGGCCCGCGGAACTGGAAGGCATAGGGCAGCCAGTCCAGCGTGTAATAGCCCGTCGCGAACATCACCCGCAGGCCCGTGCCCTCGGCCGCGCGCGTCACCAGCGCGGGATCCCGGCCGAGGCCGGGGATGGTCATGTCGAGGATGGTGTCCACGCCCGCCCGCTTGAGCTGGGCCAGCCGCTCGCGGGCGGCGGCCACCTCGGCTTCGGTGTCCCAGCCGCCGAAGCCGGGCCAGCCCCACTGCAGGGTCTCGGTGCGGATGAAGACGTGCTCGTGCATGAGCACGACACCGAGATCGTCAACGCTGATCTCGCCCGCGCTGGTGGGGACAGTGACCATGGGGGTGCTGACCTCCTACGTGGTGCCTGCTCGCCTCGCCACCCCTCGATCGCCGCCGCCGTGACGGAGACGCGCCGATCGTCGCATATCCGCTTCTGGCCCGGCAAGAGTTGCTTTGTCATCCCGAACAGGATGCATAGGCTTATAGTCACATTTACGAACCGCAGCTGTCTTTCTTGTTCAGGAGAACAAAGGTGGGCTCAGCCAGCAGCGCGGCGGAATGGTCGGCCTTTGTCGCCAAGCTCGCTGCCGAGGTAGACCAGCCCCGGGTGGCCGCCACCCGCGTCGCCCTGCTGCCCACGTACCAGCAGATCCCGTTCCCCGAGTTACTGGCGGGAATCCACCGCACGTTCCTGGCCGGGCTGAAGGGGCTGATGCAGCGCCGGCACCCCGGGCCGGACGAGGACATCAGCGCGTACGAGGCGGCCGGCGAGGAGCGGGCCCGGCAGGGCGTCTCGCTGGCCGACCTGATCCTGTGCTGGACGACCGGCCTGGAGGTCGCCCACGCCGGTGCCTTCCGCTGCGCTCCCGACGGCGAGCACCGCGAGGCCATCCTCCTCGAGGCGGTCGAGCTGATGACCGCCTGGAACATGCTCGGCATGAACGCCCAGGTCGCGGCCCACCGCCGGGTCGAGCTGCAGCTGGCCCGGCAGGAGCAGCACGACGCCGCCAACCTGGTCCGGGGCGTCCTGCTCGGCGGGATCGGGGAGCGGGCGATCGGGGACCTGGAGCGGTTCGGCGTGGATCCCGCCCGCGAGCACTACGCGGTCCGGGTCCGGCCGGCGGAGTCGTTTGACCTGGGCCAGATCGAGCGGTGGCTGGGAACGCGGCGGCAGGCGGCGGCCCGGCCGAACGGGCTGGTGGCGCTGATCGACGGGGACGTGGCCGGGTTCGTGGCCAGCCGGCCGTCGGATCCGGGGGTCCCGGTGTGCGCGGGGGTGGCCGGGCCGGTGCCGCTGGCGGCCATCGCGGACGCGTTCCGGCTGGCCAGCCGGGCGCTGGAGGCCGCCACCGCGACCGGGCGCAGCGGGCTGACCGAGTTCAGCGCGCTGGGCCTGATCCCCGCGGTCCTGGCCGACACCGACGTGGGCGCCGGGGTCGTGGAGCGGTACGTGCGGCCGCTGGAGCGCGACGGGCGGGGCGGGGCGACGGTGCTGGAGACGGTCCAGCTGTACCTGGAGCATGACTGCCAGGTGCCGGAGACGGCCGCGGCACTCGGCGTGCACCCCAATACTGTGCGGTACCGGGTCGGCCGGTTCGAGCAGGCCACGGGCTGCTCGCTGCGGCACACCGAGTCGCTGGTCGAGGCGTGGTGGGCGCTGCGCCGCCACCGCGCCCGCTGACCGGCCGGCCGGGGCAACCTGGCGGGGGGCGCGCTCCGTCTGGAGGGTGAGGAGGTGCCCCATTGACTCAATCATCGCGTGATGAGGAGTTCTCGGCGTTCGTCATCGGCCGCCGGGTCGGGATGCTGAGATCCGCCTGCCTGCTGACGGCCGGGGATCGGCATCTGGCCGAGGACCTGGTCCAGACCGCGCTGGCGCGGATGTACGTGGCCTGGCCCAGGGTGGCTCGCTCGGCGGCCCCGGACGCCTACGCCCGGCGCATCCTGGTCAACGCCTACATCGACGAGGTGCGGCGGCCCCGGTGGCGCCGCGAGCAGTCGGTCGCGCAGCCGCCCGACCGGGCCGACACCGCGCTGGGCGCGGGCTGGCCCGAGGCCGTGGACGGCGACACGATCCGCGCGGCCCTGGCCGCGCTGCCGCGCCGGATGCGGGCCGCGGTCGTCCTCCGGCACTGGATGGACCTCAGCGTCGAGGAGACCGCGGACCTGCTGCACTGCTCGGAGGGCACCGTGAAGAGCCAGACGGCTAAGGCAATTACCCGGCTGCGCGGCCTGCTGGACGGCGCGCCGCTGCAGGCGGAGGGGAGCAAGTAATGACGGACCTGAAGGACCTGATGGTGACCGCGCTGGCCGACGGGCACGGCCCGGACGACAGCCAGGCGGTCCCGGCCGAGACGGCAGCGGCCGACCTGGCCCGCGGCCGCCGCCTGCTGCGCCGCCGCCGCGCCGCCGGGCTGGTCGGCGGCGCGTCCGTGGCGGCCGCCGCGGCCGGGATCACGGCGGTGGCGGTGAGCCTGGCCAGCGCCGGGCCGGGCGCGGTCCGCCCGGCGCAGGCCGGCCCGGCCGGCCCGGCCGCGGCCTCGGCCGCCCCGCGGGTGACGCCCTCGCCCATTGCGCGGTCCATCGCGCTGGTCTCCTACGCCGGCCAGCAGATCCCCGGCTACCAGGTGGCGGAGGTGCCGAGCGGGTGGGTCATCCAGGGCGGCAGCCCCTCCGCGCTGGTCATCGCGCCGGCCGGCGATCCCGACACCGGCATCTACTCGTTCGTCGGCAAGCTCGTCGTGATGCTGAAGTCGGCGGACGAGCCGGTGCCCACGCACGCCCCGCGCCAGCCGGTCGCCGGGCGGCCGGGCTACCTGCGGGTGGAGGACGGCACCCAGATCATGACTTTCCAGGCCGCGAACGGGGCCTGGGTCGACATCCAGGCGCCGACGTCCCTGGGCTGGGACGGCGCCGAGCTGGCCCAGTTCGCCGCGGGCGTCCAGGTCCTCGGTAACGCCCAGGCCGGCCACGGCTAAGGGCGCCCCCGGTCCCGGCAGCCCGTAAGGTATGGCCGGTGACCGGGGCACCCGCGCAGCCGACCCGGAGGCCGGCGCCCGGCATCGCGCGCGGCGCGGCGCTCATCGCCGGCCTCACGGTCATCTCCCGGGTGCTCGGGCTCGCCCGCACGCTGGTCTTCTCCCAGACCGTCGGGGCCGGCTGCCTGGGCACGGCGTACGTCACCGCGAGCCAGGTGCCCAACCTCATCTACGAGCTGGTCCTGGGCGGCGCGCTGACCAGCGCCATGATCCCGGTGCTGGCCCGCCCGGCGGAGCGGGCGGCGTCCGACCCGGCGGCCCGGGAACGGGTCAGCCAGATCACCGCGGCGCTGCTGACCTGGTCGGTCATCATCCTGGTCCCGCTGACCGTGATCGTGGCGGCCTCGGCCGGCGCGATCGCCGGGCTGCTCAACCCGGCCAACCCGAACGCCCACTGCGGCCACGCCGACGTCGTCGCCGTCACCGCCAGCATGCTGCGGGTATTCGCCCCGCAGGTCATCCTGTACGGGCTCTCGGTCGTCCTCTACGGGCTGCTGCAGGCCTACCGCCGGTTCTTCAGCCCGGCCCTGGCGCCGGTCATCTCCAGCCTCGTCCTCATCGCCTCCTACCTGGCCTTCGTCCCGCTGGGCCGGGGGCTCCCGCTGGCCACCCTGCCCGCCCGGGCGCAGCTCGTCCTGTCGGCCGGGGCCACGGCGGCCGTGGCCGCCCTGGTCGTAGTGACGGCCGGGCCCGCCTGGCGGCTGCGCCTGCGGATCCGGCCGGCCCTGCGGTTCCCGCCCGGCGTGGCCCGCCGGGCCGGCGGCCTGGCCCTGGTCGGGGTGGCCGAGCTCATCGCCGCCGACCTGCAGACCCTGGGGGCCATCGCGCTGGCCAACGGGCACGGAGAGACCGGCGCGATCGTGATCTTCAACTACGCGTGGCTGGCGTTCAGCTCCGTGCACGCCGTGCTGGCGCTGTCGATTGCCGTCAGCGCCTTCCCCGTGCTATCGGCCCGGGACGGGGCGGAGTTCGACCGGACCTGCGCCGCCGCCAGCCGGGCCGTCATGCTCGTGTCGTGGCTCGGCGCCGCCGTGCTCGCCGCGATCACCGTGCCCGCCGCCCACATCCTGGCCCGGCAGCCCGGCCAGGTGCCCGAGCTGACCGGTGCCTTCGCGCTGTTCGCCCCGGGGCTGATCGGCATGGGCCTGATCGCGAACCTGTCCCGGGTCCTGCTCGCCATCGGGCGGCTGCGGGCCGCCGCGCTGGCCGTGGCCGGCAGCTGGATCCTCACCCTGGCCGCCGAGGTGATCCTGGTTGAGCTCGCGCCGCCGCGCCTGGCCGTGGCCGCCCTGGCCCTCGGCGTCACCATCGGCCAGACCGCGGCCGCGATCCCGCTGGTCATCGTCACCCGCCGGGTCCGCGGCGCGGCCGCGGTGCGCGGGCTGCGCCATGCGGCCCTGGCCGGCCTGGCCGCCGCGGCCGCCGCGGCGGCGGCCGGGGCGGGCATCAGCCTGCTGCTGCCCGCCGACCGCAAGCTGGTCGCCGGGGGCGTGGCCGTGCTCGCGGCGGCGGGCGCGACCGCGGCGTTCGGCGCGGTCGCCTACTTCCTCGATGACGGCGACCTGCGGGCCGCCGGGACCCGCCTGCGCCAGCTCGCCCGACTCGCCCCTGAACCCGGGCCGCCGGGAAAGGGGGAGCGGCGCCCGGCGCCGCGCGGCCCTACAATCAGCCCATGATGCGCCTAATGGTTCTCTACGGCCGGCCCGACGACACCGAGGCCTTCGACCGCCACTACCAGGACGTACACATCCCGCTGGCCAAGAAGCTGCCCGGCCTGCGCCGGTACACCGTCAGCCAGGGAGTGAACGTCGCCTTCGGCGAGGACCCGGCGTACCTGGTCGCCGAGCTGGACTTCGACGACGCGGCGGCCCTGCAGGGGGCGATGGGCACACCCGAAGGCCGGGCGGCCGGGGCCGACATGGTCGCCAACCTCGCCTCGGGCGGTGTCCGCAACCTGGTCTTCGAGGTCGACGAGGCCTAGCCGCCGCGGGTGCGGCGCTGATTCAGGCCGGTCCCGGCCGTCTCACTGGTAACACATCGCCGCACCACGCCGGGAGACCCGCCATGCGCCTGACCCTGCACACGTTCCTCACCCTCGACGGCGTCATGCAGGCGCCGGGCGGCCCGGACGAGGACCGCGACGGCGGCTTCGGGCATGGCGGCTGGTCGTTCCCGTACGGGGACGCGGACTTCGGGACGGCCGTCAGCGGCTGGTTCGACCGCGCCGGGGCGTTCCTGCTCGGCCGCCGGACGTACGAGATCTTCGCGGGCCACTGGCCGCAGGTCACCGACCCGGCCGACCCGATCGCGTCCCGGCTGAACGCGCTGCCGAAGTACGTGGCCTCCCGGACGCTCAGCTCCGTGGACTGGGCCAACTCCGCGCTGCTGGGCAGCGACGCCCTGGCCGAGATCGCCAGGCTCAAGGAGCAGCCCGGCGGCGAGCTCCAGGTCCACGGCAGCGGGGAGCTGGCCCAGGCGCTGATCGAGCGGGACCTGGTCGACGAGTACCGCCTGCTATTCTTCCCCGTCCACCTCGGCAGCGGCA
>DASYBB010000050.1:0-2598 GCA_036501025.1 Streptosporangiaceae bacterium
GCCCCGGCGGCGTCCCATCGCCCGGTATCCCCGGCCGCTTCCCATCTGCCGGCAGCCTCGGCCGCGTCCGATCCGGGGGCGTCGCGACGGCCGGACCGGCGCGCGATCGCGCTGGTGCTGTCGTTCGCGGCCATGGGCGTCACCTCCGCCGCCTTCCCGGCATCGCTCCCGGCGACGGCCGCGCGGCTCGGGGAGAGCCCGGCCCAGCTCCTGCCCGGCATCTCGGTCCTGTTCGGTGGCCTGCTGGCGGGCGTCCTGCTGGTATCGGCCGCCCGGCCGCGGACCGCGCACTGTCTGCTCGGCGCCGGCGCCGTCCTGCAGGCGGCCGCGCTGCTGGGCCTGGCCGTGGCCCCGGACCTCGCCGGGTTCTATCTGGCCTGCGGGGTCGCCGGCGTCGGCTTCGGGCTCGCCGAGGCCAGCGGCAGTGCGATGGCCCGGCGGCTCGCGGCGGAGCGCACCACCGCAGCCCTGGCCGGGCTCAACGGCGCCGCGGCGGTCAGTGCCGCGGCCTGCCCCGTCATCGTGGCCGCCGCCGCGCCCGGCGCGCTCCCGCTCGCCGTCGGGCCGCTGCTGCTCGTGCCCCTGGCCAGCGCCTGGCTGGCGATCCGGACCTGGCCAGTCTCCAGCCCCGATCAGCCCGGCGCCAGCTCGGCCGGGCCGCGGGCGACGCCGGCCCGCGGCTCCGGGGGACTCAGGCGGGCGGGCGGCTCCGGGGCTCCCGGGCGGGCCGGCCGCTCCTGGGCGGCCGGGCAGGCGACTCCGGCGGGACCGGGCGGTACCCGGCAGGTCCTTTCCGGGTTGGTGCCCGGCGGGGCACTGCTGTTCCTGTTCGTCGGGGCCGAGACCGTGTTCTCCGGCTGGTCCAGCGTGCTGCCCCTGGAGGTGCTCCGGCTGTCGCCCCGCGCGGCCGCCCTCGGGACGTCGGCGTTCTGGATCCTGATGGCGGCTGGCCGTTACCTCGCCGCAGCGCTCCTGCGCCGCGGGGTACCGCCGCGGCGCTATCTCGTCCTCGGCCTGGCCGCGGCCGCCGGCGATCTGGTGATCGCGGCCGCGATCGGCAGTGCCGCCCCTGGCCTGCAACTCGCCCTGGCGGCGCTGGCGACGGCGTCGCTGGCGCCCGGCTACGCACTGATCCTCGGGCAGACGCTCGCCCGCGTCGGCGACCACGCGGTGCAGCGGATGACCGGCATTCTGGTGGCGGCTGGCTCGGCCGGGGGCAGCGTGATCCCCCTCGCCGTGGCGCTCGGGGTCGGGGCGGCCGTCCCGGCGCTGCTCCTGACGCAGGCCGGCCTGCTGCTAGCCTGCGCCGCGCTCGCGGCCCGGCCGGGCACGTGGCGAGCCGCAGCGCCGGGCGCAGGCCCGGCATGATCGTTGACAAGTAGCCGTCCCTCCGGCCAAAGTCATGCTAAGCCGCTCCAGCCGGACGGTGAATGCGCAGGTACGGCCGTCCACCGGAGAACCGGAGCTTCCATGAGGTCATCCCAGCCGCTCCCGTTGCGGCCAGGTCCGCGGGCCGGGCGGCACGCCCGATGAGGCTGCTGCTGATCGGCGCGCCGGGCGCCGGTAAGGGAACCCAGGCCGAGCGGCTCGCCGCGCGATTCGGCATCGCGCACATCTCCAGCGGCGACCTGCTGCGCCAGCACGTCCGGGAGCAGACCTCGCTCGGGCAGCGGGTCAGGCGCTACGTCGACGCCGGTGACCTCGTCCCGGACGCCCTGGTCATGGACATGCTGCGCAAGCCCGTCCTGGCCGCGGCGAGCGGCTATGTTCTCGACGGCTTCCCGCGCACCGTGGAGCAGGCCAAGGCGTCCTACGCCGTGGTCCGGGCGCTGGGCGCCGAGGTCCAGGCGGCCATTCACCTCGACGTCCCCCGCGAGGAACTCATCCGCCGGCTGCTCGCCCGCGGCCGGGGCGCCGAGGACGCCCGGGCCGTGGTCGAGCACCGCCTGCAGGTGTACCAGGAAATGACCGCGCCGCTGCTCGAGTACTACGCCGGCCGGGAGTGGATGTTCACCGTCGACGGCAGCCGCCCAGCCGACGTCGTCCACGCCGACATCGCCCAGCGCCTCGAGCGCATGGCCGCCCTCATCACCGCCCCCTGACCCGCGCCCAACCCCGCCCGGCCGGCCCAGCCCGGCCAGCTCGTCGGCCCGGCCCCACCCAGCCCGGCCGCACCCAGCCCGGCCGCACCCAGCCCCGCCGCACCCAGCCCCGCCGCACCCAGCCCCGCCTCGCCCAGCCCCGCCGCGCCAGCCGGCCGCGCCCAGTCGGCCGCGCCCAGCCCCTGCCGCGCCAGCCTCGCCCGCGCCCAGTCGCCACCCGCTCCAGGGGCGGGGAGCATGCCAGGCCCAGGCGGCGGCAGTCACACCGGCCCGGCCAGCCCGCGAGCGCCGGCCCGCGACACTCACACCAGCCCCGCACGGCACACTGGCCAGCCTGGTGCGGCAGGCGGCCGTGACCGTCTGGCGGCGCACCATGATCACGCAGGGTTTTGGCCAGCGGGGTACGCCAAATCCTGCGGGATCATGACGAGCCCTCAATTCGGGCCACCAGCCTCCCGCGCCTCGCCAGCGCGGCCTTCCCTCCAGCCACACTCGC
>DASYBB010000051.1:0-10387 GCA_036501025.1 Streptosporangiaceae bacterium
GCGAGACCTCAGGGCTGGGCGACCACCATGATCGCGCAGGCTTATGGACGCTGGGACCGCTGGGACCGCCACCACCCTGCGCGATCATGGACTTGGGGGGCAGAACCCCGAGCGTACGGTCCCGCCGGCGGGGGCCGGCACCAGCCGAACGACATGACCGTAAAGTCGCTGTCGCTAGAGCAGCTACAACCTTCCGTCCATGTCGTTGCCTGAGAGTGCCGGGGCGCTGCGCCCGCCCCTCGTCGCCCGGACCGCCGGTCCGGAACGGCCTCCCGGCTAGGCCAAGGCCCTTCGCGATCATGAAAATCGGCCGCGCGGGGCCGCCGCGGGGCCAGCGGGCCTGGCCGGGCACAGCCGGCTGGCCGGGCACAGCGGGGGCTGGCCGGGCAAAGCGGGGGCTGGCCGGGCACAGCCGAGGCCCGCCAGGGTCAGCGGAGGTCCGCACCCGGGGATACTGAGGGCCGCGGGACCCAGAGTCGGACCATCATCATGATCCCGCAGGGATCACGGCAGCAGCCTCGCGCGCGGTCTAGCGGAGGGCGGTGCGGAGGTCCTCGAGGAGGTCGTCGCAGGACTCCAGGCCGACTGAGAGGCGGATGAGGTCGGCGGGGACCTCCAGGGCCGAGCCGACCACCGAGGAGTGGGTCATCCGGGCCGGGTGCTCGATCAGGGACTCGACGCCGCCCAGGGACTCGGCCAGGGTGAACAAGCGGGTCCGGCCGCAGATGGCGACCGCCTCCTCGGCCCCGGCCCGGGCCGTGAACGACACCATGCCGCCGCTGCCGCGCATCTGCTTGGCCGCCGCCTCGTGGCCGGGGTGGGACTCCAGGCCCGGGTAGTAGACCTGGGCCACGGCCGGGTGACTGGCCAGCATCTGGGCCACCCGCAGCGCGCTGGCGCTGTGCCGGTCCATCCGCACGGCCAGGGTCTTGATCCCGCGCAGGGTCAGCCAGGCGTCGAACGGGCCGGCCACCGCGCCGGTCGCGTTCTGCAGGAAGGCCAGGCTCTGGGCCAGGTCGTCGTCGGCGACCACGACCGCCCCGCCGACGATGTCGGAGTGACCGCCCAGATACTTGGTGCTGGAGTGGACCACCACGTCGGCCCCGAGGGCGAGGGGCTGCTGCAGGTATGGCGAGGCGAAGGTGTTGTCCACCACCAGCCGGGCGCCCGCATCGTGCGCGATCGCGGCCAGTGCCGCGATGTCGGCGATGGACAGCAGCGGGTTGGTGGGCGTCTCGACCCAGACCAGCTTGACCGGCCCGCGGCCCTGGCCCGCGGCACCGTCCGCGGGCGAGCCCAGGGCGGCCCGGACGGCGGCCAGGTCAGACATCGGCACCGGCTCGTAGTCCACGCCCCAGCCCGCGAAGACCTTGTCGAACAGCCGGAACGTGCCGCCGTAGGCGTCGTGCGGGATCAGCACGCGGTCGCCGGGACGGCAGGTGGCCCGCACCACGCAGTCGCTGGCCGCCATGCCCGAGGCGAACGCCAGCGCGGCAACCCCGCCCTCCAGCGCGGCCAGGCACTCCTCGAGCGCGCGCCGAGTGGGGTTGCCCGACCGCGAGTACTCGTAGCCGCCGCGCAGGCCGCCGACCCCGTCCTGCTTGAACGTGGACACCTGGTAGATCGGCGGCACGACGGCGCCGGTCAGCGGGTCAGGCTCCTGCCCGGCGTGGATGGCGAGGGTCTCGAAGCCGTCCGCGCGGCGCGGCTCGCCGTTGTGGTCTGTCTGCATGGTTGTGTGCCCCTACCCCCGCCGCTGCTGAGAACACTGTGGCGGCTGCGCCGCAGCGGACCAGTGTAGCGGTGGCTAGCTGCCGTGCCCCGACAAGAACGTCAGCACATCCTGGCGGGTGATCATTCCGGCCGGCTTGCCGTCGACCAGGACGAGCGCCGCGCCGGCCTGGCCGAGGGCCGTCACCGCGGCGCTGATCGGCTCCCCCGAGCCCACCGTCGGCAGCGGCGGGGACATCAGGCCGGCCACGGCGTCCTGCGGGCGGGCGCGGCCGGTCACCAGCGCGTCCAGCAGGTCCCGCTCGACGATCGAGCCCACCACCTCGGCCGCCATGACGGGCGGCTCGGCGCTCAGCACCGGCAGCTGGGAGACGTCGTACTCGCGCAGGCTCTCGATGGCCGTCCGGACGTCGTCGTCCGGATGGACGTGCACGAACGGGGGCAGCAGGCCCGCCTTGCGCTCCACCACGTCGGCCACCCGGGGCTCAGCCGTCTCGGCCGACAGGAAGCCGTAGTCGGCCATCCACTCGTCGTTGAAGATCTTGGCCAGGTAGCCCCGGCCGCCGTCGGGGAGCAGGACGACGATGACGTCGTCCGGGCCGGCCGCGCGCGCCACCTGGAGGGCGGCGACCACGGCCATGCCGCAGGAGCCGCCGGTGAGCAGCGCCTCCTCGCGGGCCAGCCGCCGGGTCATGAGGAACGAGTCGGCGTCGCTGACCGCGATGACCTGGTCGCAGATGCCCTTGTCGTAGGTCTCGGGCCAGATGTCCTCGCCCACGCCCTCGACCAGGTACGGCCGGCCGGTGCCGCCCGAGTACACCGATCCCTCGGGGTCCGCGCCGATGACCTGCACCCGGCCGCCGGACACCTCCTTGAGGTAGCGGCCGGTGCCGGAGATCGTGCCGCCGGTGCCGATGCCGGCCACGAAGTGAGTGACCCGCCCGTCGGTCTGCGCCCAGATCTCCGGGCCGGTCGAGCGGTAATGCGACTCGGGGTTCTGCCGGTTGGCGTACTGATTCGGCTTCCAGCCGCCGGGCGTATCGGCCGCCAGCCGGTCCGATACCGAGTAGTAGGAGTCCGGGTGGCCGGGCGAGACCGTGGTCGGGCAGACGACCACCTCGGCGCCGTAGGCCCGGAGCACGCTGATCTTGTCCCCGCTGACCTTGTCCGGGCACACGAACAGGCACCGGTAGCCCTTCTGGGCGGCCACGATGGCCAGGCCGACGCCGGTGTTGCCGGAGGTGGGCTCCACGATCGTGCCGCCGGGCCGCAGCTCGCCCGATGCCTCGGCCGCCTCGACCATGGCCAGCGCGATCCGGTCCTTGACCGACCCGCCGGGATTGAAGTACTCGACCTTTGCCAGGACGGCCGGCCCGGGCCCCGGGGCGCCGAGCTGCTTGGTCACCCGCTGCAGGCGCAGCAGGGGCGTATTCCCCACGAGCTCGACCAGGGAATCATGTACCTGCATCGGCCAGCCACCTCGTTCTCGTCGCGATCCTCCCGCCCACGGCGGGCCTTCCCCCATCAGGCCAGGGCTGCCCCGGCGGGCGGGCCGCAGGCATCCCTTCGCGCTGCTGAAGCTACCGCCGGGTTAACATCGGTGTTACCAGCACCGGTGTCCTTTTTAGTCTGCAGGGAGTAGTCATCATGCCCGAGGCCGTTGTCGTCGCCACTGCCCGCTCGCCCATAGGCCGGGCCGGTAAAGGCTCCATGACCACCATCCGGCCGGACGACCTGACCGTCCAGATGATCGCCGCCGCGGTCGCCAAGGTACCGCAGCTCGATCCGGCCGACATCAATGACATCATGCTCGGCTGCGGACTGCCCGGCGGCGAGCAGGGCTACAACATGGCCCGCGTGGTGGCGATCCTGCTCGGCTGGGACACGGTCCCCGGCACCACGGTCACCCGCTACTGCTCCTCCTCGCTCCAGACCACGCGGATGGCGTTCCACGCCATCAAGGCCGGCGAGGGCGACGTCTTCATCTCGGCCGGCGTGGAGACCGTCAGCCAGTTCGGCAAGGGCAGCAGCGACGGCCTCCCGGACACCAAGAACCCGGTCTTCGCCGACTCGGAGGCCCGCGCCCGTAAGCTGTCGGACGGCGATGCCGGCATCTGGCACGACCCGCGCGAGGACAGCCAGGTCCCCGACGTCTACATCGCCATGGGGCAGACCGCGGAGAATGTCGCCGGCAAGCTCGGCATCACCCGCCAGGACCAGGACGAGTTCGGCGTCCGGTCGCAGAACCAGGCCGAGAAGGCACTGGCCAACGGCTTCTGGGAGCAGGACATCACGCCCGTGACGCTCTCCGACGGCACAGTGGTGGCCAAGGACGACGGCCCCCGGCCGGGGACCACGCTGGAGAAGATCTCCGGGCTGAAGCCCGTGTTCCGGCCCGACGGCACGGTGACGGCGGGCAACTGCTGCGCGCTCAACGACGGCGCCGCCGCAGTCGTGATCATGAGCGACACCAAGGCCGCCGAGCTGGGCATCACGCCGCTGGCCCGGATCGTCTCCACCGGGGTGACGGGCCTGTCGCCGGAGATCATGGGCCTCGGCCCGATCGAGGCCTCCCGCCAGGCGCTCGGCCGCGCGGGCATGACCATCGACGATATCGACCTGGTTGAGATCAATGAGGCCTTTGCCGCCCAGGTCATCCCGTCCTACCGCGCGCTGGGCATCGACATCGACAAGCTGAACGTCAACGGCGGGGCGATCGCCGTGGGCCACCCGTTCGGGATGACCGGGGCGCGGATCACCTCGACGCTCCTGAACAGCCTGCGCTTCCACGACAAGACGTTCGGCCTCGAGACGATGTGCGTGGGAGGCGGCCAGGGCATGGCAGCGATCTTCGAGCGTCTCTCCTAGGCAGTCCGGCCAGCGATTTCGCGCCGGCTCCCCGCTGGGGAGCCGGCGCGAAGCTTACGCAGCGCCAAACGGGATATTACGGAAGGGTCACATCCGGGGGTTGCCAGGGCCTTGATGGTGGTGCAGTCTCAACACAAGAGGACTCACCCGGAGGTGCGCATTGTCCCTGACCCACTCCCCGGAACTGCACAAGAACCTGATCGCCCGCATCCCGTCCGTCACCGGACTGCAGCTCAGAGAGTGGTTCAGCCGCCTTGAATCGGGTCCATCGTTCCTGCGCTGCGCGGAACGCGCATCCTGGCTGGCCGCTGAGCACGGACTGTCGGGCGGCTACGCCCGCGCTATCGTGCACGAGTACGAGGTCCAGCGCCGCGGCAGGCTGTTCAGCGCCTGACCCGCGGCCCGCGGGACCCGGTGCTCAGCAGACCTGAGAGGACCCGCGTCCCGTGGACATCCAGCGTGCCATCGACTTCCTGCACGACCAGCACCGTGCCGTTCTTTCCACCCGGCGGTCCGACGGCAGCCCGCAGCTCTCGCCCGTCGCGGTCGCGGTGGACGATGACGGCCGGATCCTGATCAGCACCAGGGAGACGGCCATCAAGGCCAAGAACCTGGCCCGCGACCCGCGCGCCTCCCTCTGCGTCATGAACGACGGCTTCTACGGGCAGTGGATCCAGGTCGACGGCACCGCCGAGATCATCCACCTTCCGGACGCGCTCGAGCTGCTGGTGGACTACTACCGGAGGATCTCTGGCGAACACCCCGACTGGACCGAATATCGTTCGGCCATGCGTCGCGATCAGCGGCTGATCCTCCGGATATCCATTGAACGGGCCGGACCTGACATCAGCGGCTGACCGTACGGCTGCGGTTAGGCAAACGATCGCCTGCCAATCAGGGCGCCCGAAAACGGCTCCCGGTGACCGCGGTACGGGCACTCAATGATCTTCAGGATCAGTTAAGCGTGGCAAAGAACTCGGGATACCGGCCGCGAACGCGACCATCCTGAGCGGCCATTCAGTTGCTCGGCCCAAACGGGTCCAAAGTGCATAATGCCTGGTCATCAGTACCCCCGGTCGGAGTCGAACCGACACTGGGGACCCTTTTAGGGGGCCGGCCTCTTCCCTTGGGCTACGGGGGCTTGGTGATAATACCCCGTAGCCTTGGGATAACTCTAGGTCAGCGGATTAAGGTGGTCCGATTCCCGGTCAATGTCGTCTATCTAATTGATGTGAACGACGTTCTTATGTACGGCGAGTGACCATTCTGGCATAGCCATTACTCTTAGTGGTCATTCGGTCGCCGATGTCAGCGGAGATCCGGGTCGGGCGCGGGCGCGGCGGCGGGAAGGCCGGCCGCGGCCGCGGCCTGCCCGAGCACCTCGTCGAGCATCGCGCCGGTGACCCGGCCGGTGAAGGTGTTCTGCTGGCTCGGGTGATAGCAGCCCAGCACCACCAGTGGCTCGCCGCCCGGCCCGGAGCGCGGCACGGTGACCCGGGCGCCGTGCCCGAACGCGGGCCGGGGCCGGGGCGCCGCCCAGCCGGTGGCGGCCAGCTGCGGCCACAGGACCTGCCAGGCGAAGCCGCCCAGGCAGAGGATGACCCGCAGGTCGGCCACGGCCGCGGTCAGCTCGGCGGTCAGCCAGGGCGCGCAGGTGTCCCGCTCGGCGGGCTCGGGCTTGTTGGCCGGGGGCGCGCACCGGACCGCGGCCGACATCCGGGCGCCGGCCAGCCGCTGCCCGTCGCCGGCCCGGACCGAGGTCGGCTGGCTGGCCAGGCCGCTGCGCCACAGCGCGGCGAACAGGAAGTCGCCGCTGCGGTCGCCGGTGAAGACGCGCCCCGTCCGGTTGCCGCCGTGCGCGGCCGGGGCCAGGCCGAGGATCAGGATCCGGGGGTGCTCGTCGCCCCAGCCGGGCACGGGGCGCCCCCAGTAGCGCTCGGCCTGGAACGACCGCCGGCGAGTCCGCGCGACTTCCTCCCGCCACTCCACCAGCCGCGGGCAGGCCCGGCACACCGACTGGCGCGCGGCCAGCTCGCCGAGCGAGCCGGCGCTGGCGGCCAGCTCGGCCACCTGGGCGCGGTCGCTCGCGACCGGCGTCCGCGGCGTGGCCGGGTCCTCCGGCCAGCCCGTGCCCGGCGGCACCGGCCCGTCCGGGCCACCGCCTCGAGCGATGACACCCCCCGCCACCGAACTCTCCAGCCCGCCACGGCCCGGACCGGTACGGCCCGGACCGGTACGGCCAGCTGCCGAACCTCCCGGAACGCCGCGGCCCGCCGCCGGCCGGCCCGGCGCGGCACCGGCCGCGGCCCGGTCAGGCATCGGCCAGGGACCAGGCGATGCCGTCCAGGATGTCGTGCTCGCTGGCCACGACCTCGGCGAAGCCGAGCCGGGTCAGGATCCGGTCCAGGATCAGCGCGCCCGCGCCGATGACGTCGACCCGGCCGGGGTGCATCGACCCGATCGCGGCCCGCTGCGCCCTGGTCTGCCCGAGCAGCCGCTGCGCCACCTCGTGCACCTGGCCCGCGGTGATCCGGGCGTGGTGGATGCGCTGCGGGTCGTAGCCGGGCAGGCCCAGCGCGATGGCGGCCACCGTCGTCACCGACCCGGCCAGCCCGACCAGGGTCCTCGGCGCGGCGGGCCCGGGGCCGCTCAGCACCGCCGCGGCGGCGGTGGCGATGGCCGCGTCGATGTCGGCCGTCGCGGCCGCTACCTGCCCGGCGGTCGGCGGGTCGGCCCGCAGGTGCCGCTCCGTGAGCCGGACGCAGCCGATGTCCGTCGAGATGGCCCGCAGCTGACCCGCGCCGCCCGCCGGAGGCAGCCCGACGGCTCTGCCCCCGGCCCTGCCCCCGGCTCCGGCGCCGGCCCCGCCCGCAGATCCCGCGCCGGCCGCAGGGCCGACCCCGGCGCCCACCGCAATCCCGGGCCCGGTCCCGACCACGAACTCCGTCGATCCCCCGCCGATGTCCACGACCAGGTAGGGCGGCTCCATCCCGGCCACCGAGCCCGCCCCGGCCAGCTCGGCCGTCGCGCCGGTGAACGACAGGCGGGCCTCCTGGGCGCCGCTGATGACCTCCGGCTCGATGCCCAGGATGGCGACCACTCCCGCGGTGAACTCGGCCGCGTTGCTGGCGTCGCGCGTCGCGCTGGTGGCCACCATCCGGACCGCGGTGGCGCCGGCGTCGGCGATCGCGCCCGCGTAGCGCTCCAGCACGGCCAGCGTCCGGGCCAGGGCGTCGGGCGCGAGGCGGCCGGTGGCGTCCACGCCCTGGCCGAGCCGGACGATCTCCATCCGCCGGGTCACATCGGTCAGCTGGCCGCGGTCCGGGCTCACGTCGGCGATCAGCAGCCGGATCGAGTTGGTCCCGCAGTCAATCGCGGCCACCCGCCGGGGGGACGGTCCGGCGGAGGCCATCGTTTCGCCGGGCCATTGGTCAGCGATCATGGTGCGGTGTCCTCGGAGTCGGCGCGGTCGGGGTCGGGGGCGCTCGGGTCGGCCACGCACGGGCCTGCGGCCCACCACGGGCCGGCCGCGGCCAGGGCCTCCCGGCCGAGCGGGTTGGACCCCGGCACGGCGAGCTCGTGCGCGACGAGGGCGTGCAGGCACTTGACCCGCTCCGGCATGCCGCCGGCGCTGGGCGCGGCGGGCGGCAGCGGCTCGACCGCCGCGGCCCGGGCCGCGGCATCCCGCCGGGCCCGGTAGTCCTCGTCCGCGGCCCGGTAGTCGCGGCGCAGGTCCGGGTCGGCGGTGAGGCGCTCGGTCATGGCCCGCATCACCCCGCCGGCCTCCTGGCGGCTGACCGCGGCGGCCGCGCGGGGGCAGGTCAGGTAGTACAGGGTCGGGAACGGGGAGCCGTCCGGCAGCCGCGGGGCGGTCTGCACGACGTCGGGCCGGCCGCACGGGCAGCGGTGCGCGACGGCGGTCACGCCCCGCGGCGGGCGGCCCAGCTGCTCGCGCACCGCGGCCAGGTCCTCCGGGTCCGTCCTCACGGGGCCGAGGCCTTGTCCGCCTCGCCCACCGAGGTCCACAGCCGCTCGTACCAGGGCGTGACCACCTGGTGACTGGCCGCTGCCTTGGCCGCCGGCCTGGTGCCGGGGATGATCCGGTAGCAGGTCTGGCTCGGGAAGCACATCTGCAGCCGGCCCTCGGCTTGCTGCTCGATGTAGGACTTGCTGCCCAGCTCGTCCCGCTGCGCCTTCAGCTGCCGCAGCTGGGCCGAGATCGCCTCCTGCTGCGTGCGGAGCTGGTCGATCTGGTGCAGCTGGGCGATGTACTCGCGGACCGGGTAGGCCAGGCTCAGCGCAATGGCGCAGACGACCACGATCAGCACCGCGGCCCGGCTGGTGAACCGGGGCCGCTCGCGGGCTGGATCGACGGCCATCCGTGTCCCGTCAGCTCTCCGAGGCCGCGCGCGGGAAGGCCGCGCGGCCGGCGTACCCCGCCGCGTCGCCGAGGATCTCCTCGATCCGGAGCAGCTGGTTGTACTTGGCCACCCGCTCCGACCGGGCGGGCGCGCCGCTCTTCATCTGGCCGCAGTTGACCGCGACCGCGAGGTCGGAGATCGTCGTGTCCTCGGTCTCGCCGCTGCGGTGGCTCATCATGCAGGCGAAGCCGCTGCGCTGGGCGAGGGAGACCGCGTCCAGCGTCTCGGTCAGCGTCCCGATCTGGTTGACCTTGACCAGCAGGGCGTTGGCCGAGCGCTCGGCGATGCCGCGGCGCAGCCGCTGCGGGTTGGTCACGAAGATGTCGTCGCCGACGATCTGGACCCGGCCGCCGAGCTCGGCGGTCAGCTGCTGCCAGCCCGCCCAGTCCTCCTCGGCCAGCGGGTCCTCCAGCGAGACGATCGGGTAGGCGTCCAGCCAGCCCGCGTAGACGCTGGTCATCTCGGCGGCGGTCTTCTTGCCGCCCTCGAACGCGTAGTGGTCGTCGGCGTAGAAGCTGCTGGAGGCGGCGTCGACGGCCAGCGCGACGTCGCGCCCCGCCGTCAGGCCGGCCTTCCCGATGGCCTCCACGATCAGGTCCAGCGCCGCGCCGTTGCTGTTCAGGTCGGGCGCGAACCCGCCCTCGTCGCCCACGCCGGTGCTCAGGCCGCGCTGCTTGAGCACCGCCTTGAGCGCGTGGTAGGTCTCGGCGCCCCAGCGCAGCGCCTCGGAGAACGTGGCCGCGCCGACCGGCGCGATCATGAACTCCTGGATGTCCACGTTGTTGTCCGCGTGCGCGCCGCCGTTGAGGATGTTCATCATCGGGACGGGCAGCAGGTGCGCGTTCGGGCCGCCGAGGTAGCGGAACAGGGGCAGGCCGGACGACTCCGCCGCGGCCCGGGCCACGGCCAGGCTGACCCCGAGGATCGCGTTCGCGCCCAGCCGGGACTTGTCCGGGGTGCGGTCCAGGTCGATCAGCTCCTGGTCGACCAGCCGCTGGTCGTCGGCGTCGTAGCCGAGCAGCTCGGGCTGGATCTCGTCAATCACGCCCTGGACGGCCCGGCTGACGGCCTTCCCGCCGTACGCCTCGCCGCCGTCGCGCAGCTCGACGGCCTCGAACACGCCCGTGGACGCGCCGCTCGGCACCGCCGCGCGGCCGAGGCTGCCGTCGTCGAGTACGACCTCGACCTCGACGGTCGGGTTGCCGCGGGAGTCGAGAATCTGCCTGGCGAAAATGCCTTCGATGGAGGCCACAGTGACAAAGCTCCTGACGGGGGCACCGCGGGCGGTGCACGGCTCACATGAATTCTGGTGCCGAGCCTAGTGGAGGCGGCGACCCGGCCCGAACGGGCCACGCCGGGCTAGTCCC
>DASYBB010000052.1:0-44782 GCA_036501025.1 Streptosporangiaceae bacterium
TGGGGACCCAGACCTCGCCGGCACGGCGGTTCAGCCTGCGGACGTGCCCGGGCTTCACCGCGACCATGCGGAACCCGTCAGCGCGGCCGGCCTTCCGGAATGCGGGCCTGCGGTGCGTCCCGCCGAAGAAGTCCTTCATCGCCTGGTACGAGTGCTGCTCCACCGCGAGATTCCACACGAACCGCGCGTGCGCGCGGTGCTCCCGCATCACCTGCTCCTGAGCAGGCGATGGGCAGAGCCGGTAGCGGGACACAATTCGATTGTACTATCGACCAATCCCGAAAGGGGGAAGCGGCGCTTCCTCCCCGGCATCAATGCCGGGGTCTCCGCGCCGCGACTTCGATGAGCTCGCGTTCCCTGGTGGTCAAGGTCACCGCGGGTAAGGACGACCCGGAGCGGTGCAATCAGGCGTTCACGGTCGCGGCGACGGCAGCGGCCAGCGGCGTGCCGGTGTCGCTGTGGCTGACCGGCGAGGCCGCCTGGCTCGCGCTGCCGGGACGCGGCCGGGACGTGATGCTGCCGCACGCGATGCCGCTCGGCGACCTGCTCACGAAGATCCTGGCCGCGGGCGCGGTCACGGTGTGCAGCCAGTGCGCGGCCCGGCGCCAGATCGGCGAGCACGACCTCCTGGCCGGCGTCCGGATCGCGGGCGCGGCCACGTTCGTGGCCGAGGCCATGGCCGACGGCGCGCAGGCGCTGGTCTACTAACGCGCCCTCCTGGCGCCTACCGGGCGCCGGAGACGGCCGCGAGGCGCTCGGCGCGCAGGCGGCGGGCCCAGTCCTCGTCTTCGTCGGGGATCGGGGCCAGCGGGCCGGTGGCCCAGCCGAGCAGCAGGTCGGCCAGGCCGGGATTGCGCACCAGGACGGGGCCGTGCAGGTAGGTGCCGAGAACCCGGCCGGCGTAGGCCCCCTCGGTGCCGTCGCCGTTGCCGACGCCGAGCGTGGTCCTGGCCAGCGGCTTGGCGCCGGGGCCGACGGCGGTGACGCCCTGATGATTCTCGAAGCCGGTCAGCCGGTCGACGCCGAGTTCCGGGTCGACGTCGGCCACGATCTCGCCCACGCCCCGGCGGCTGCCGCGGCCGCTGGAGATGTCGAGGATGCCGAGCCCGGCGACGCGCTCGCCCTCGACCCCGCCGAACTGGGTGCCGATTACCTGGTAGCCCGCGCACACGGCGAACACCACGGCGCCGCGGGCCGCGGCGGCCTGCAGCCCGCCGTCGGCGGCCAGCCGCCGGGCGGCCAGGATCTGCGGCAGGTCCTCCCCGCCGCCGATCAGGTAGATGTCGCCGCTCTCGGGCACGGGCTGGTCGGCGTTGACCTCGATCGCCTCGACGTCGATCCCGCGCAGCTGCGCGCGCCGCTGGAGCACGAGCAGGTTGCCGCGGTCGCCGTAGGTGCTCATCAGGTCGGGGTAGACCCAGACCAGCCGGAGCTGGCTGTCGCCGGAGGGGGCGGCGTGGCGCGCCCGGTGCTGGGGCATCAGGGGTTCCTCACTGTCGTCACTGGGCCCCGTTAACCCGGCGCTCATGCGGTCCGGGCCGGTGCGGTCCGGGCTCCCCCGGCCGGGGCCCGCCCGGTCGGGGCTCATTCGGTCCGGCCGACGAGCGTGCGGATCTGCTGGAAGGCCGTGTAGTTGGCGATGACGTCCAGCTCCCCGGTCTCGATCCGGTCGACCACGTCGTCCAGCCCGTCGGTCAGCTCGAACTCGACCTCATCGGCCTCCAGCCGGACGGCCAGGTCCAGGCGGCGCTCGCCGCTGATGTAGACCGGTCGGTTGCGCACCACCCGGTAGTCGACATCCCACAGCCACGACGTGTCCTTGCCGTCGGGGATCTGCGCGTTAACGGCCAGCAGGACCGGGCCGTCGCCCGGGGGCAGCACGTCGAACGCCTCCAGCCAGCCGGCCGGGTTCTTGGCCAGCAGCAGCCGGACCGTGCAGCCGCCGCGCGGGACCACGGTGTACCGGCCCGCCACGGACGTGACCTGGCGCAGCAGCGGCAGCGCCTGGTCGGCGGTGACCCCGAAGACGTCGGCCACGGCCAGCGCCACGACGGCGTTGGACCGGTTGGCCCGGCCGGGCAGGGCCAGGTCGAGCTCGCGGCGCTGGCCGTGCGGGTCGATCACGGCCTCGCCGTCCAGTGCCCAAGGCGTCCGCGGGCGGGCGAACGAGCATTCGCCGCAGCGCCAGTCCGCGCCGCTGCGGCTCAGGTGCGAACCGCACTCCGGGCAGCACCAGGAGTCCTCGTGCCAGCGCTGGCCGGCCGCGACCCAGGTCACCTGCTTGGCCGAGCTGGCCGCCCAGACGATCAGCGGGTCGTCGGCGTTGGCGATGACCAGCGTGCCGGGCGCGTTGGCCAGGGCATCCCGCCAGCGCCGGGCGATGAGCCAGATCTCCGCGGCCCGGTCCATCTGGTCCCGGCTCAGGTTCAGCAGCGTGACCACCCGGGGGCTGGTCGCCTCGATGACCGCCGGGAGGTACCGCTCATCGGTCTCCAGGACGGCGTGGATGGCCTGCGGCGCCCGGCCCAGGGCCGAGGCCAGGCCCGCCGCCATGTTGGCGCCGAACGCGTTGCTGGCCACCTGCTGGCCGAGCGCGCCGAGCCCGGCCGTGATCAGCCGGGTGGTGGTGGTCTTCCCGTTGGTCCCGGTGACCAGGATGACCTGGCGGTCGGCGGCCAGCAGGCGGAGCAGGTCAGGCTCGACCCGCAGGCCGAGCACGCCGCCGATGACCGATCCGTCACCGCGGCCGGTGAGCCGTGATACCCGCCCGGCCGCGCCGCCGATCCCGGTAGCAAGGCGCGCTCGCAGCGGAAGCTTGCTCATGGGGCCAGATGTTATCTGGTGTTATCCGGCACTCATCGCCGACTGGCGCACCGAGTCGGCCATGGCCTGGTCATCTGCGCCGATGATGAACCGGCGCGGCCAGGACAGGACCGGCTCCAGCCAGCCCGCGATGCCCATCTCGCCGGCCGCCTTGCGCAGCTGCCCGCGATGGCTGAACCCGATCGCGACGGCCGCGAGGTCCTCGATGAAGCCCTGCTGGTCGTCCTCGCCCAGCAGCACCGTCCAGGCCGGCAGGCGGTTACGGGCCAGCTCCATGGACAGCGGGTGACGGCGCAGCCCGCTGACCCGCTGGCCGATCTTCACGTCGGCCCGGTCGGCCAGCCCCGGCAGCACGAAGTCCAGCCGCGGCGCGGCCGCGAACGGGTCCGGCTGCGGGCCCAGCAGCGGGCACGCGCGCTCGATCTCGTGCAGCCACTGGAGCTGCGGGATGACCCAGTCGGCGCCCGGCACTGAGCCCGCGCCCTGGCCGCCGTCCAGCAGCCGCCGCGCGGTGGCCGCGCAGGACGCCGCGAACCGCTCCGGGTCGTAGGACGCCCGGACCGCGGTGGCCCGCCCGGCCAGGGGCCGCTCCAGCGCCGTCGCCAGCAGGCACTCCCGCAGCCGCGCGTCCAGCTCGAGCCAGCGGTTGCGCAGCACCGCGGGGACCCGGGGCAGCGGGCGGTTGGTGAGGTGGGCCAGGACCAGGGCCTCGGCCCAGACCCGCAGCCACGCGTCGTCGGGCGAGCTGGCCAGCACGTCGGCCGACCGGATCTCCAGCAGCGTGCAGGCCCGGCCGGCGGTGCAGGTCGGCCCGCAGGCGGCCGAGCGGCGGCCGCGGATGGGCGGATGGGACGCGTTGGCCGGGCCGGGCCGCTCCCGCGACTCGCCGAGTGGCACCCTGATCCGCAGCGGCCGGTCCATCCCGTCGGCGAAGACCGCCGCGATGCCCGGCCGCATCGACACGACCTGCCGGGACTGGTTCTCGTCCAGGTTCATGGCAGCGCCCACGACGGCCCGGTCGTCGGCCGCGGGCAGCCGGTGCAGCACCTTCAGCGCGGTGTTCTTGACCACGTCCGGGACCAGCTTGGCCGGGATCTGCTCGGCGATGACGATGCCCTCGCCGTAGGCGCGGATTTCGGCCAGCAGGCTGGCGAACAGCTCGACCGCGTGGGCGCTGGCGCCCTCCCGGCCCGCCCGCAGCAGCCGGTGGGCCTCCTCGATGACCACCACGTGGCGCAGGCCGCCGGCCGGGCCGCTCTTGGCCCGCATCCGCAGGTGCTCGACGATCCGGATGATCAGCGTGCCGATCAGGAACGCCTTGTCCTCGTCGTTGGCCACGTCCTCGATGGCCAGCACGACGTTGCGGCGCAGCAGCGCGCTGATGTCGGCCGGGTGGCCGCCCTCGAAGAAGCGGCCGGCCGAGCCGGTCCGCAGCGACCGCAGCCGCACCCCGACGAACCCCCGCACATCGGCCTGGAGCTCCGGGCCGTAGCCGACCTCCTGGATGACGTCCAGCGCGGCCGCCTCCAGCCGGGCCAGGGTCGGCACGGTCGGCGGCGCGGCCGCGCCCGGCAGCCCCGACCCGGTCACCGCGTCCCAGCCGCAGTCGCGGTAGGCGCGCTGCAGGGCCTGCGACATGATCTGCGGGAACGGCTCGTGGGCGTCGAACGCGGCCAGGAACAGCGCCCGGACCATGTCGATGTGGGCCTGCACGGGGTAGCCGGGCTCGGGGGCCAGCGGGTTGACCGACACGGGGACCGCGCCGGGATCGGCCGGGTTGATCACCGTGACGTCGCTGGCGCCCTCGATCCGGCCGGCCATCGCGGCGTACTCGGACTTGACCGGCTCGATGGCCAGCCAGTGCACCCCCGCCGAGGTCAGCTGCTCCAGGATGTGGCGGACCGTCTGGGACTTGCCCGCCCCGGTCGCGCCGGTGACGAAGGCGTGCCGGTTCAGCGTCTCCAGCGGCACCCGGAACGTCCCGACCGGCCGGTCCTGCCCGTCCAGGATCTCGCCGAGCTCGATCGACGGCTCGCCGCCCATCTCGCTGGTGACGTCGAAGTAGCCGCTGTCGAGGACCCGGATGCCGGGCACCTCGCCGCGGGGCAGGCCGGTCAGCGCGGCCAGCGCCCCGGCCGTCGCCGCGAAGGGCACCGCTGAGCCGTCGCCGGGGTCACTGAGATTGGCCGCCAGCGCGTCGGCGAACTCGTGCGCGCCCTCCGCGCTGCGCAGCCGGTACGGATGCGCGCGCAGGTCCACCGCGCCGGCCAGCACCGGGGCGATGAGGCCCAGTTCCTGCTCGGTGGCCGCGCCCGCCAGCACCCGGACCTCCCACAGCCCGGCCTCGCGGTAGGCGTCCAGCTCGGCCAGGCGGCGCTGCGCGCGTTCCACGTCGAAGCGGGCCTGCTCTTCCTCGTACCGGCGCAGGATGTTCAGCTGCGATCGCAGCTCGTCGGTCTCGGCGGCGATGTGGTCGACCGGGTCGGCCACGATCAGCCAGCCGAACGCCCGGCCCATGAGGGTCTGCAGCGCGGCCTCGAACCGCGTCGGCCCCTCCTGCGGGCTCCAGCCCTCGCCGGGGGCGGCGAGGGGCGCCTGGCGGACCGGGCACGGCCCCCAGACCAGGCGGTCCAGGTCGGCCAGGACGTTCCCGGCCATGGGCTCGCCGCGGGCACCCCACGGGAACAGCAGCTCGTGCCGGCCGGCCTCGTGGTCGCCCGGCAGCGGCCCGGCGTTGGTGATGAGCTCCAGCGGCGCGCCCGCCCCGCGCGAGAGCCAGCCCGCGATGAACGGCCGCCGCTGGGCGGCCGCGTTCAGCGCCGCGGGCAGCACCGAGGCATAGTCCCGGTCCGCGGTCCCGCCCAGGCAGCTCGCGCTGATGGCCTGGACCCGGTACCACGGCCCGGTCGCCCCGCCGCTAATGCCCGCTGCCTGGACCATGCTGCGTGCATATCAGGCCGGCCCCCCGGCCGGCCACCGGATTGGCCACCTGCGCCCGCTTTACAGCGCTACCGCGCCCGATATGCACGTTACGGTCCCCCCGCCGACCCAGACCTGGCCCTCGTCGTCGCGGCTGACGTGCACCCGGCCGCGCCGCCCCAGCACGGTGCCCTGGCTCGCGACGTACGGCGCGCTGACCCGGCCGGCCGAGATCAGCCACTGCCCGAGCGACGCGTTCAGGCTGCCGGTCACGGGGTCCTCGCCCGAGGTGCCGTCGCCCTTGGAGAACAGCGCGCGGACCTCCAGCGCCTCCGGCGAGCCGGGCGGATAGGGCCCCGCCACGCCGATGTCCAGGTCCCCCACGTCACCGGGCTTGAGCGCCAGGACGGCATCCGCGCTGGCCAGCAGGACGGCCACCCAGCCCGGCCCGTTGTCGGCCCACTGCAGGTCCACGATGTCATCCCGGCCGATGTGCAGCACGTCCGCGATGTGGCGGGCCAGCGGCTCGTCGACCGGGCCCCCGCGCAGCAGCGGCGGCGCGGCGAAGGCCAGCCCGGCGGCGCCCTGGCGGACCGTCAGCAGCCCGGCGCCGCACTCCTGGATGACCGTCCCGGCGCGGCGCGGAGTGCCGCCTGCCTCGAGCCACGCGTGGCAGCTGCCCAGCGTCGGGTGGCCGGCAAACGGGAGTTCGCGGCCCGTGGTGAAGATGCGGAGCCGGTAGTCGGCTCCGGGGTCCCGCGGCTCGAGGACGAAGGTCGTCTCCGACAGGTTCGTCCAGTGGGCGAACCGCTGCATCTCCGCGTCATCGAGGCCGTCGGCCGCCAGGACCACGGCGACCGGGTTGCCCCGGTACGGAACGTCAGTGAATACGTCAACCTGAGCGAACTGGCGAGGCATCGGCCCAGTCTAGAGTCCCCCGCCATCGTCCCCCAGCCCGGCGGCCGGCGTACGGCCGGCCTTGGCCGGGCCGACGGGCTTGGTTCACCTTCGCGACCTATATGTAGGGCTGCCATGGCCAGGGTCACGATCTCCGTCAGCCGCTGCCGCGGCGCGGTGCTGGCCGAGCTCGTCCTGGTGCTGGCCGCGGGGTGCGGGGCCGGCGCTCCGGCCGGGCTTACCGCGGCGGCGGCGCCCGCGCGCGTCACGATCTCCGAGACGGGCAGCACGCTGCTGTTCCCGCTGGTCGGCACCTGGGCCCGCGAATTCCGGCAGGAGCATCCGGACATCGTGATCACCTCCGCCGCCACCGGCTCGGGCGCCGGGATAGCAGGCGCGGCCGCCGGGACCGCCGACATCGGGGCCTCCGACGCCTACCTGTCGGCCGGCGACCTGGTCCACAATCCGGGCTGCTCAACGTGCCGCTGGTCGTCTCCGCCCAGCAGGTCGACTACCACGTCCCCGGCCTGCCGCCGGGCACGCACCTCCGGCTGAACGCCGCGGTGCTGGCCGGGATGTACTCCGGGAGCATCACGGCCTGGAACGACCCGGCCCTGGCCGCCCTCAACCCCGGCGTGCGCCTGCCCGGCACCGCGGTCGTGCCCGTGCATCGGTCGGACGCCTCCGGGGACACCTTCCTGTTCACCAGCTACCTGGCGGCCGGCGACCCGGCGTGGAGCCGCGCGGCCGGCTACGGCACGACAGTGGCCTGGCCCGGCGTCCCGCGGGCGGCCGCCCGGCGGCCGAGACGAGGCTCGTCACCGACACCGGGCGAAGCGGCTCAGCGGCCCTGTTCAGCCAGGTGGAAGCCGATCTCGGCCGGGAGATCACGGCCGACCAGCGGGCCTTCCTGGCCAGCGCCGCCGCGGGCCGGGCGGCCTACGGGGGCTGGCGCCGGGCGGCATCGTGGCCGCGGCCGCGATGGCGGCCGCGAGCGCCTGGGGCCTGGCCCGCCGGCTCGCGGAGTACCGCTGACCGCCTGACCTAGGGCGCGCCGTCCGCGTCCTGCGGGCCGTACCCGGCCGCGCTGAGCATCCGGCGCACGTCCACGACCAGCTGGGTATCCAGGTCCTTGTCCGGCGGCGGGTCCAGGTACTCAGTCTCGGCGCCCAGCGTGACAGCGAGCTTGCCGTCGTGATTGCGGCTCACCGAGCCGACCGTCTCGAGCAGCGAAACGACCGAGTGCCACTCGATGTTGTGACTCACCGGGTGCTGGAAGATCTGGCGCAGCGTGTTCCGCTGGTGGTTGCTCAGGTGCTCAGGCTCCGGCGAGCTGTCGGACATGGCGCGTTTCCCCTCAGGACCGGTCGTAGCGGGTGGGCGGGAAGGAGCGCTTCTCCTCGCCCTCGACGGCCAGCTCGTCCTTGTCCACCTCGTGGCGGATCTCGGCCTGCTCTTCCTCGTACACGTCGGTCTGCGTGACATCCGTCACCGGATCGCCGTCCTCGGCGTCGGGGACCTCATCGGGATCGTAGGCGTCCAGCCCGACCTCGACCCGCTCCTCCTCGGTCAGCCGGGCGAGGCGGTCATCGTCGGGGCGCGCGGACGCGCCGCCGTGCTCTCGCCGGTTCCGGTGGAACTCTGCCGCAGGCTCTTCATCCTGGTCGGTCATAGCCCCACACTAGCCCGTCAGGGTGGCGGGGCCGGCGGCTCCTCCCGGCTGGCCAGCGTCGCCGTCGTCAGCCTGATGATGGCCGGGTTGGCGTCGGCCAGCACGACCTGGCGGCCGCGCGGGCCGGCGTAGGTGAGCAGCACCGCGCTGTGCGGCAGCTGCTGGAGCTCATGCTGCTCGACCAGGAACTCGCGGGACCGCTGGGCGGCGCTGGCCAGGGACTCGTTGGCGCCCAGCGCCCGGGAGGTGCTCCCGCCCCAGGCCGTACTGGAGTTGATGCCCGCGGTGATCGACACCGAGGCGGACTGCGCCCGCGAGGCGTTGCGGTCGCGGCTGGCCGAGGTGGTGCCGTCGCCGAACGGCGCGAACGAGCTGGACCGGCTGCGGCCGCGCCCCGCGCTGTGGCCGGCCGTGTCGGTCAGCGACGCCGAGTCCGTGGCCGAGTCCGCGGTCCCGACCGTGCTCGTGTAGGAGTCGCCCGCGGTGTCGGTCAGCGAGGAGCCCACGGTCTGGGTGAACTGACTGATCACGAACCGGTGCTCGGTCCCGATGTGCTCGGCCGCCGCCTTGGCGTCCCGGGCATTGCCCAGGCGCATGAAGGCCACCGCCGCGTTGCCGCGGCCGAGCCGCCCGGCGACCTGGTCCGGGATGGACCGGTAGGCCAGCACCAGGCCGGCCCGGCAGATCTCGCACGCGTCGGTCAGCCGGTCCAGCACCTCGGGGCGCAGCCGCTCGGCGCCCAGCACGAAGATCGTCTGCTGCCACGGCCGGCCCGGCGGTGCCTGCCGCAGCACGTGGGTCAGCGCCACCGCCAGGTAGGTGGCCAGCATCTTGTTCCCCACGGCACTGGCCCGGCGGTCCAGCCAGGCCAGCCGGAGCCGGCTCGGCGCCAGGCGGGCGGGCGCGCGGCCGAGCGGGCCCAGGTCACGCAGCCGCGCCTCGATCGTCCAGGCCCGCTCGATCGCCGCCCGCTGTTCCCGGCCGAACATGCGGGCCAGCTGGGCCACCTGGCCCGCCGTGAGCAGCCCGGCGCTCAGGTCCGGACGCGGGTCCCCGACCTGGGCCAGGACCCGGAGAGCGGCCAGCAGCGGGCCGATGCCGGACTGCGGCGGCAGGACCCGCAGCACCCGGCTCAGCAGCACCGCGTCCCCGGCCGGATCGCCCGGGTCATCCCCGCCGGAGCTGGCGCTGACGGCCAGGGCCAGCACGTCGGCGAGCGCGTCCGGGGCCAGGTCAGCGCCCAGGTCGAGCCGGGGCAGGTCGCCGGGCAGCACCCACACGAGCGGGTCGATGCCGCCCGCCCGGGCCAGCGCCAGCAGGTCGCCCGCGACGCCGCCCTCGGTCAGGTCGAGCACCGTCACCTCCCCGCCCGCGGCCAGCCGGGGCGCGGCGACGGACGTCAGCAGGGCCGACCAGCCGGCCAGCGTCCCCCCGGCCACGTCGACCCGGTCGATGCCGCCCGGCAGCGACACCGGGTACCACTGCGGCTGGTGCGCGAACGCAGCGCTCCGCTGCCGCCAGGCCCGGAGCCGGCGGGCGTGCTCGGCGCGGCGCTGCACCTGCTCCCGCTGCGCCGCCGCCCGGAACTCGGCCACCCGCTGATCCTCGGCCGCGACCCGGGCGCGGAGCTGGCGCTGGCCGCGCCAGATCGCCCGCAGGCTGGCCGCCGCGCCGACCGCGCACGCCCCGCCGCCCAGCACCGCCAGGCCCGCACTCAGCAGCCCCGCCAGCCAGCCAGCGCAGACGGCGCCGCCCAGGACCGCGCACCAGGCGGCGGCCGCCCGGGCCGGCCGGCCCAGCCGGTCTTCCTCGCGGCGCTGCGCCGCCAGCCAGGCCGGGCTGACCCGGTCGGCGACCACGGCCGGCGGGCGCGGGGGCGGCGGGCCGGGCGGCGGGCAGGTCAGCGCGTGCTGCCAGCCCACGTACACCCGGTCCGGCCGGAACGCCGGGGCGTCGCCCGCCTGCGCCAGAGCCTCCGAGGCCCCGGCCTCCGCAGACCCGGCCTCCGGTGCGCCCGGCTGCCCCGCGCCGCCCGCTGACACGCCGGCCTCCCGCACGCCGGCCTCCCGCACGCCGGCCTCCCGCACGCCGGCCTCCCGCACGCCGGGCTCCCGCACGCCGGCCTCCCGCACGCCGGCCTCCCGCACGCCGGCCTCCCGCACGCCGGGCTCCCACGCGGCTGCCTCCGGCGCGCCGGGCTGCCCCGCGCCGGGCCTTGGCGCACCGGTCGCGGTCACCGCGGGCCGGCCCATGCGGCGGGCACCGACTGGCAGCCGGGCTGGAACCGTGCGCCGTGCCTGATGATCGTGAACTCGTCCCCGGCCTGCCCGCGCAGGACCGTGGCGGCGTCCCGGTGACCGCCCTCGGCACGAAACTCGGCCTGCCCGGCCAGCTGCCCGGCCAGGACGGGATCAGCCGGGCCGCCGGCCACGACGACGCCCGCGGCGGGGGCGAGGCTGGCCGCGGCGGCCGGGCTCGCGGTGGACAGCAGCACGGCGGTTCCGGTGGCCGGCCCGAGCCCGAGCAGCGCGGCCAGGCCCGGCCGGTCGGCGACCTCGCAGCCGTGAACCCAGGCCAGGCCGTCCCCGCGCAGGCCCTGGTCACGCAGGCGGCCTAAGACGGCGCACAGGTCGGCGACGGCCAGCCGGCCGGCCGCCGCGGCCGCCGCGCCGGGCGGGCCCAGCGAGAACAGGACGCAGCTGCGCTCGCGCACCGCCTGGCCCAGCTGGATCAGCTCGGGCGGCCGGGCCGGCCATGCGCCCGGCCGGCCCGCGCCGGCCCGCGGCCCGGACCCGGCTGCGCCCCGCGGCGGGGCCGGCGGCTGCAGCCAGCGTCCCGGCCCGCTGGCCCGCAGCCGCCGCAGCTGGCCGGCCAGCGCGGCGGCCAGGGCCGGGTCAGCCTCCAGCGCGGCCGCCGAGCCGGCCACCCGTACCGCCAGCGCCCCGCGGTGGGGCAGGTGGGCCGGGACGGCCGCCGCGGCCTCGCGCAGCCGGCCCGGCTCCAGCAGCGCGATCAGCGCGTCCAGGACGGCCGGCGGACCGGGGCTGACCGCCAGGACGGCGAACGCGTCAGCCAGGTAGCGCTGTCCGGCCTGCCGCTGCTGCCGCGTGGTCCCGGCCCAGCTGATCGCCTCGGCGGCCAGCGCGGCCGCCCGCCGCGGCGGGTGGCTGCGGAAGGGCTCGTACCAGGCCGGGCCGTCCGGGCCGAGCCGGTGCAGCGGCGCGGCCGCGGCCGCGCACGCCCCGGCCAGCGAGTCAGCCAGCCACGAGCTCCCGGCGAGGTCGACGACGATCACGGTCATCCGCCGCCGGGCGGCCGCGGCGGCCAGCGGGAAGCCGACCCGGGCCGCGGCCGGCGGGTCGGCGCCGACCGCCAGCACGCCAGCGGCCGCCTCGGCCCACGAGATCTCCGCGCGGCGCCCGGAGGCGCGCTCCAGGCCGAGGCTCGCCCCGGCCCGGGTCACGACGAGGCCCGCGGACAGGGCGGCCGCGGCGCGGCGGCGGCGGGTGGCGGCCAGCAGGCCCGGCCGCCACCCCGGCGGACCGCCGGCCCGCGCGCGGAGCACGGGACCCGCCACGGCGGCCTCCGCCGCGGCCGCCACCAGCGCGACCGGGAACTGCCGGGGCAGCCAGTGCCCGGCCCCGGCGAACGCCGCCGCCACGTGGCCCAGCCGCCCCGGGTGGCCGGCAGCGCCGGCCAGGAACGCGGCGACCTGGCGCGGCCCGGCCGCGAACCCGGCCGCGGCCCGCCGGGTTCCGGTGGCCGCGATCCACGCGATTCCGGCCCCGGCGGGCACGGCCAGCCACGACGGGCGCCACCGGCCGAGCTGGCTCACGGCCAGCAGCAGGGCCGATAAGACCAGCGTGACCTGAGCCAGGAGGAGATGGACGAGCAGCACGGCGAGGCCGAGGGCCGCCGTCAGCTGCCGGCCCCGGCCCGGCGGGCGCGGTAAGCGCGGCGGCCGGAGGCGGCCCGGGTCCGGGGCGGCCACGGCAGTATGGGCGGAAGATGCGGGCATGACCGTTATAGGTTCTCAGTCCTCGACTGCGTGTGTCCAGGCACCCGAGTAACTGCCGGCCCCCGCGTCGGCCAGCGGGAGCTGCGGTGACTGGATGACCACGCGGAACAGGTCCGAGCGCAGCACCGCCACCGTGAGTGCGACCGGCCGCGCGCCGTCGATGGCGTCGAAGCGCACGGTCACGATCGTGGCGGGCTGGCCGGCCGCCAGCCGGAGGCTGCGGGCCACGGCCGGCGGCGGCGGCTGCATCTCGATGTGCAGCGCCTGCGGTGCGGGCGCCGCCGGCAGCGCCAGCGGCAGCAGGCTGAGGCTGGCCGGGAGGGGGGCGTCTGCGGTCGGGCCTGCCGGCCCGGCCAGCTCGCCGGGCAGGTAGGTCGTCGAGCTGGCCGCGGGCTCGCCGCCCACGGTCCACAGGAACCGGACGACGCAGATCGGGGCGTCGGCGGCCGACAGGGCCAGGGCCCAGGCGATGTCCTCGGGCACCCGCCGCCAGGACACCTGGCGGCTGCGGCAGGACAGGTCGCCGCCCATCGGGTCGAGCATGGAACCGAGCCCGGCCACCCCCTCGAGCTCGATCAGGTACTCCGCCGGGCTGGTCCGGTACAGCTGGCCGTCGGGCAGGCGCCGGATCAGGTGCCGGCTGACCAGCTCCGCGACCGCGTTCTCGATCTCGGCCGGGCTGACGTTGTAGCGGCGGGCCAGCGCCGTGTGGCGGGGCAGCCGCCAGCCCGGCTCGTGGTGGACCAGGGCGGCGGCGAGGCGGTTGGCGAGCACCGTACCGTCGGGCGGCCTCGTCCCGGCTCGATCGTGGCCCGGCGGCGGCGGCTCTGGCTCCCCAGGCCAGCCCGGCTGGGGGCGGGGCGCACTCACCGCGGCCTCCGCCGGGGCGCTGACGGCGGGCGGCGCTCCGACACGGGGCCGTCAGCTCCGCTGGCCGCCGCCCCGCGCGACCGGGCCGACGCTCCGCCGGGGCGGGCCATCTCGCTGCGCAGTACCGGCATCCTCCCCACTCACTCCGCGTGCCGCCGCGAGCGCGCGATGATCAGTCTCCCGGCGAGGATGATCAGCAGCACGAAGACGAGCAGGATCAGCGCCGCGTCATAGGACAGGTCCTGGGACGCCTTGCCGTACTGGTAAAAGGAGAAGATCGGGTACGTCAGGAACGCGACCGGAGAGTGGGTGAGGGCCAGGGTGGGATTCTGGTCGCTCCAGCCGGCCGTCGTCAGCAGGGGCGCAGTCTCGCCGACGGCGATCGCCATCGCCACCAGCAGCCCGGTGACGATGCCGGGCACAGCGGACTTGAGCACGATCTTGCGCAACGTCCACGCGGCCGGGATGCCGAGCGCCTCGGCGCCTTCGCGGTAGGAGCTGGGCACCTGTGCCAGGGCCGACTCGGTTGACTTGGTGATGTACGGGATCGTGATCACGGACAGCACCAGGACTGCCGGGAGCAGGCTGAACCCCCAGTGCAGGCCCACGACCAGGGCGACATAGCCCACGTAGCCCAGCACGATGGACGGGATGCCGGACAGCACCTCGTAGGCGCCGCGCAGCAAGCCCTGGTGCCGGCCGCGGGCGAACTCGCTCAGGTACAGGCCGGTCAGGATGCTGACTGTCCCGCCGATGACCAGCACGCAGACCGCGAGCAGGAGAGTGCCGAGCACCGCCTGCTCCAATCCGCCGGTCGTCCCGGTGGTCCTGGTTGTCAGCACGCTGAAGCTGAAGTGCGGAACGGCCCGCACCACGATGCCGCCCGCCAGCCAGATCGTCGGCACGACGACCACAGCCAGCGCGAGGAAGGCCAGGGCCCAGAACACGAGGTTGGCCAGCTTGCGACGGAGCGGCACCTCCGCCCAGCCGTCGTGGCCCACCTTCGGGCTCGCGGCCCGTCCGCTGATCGCGCTCATCTGCTACAACCCCCTGCCCACTGGCAGCGCGGTGCCCGACACCCGGCGGACCAGCAGCCGGGCGATGATGTTGGTGCTGAGCGTGATCACCATCAGCACCAGGGCCAGCTCGGCTAGCGTGCGGACGCTGAACTTGCTCGCGTCGCCGAAGGCCGAGTCCAGCTCGGTGACGATAGTGGCGGCAATGGTTGTCATCGCCCCGTAAATGTTGCCCGGGATAGCGCCGAGGGCGAACCCACAGGTCATGGCCACGGCTATGGTCTCGCCCAGGGCCCGGCCCAGGCCGAGCACCGCGGCCCCGACGATGCCGCTGCCGACCCACGGCAGCGTGACCCGCCGGGCGCACTCGAAATCCGACATGCCCAGGGCCACCGCACCCTCGCGGGGCAGGATCGGGACCTGCCGGATGAGGTCCCGGCTGGTGGCGGCGACGATCGGGATCACCATGACCGTCAGCACCAGGCTCGAGACCAGCAGCCCCTGCCCGTTGCCGGCCGCGCCGCCAAAATAACTGAAGGGCGGAAAACTAGGCATGATGCTGGCGACCCAGGGCGCGATGTGGTGGGCGACGAAGGGCCCGAACGTCAGCGCCCCCCACAGGCCGATCACCACGCTGGGGACCCCGGCCAGCAGTTCCAGGAACACGCCGATCACGCTGGCGATCCGCCGGGGCAGCCGCTCGACGATGACCAGGGCGGCGCCGACCGACACCGGAATCGCGATGATCAGCGCGATCAGCGACGTCAGCAGGGTACCGACGATCTCGGCGAGCACGCCGAACTGCGAGCCCTGCAGGTGCTTGACGCCATCGGTGCTGACGATGGTGGCGTTATAGCCGCCGCCCTGGCTCCAGAAGCTGTGCGTGAAGAAGCCCCAGCCGTTCAGCCGGATGGCCGGGATAGCCTCGATGACCAGGACGATCAGGACGAAGGCCAGCCCGAGGGCGGGCAGTGTCGCGAACCCCAGGCCCACCCAGCGAGCGGGGCCGTCGCCGCGGAGTTTCACGCTGAGCCGGCGGGGAGGCCGGGCGCGGCCCGGCTCCCCCTCCGACTGCAGCGCGGATGCAGATGTGGCCACTAGGTCAGGCGCCGATCTTGGCAATCTGCGCGTCTGACAGCGTCACCACGCTGGCCGGCAGCGCCTCGAAGTCCACCGCGGTCAGGAAGTCGGTCGCGCTCTGGCCGCTAGTCACGATCCAGTGCAGGAACGCCCGGATCGACTCGGCCTTGGACCCGTCCGACTGCGTCCCCTTCACGATGGCGTACTCGTAGTTGATGATCGGGTAGCCGCCTGCCGCGGGGCCGTTGATCATCGAAAGGGTCTCATCGGCGGGCGTCTTGCTGGTGAACGCGGCCGCCGCGGCGCTGATGGTTGCGGGGGTGGGCTGCAGGAACTTGCCCGCGGCGTTCTTCAGCGCGGCCTCGCCCAGCCCTGCCGCCTGGGTCTTCTGCAGGTAGCTGATGCCGATGTAGGCGATGCAGCCCTTGTTGGCCTGGCAGCCCGAGACCATGCCGCTGTTGCCCGTCTCCGCCAGCGATCCCGGCACGGACGGCCAGCTGATCGAGGTGTCGACGTTGGACGAACTCCAGTCGGTGGCGTCCTGGGCGTTCAGGAAGCTGGTGAACAGGAAGGTGTCACCGGAGCTGTCCGCGCGGTGCAGCGTGATGATCTTCATGCTCGGCAGGTTGGCGCTCGGGTTGAGAGCCTTGATGGCCGGGTCGTTCCACATGGTGATCTTGCCTAGGTAGATCTTCGCCAGCACCGTGCCGTCCAGCTTGAGGTTGCTCACGCCGGGCAGGTTGTAGTTGATCTGCTGGGCCGAGATGGCCAGCGGGATGTTGAGCAGACTCGGGCTGGCCGACTTGTCGGCGCTGGACAGGTAGGCGTCCGAGGCCCCGACGTCGACGGTCCCGGTCGTGGCGTCTGTGATTCCGGTCCCGGAACCGGTGCCGCCGGTGGTGATCGTCACCTTGGGGAACAGCTTCTGGTAGGCCGTCGACCAGGTGCCGAACACCGGGAACAGCAGCGTGCTGCCGGTCTCGGTGATCGAGGTGGGCGCCGTCGGCGGAGCCGTCGGCAGGGCGGGGCCGACCTGAGCCGCCGCCGCCGCTGAAGATGGGGCTGCGGACCCGCTCGCGCTGCCGCTCGAGCCGCCGCTGCTACCGCAAGCCGCGAGCAGCGCGAGCGGAGCCAGCGCTGCCGCCGCACATACCGTGCGGAATCGAATGGACACTGAAGGAATACCCCTTTTCTCCCGCACGTTCACACGTGCGTTATCCCGACTCGCACGCGTACGCGTGCGGCTGTGACCGTGCTCACGCGCGGTCTTGCGCCCGGGCGCGAGGACTGCATTCCTCGCGTCCGGGTGGTCTTGTCAGCCGAAGCGACCGCTCACATAGCGGGCCGTCTCTTCCTCGGCCGGGTGCTCGAAGAGCCGCTCGGTCGGGCCGGTCTCGACCAGTCGGCCGCGGTTCAGGAAGATCGTCTGGTCTGCGATGCGGCGGGCCTGGCCCAGGTTGTGTGTCACGATCACCACGGTGATCTGCGGAGTCAGCGCCCTGATCAGCGCTTCGATCGACTCGGTGGCGCCCGGGTCCAAGGACGATGTCGGCTCGTCCAGGAGTAGGACGTCCGGGCTGATGGCAAGCGCGCGGGCCAGGCAGAGCAACTGCTGCTGGCCACCGGACAGCCGGAAGGGCGAGTCCTTCAGGCGGTCACTGACCGCGTCCCACAGCCCGACCTCAGTGAGCCGCTGCCGGGCGATTTCCCGCAAGCCCGCCTTGCTGGCCAGCCGGTGCACCCGCGCCCCGGCCGTGACGTTGTCCATGATGGACATGGGGAAGGGGTTCGGTCGCTGGAACAGCATGCCGACCTTGCGGCGCAGGGCCATGAGCTCGACGCCCTGGTGCCAGATGCTGCGGCCATCCAGCAGCACATCGCCCTTGTGGCCGTAGGTACTGACCTTGTCGTTCATCCGGTTGAAGGTGCGCAGCAGCGTGGTCTTGCCCGAGCCCGTCGGTCCGATCAGCGCCGTGATGGCACCGCGCTGCACCCCCACGTTGATGTCGGTGAGGATGGGCCGCTGGCCAAAGCTGAGGGTCAGGTTCTCCGCCCGGAGCACCGGATCATCGACGTGCGCCGAGACCGCCTGGGTGGCGGCGGGCGCGACCGCCGCGAGGTCACCCTCCGGGCTGGCCGGACCAGCTTCGAATGACATGTAGTTGCCCGCCCCTGTCGCCTGTCGACCCGGTATCCGCGGCGCCGACTGCCTTCTGGCGCCGTACCCCTTTCTAGGAGCCGAAGATGTCCGGCAGTTGAACAGAAAGCAGACATAAGTGCGACGAGCACATGACAAGAAGGGGAACGGGCACAGGCCGGACGCCAAAGGCGGCCCTCCCCGCGCTGCGCGGGGGGGCCGCCCGGTGGATCGACGGCGAGGCCGCCCAGGTCAGACCGCGACCTCCAGGTTGGCGATCTCGCCGATGGCGGCCGACACGACCTGCTCGGCCCGGATTCCGCCCGGCGCCAGGACGCGCAGCGTCCAGCTGCCCGCGGCGGCGAAGAACCGGAACCCGCCGTCAGCGCCCAGCGGCACCTCGGCCACGAACTCCCCGTCGCTGTTGAGCAGGCGGGCATACCCGGTCCCGACCGGGGCCCCGGCCTGGGCCACCCGGCCCTGGATCACGGCCTGGTTGCCGGCGTCGGTGATGGCGGCGCCGCCGGCCGGCGCTCCGCAGCCGTCGCTCATGACTCATCCCCGGTCTTGATCGGGACGCCGACCAGCGAGCCGTACTCGGTCCAGGAACCGTCGTAGTTCTTCACGTTCGGCTGGCCGAGCAGCTCGTGCATGACGAACCAGGTGTGCGCGGAGCGCTCACCGATCCGGCAGTACGCGATGGTGTCCTTGGCGAAGTCCACGCCCGCGCCGCCGTACAGGGTCCGCAGGTCGTCGTCGGACTTGAACGTGCCGTCCTCCTCGGCCGCCTTGGACCAGGGCACGTTCCGCGCGGTCGGGATGTGCCCGCCGCGCTGCGCCTGCTCCTGGGGCAGGTGGGCCGGGGCCAGCAGCCGCCCGGCGAACTCGTCCGGGGAGCGCACGTCGATCAGGTTGTCGCGGCCGATCGCGGCCACGACCTCATCCCGGAACGCGCGGATCGAGGCGTCCGGGTCCGCCGCCGTGTAGCTGGTCGCCGCCCGCTGGGGCACCTCGGTCACGAGCTCGCGCGACTCCAGCTCCCACTTCTTGCGGCCGCCGTCGAGGAGCTTGACGTTCCGGTGCCCGTAGACGCGGAAGTACCAGTACGCGTACGCCGCGAACCAGTTGTTGTTGCCGCCGTAGAGGACGACGGTGTCGTCGTTGGAGATGCCGCGGGCCGACAGCAGGGCGGCGAAGCCGTCCTTGTCCACGAAGTCGCGGCGGACCGGGTCCTGCAGGTCCTTCTTCCAGTCGATCTTAACCGCGTTGCGGATGTGGCCCTTGTCGTAGGCGGCGGTGTCCTCGTCGACCTCGACGAGCACCACGCCGTCCTCGCCGTTGTGCGCCTCCACCCAATCGGCGTCCACGAGGACGTCGGAGCGACTCATAGTGAAACCTCCTTGTCGGCGTCCGCCGGGACCAGTTGCTGCCGGCCCGGCCAGATGCGTCGGATGAGCAAGTACATCTCGCAGCCCAGGCACAGGCCGAAGATGCCGTTCAGGAAAGCGGCGACGAGCCCGGCGGCCGCGGCCGCCATGCCCAGCGCCGTCACGCCGGCGGCATAGCCGATCACGCCGACGATACTGATGACCAGGCCGACCCCCTGGGCGAAACGCGGTGGCATGGCCGGCTCCAGTGCGCCGGGCGGACCCAGGCGAGGCCGGACTAGCCAGCGGTAGACCAGGCCATAGGGCGTCCTGGGCAGGCCGAACAGCGTTCCGATGGCAAAGAAGAGCGCCTGGACGGCAAGCAGCCAGGCGCTGCCCGTGATGAGCACCACCGCGAAGACGATCAGCGTGATCAGCGCGCCAAAGCGCGGGCCTCTCGGATCAATCTCCATCAGGTGCACCTCTTCGGGCTCGTGCAGGGCATGAGCGCGGATGGCGCTGCCCGGCTACGTTTCTGGCTGCAGGCCGGCGGGCGGAAGAGCCCGACCACAACAGATGGCCGTGGCAACGCGGCAGAAGTCCACCGCGCGGCGCTTGGTCAGCCCGGCGGCGGCTCCTGCGGGCATGGCTATTCCCGGCACGTAGACGACTCTATGCGGGGGCAGGCTCACTGTCACTAGCCTGTCTCCCGGCCCGGCGAGTAGGAACCATCGGGACTTTCGGCAGGCAGGACGGCCGCCAGCGCCCCGAGGACATCAGCCTTGCGGGGCTGCCCGCTGGCCCGGGCGGTGATGGCGCCGTCGGCCCCCAGCACGAACACCGTGGGCGTGCGCAGCACGCCGAGTGACCGGACCAGGTCCAGGTGCGACTCGGCGTCGATCTCGACGTGGGCGACGCCGGCCGCCCGGCCGGCCACCTCGCCCAGGATCACCCGGGTGGCCCGACACGGCGCGCAGAAGGCCGAGGAGAACTGCAGGAGCGTGGCCCGCTCGCCGAGCGGGCGGCCGAGGTCGGCGGCGGTCACCCGGCCCGCCGCCGGGCCGGGGGCCGGCGTGCCCGCGGCGGTGGCCGTGCCCGCGCCGGGGATGACCGCGCCCGGGATCGCCGTGCTCAGGCTCATCGGTTCCGCGCTCATCGTGTCCGGACGCACCGGGTCCGGGCTCATCGCGGCGGGGGTGGCCGGGCCTGAGGCGGGCCGGGCCGCCGCCGCGACCGGCCGCATCCGGCCGTTGGTCGCGCGCCAGGCCAGCCCGGCGACGACGGCCACGACAAGGGCGGCTATCAGGGCCACGAGTCCACCGGTCACGCCGGAGTCAGCGCGGGCGGGCGCCGCCGCATTCCCGGTCCGCCCCCTCAGTCCCGAATCTGGAGCAGCGTCTCGCCCCGGGACGTGATCTTGAAGCCGTGCACGTCCTGGGCGGAGACGCCGGGGGCCTGCAGGTCGTACCAGTGCTGCGCGTAGTCCGGGCCCAGCGCCTGCCACTGGCCCACCACCACCCAGTGCCCGGACTCGTTGGCCAGGAGCTTGCAGATCGAGTCGGCCGGGACGCCCGTCACGCCGACGTTCATCGCCATCCCCCACGGCGTCGACGAGTACTCCACGACCGCCGCGAGCTGGGCATTGCTGGCCCGGTCAGTGTCGTGGAACGGCGCCGGGCGCACGGCGTTCACCACGGCGGTGGTCCCGCCCGCGGCGATGGCCACGGCCGCGGCCAGGGCCAGGGCCGCCCGCCACCGGCGGGTCCGGCGGGTTCCGGCGACGCGCCGCAGCAGGCTGTTGAGCAGCTCGGCGGGCGGCTCATCCATGTCCGGCAGGCCGGCGCCGCCCTCGGCCATGCGCAGGACGTCCTCCCGCGGCACGCGCCCGAGCAGGGCCGGCAGGCCGGCCAGGCCGGCCAGCTCCTCACGGCAGGCCGGGCAGTCCTGAAGATGGAAATCGACGATGGCGCGCTCGGACGGATCGATCGCTCCGACGACGTAGACGCCGAGCAACTGCCTGATCTCCCGGCAGGACGGGCCGGTCATGGCCGTCATGGCGCCAGCCCCCGTTCTTCCAGTGCCAGTTTGAGGGCGCGGAGAGCATAGAAGGTCCGTGACTTGACGGTACCCGCGGGTATGCCGAGCACCGCGGCTGCCTCGGCCACGGACCGGCCGTGGTAGTAGGTCTCCAGCAGCACGCCCCGGTGCTCGGCGCGCAGCGACCGGATCGCGTCGGCGACGGCCCAGGACTCGAGGGCGCGCTCCGCCTCGTCCGGCACCGAGAGCAGCTCCAGCGCGCCCTCCCCGACCTCATGCGGCCGGGCCTTCCGGGCCCGGAAGGAATCGACGGCCAGGTTGCGCGCGACTGCGAACAGCCATGGCCGCGCCGGGCGATCAGCGATCGCCTCGGGATGCTGCCATGCCCGTAGCAGTGTCTCCTGCACGATGTCCTCCGCGCGCTGCCTGTCCCCGCTCATGAGATGCAGGGCATACCGGAGAAGCGGACCTGCGTGCTCGGCGTAGAGCGCGCGCACCAACTCCTCATCGGATGCCGGCCCGCGCTGCTGACGCGGGGCTGCATCTCCCTGGCCAGCCACGTCTATAGGAACGCGCCGCGATCTCTTCCGGTTCAGGCTCATCCCGTTTCGTCCCAGGTCGGTGGCGCTGTCCGGATCAGTAACGCGGACATTGGCGCCAGCGGGGCAACACTGGCGAGAAGTGGCATTGACACGTGCTTGTCCAGTTCTAGCCGCCCGCGAACGGCGGCAGCACCTCGATGACGGCTCCCTCGGCCAGGACCACCGAATCGGCCGCCCGCAGGCCGACCGGGTGGCCGTCAATGAGGAACGACGACCGGGCCAGGACCGTGCTGAGCGCGCTCCCGCCCGCGGTGGCACCCGCGTTCTCGCGGCGCTCCCCGCCGATGACGGTGAGGGCGGCGGCGAGGGTATCCGCCGTGACGGTCTCCTCGGCGACGCCCGCGGCCTCCTTGGCGGCGGCCCAGTAGCGCATGGTGACGATGGCCATGTCAGCTATCCTCGCTCATAACGACCCCGGACAAAGGCGACCCCGGGTTCTCACGGGAGTCCATGGGCCTAGTACCCGCGGTGACGCGGGCCGGAGGTGGCAGCGATTGAGCAGTGTGCTCTTGCTAACGAGCGGGCCCGAGTCGCCCGCGGAGATCTTGCCATCCCTGACGCTGCTCCCGCACGCGGTCCGGGTGGGACCCGCCGTGGCGGAATCGGTCGCCGCCGGCCCGCCGCCCGACGCGGTGCTCGTCGACGCGCGACGCGACCTCGTCGCGGCCAAGCGGCTGCTGCAGGCGCTGCGCGGGGCCGAGAGCAAGATCACGGTGCTGGTCATCGTGACCGAGGGCGGCTGGGCCGCGATCACCGCCGACTGGGGCGCCGACGACGTGGTGCTGCACACGGCCGGGCCCGGCGAGGTCGAGGCGCGGATCCGGCTCTCGCTGGCCCGCGCCGCGGGGCCGGTTCCCGAGCAGTCGGGCGAGATCCGCTCCGGTGAGCTGGTCATCAACGAGGCCACCTACTCGGCCCGGATGAACGGGCGCTCGCTCGACCTGACCTTCAAGGAGTTCGAGTTGCTCAAGTTCCTGACCCAGCAGCCCGGCCGGGTCTTCACCCGGGCCCAGCTGCTGCAGGAGGTCTGGGGATATGACTACTTCGGCGGCACCCGGACCGTCGATGTGCACGTCCGCCGGCTCCGGGCCAAGCTCGGCCCGGAAAACGAGTCGCTGATCGGCACCGTGCGCAACGTCGGGTACCGGTTCGTCCCGGCCCGCGGCGGCCCGGCCCGGCCCGGCGACGAGGCCGGCGACGGCGACGCCGGCGACGCTCCGGCCCCGGACGCCGACCGCGGGGAGGCCGCCGCGGGCGGCGAGGCCGGCCGGGACGAGCCGCAGCTCACCCGACGGCGGCCGGCCTATGTCGAGCGGTGACCCGGCGGCCGGGACCGGTCCCCGGCCGGCCGGCCCGCCGGTCCTTGTCCGCGACGCCCTGTCTCCGGCGGACGCGAGCGCGGTGCTCGGCCTGGCCGAGCATGCGGCGCGGGCGGACGGCGTCGCGCCCCTGTCGGAGCAGGGCCTGCTGCACGTCCGCTACGGCGGCGGCCGGGGCGCCGCCGACCTGCTGGCCAGCAGCGACGGGCAGCTGGCCGGGTACGCGCGCCTCGACCCGCCGGCCGGCGTCGAGCCGGCCGGGGGGGAGCTGGTGATCGACCCGGCATTCCGCCGGCGCGGGCTCGGCCGGGCGCTGGCCGACGCGATGGCCGCCCGGGCGGGCGCGGCCGGCCTTCGGGTCTGGGCGCACGGCGACCTGCCCGCGGCGCGCGCCCTGGCCGCCGCGGCCGGCTTCGAGCGGACCCGGTCCCTGTGGCAGATGCGCCGGCCCCTGGCCGAGCCGCTCGCCGGGCCGCGGCTGGCCGATGGCCTGGAGGTCCGCGCCTTCCGGCCCGGCCAGGATGAGGATGCCTGGCTCGCGCTGAACGCGGCCGCGTTCGCCACTCACCCCGAGCAGGGCGCCTGGACCCCGGCCGACCTGGAGCAGCGCGAGCAGGAGGCGTGGTTCGACCCGGCCGGGTTCTTCCTGGCCGTCCGCGGGGACCGGCTGGCCGGCTTCCACTGGACGAAGATCCACCCGGCGGAGGGCGCGGCTCCCGCCATCGGCGAGGTCTACGTGGTCGGGGTCGACCCGGCCGAGCGCGGCACCGGGCTGGGCCGGGCGCTCACCCTGATCGGGCTGGGCTACCTGCGGGACCAGGGGCTGGGCGAGGTCCTGCTCTACGTCGACGAGTCCAATGTCGCGGCCATCCGGCTGTATGAGTCGCTCGGCTTCACGCGCTGGTCGGCCGACGTGATGTTCAGCCGGGCCGGGCGGTTACGCGAGCCGGGTGACGGGGCCGGCGGTCCGGCCGGTCAGCTGCAGACCGACCCGGCGGGGCAGGGCTGGACGCCCAGGGCGTCATCCAGCTCGGCCAGCGTGAGCGGCCGGTCGCTGGCCGCCACGGCGCTCAGGACCTCGGCGTACAGCGCGATCTCGTCCAGGGCGACCAGGTCGTGAACGCGCAGATCGAGATACTCGCCCATCGCGCCCACCTCCGTCGCGGTGCCGGACATGCACAGCACTGTGCCTGCTTAACCCTGGACGTGACTCCGGGCTGACATGAAGACCTGCTGACAGGTTACGGCCACGATGTATGGCCGGGCATGGCCCATCGGGACCATTTCTGCACCACCCGCAAAGCGGGCGTTGCCCCCTTATGCGACAAAGCGCCTGGTCAGACCGGGCAGGTCGGATAATGGCGGACCGCGGCGGCCCGGGCCTCAGGTGTTCCAGGTGACGCCGCGGTGCACCTGCGCGCGCCGGGCGTAGCCCGCCGCCGTGCCCGAGAAGACGGCCCGGTCGGCGTCGGTCAGCTCCCGCACGACCCGGCCCGGCACCCCGGCGACCAGCACGCCCGCGGGGATCTCCCGGCCCGGCGGCACTACCGCGCCGGCGGCCACCAGCGTGCCCGCGCCGATCTTCGCCCCGCCCAGCACGATGGCCCCGATCCCGATCAGCGACCCGGCCCCGACGTGCGCTCCGTGCACCATGGCCCGGTGCCCGAGGCTGACCCGGTCCTCCAGGATCACGGGCTGCCCGGGGTCGACGTGCAGGCAGCACAGGTCCTGAATGTTGCACTCCGCGCCGACCACGATCTCGTCCTCGTCCGCCCGGAGCACCGACCCGTACCAGACGCTCGCGGCCCGGCCCAGCCGGACGGAGCCGACCACGACGGCGCCGGGCGCCACCCAGGCGTCGGGGTCGATGACCGGGACCCGGTCGCCGAGCGACCCGATCATCTGGGAAGGGGCCATCTGCTACCTCCGCCCGCGGTGCCAGCGCTGGCCCGCTATCAGCCGTTTACGGCCTTAAAAGAATCAGGACAAAACATCGTTTCGGTTGCGCGCCCGGCCCCTTCGGGACAGAGTCGACCCGGACATCTCAGCATTGCACGCGCGCGTTCGGGCCGGCCGCGGGAGTAGCCGATCCGGGCGGGCATAGGAGCCCAGCCGCAGGCCGGCACCGTCGCAGCGGTTCAGTAACCCAGAGCCGAGTCGGCCAGGTCTGCCTGAATCACTCGACGGGTGTGAACCATGAGCGACCAGACCGACTACCACGCCGACCCTAACCACGAAGATCTGTTTGAGCGCGAGATGCGCGGCTACAGCCGTCGGCGGGTCGATGAGTTTGTGGCCAAGACCCGCAGCCAGATCCGCGACCTGGAGGACCGGCTCTCCCAGTCGCTCGACGCGACTGAGCGGCTCCGGCATGAGCTTGCGACCGTGCGCGAGGCGGGGGCGGAGAAGCCCGCGCACGAGGAGATCAGCGAGCGGATCGGGCAGATCCTGAAGCTGGCCGACGACGAGTCGAAGGCCCAGCGCAATCGCGCGGACGAGGAAATTGCCAAGCTGCGCGAGGACGCCCGTCTGGACACGGTCAAGCTGCGCGAGGAGGCCAAGGCCGACACCGACAAGACCCGGGCCGAGGCGCACGAGCAGGCCGAGCGGATGCTGAGCGCAGCCCAGGAGCAGGCCGAGAGCACGGTGGCCAGCGCGACCTCCGAGGCCGACAAGGCCCGCAAGTCGGCCCGGTCCGAGGCCGAGCGTGCGGTCAGCGAGGCGACCAAGCAGGCTGAGAGCGCGGTTTCCACGGCCAAGGCGCAGGCCAAGCAGCAGCTTGATGAGGCGACGGCCCGGGCCACGGCGATTCACGACGGCGCCGAGCGCCGCCTGAACCTGCTGACCTCCCGGCACACCGAGGCGATCCGCCGGCTGACCGAGATCCGCGACGTGGTCACCACCCTGGTCGCCGGCGAGGCCGCCCGCGGCTCGCTGGAGGAGGAGGTCGCCCGCGCGGTGGCCGCCGCCGCCGAGGGCAACAACGGCCCCCAGCCCCCGGCCAACGGCGCCCGCCCGGTCACGCCCGCCGAGAGCCGCCGCGTCGCGGCCGCCGCCGCGGCCGGCGTCCCGGCCCAGCCCGCCCAGCCCGCCCAGCCGACTGCCCCGTCCGCTGCGGCCGCCGCCGCGGCCCCCGCGACCGCGTCGGCCGAGCTCCCGGCGGCCCAGCGGTTCGCCCAGGCCAGCCCGGCCGGCGGCGCCGCCCCGGCGGCCAAGCCCGGCGGCGGCAACGTGCGGACCACGCCCGCGCGGGGCAGCAACGCCGGCCAGCACGAGGCGGCCCGGCACGCGGCGGCCAGCAGCCGCTCCGACGGTGACGACACGGCCGAGAGCCTGCGGGCCGGCCGCGAGTAACACCCGCCTTACGCCGCCGGGACGCCCGGCCGGCCCGTGCCGACACCGGCCGGGCCGGCCGGGCGTCCTGCGCTGGGGCGGGCGCCGGGCCGATCAGCTACGGCAGTGCAGTTAGGGCAGCGGCGAGCCCGGCGCGGACGGGACGCCGACCCCGGCCAGCATGTCCAGCCGGCGCAGGATGACGCCCTCGCGCAGCGCCCAGGGGCAGATCTCCAGGTCGGCCAGCTCGAACAGGTCCATGGCCGCGTCGGCCACGATGGCCCCGGCCGCGAGCTGCGGTGCGCGGTGCGCGGATACCCCCGGCAGCTGCACGCGCTCGGCCACGGCCGTCCGGGCCAGGTCCGCGGCCAGCCCGGTGACGTCCGGGTGGCGGAGCATGCGCCGGATGTAGGGGCCCTCGCTGGACGGCGCGGCGCCGGCGATCCGGGCCAGCTGGCGGAACGTCTTCGACGTCGCCACCGCGTGGGTCGGCCGCCCGTCCCGCAGCACGGCCCCGGCCGTGGCCGCGATCTCGGCCCGGACGTGCTTGCGCAGCCGCCGGACGTCGTCGGCCGAGGGCGGGTCACCGGGCAGCCACTCGCGGGTCAGGCGGCCGGCGCCGAGCGGCAGCGAGATCGCCACCGAGGGGTCCTCGTCCTGCCCGGCCGCGATTTCCAGCGAGCCGCCGCCGATGTCGAGCATCAGCAGCTTGCCCGAGGACCAGCCGAACCAGCGGCGGGCGGCGAGGAAGGTCAGCCGGGCCTCGTCGGTACCCGGCAGGACCCGGATGGTCACCTGGGTCTGCGCCTCGATCTGGCCCAGGATCTCCTCCCCGTTGACCGCGTCCCGCACCGCCGAGGTGGCGAAGCCCAGCATCTCCTGGACGCCCTTGTCCTCGGCCAGCCGCAGCGCCTCGTCGATGAACGAGCGCAGCTCGCGCGCGTGCTCGGGCGTCAGCCGGTTCCCGCCGTCCAGGTGCTCCCCGAGGTGCAGCTCGGCCTTGTGCGAGAACGCCGGAATCGGCCGCGCGCCCTGATGAGCGTCCACTACCAGCAGGTGAAGCGTGTTCGAGCCGACGTCCAGCACCCCTAGTCGCATGCCCTGAACGCTACTAGCGCGAGCCGGTCACGGCACGCGACCGCCGTCCAGCTCCTCGATCGTGGCCCCGGACGGCTCGCGGCGGGCGGCCAGCGCCGCCGCCGCGGCCTCCGCGTCGCGCACCACGCGCAAGATGTTCCCGCTGGTCAGCCGGGCCAGGTCGGGCTCGCTCCAGCCGCGGCGGACCAGCTCGGCGATCAGGGCCGGATAGCGGGACACGTCCTCCAGCCCCTCCGGCTGGTGGTCCACGCCGTCGTAGTCGCCGCCCAGCCCGACGTGGTCCACCCCGGCGACGGCCCGGACGTAGTCCACGTGGTCGGCCACGTCCGACAGCGTGGCCGCCGGCCGCGGCTGCCGCTGCGCCGCCTCCCGGCGGAAGGCGCGGCGCCCGGCCGGGTCGCCGTGGTCGAGGCCGAGCCGGGTCATCTCCTCGATGATGCCGAGCTCCCAGTCGCGGCAGCGCTGCGCGACGAACTCGGGCACGAAGGTCACCATGCAGATCCCGCCGTTGGCCGGGAGCCGGGACAGCACGGCGTCCGGCACGTTGCGCGGGTGGTCGCACAGCGCCAGGGCGCTGGAGTGCGAGAAGATGACCGGCGCCTGCGCGGCGTCCAGGGCCGCCGTCATCGTGGCCGGGGCGACGTGCGACAGGTCGACCAGCATGCCGAGGCGCTGCATCTCCCGGACCACCTCGCGGCCGAAGGCGGTCAGCCCGCCGACGGCCGGCTCGTCGGTGGCCGAGTCCGCCCACGGCACGTTGCGGTTGTGGGTCAGCGTCAGGTACCGCACGCCGAGCCGGTACAGCGTGCGCAGTACCGGCAGCGACGAGGCGATCGAGTGCCCGCCCTCCGCGCCGATCAGGCAGGCCACCTTGCCCGCGGCCATGGCCGCCTCCGCCGCGGCGGCCGTCCCGGCGAACTCGAGCGCGTCGGGGTACCGGGCGATGAGCTGGCGGACCAGGTCGATCTGCTCGATGGTCGCCGCCAGGGCGGCGTCGCCGGCCAGCCCGGCCGGGACGTACACCGACCAGAACTGGCCACCGACCCCGCCTGCCCGCAGCCGGGGCAGGTCGGTGTGGGTGAAGTCGACCGGGCCGGCGATGTCGGTCGCCCACGGCGGCCCCGGCGTGCCGGACTCGCGCAGCGCCCACGGCAGATCGTTGTGCCCGTCCACGACCGGGAACTGGCTGGGCAGCTCGCGCGCGGACCGGCGCCCGTCAGGGGCGGCTGGACTCACCTGCCCAGGTTAGTGGCAAGATAAGCGCGTGACCGCTCGACGCACGGCGCTGCTCATCGCGATGATCGCGGCCGCCTGCGCCGGGCTGGGCCTGTGGCTCGGGACGTCCATCGCGGATGACATCGGGTCCATCGCGGTGGTCGTGGCGGCGTGCGCCGTGCTCGGCTCGTTCGCGCCGACCACCCTGCGCTGGGTGGCCAGCACCCGGCGCCGCTCCCGCCCGTAGGGCCGCCCCGGACACGCTGCGTAACGTGGCAAAGTATCCGGGTATGAGGCCTGACCTGGACCGCCTGCTGAACGTCACTTCCTACCGGGCATTCGACATCGATTCCGAGCGCCGGATCCTGGCCGGCAGCGATGAGAGCGGCTCCACGCAGCTCGTGGAGATCGCCCCGGACGGCACCATGACCGCGCTGACCGCGCTGCCCGGAGCCTGCACCGGCCGCTACGTGCCGGGCCAGCGCACCGTCATCGTCTCGCACGACGACGGCGGCAACGAGCAGCACCAGCTGTCGCTGCTCGCGCTGCCCGTCGCCGGCGGGAGCGCCGCGGGCCCGTCCGACCTGGTCCCGCTGGTGCGCGATCCCCGGTACATGCACGTGCTCGCCGACGTCGGGCCGGGCTGGGTCTGCTACGCCACCAACCGGCGCGACGGCGTCAACTTCGACCCGGTCATCCGGGACCTGGCCACCGGGGCCGAGCGGGCCATCGTGATCGGCGATCAGATGCTCGGCGGGGCGGCGCTCTCCCCTGACGGCCGGTGGCTGGCGCTGATCGTGTCCTCGAAGGTGACGGCCAACGCCGAGCACATCGTCCTGGTCGACCTGGCCGCAGACCCCGGCCGCGAGCGGGCCCTGGACGTCACCCCGCCCGACGACCCCTCGATGAACGGCGCGCTGAACTGGCTGCCGGACTCCAGCGCGCTCGTCTTCAGCTCCAACTACGGCCGGGAGTTCGCCGGGATCGCCCGCTACGGCCTGGCCACCGGGGAGCTGACCTGGGTGGCCGACGATGCCGCTGCCGACCTGGCCGGCCACCTGTCCCCCGACGGCACCGTGCTGCTGGTCGAGCGCAACGACGACGGCGCCTCGGTGCTCACGCTGCGCGATGGCCGGACCGGCGCGCACCGGTCCGACGTGCCGCTGCCCGCGCCCGGCTGCATCGCCGACGCCCGGATCCCGCCGCCGGCCTGGGCGCCCGACTCGGCGGCCGTAGCGTTCTCGGTCACCGGCGCGGAACTGCCCGGCGACGTGCTGCTGGCCGACGCCGCGACCGGCGCGGCCAGCCAGGTCACCCGGTCCGCGGCGAGCCTGGGCGGCGTCCGGCCGTCGGTGCCCGTCCGGCACCAGGTCCCGGCGCCGGACGGAGAGACGGTGCCCTGCCTGGTCTACCCGGGCGCCCCGCCCGCCGACCCGGCCCTCGCCGGGTCGGCGGTGCTGCTCGTCCACGGCGGCCCCGAGGCCCAGGCCCGGGAGAACTTCAACCCCTACGTCCAGCTCCTGGCCGCGGCCGGGCACACCGTGCTGGTGCCCAACGTGCGGGGCTCGGTCGGCTACGGCAAGCGCTGGTACAGCCTCGACGACGTGGAGGGCCGGCTGAGCTCGGTGGCCGACCTCGCCGCCCTGCACGCCTACCTGCCGCAGCTGGGCCTCGACCCGGGCCGGGCCGCGCTATGGGGCGGCTCGTACGGCGGCTACATGGTCCTGGCCGGGCTCGCGTTCCAGCCGGAGCTGTGGGCCGCCGGGGTCGACATCGTCGGGATCTCCTCGCTGGTGACCTTCCTGGAGAACACCTCCGCCTACCGGCGCGCCTACCGCGAGCGCGAGTACGGCACCCTGGCCCGCGACCGCGAGTTCCTGCTGTCGGCCTCGCCGCTGACCCGGATCGACCAGGTCCGGGCGCCGCTGTTCATCATCCACGGGGCCAACGACCCGCGGGTGCCGCTGAGCGAGGCGCAGCAGATCCACGCCGCCCTGACCGGCCGCGGCCAGGAGTGCGAGCTGCTGGTCTACCCCGATGAGGGACACGGGCTGGCCAAGCGGGGCAATCGGGCCGACGCGATGCCCAAGGCGCTAGCCTTCTTGGCACGTCACCTGGCGGGCTGAGCGGCCCCGGGGGCGCGAGCACCCCGGGGGGATCTCGATGGCGGCAGCGGCTCCGGCGACGGGCGCGGCGGGGGCGGGCGGCCGGAAGACCGTCACCCTGGCGGCGATGATCTTCGCGGTCGCCATGACCTTCATCGACCAGACCATCGTGTCCATCGCCGTCCCCAAGATCCAGTCCGAGCTGCACCTGAGCATCAACGAGGTGCAGTGGGTGGTGAACGCCTACCTGCTGGCCCTGGCCGCCGCGTTCACCTTCGGCGGCCGCCTGGCCGACATGATCGGCCACCGCCGCATGGTCATCATCGGCATCGTCACCTTCGCGGCCGCCTCCACGGCCTGCGGCCTGACCCCGACCGGCTCGGCCGCCGCGGCCTGGATCATCTCGTGGCGCGTCGTGCAGGGCATCGGCGGCGCGATCATGTACCCGGCGGCCCTGGCCATCGTGGTCTCCGCCTTCCCGGTCCGCGAGCGCGGCCGCGCCATGGCCATCTTCTTCGGCGTGGCCGGCGGCCTGACCTCGATCGGCCCGATCGTCGGCGGCTACCTCAGCGAGTGGACCTGGCGGGCCATCTTCTGGGTCAACGTCCCGGTCGCCATCGTCGCGCTGATCCTGCTCGCCATCGCGCGCCCGGTCACCCAGAACCGCCCCGGCAAGATGGACTGGCCCGGCCTGGCGCTCATCGCCGGCGGCGTCGGCCTGGTCGTCTTCGGGCTGCAGCAGACCCAGGTCTGGGGGTGGGCCAACGCCACCACCGTCTCCTGCATGGCCGGCGGGCTGATCCTGCTGGCCGGCTTCGTCCTGACCGAACTGCGCGTCGGCCAGCCGCTCATCAACGTCCGGATCTTCGCCGTCCGGCCGTTCTGGGTCGAGAACGTCGTGCTGTTCACCTCCATGATCGTCTTCATCCCGATCTTCTTCTTCGCCAGCATCTACGCCCAGGTCGCGCTGGGCGACGGGCCGCAGGGGGCCGGCCTGTACCTGCTGCTGTTCTTCGCCGGCTTCGCGCCCGGCGTCCAGATCGGCGGCCGGCGGCTGGACAAGCAGGGGGCCAAGGGTGTCGTCGTGGCGGGCTGCGTCATCGGCGCCGTCGGGCTGGCCCTGTGGGCCAGCCGGGTCACCCAGCTGAGCCTCGGCACGCAGTGGTACTTCATCGTGATCGCCGGGGCCGGCCTCGGCCTGCTGGTCGGCCCGGCCAACACCGATGCCATCAACCAGGTCGGCCGGCTGTCCTACGGCGAGGCGACCGGGATCACCCAGACCACGCGGAACTTCGGCGCCAGCTTCGGCCTGGCCGCACTCGGCACCCTGCTGGTCACCGTCGAGCGGACCCACCTGGCCAGCCGCCTGGAGAAGCTCGGCCTGCCGACGGCCACCGCGCAGACCACCGCGGCCAAGCTCGCCTCCTCCCGCGGCAGCGGCGGGCCGCCCGCCGGGGTCCCGGCCGCCCTGGCCCGCCAGGTCTTCCATGCCGCGCAGGTCAGCCTGGGCGAGGGCATGCGCGCTGTGCTGTACGCCATGGCCGCGGTCATGCTCGTGGCCGCCATCGTCGCCGCCCGCGGCCTGCGGCGCGGGCTGCACTCCGCCGGTGACGCCGACGCCAGCGGCCCGGCCGCAGCCGGGGTGACCGGCGAGCCGGCCGCCGAGCCCAGCCCCCGCTGATCCCGCCGCGGGCCGCAGCGGCCGCCGCCCCGGACACCGCACACCGATACGAAACGGGGCCGCTCCACGCTGGCCACGCCCCCCGAGACCTCAGCCGCGGCTGCTCGCCTCGAGGGCGGTGAGCTCGGCCGGGTCCCAGGGCGGCTGTGCGCCGCGGCGGGACGCGACCAGGGTGCCGAGCGCGTTCGCGCGGCGCAGCGCGGCGGCCACGTCCCGGCGCTGGCCGACGGCATCGAGCAGGCCGGCGGCGAACGCATCGCCGGCGCCCACGGCGTCGGCCACCTCGGCCGCCGGCGGCGCCGCGCGGGCGAAGGCGCCGTCCAGCCAGAGCGAGGCGGCGTCCGGGCCGGCCGTGATGGCGACGCCGCGCAGGCCGTGCCGCCCGGCCAGGTCCGCGCTGAACACTTCCGGGTCGTCGCTCCAGGCCACGGACAGGACCGGAGCCAGCTCGCGGGCCTCGCCCACGCTCAGCTTGACCACACTGGCCAGCCTGACGAGCTCCGCCACGACGTCCGCGGACCACCAGTCGTCGCGCAGGTTCACGTCGTACAGCCGCACCGCGCCGGGGCAGCCCGCGGCGATCGCGGCCAGCGCGCTCCGGGCCGGCGCGTGCAGCTGGGCCAGCGTCCCGTACGCCAGGAACGCCGGGCGCATCGCGATGACCTGGCCGGCCTTCCCGGCCGGCCAGTGCTCGAAGGCCGCCGGGCGGCCGATCACGAAAGCCGGGGAGCCATCGGGTCCCACGGTCACCCGGGCCAGCCCGGTCGGGACCCCGTCGGCCCGGCCGACCAGGGACGTGTCGATCCCCCGGCGCTCCATCCGCGCGATGGCGGCATCCCCGAGCGGATCCCGCCCGACGGCCGTGAGGTAGGCGGCGCGGTGGCCGAGCCGGGCCAGGTGCGACACCACGTTGAACGGCGCCCCGCCGATCTCGTCCCCGCCGGGCAGCCGGTCCCACAGCAGCTCGCCGACGCCGACCGCGAGCATCTCCGGCCGCGTCATCGTCCCCCGCCTGTCTTCGCCGACACGATGCACATCCTGACATCTCCGCCGTGGCCCCGGCTCGGCCGTGCGGGCCTGACGGGGCGGGCGCCGGCCGGGCTCAGCGGCTGAGCGCCCGCGCCCAGGCGGCCCGGCGGGCTTCGATGTAGTCGGCGGCCGGCCCCCAGTAGTTCCCGTGGCCCGCCGCGTACAGGCCGGCCCAGGGCTGCTCGCCGGTCCCCGCCGACCGGCGCAGCAGGTCATGCATAGCCCGGGTCCGCGCGGCCAGCAGCGCGGGCAGCGCCGCGCGCGGCCGGGCGGCGAGCCGGTAGCCGTCGGCCAGGGCGCGCAGCCGCGGGCCGTCCGCCGCGGGGTCGCCGCCCGCCGCCAGCGGCACGAAGCTGACTGCCGCCCAGGCCAGGTCCCACTGCCGCGATCCCGGTCCGGCCAGGTCCCAGTCGATGAACACCCAGCGGTCACCGTCGCAGACCAGGTTCCACGGTGACAGGTCGTGGTGGCAGATCAGGTCACGGCGGTCCGCCGGGATGACCAGGCTCCACTGCGCGCCGGGCGGCGGCCGGAAGCCAGCGGCCGTGTCGTGCAGGTCCCGGATGATCTGGCCGACCCGGTGCAGGCCGGCCGGGTCCAGCGGCCCGAGGGCGTCGGCCGGGCGGCCCGGGATGTACTCCAGGACGTGCCGGCCGCGCTCGTCGCGCCCCAGCGTGCGCGGCGCCGCGGCGAAGCCGGCCGCGTTCAGGTAGCGCAGCAGCGCCTCGACGGCCGGCGTCGCGGGCGCGGCCCGCTTGCGGACGGTCGCGCCGACCCGGACAACCGTCCCGGAGACGTTGCCACCGGTCAGGATCTCCTCCGGCTCCACGGCAGTCATTGTCGGCGCCGGCCGCCGGGACGGCGACTGCATTTCAGCCCCGCGTGAGTTCAGCCCCGCGTGACAGCATGGCGGGCATGGAGCCGACTGTCCCGCTGCCCGTCATCGGCGTCGTCCGCACCGGCCACGGCGAACGGGAGCGCACGCCGATCCAGTCCAGCCTCAACCGCGCCGAGCACGGCACGGTGGAGATCGCCGCGGAGTACGCCGCCGGGCTGGACGGACTGGCCGGGTTCGACTACGCGTGGCTGCTGACCTGGCTGCACCGCGGCGACCGGGCCGGCCCCCTGCCGCTGCGGCAGGTGCCGTTCCTGCTCCGCCGCCAGCGCCGCGAGGTCGGCATCTTCGCCACGCGCGGCCCGCGCCGGGTCAATCCCATCGGGCTGAGCCTGGTCCAGGTGCTGGCCGTGGACGGCCCGGTCGTCACGTTCGCCGGCGTTGACCTGCTCGACGGGACGCCCGTCATCGACCTCAAGCCGTACGTGACCCGGTTCGACCGCCCGCCGGGCGAGCCCCGCTGCGGCTGGGTCGACACCCTCGACATTCCCGACGGCATCACCCCGGAGCGCCTGGCCCCATAGCCGGCTGCCACCGTACGGCGGCAATGCCCTTTGACACTGTACGGCGTTTCGCGCAAATGGATCTCGGAGTTCGAGGCGGGCAAGAGCACAGTCGAGCTCTCCTTGGTCATGCGCGTCCTCGAAGCACCTGAGCTGGACATGAGCCTTAGCGCCAGCTCCAGGCCGACCGTTTCTCGGGAGGACGACCAGGATCACCTTGATCTTGACGCCTGGATCGAGGAATACCGAGCCAGTGAATGATTCCCTTGTCGTCCAGCTAGGTAGCGCTACAGCCGGACTCCTGACTCGTTCACGGGAGGTCGTATCACTTTCAGCTACGACGAGGACTACCGGAACCGGCCTGATGCGACACCGCTCTCGGTCTCGATGCCGACTCAGGTTCGCTCCCATCCGGACGGTGTAGTCACCCCCTGGCTGTGGAACTTGCTTCCCGGCCAGGTCGATCAGGTCACCTGGCTATCCGACGACGACGTCGCGGAACGGCTCCGGGAGCTCAGGGCGGATTCCACGGCATGGCTGGGGAGATCATTTACCGGCCAGTTCAGCCTGGCCGGAGCTCAGGCCAAGACGGCTTTGCTGCACCAGGATGGCCGCTGGGGCGTCCCGCATGGAGCCACAGCCACCACGCACGCCGTAGTCGTGGAGCGCTACGACCGCCGCGCGTCCGGCGACCGGGTCCAGCGCATCCACCAGGAAGATCTTTGCCAGGCACTCGGCATTCCACCTGCCCGCGAACTTGAAATAGACCCAGACCTTGCGCTGAGCCGGGTCCGCGAACTGGCCGCCCTGGCGCCTTCCGCATTCGCGGCCGCGGCGGCCGCGCCCGGAATCGCGGAGCTGGGACGCGAACTGCCGGGCCGCCTCGCGGAACTGATTGCCGACCGGGCCGGGCGGTGCGCCAGGCTACTGGTCAGCGGGCCCGGTCATGGCTAGCTGGCGGCGGACGGCGGTGGCGTCCATGACGGCCCAGTGCTCGACCACCCGGCCGTCGCGCACGCGGATCATGTCCATGCTGGTGACCGCGTAGCGGCGGCCGGTGGCGGGGTCCGTGCCGCGGCTGGTGTAGCGGTTGACCGAGAAGTCGCCGGCCGCCACGTTCTGCTCGACGGTGACGGACTGGTCGACGACGCCGTAGCCGCCGGCCGCGAGCCGCTCCCATTTCCCCCGCCACGCCTCGCGGCCGCGATGATCGCCGTCGGTGCCGCCGCGGTGGTCGATGACGTCCGGGTCGATGAGGGCCAGGCCCGCGTCGAACTGGCCGCTGGCGAGGAGCTGGGGGTAGAGCTCGACGAGCCGCCGGTGCACGTCAGCGGGCCGGGCGGGGTCGGGCTGGACGGCTGGTTCGGCCTGGTCGGGCATTGGGCTCCTAGGCGAGAGATAATATGGGGAGCACCCCGTTTCGTATGCCAGGAGTCTAAACGGGGGGTTCCCCAGTTATCAAGGAGGGTCATGGCGGCGCCTCGGCGCGCGGACGCGCGGCGCAACTACGACCGGCTGCTGGCGGCGGCCACGGAGGTGTTCGGGGAGCGCGGGGCGGACGCGCCGCTGGACGAGATCGCGCGACGGGCCGGGATCGGCAACGCGACGATGTACCGGCACTTTCCCACCCGCAGCGACCTGCTGATCGCCGTCTACGCCGACGAGGTGGCGGCGCTGTGCGGCCGGGGCGCGGCGCTGCTGGCGGCGGCCGCCCCCGGCGCCGCGCTGTTCGAGTGGCTGGGCGCGTTCGTCGCGCACGTGGCCACCAAGCGCCAGCTGGCCCAGACGATCTCCCCGGCGGAGAGCGGGCCCCGGTCGGAGCTGTTCCGCCAGTGGCACCAGTCGATGCGGGAGACCGCCGAGGCGCTGGTCGAGCGGGCCCGGCGGGCGAACGCGGTGACGGCCGGGACGACCGCCGTCGACCTGCTGGCCGCGGCCAACGGCATCGCCCTGGCCGCCGCCGACGCGCAGCAGGCCGAGCGGCTGCTGGGCCTGCTGCGCGGCGGCGCGCTGGTGCGCTGACCGCCCTTCCCGAGGCGGGCCGTCAGGCCCGGCCGACGGCGGTCAGGGCAGGCTGGGATAGAGGGCGCCGACCCCGCCGGACAGGCCGGCCAGGACCTGCTCGCTGCGCTCATCGGCGACGATCTCGTAGCGGCCGGCCTCGATGCCGTCGATGGCGAGCCGCGCGATCTTGGCCGGGTCCTCCTTCGGCTCCGTGACCGCGGCGGCCATGTCGGTGTCCATGAAGCCGACGTGCAGGCCGCTGACGCGGATGCCGTCCGGGGCCAGGTGCACGCGCAGGGCGTTGGTCAGCGACCACTCCGCGGACTTGGCCGCAGCGTAGCCGCCGAGTTGCGGGAAGCTGACCCACGACAGCACCGACAGGATGTTCAGGATGGTCCCGCCGCCGCGGGCGGTGATCTGCGGGGCGAACGCGCGCACGACCGACAGCGTGCCGAAGTAGTGGGTGTCGATCTCGACCCGCAGCTTGTCCAGGTCGGCCGCGTCGAGCAGCCGCGCGCCGGTGGCCGAGCCCGCGTTGTTGATGAGCAGGTTGACGTCCCCGGTGGCGGCCGCGGCGGCGGCGACCGAGGCCGCGTCGGTGATGTCGATGGCGACCGGGATCGCGCCGGGGAGGTCGACGGCGGCCGGGTCGCGGGCGCCGGCGTAGACGGTGGCCCCGCGGGCCAGCAGTTCGGCGGCGAGGTGCCGGCCGAGACCGCGGTTGGCGCCGGTGACGAACGCGGTGGCCTGGCTGATGTCCATGGTCGCTCCTGATCTCTGAGTCTATTTTTCCAACTTAGCCATCTGGGTTGGTTTTTGCAACTCAGAGTAGGATGAGGACCATGAACCCGGAATCACCGTGCTCCATCGCCCGGTCCCTGACCGTGCTCGGCCAGCGCTGGACGCTGCTGATCCTGCGCGAGGCGCTGGCCGGCGCGACCCGGTTCGCGCAGTTCCGCGACGAGCTGGGGGTGGCGCCGGACGTGCTCACCGAGCGGCTCGGGACGCTGACGGATGCGGGGGTGCTGACCCGCGAGCCGTATCGGGAGCCGGGCCACCGGACGCGCTACGCCTATGAGCTGACGCCCGCGGGCCGGGAGCTGCTGGTCGTGCTCGGCGCGCTGCAGCAGTGGGGCGATGAGCACCTGCCCTGGCCGCAGGGCCCGACCGTGCTCCGCCGCGACCGGCGCAGCGGGGACGCGCTGCACGTCGGCTACGTGAACGACCTCGGCCGTGAGGTGCCGACGCAGGACGTGGAGTTCGTGCGGACGGCGGCGTACCCGGCCTGATCCGCGTTACCGGCGCTCGTGCCAGAACCTCTGGCGGAAGGTGCGGTCGAAGCGCTCGCCCATTGGTTCCCCCTTGCTCTCCGTTGAGCTCACCTAGTAGGTCGGCTAGTTCAGGCCGGCTGGTTCGGGTCCGCGGGCGATGGCATCGCGGACGTGCCCGGCGACAAGCTCATAGGCGGTGACCTGCTCGGGGATGGCCCGGGTGACCATGACGGGCAGGCCCCGGTCGGCGTCGGCGGCGGCCGGGGCGCTGAACGGCACGCTGGCCAGCCGGGGGATCCGGGTCCAGACCGCCTCGTCCGGCGGCGCGGGCGGGAACAGGTCGGTGACCTCTCCGCAGCTCGGGCAGACCTGCCCGGCCATGTTCTCGATCCCGCCGAGGATGACGGCTGTCCCCCGGTCGATTTCGTGCAGGAGGCGGTGTGCGTCGCGGTGGGCGACCAGCTGAGGCGTCACCACCAGCAGCGCGTAGGTGGCCCGCTGGCCCAGGGAGAAGACCAGCTGCTGGATGTCGGCCGTGCCCGGCGGCAGGTCCACCAGCAGGCAGTCGACCGCGTCCCAGCTCGTCCCGGAGATCAGCCGGTGCACGAGCATCCGCGCCAGCTGGGCGTGGACGCCGAGGCCCTGCGCCTCGCCGATCAGGAACGCCGCGGACGCGATCTGCACGCCGTGCCGCTCGGCCGCCTGCAGCCGGGCCGACCTGGTGCCGCGGGCCGCGAACAACGTCACGTGCGCGGCGCTCGCGCGGCGCCGCAAGCCCATCATGTGCGCCGCGTCCGGGCCGTAGAGGTCGGCATCGACCAGGCCGACGCGGACACCGAGCGCGGTGAGGGCGAGCGCGACGTTGACGGCCGCGGTGGTCTTGCCCACCCCGCCCTTGCCGCTGGCCACGGCGACGACCGGCACCTGATCCGCGTTCACGGTCATGCTCGCTCCGTTCCGCCGGGCCGGAATCCCGCGTCGCCAGTGTCGCGGATCGGGCGCGGTGCACGGGCCGGGTGGGGCGCGGGCCGTTGGCGCGGGACGCGGGGGCGGGCTAGACCGCGGCGAAGCGTGCGACGTAGCGCCGCTGCGCGGGCGTCTCGACGGCGTGGGGACTGTAGTGCTCGCGGACGAAGTCGACCGCGCCCGAGCTGGGCACGCCATCGAGGATGGCCAGGCACGCAAGCGCCGTTCCGGTGCGCCCGCGACCGCCAGCGCACGCGACTTCGACGCGCTCAGCCTCGGCCCGCCGCCAGGCGGCGGCCAGCGCCGACCGCACGGCCGTCCCGTCGGCGGGCAGCCGGAAGTCGGGCCACCGCAGCCACAGTGACTCCCAGTCGACCGCCGCCGGCGGCCGGCCCAGCAGGTAGAGGCCGAAGTCAGGAAGCGGCCCGTCGGGCAGCGGGCGGCTCAGGCCCCGGCCGCGCACCAGCCGGCCCGACGGCAGGCGCAGGACGCCTGGCGCCGCCGGATCCCACAGCCCGCCCATGGCGGAATTGTAGCGACGAGGTCCGGGGCGGCCAGGCGCGTTCCGGGCGGATCCGGCGGCGGCGGCTCAGCCGGGTCCGGGCGCGGTTCCGCGGCGGGCGTAACGCGCAATCGTCAGGCCCACTTGACGCCAAGGACTCCTGACGCGACGCTGGGCTCATGGTCACCTCAGCCGGACTCGACGCCCAGTTCACCTTGCGGACGGCAGCCATCCGGCTCGACGAGCTGCGGGCCCGCGAGGCGCTGGCGTCGTTCGCCGAGGATGTCAGCGGGGCCGGGCCGCCTGCGCCGCTCAGCTGCACGGAGGCACTGGAACTGCTGGCCCTCAGCGAGGCGCTGGCCCGCAAGGCCCACTACGGGCGGCAGCTGTCGGTGCGGTCCGCGCGCGCCGCGGGCGCATCGTGGTCCCAGATCGGCGCCGCCCTCGGGGTAAGCAAGCAGGCCGCATGGGAAGCTCACGGGCAGTGGATCGACAGCCAGTCCGCGGCGCACCGCCGCACCGGCTACGCGGGCCTGGACGACGCCGCCGCCGCCGCGCGGACCCTGGCGGGCGACCCGGACCTGGAGCCCGGCTGAGGCACGGTGACGCGGGATCGCCGTGGCCGCTACCGGTCGAGGCCGAGGGTGAAGGTCGGCTTCGGCGTGGTTGCCGGCAGCCGGTGATCATCGGACAGCCGCCGGATCGCCGTGCCCGTCGCCAGGAACTCCGTGGCATGCGCGCCCCACGCGTGGCTGTGGACCTCGACGCTCACGCCGACGATGCCGGAGGCCCTGGCCGTTGCCGCCTCGGACTGCATCCGGACCAGCGCCAGCTCGCGCGCCTGGTACACGCCCTGAGTGAACTGCGGCATCTCCTGGTTCCGGCCGACCTGCCGCAGCGACTGGATCACGCCCTGGTGGGCGATGTGGTAGACGCAGGTGCCGAGGACGAACGCCACGGGCACCGCGCCTGACGCCAGCAGCCGGTAGAAGTCCTGGGCGGACAGGTCCGAGGTGAAGGCCCGGCCGGCGGGGGTGCGGTGCGCCCCGTTGGCCGCCAGCGCGCGGACGGCCGTGCCGGTGGCCACGAATTCGAGCACATCCTGGCCCCAGGCGTACATCTGCATCTTCAGGTGCACCCCGACGATGCCGTCGGCGTCCAGGTGATCCGCCTCGGCCTGCATCCGCGACATGGCCAGTTCCCGGGCGCTGTACATGGCCTGGGTCAGGACCTCGAGCTCGCGGTTCGTGTTCCAGCGGGCCACCTGGATTCCGACGTGGTAAATCGACGAGCCGACCACGAAGCCGAGTGGCTCGAAGCCCGCCTCGCCGAGCAGCGCGTATTCAGAAACGGAGAGGTCCGAGGTAAAGACCCCGCCGGGGTCGGCGCCAGCCGTGTGCGCCAGCCGGCTGTCCGCGGCCTCCGGCTCCCAGTTAGCGGCGGAATCAGGCTGACGCGTGAATGACATGGCGCGACCTTCCGGGAATCGGGCAACGGCACCGGAAGCGTACTGCACCGCCGACTGGGCCAGCAGACGCTCAGGAGGCTTCGCGCTTACGGCTCTGGAAATACCTGACGATACGCCGGATGAGAAAGAACACGGGTGCCACCCCCTTCCCTCCGAATGCCGGCCATAACTCAAACCCTGCCATCAATGCGGGCCCGAGCCCTGAGCCGATGGTCATGACCTGGCCATGACACCTGTCAGGGATCAGACCGTAGCGGCCTGGAGTCGCCCCGATTCCGTCCGCCGGCGCACAATGAAGCCAGGTGGCAAGCTCCGCGAAGGGGGCAGGATGAGTCAGATCTGGCGGCGCGCTCGCGCCGCTGCCAACCCGGTCTCGACAGCCGCCACCGGCTGGTGGTGCCGGTCGGCGCTGCGGCGGATGCTGACCGGGCACGGGCCGACCGCCCGGCAGCGGCAGTACCTCCGCGCCCGGCGACAGGCCGCCGCCCGCCCGCCGTCAGCCGAGCAGGTGAGCCTGATGCGGGCCCGCGCGCAGGCGATCGACGACCTGCTGGCGCAAGACGATCGGGAAGCCTGAGTACGGGCGGCTTATGCGGCCGGGACGACCTTGCGCATCACGCAGTGGTTCTTGCCCTTAGGGCGCTCGTAGTCGAAGCCGGCCTTCTCGAACATGCTGCGCGTGGCGCTGTAGAGGAAGGAGGACGAAACCTTCTTGCCCGCCGTGTCCTGCGGGTAGGCCTCCACGACTCCGCCGCCCGCCATTGCGATCAGGTCCAGGGCCCCGTCGAGCGCGATGGCGGCTATCCCCTCGCGCCGGTGATTCCGGTCCACGAAGAAGCAGGTGAGCCGATAGTCAGGCGACGAGACAAGGCCGGCTTCGTACTCCTTCCGGTGATTGATGCGCGGAAGCTCCGCGGGCGTCCCCAGCTGACACCAGCCCACCGCGACATCGCCCTCGAAAACCAGGGCCGCGTGCGCCCGGCCCTGGCGAACCAGGCGCTCCTTGTAAGGTCGCCCGGCCTCAACATCGCCGTCATTCTCGATGCGGCGCGGATGGAACCATGTGCACCAGCAGCCGAATCCCGCCCCGTTGTGCTTCTCGCACAGCCGGGCGAAAGCGTCCCACGTTTCCATGTCGAGCGGCCTGGTCGTGTACTGGCTCATGGAGTTCTCCGTACGAGTCCCGACGCGCCGGAACGGCGGCGGCTCAAGTATGTCAAGACAGCACGACAGGCGGGCCCGCCCGGCAGCTGATGGCGGGCCCGCCCAGCTGTCGTCCGGTGCGGGCCGCCCTAACGGACGAGACCGCCGGTCCTGGACCACAGCGCCTTGTTCGCGCTGCTGTACACGACGACGTTGCCGTCGGCCTGGACCTCGAGGAAAGCCCCGGCGCCGGCCGTGCCCGTGCTCCACAGCGCCCTATGGGCGGTGCTGTAAATGACGAGGTTCCCGTCGGCCTGCATCACCGCCGTGGCCCCCGGGCTGGCGGTCATGGTGCCCCAGACGGCCTTGGACGACCCCGCCGGGTACAGCACCAGGTTCCCGTCAGCCTGCATGCGCAGCACATAGTTCCCGGTGGCCGACACGACCTCGTCGCCCGAGGCGATGACGGTATTGGCCGGCACCTCGCTGATGAACATGCTCCGATCCCACAACGCCTTATTGGTGCTGCTGTACACGACCACGTTGCCGTCGGCCTGGACCGCGAGGAAAGCCCCGGCGCTGGCCGTGCCCGTGCTCCACAGCGCCTTGTGCGCCGCACTGTAGATGACGAAGTTCCCGTCGGTCTGCATGTGCGCAAAGGCGCCGGGGCTCTCGGTCCCCGTGGCCCAGACGGCCGTGGACGACCCGGCCGGGTCCAGCACCAGGTTCCCGTCGGCCTGCATGTGCAGCGCATAGTTTCCGCTCGATGAGCTCAGGGCCTGCCCGGCGCGCAGGATGCCCCCGGCCGTCAGTTCCCCGGCTGGGACCGCTGACGCCGCCGCGGCCGAGCCGCCCGCCGCCGCGTGAGCCGCGCCGCCGCGTGTCGCGGGCGATCCGCTGCCGGTCACCGCGCGCGATCCGCCGCTGGAGGCCAGCGCCGGGCGCGCGCCGCTGGCCGCCGCGCCGCCGCCGACGGCCGGCCCGACGACGCGCGCCGCGGCGCCTGCGTCCCGGGCCGGGGAGTGGTGGCTGCCGCTCGCCGCCCACGCCACCGCCGACAGCGACAGCGCGCCGGTCACCGCCACTGCCGCCACGGCGGCTTTCTTGAGCCTTACCGGCATCATGTATGTACTCCCAAGTTTCGGGCTGGTCTGAGGTCACCTGGCCCGCTGGGAGAAAGAGCAGTCCCGAGATGGCGGGGCGGAATGGCGGAGCCAGGCTGCGCCAGCACTGTAGGGAGCTGCGCTTTCAGCACGCTGGCCCCCCGCTTTCAGTCCGCCAGCCCGGCGGACCTGCGGTACTAAGCGCGCGGGACCGTCGTGCTCATCACGCAGTGGTACGTGCCCTTGGGCCGGTCGTAGCTGAAGCCGGCCTGCGCGAAGAGGCTGCGGGTGCCGTTGTAAAGGAACGATGCCGAGATCGTCTGCCCGTCGGTGTCCTGCGGGTACGCCTCCACCACTCCCCCGCCGGCCTGCGCGATGAGGTCGAGCGCACCGCGCAGCGCAGCCGCGCCGATTCCCCGGCGCCGGCAGCTCTTGTCCACGAAGAGGCAGGTGAGCCGGTAGTCGGGGAGCCGGTCGGCGCCTGCCTCATACTCCCGGCGGTGGTAGATGTCCGGCAGTTCCTCCGGCCGGCCGTACTGGCACCAGGCCACCGCGGCGGCACCGTCAAACACCAGCGCGGCGTGTGCCCGGCCTTCGCTGACCAGCCGCTCCTTGCGGTCGCGGTTATGCTCGCCCGGCTGCTTCGGGGCACATGACCGCTGGAACCGGATGCACCAGCAGCCATCGCCCCCCGTCCAGCAGGAACCGTGGGCCGCGCACCGACATCCGTTATGCCGTTCGGCGAGCCCGGCAAAGTCAGCCCAGGTGTCCGGGCTGAGTGGCCTGATCGCGTATTCGGCCATGCCATCCGCCTTTCCGCACGGGCCTCGCTCACCTCGTAGCCTAAGCCGGCCTGCGGACAACCGCCTAGAACCAGCGGAAGCCGGCGGGTATCCGGCCGGTCGCCGACAGGGCGACCCCGATGGCCATGAATGCGAGGATGAGAATCGCCACGAATAGCCGGGTACCGCGGCTCGCTCGGCGTTTTCTCTGCTGCGGGTGCAGGTGCGGCCTGTTGCCCATCAGGCCGCCCGGCGGGTGCGCGCCGGGGCCGAGCCGAGCGGGCTGATCCACAAGAGGAGCGCTACCGCGCCGCCCACCAGCAGCATGAGCAGGATGGCGGGTATCCAGTAGTACGACCCGTGCGGCGGGAACACCGCATGCAGCCCCGGGTAGATGGCCGGGACCCGCGCCCCCGGCGACGTGCTCGGCGGCAGCGTGCCGTCGTAGTCGACGCCCGGCACTACCTGATGCCCGCTCGTGGACACGAACGTGCCCACCCAGCTGCAGCCCGAGCGCCGCAGGCACTGCTGGTTGGCATTGGTGAACCAGCCGGCAGTGCCATCGCCGCGGGCCGCAGAGATAGCGGGGCCGATGGCGAACGCGGCGGCGACTACGGCCATGGCGGCCAGCGTGCCGGCCAGCACTATGACGTCATGACGGAACCGCGAGTGCCACCGCTGCCGGGCCTCCGCGCGGTCCCGGCTCAGGCGCCGCTGAACCCGCCGCCCGGCGGTCGTGAGCCCGTCCGCCGCCGGGCCAGGGTGAGCTGACGCCGGGCGGGGGACCCGCCGGAGCTGGCCGGGGTGTCCCGGCTTGGAGCGCCGCTGAGGCAACCTCGGCCTCCTCGATCAAGCTGGTCTGAGGGTATCCGGCTGACGTTGGCCTGAGAACCAAGCGCAGGTAAATGCTGGTGCGCTGGTCAAAGC
>DASYBB010000053.1:0-2458 GCA_036501025.1 Streptosporangiaceae bacterium
CCGGGCGGATGTTCGCGGCACTGGGCGCCGAGGTCGTCGCCGTCGGGCCGGGTACCCCGGAGGCGGCGGCCGGCGCCGCGTTCTGGCACCTCAGCGCCGGGAAGCGGCTCGCCGATGCCGACGAGCCGACCCCGGCGGGCCGGGCGCTGGTGGCGGACCTGCTCGACAGCGGCCCGGACGTGTGGATCTGCGACACCCTGGGCGAGGCGGGCCTGGTCGCGGACCGGGCGGGCGGGACGATCGCGGCCGCGGTCAGCGACTTCGGCGAATCGGGGCCGCGGCGGGACTGGCGCGGCAGCGAGATGATCCACCAGGCGCTCAGCGGCGTGATGGGCCAGACCGGGGAGGCGGGCCGCGAGCCACTGTTCGGCCTGGCATCGCGGGCCTACAGCGCGGCCGGCGTGGCCCTGTTCGGGAGCGTCGTGGCGCGGCTGGTCGCCCGCGAGCGGTACCGCCGCGGGCCGGCCGGCTCGCTGGCGCCGGAGCCGCCGCTGGAGGTCACGGTCACCGAGACGGCGGCCTCGATGGGGCAGAACGAGGTCGCGACCTACTGGTACTCCGGCACGTGGCCGCGCCGCGGCCGCTACCCCGGCCTGGTCGGCAAGGTCCCGTGCGCCGACGGCTGGGTCGTGGTGTTCGGCCTGGGCCGCTGGGACGTCATCTGCCGGGCGTTCCGGTGCCCGGAGCTCGCCTCCGACGAGCGGTTCGCGCTGGTCCCGGACCGGATCGCGCACTGGCAGGAGGCGCTGGCGCTGCTCGCCGACGCGGCCCGGGGGCTGACCCGCGACGAGGTCGTCACCGCGGCGCAGGGCGAGCACGCGACGGTCGAGCACATCAACACGCTCGCTGACCTGCGGCGGTCCGAGCATCTGGCGCAGCGCGGGTTCTGGCGGGAAGCGGAGCCGGGGGCGGGCGGGCCCGGCGTCGCGCTCGGGCCGGTGTTCCGGGTGCGCAGCCGGCCGGGATGGGTCACGGCGCCGGCGCGGCCGGCGCAGGCCGGCGAGGGCGGCCTGCGGGCGAGCGGGCCGTGACCGGGCCGCGGCCGCGAGCGGAGCCCGGGCCGCTGGCGGGCGTCCGGGTGCTCGACCTGACGGACGAGTCCGCGGTCGCCGGCCCCCGGCTGCTGGCCGACCTCGGGGCGGATGTCGTCCGCGCCGAGCCGCCGGGCGGGGACGGCGTGCGCCGCCGGGCGCCGTTCCTGGGCGGCTCGCCCGGCGCCGAGCGGTCGCTCGGGCACCTGTACCACAACGCGGGCAAGCGGTCCGTGGTGCTGGACCGGGCCAGCCCGGAGGGCCGCGCGGCCTTCTGGGGCCTGGTCGCCGCCGCGGACGTGATCGTCGAGACCGAGCGGCTCGATCCCGCCGAGGTGATCGCGCGGAACCCGGCCGCCGTCCACGTCACCGTGAGCCCGTTCGGCCTGGACGGGCCGCGGGCCGGGTGGCGGGCCACCGACCTGATCCTGGTGGCCGCCGGGGGGCTGGCGTTCGTCAGCGGCGACCCGGCCGGCCCGCCGGTCCGGCCCGGCGCCGATCAGGCCGGCCAGCTGGCGGGCCTGGCCGCCGCGGCGGCGGCGGCCATCGCGCTGGCCGGCCGGGACCGGGCGCCGGGCCGGCCGGGCGTGCACATTGACCTGTCGGCCCAGGAGGTCGTGGCGACGACCGTGGTGCAGACGGCCAACCCGTCCCGGTGGGCCTGGCAGGGCCAGGTGCCGCGGCGGCCCGGCCTGGGCCAGGTGTACCAGTGCGCGGACGGCGGCTGGGTCACCCTGACGGTGCGGCCCGCCCGCCGCGAGCGATTCGCCCGGTGGGCCGAGCGGGCCGGCGCTCGGCCTGGCGCCGACCTGCGGCTGCTCCTCGAGCCCGGCCTGGACGCGGCCGCCGCCGAGCCGATCATCAGGAGCGTCGTGGCCGCGGTGCCGCGGGGCGAGATGCTGGCCGCGATCCGGGACCTCGACCTCATGGGCCTGCCCGTCAGCACGCTGGCTGACCTGCGGGACTGGGATCACCTCCACGCCATCGCCGAGTTCATCGACGTCCCGCACGAGACCCTCGGGACGGCGCTGCGGTTCCCGCGCTCGCCGGTCGGCGAGCTGGCGGCGGTCCGCCCGAAGCGGGCACCCCGTCTCGGCGAGCACACCGAGGCGGTCCTGGCGGAGTGGGCCCGGTCGGCCCGGGGCCGGGACCAGGACCGGGCCGGCGGGCGAGACCGGGCCGGCGGGCAGGACCGGGCCGGCGGGCGGCTGGAGCTGGCCACCGCGCTGGCCGGGATTCGGGTCGTCGACTTCTGCTGGATGCTGGCCGGGCCGCTGGGGACGCGCCTGCTGTCCGATTTCGGCGCCGAGGTCATCCGGGTCGAGGCCGGGCCGCGCGCCTACCCGGACGTCTTCCCGCCCGGGACCGACGACCCCAGCACGGGCGCCTTCCACAACACCCTCAACACCCAGAAGCGCTCCGTCACC
>DASYBB010000054.1:0-2852 GCA_036501025.1 Streptosporangiaceae bacterium
GGAGGCGATCGGCATCGAGCAGCGCCGCCCGCTGGACCACCTGCGCGACACCGCAGCGATCGTGCGCGCGCTGCTGTCCGGCGACGAGCGCGGCTACGCCGGCGCCGCGTACCGGCTGGCGCCCGGGGTCCGGCTGCGGTATCCGGTTTCTGGCCGGGTCCCGTCGCTGCTGCTCGGCACCTGGGGCGCGGCCGGCGCCGCGCTGGCCGGCGAGATCGCCGACGAGATCAAGGTGGGCGGCAGCGCCAACCCGGCGGTGGTGCCGGTGATCCGGGACTGGGTCGCGGCCGGTGCTCTAGCTGCGGGCCGGTCCCCGGCCGAGGTCGCGGTGGTGCTCGGCGCGGTCACGGTGGTGGACCGGGACGGGGGCGCGGCCCGGCGGCGGGCCCGTACCGAGGTGGCTAGGTACCTGGCGGTCGTGGCGGACCTGGACCCCACGACCGAGCTGCCGGACGGGTTCACCGGCCGGCTCAGGGCCCTGGTCGCGGCCGGGCGGGACGAGGCGGCCGGGGCGCTGATCCCGGACGACCTGCTGGACCGGTTCGCGTTCTCCGGGACGCCTGCGCACGTCGCGGGGCTGGCGCGGCGGGTGCTGGACGCCGGGGCGGGCCGGGTCGACTTCGGCGCCCCGCACGGGCTCACCGACGCCGAGGGCGTCGCCCTGCTCGGGACGGCGGTCCTGCCGCGGCTCCGCTGACCTGGCTGGGCTGACCTGGCTGGGCTGACCTGGCTAGGCTGACCGGGTGGAGATCGTGGTCGACGACCTGACCGGCCCGCAGATCGCCAGCTTCCTCGACGAGCACGTCAGGGAGATGCTGTCGATCTCGCCGCCGGAGAGCAAGCACGCCATGGACCTGGAGACGCTGCGCGGGCCGGGGATCACGTTCTGGTCGGTCGTGGACGACGGCACCGTGGTCGGGTGCGGGGCGCTGAAGCGGCTGGACGCGCGGCACGCCGAGGTGAAGTCGATGCGGACCCGGACGGCGCGCAAGCGCAGCGGGATCGCGTCCATGCTGCTGGAGCACGTCATCACCGAGGCCCGGCGGATGGGGTTCACCCGGCTGAGCCTGGAGACGGGTTCGGCCGAGTTCTTCGCACCCGCCCGGCGGCTGTACGAGAAGTTCGGGTTCGAGTACTGCGAGCCGTTCGCCGGCTACCGGCCCGACCCGCTCAGCGTCTTTCTGACCAGGACGCTCTAGCGGCCATCCGGCGCGCGGGAGGCCCGGGGGTCCCGCACGAGCCCGACTGCGTATCGGGGCGGCGGCAGGTGCGGGAAACGGACTTTCGTCACACTCGCCTCTCCAGCACCGGACCGTACTGCATGGATGGGGCAGCCATGCCGCCCCAGCGACAGGGAGGATGTGGATAGTGCTTCCGGCCCTGCTTCCGCAGGTTTGCGCGGGTACGGGCGTAGGGTCGGGCTGGGACCCGGCCTGACCTGCTATCTGGCCTGACGCCGTGCGGGTTGTCTTGATACCGGGCCTGTCGGCCGGGTCCCGTTGTGGCACCTGCCGGCGCTGCCGGTCCGATCTGCCCGGCCTGGGCAAGAGGCCGGGGTTCCCAGATCGGCGGCCAGCGGGTGCGTGCCATCCCTCAACACAGGAAAGGGACGGCAATGACCATCGTAGAAGATGCACGTGTCATCACCGGCGGCGTGGACACCCGCGCCGGCACGCATGTAGCCGCCGCGCTGGACCGGCTCGGGGGGCTGCTCGGGGTGCGGGAGTTCCCGGCCACCGCGGCTGGGTACGCCGGCCTGCTGGACTGGCTGGCCGGGTTCGGGACCGTCGCCCTGGCCGGCATCGAGGGCACCGGCAGCTACGGCGCGGGCCTGGCCCGGCACCTGGCCGCGGCCGGCGTCCGGGTCGTCGAGGTGGACCGGGCCGACCGGCAGGACCGTCGCCGGGCGGGCAAGTCCGATCCGCTGGATGCGGTCAGCGCGGCGCGGGCCGCGCTGTCCGGCCGGGCCGCGGGCGCGCCCAGGGGCCGGGACGGCGCGGTGGAGGCGATCCGGGCGCTGATGGTGGCCAGGCGCAGCGCCCGGGCTGAGCGGACCCAGGCGATCAACCAGGCCCGGGCGCTGCTGGTGACCGGCCCGGAGGAGCTGCGGGTCCGGTTCGCGGCGCACGCCGCCGCCCGGCTGGCCAGCGAGCTGGCGGCCATGCGGCCCCGGCCCGGGGACGTGCCCGGCTACGCCGTCCGGGCTGCGCTGCGCGAGCTGGGCCGCCGCGCCCTGTTCCTAGATGCCCAGATCACCCGGCTGGATGAGCTCATCATCCCGCTGGTGGCCGCCCGCGCCCCCGGGCTGCTGGCCCTGCCCGGCGTCGGCCCGCACACCGCCGCGCTGCTGCTGATCGCGGCCGGGGACCACCCGGGCCGGCTGCGATCCGAGGCGGCCTGGGCGCACCTGTGCGGGGCCGCCCCGATCCCCGCCTCATCAGGCAAGGTCACCCGCCGGCGGCTCAACCGCGGCGGTGACCGCCAGGCCAGCCACGCCCTGTGGCGGATCGTGATCTGCCGGATGAGCTTCCACCCGGCCACCCGCGCCTACGCCGCCCGGCGCAGCGCCGAAGGCCGGTCCAAGACCGAGATCATCCGCTGCCTGAAACGCTACGTCGCCCGCGAGGTCTACCACTGCCTGCGCGCCGGCGCCTGACCGCTTCCCGGGAGCGGCCTGGCCCGTCCAGCGACTGCCGCACCCCTGCTGGCCTGCCCATGACCTGCCGGCCGCTCCCGGGGCCCCCTGCCCGGCCTGCTGACATCGTGACCTGATAAGAGCCTGCCCTCCACCGCGAGCGGCCCTTCCCTGTCCTGTCCGCCCTCAGCACACCAGGCCCGCCCAGCCCACCCCC
>DASYBB010000055.1:0-8929 GCA_036501025.1 Streptosporangiaceae bacterium
GGCCTCTACGCCCACGCCTCCGAGCGCATGCGCAGCGACCTAACCGCCGCCCTCCACGCCCGCTGGGACGAGTCCCTCAAAGCCCGCGCCAGCATCGCAGGCCACTCGCCCGTCCCGCTCCTGGACGCCCTCCTGGCCCCATCACGCGACGAGGCCAACCACGCCAGAAAAGATCACCACCCGGACCAGCCGGCCCCCAACGCGACCGTCCACCCGATCCCGACACCGGGAGGCAGGGAGAAGATGACCTCCCAAATTCCTCCCAAATATGGAACAGGTCCCATCCGCGACGTAGGATGAGACCTGTACAAGGAGCCTCTGACCTGGCTAAACCCCAGGATCTTCGGGTGGAGCTGAGGGGATTCGAACCCCTGACCCCCTCGATGCGAACGAGGTGCGCTACCGGACTGCGCTACAGCCCCAAAGACCGGACGCCAGCGTAGCAAATCCGCGGGGTACTTCGCGCACGCGCAGCCGCGGGGGGCGCCCCGGCGGCCCCCGTCAGTCCCCGACCGCCCGGTTGGTGGCGTCCTCGTACTGGTCGTAGAGCTGGTCCTGGAGCCGCCCCGAGATGTCGATGATCTGGGCCGTGGGCTGAGGCGTCCGCGCCGCCCAGGCCGCCCGGGACCGGGCCACGGCGCGCTGGCGGGCCGCGGCCGCGTGCTGCGCCTCACGGTGGGCGCGCTCGGCGTCGGCCAGGGCCGTCTCGCGCAGCAGCAGGACGTACATGCCGAGCATCACCGCCGGGGGGATGCACACCCACGGCGAGGCCAGCCGCAGCACGGTGCACGATGCGGCGGCGAAAGCCAGCAGGACCAGGATGGTGAGCAGCCGGCGGCGGGCCTGGAGGACCTTGCCGCGGCTGATCGCGGGCCGCGGCCGCCCCGGCGGCCTCGTCGGCCCTGCGGGCCGGCTCCGGGATGCTGAGGCGTCCTGACCTCCTCCTGTGCCCGGACCGCCGCTAGAGCCCTGCGCACCACCCGAGCCCGGCCGCGCCGACGAGGCCGGCCGCGCCGACGAGGCCGACACCGACGAGGCCGACTCCGACGAAGCCGACACCAGGGCAGCCGTAATGGCCGGAAGCGGCGCGGTGTCCGCCTCCGGCTCATCCACCTCCACCTCCGGCTCATCCGGCTCTGCAGGCGTCACGCCGCCAGCTGCGGAACTCCCCGCAAACGACGCTGTGTGCGACCGCCGGATCCACCGCGGAACGAGCAGAAAGGCCCAGATGGCCACGATGGCCAGGTACAGAATGGCACTGCTCACGGGCCAGCACCGCGCTCAGGACCGCGCCACGTCACGGACAGCTCTCCCGCTGGGCTGGATCGGCAAACGCGCGAGGTCACGTCACGCACGGTAGGGGCCGGCGCCGGGCGTGGCGAGGACTGCGACCGGTGTGTCGCAAGATAGCGAATACTGCCCGTGCGGACAACGGTTTCGCGTCACTCTTGGCCTAGGCCGCTCACGTGAGATATATCTTGTTTTCGTGAGCACGTCATCGTTTACGCCCGACGAGCTTCGCGCCGCGGCCGAGGTGAGCCATGAACTCGGCCCGGACTACCGCGACGCGGTCCTGGAATCGTTCCTGGACAAGGTCGGCAAGGAGATCGACGCCAGGGTCGACGCGCGGCTGAACGGGCCGCGCCAGTACCCGCTGCAGCCGGCGCAGATGCAGGCCACCCCGCCGCCGCCGGCCGTGCCCAAGCCGGCCAGGGACAAGACCTTCGCGCTGGCCATCGTGTCCATCGCGCTCGGCATCCCGCTGACCGCGATCGTGGCCGGGCTGAACAAGGGCAGCGCGGCCGCGGAGTTCGCGATCCTGCTGGTGATCTGGGTCGCGATCGCGGTCATTAACGTCGCGCACGCCCGCCACAAGGACTGAAGAGACCGCTACGAGCTCGCCCGCGACCGCTGGGCCTGCACGATGCTCCGCCACCGGGCCAGCAGCCCGCCGTGCACGTCCTCGACGGTCAGCGCGTAGCAGAGGTGGTCGCGCCACGCGCCGTCGATATGCAGGCTGCGGCGGCGCAGGCCCTCCTCGCGGAAGCCCAGCTTCTCGACCACCCGGCGGCTGGCCTGGTTTTCCGGCCGGATCGTCGCCTCGACCCGGTGCAGGCCGACCACGAAGAAACAATGGTCCATGGCCATGGCCAGCACCGTGGGCGTCACGCCCTGCCCGGCATGGGCCTCGTCGACCCAGTACCCGACCTGGGCCGATCGGGAGGACCCCCAGACGATCCCGCCGACGGTCAGCTGCCCGGCGAACTGCCCGTCGTAGGTCACGACCCACGGCAGGGTGATGCCCTGGCGGGCCTCGCGGCGCATCGTCCGCGCCATGGCGACATAGGGACCGAGCGTGGTCCGGTACAGCGGCGTCTCGGGATTAGTGGGCTCCCACGGCCGCAGCCAGGTGGCATTGCGGACTCGCCCGTCCCGCCAGGCCGTGGCGTCCTTGACGCGGATCGGGCGCAGCCCCACCGGAGCACCCAGGAGCGACGGCTCCGTCAGGGTCACGGGCCAGCCGCGCATTCGTCCCACAGTCCCCATCATTGCGTGACAATCGTTCGCCGCGCTATCGGGTCACGGAACGAATCGACTCGGATATCTCCTGTGACCGCGCTCGTCCGGCCGGCCGCGTGGACCGGAAAGCGCCTCATGCGCTGCCGCTCGGCCGGGGGTGATCGCCGCCCCGCATCTGATCGACCGCGTGGCCGATCAGGCCGCCCAGGACGGCCATGCCGTCCCGGACGCCACCGGTCGAGCCGGGCAGGTTGACGATCAGCGTGGTTCCGGCCATGCCCGCCACGCCGCGGGACAGCGCCGCCGACGGCACCCCGGCCGCCACGCCGGCCGCGCGGATGGCCTCGGGGATGCCCGGAATCTCCCGGTCCAGCAGCAGCTGGGTCATCTCCGGGGTGGCGTCGCCGGGCGTGAGGCCGGTGCCGCCGGTGGTCACGACCACGTCGTAGCCGGCCGCGATGGCGTCCTGCAGGGCCGCCTCGACGGCGCTGCCGTCCGGGATGACCAGGGGTCCGGCCACCTCGCAGCCCGCCTCGGCCAGCAGCGCGGCCAGGACCGGGCCCGACTTGTCCTCGTAAATCCCGGCCGAGGCCCGGTTCGAGACGGTGATCGCCAGGGCCCGGATCACTGTGCCTCCAGCGACGGCCGCCGCCACAGGCCGGTCTTGCCGCCGGTCTTCTCCTCGACCCGGATGGCGGTGATGACGGCGGCCGGGTCGACCGCCTTGATCATGTCGATCAGCGCCAGCCCGGCGGCGGCGACGGCGGTCAGCGCCTCCATCTCCACGCCGGTCCGGTCGGCGGTCCGGGTCACCGCCGTGATGCCCACGCCGTCGTCGCCGACGACCAGGTCGATGCTGACCCCGTGCAGCCCGATCGGGTGGCACAGCGGGATCAGGTCCGGGGTCCGCTTGGCCCCCTGGATGCCGGCGATCCGCGCGACGGCGAGCGCGTCGCCCTTGGGCAGCGTCCCGTCGCGAAGGGCGGCCACGGCGACAGGCGACAGCAGCACCCGGCCGGTCGCCGTGGCCGTCCGCGCCGTCACGTCCTTGCCCGACACGTCGACCATCCGCGCCTGCCCGGCCGAGTCCAGGTGCGTCAGGCCCCGCGAGCCCTCGGAGATACTCACGGCAGCTCCAGCACGTCCACCACCGTGCCGGCCTCCACCGCCGTCACCTGCTCCGGCACGATGATCAGCGCGTTGGCCCGGGCCAGCGACGCCAGCTGGTGCGACGCCTGCCCCGATACCGGGGTCACCTGGGCCACCTGGCCGCCCTGCTCGTCGAGGATGCCGCGCAGGAAGGACCTCTTGTTCGCCGGGGAACGGGCTGGCGCCATGAGAACGGCCTGGCGCTGAGCGATCCGTTTCGGGTCAAGGGCCTGGAACGCGTCCAGGGCGGGCGCGACGAACAGCTGGAACGACACGTACGCGCTGACCGGGTTACCCGGCAGGGTGAAGATCGGGACGCCGTGGCCCACCAGGCCGAACCCCTGGGGCATGCCGGGCTGCATGGCCACCTGGCGGAACCGGACCGTGCCCAGCTTGGACAGGGCCGCCTTGACCACGTCGTGCTCGGCGCCCATGCTGACCCCGCCGCTGGTGACCAGCAGGTCGGCGTCGGCCATGGCGTCCTGGATGGCGGCCAGGACCGCGTCGGTGCTGTCGCGCACGACCGGGTACCGGGTGGCCGCGCAGCCCGCCTCGCGGGCCGCCGCGGCCAGCATGACGCTGTTGGACTCCCAGATCTGCCCGGGGACAAGGGGCTGGCCGGGCTCGACCAGCTCGTCGCCGGTGGAGATCACCGTGACCCGCGGCCGCGGCCGGGCGGGCACGGCGGCCAGGCCCGCGGCGGCCAGCAGGCCGAGCTGCACCGCCCCGATCCGGGCGCCCGCGGCCAGCAGCAGGTCGCCGGGGACCGCGTCGCCGCCGCGCAGCCGGACGGACGCGCCCGGGTCGACCGCCGACCGGATCTCGACCGCCTGGGTGCCGCCGTCGGTGAGCTCCACCGGCACCACCGCGTCCGCGCCGGCCGGCATGGCCGCCCCGGTCATGATCCGGATGCAGGTGCCCGGGGCCAGCTCGCGGGCGCCGGTGTCGCCGGCCGCGATCTCGCCGTCCACCGGCAGCGTCACCGGGGCGCCCGCCACGTCGGCGGCCCGCACGGCATAGCCGTCCATGGCCGAATTGTCGAACGCGGGCAGCGCCCACTGCGCGGTCACGTCCTGTGCCAGGACGGCGCCGTGGGCCTGCGCCAGGCTCAGCTCGCGCGGCGGCAGCGGCGTGATCGCCGCCAGTATCTCGTCGAGGTAATCGTCTACAGAGTCCATCGTGGGCTAGCTTGCACCCTCCCCGGGCAGCCCGTCGAGGTAGGCCCGCAGCCAGGGGATGAACTCGGGCGCGATGTCGGGCCGCTCGCAGGCGAACTGGACCTGGGTCCGCAGGTACTCCTGCTTGTTCCCGGTGTCGTAGCGGCGGCCGCTGAACAGCACGCCGTGCACCCCGCCGTCGGCGGCGGCCAGCGTCCGGAGCGCGTCGGTGAGCTGGATCTCCCCGCCCCGGCCGGGCGGCGTCTCGCGCAGCACGGGGAAGACCGAGGGGTCGCAGATGTAGCGCCCGATGACGATCCAGTTGGACGGCGCGTCCTTGACGGCGGGCTTCTCGACCAGGTCGGTGACCGAGACCACGTCCTCCTGCTCGGTCGGCTTGAACGCCGCCACCCCATACGACGACACCTGCTCGGGGTCGACCTCCATCAGCGCCACGACGCTGCCGCCGTACTGCTGGCGGACCTCGATCATGCGCTGCAGCAGCGGGTCGTCGGGGTGGATGAAGTCGTCGCCCAGCAGCACCGCGCACGGCTCGTTCCCGACGTGCTCGGCCGCGCACAGCACCGCGTGGCCGAGGCCCTTGGGGGCGCCCTGGCGGACCGAGTGGATCGTGGCCAGGCCCTGCGAGGCGCGGACGGCCGCGAGCCCGTCGTCGTCGCCCTTGGCCTCGAGCGCCGCCTCCAGCGCCGGATTACTGTCAAAATAGTCGACGATGGACCCCTTGCCCCGGCCCGTCACCAGCAGCACGTCGCGGATGCCCGCGCTGGCCGCCTCCTCCACCACATAGTGGATGGTCGGCCGGTCGACGACGGGCAGCATTTCCTTGGGCGTCGCCTTCGTGGCGGGCAGGAACCTGGTCCCGAGGCCGGCCACGGGAATGATCGCTTTGGTGACTGCTGGTGAGTGCGCCATGGTGAGAACCTTAGCTAGCGGGCCTGGAGAATGTGAGCGCGGCATGGTCGGTGACGAGGCTGTTTCCCCGGAGTTTGCTGACCGGAAAGCACAGCTGAGAGCCTCCCGGCAGGCTGCCCGCCGGGAGCTGTCGCAAACCCGGCGGGACGCCGCGGGCCGGGCCCTGAGCGACGCCGTCCTGGCCTACCCGCCGACGCAGATGGCGGGCACGGTGGCCGCGTACGTGTCGGTCGGCACTGAGCCCAGCACCCGTGCCCTCATCTTTACCCTGTGGAAACGTGGCAGCTACGTGCTCCTGCCGCTCCTGGAGGCCGGCGGTGACCTGGACTGGGCCTCATACGAGGGCCCGGACTCGCTGGTCTCCGGCCCCCGCGGGCTCCTGCAGCCCGGCGAGCCGCCCCGCGGCGTCAGCGCCATCACCAGCGCGGATCTCGTCATCGTGCCCGCCCTGGCCGCTGACCTTCGCGGGAACCGGCTGGGGCGGGGCGGCGGTTCGTACGACCGGGCGCTGGCCCGGGTCGGCGCCGCCGTCCCCACGATCGCCCTGCTCTACGACGACGAGCTCCTCGATGAGGTGCCGGCCGCCCCCCACGACCGGCCCGTGCGGGCCGTGGCCCGGCCCGGACATGGAATCACCAGCCTGCCGCCGGGGTTGCTACCATCTAGCAGTTGACCGCGGCGAGTGCTAACGCCGCAGCAATAAGGGAGGACACTGTGCCGACGTACCAGTACGCCTGCACCGAGTGCGGTGACCGGACCGAAGTGGTCCAGAAGTTCACCGACGATGCGCTGACCGTCTGCGCGAGCTGCGGCGGCAAGCTGCGCAAGGTGTACTCGCCGGTCGGGATCGTCTTCAAGGGCTCGGGCTTCTACCGCACGGACAGCCGCAACAGCTCCACGGCGGGCGCGCCCGCCGGGTCGGCCGCCAACGGCTCGGCCAAGGAGGGCTCGTCGGCCAAGGACGGCGGTTCGGGCGGTTCCGGCGAGAAGAGCAGCAAGGACGGCGCCAAGAACGGCAGCTCGTCCAGTAGCTCGTCGGGCGACTCGGGCTCGTCGGGCTCGTCGGGCTCGTCGGGGGAGAAGAAGAGCACCGCGGCGGCGGGCAGCAGCTCGTCGTCGGGCTCCAAGGTCGCCTGAGCCGTGCCCGCCGGGCAGGCCAGCATCGGGGTCATCGGCGGGACCGGGTTCTACGAGTTCCTCGACGGAGCCCGCGAGGTGCGCGTCGAGACCCCGTTCGGCCTGCCGAGTGACCCGCTGGTCATCGGCGAGCTGGCCGGGCGGCAGGTCGCGTTCATCCCGCGGCACGGCCGCGACCACCGGTTCCCGCCGCACCAGATCCCCTACCGCGCGAACCTGTGGGCGCTGCGGTCGGTCGGCGTCCGGCAGATCGTGGCCCCGAGCGCCGTCGGCTCGCTGACCCCCGGTCTCGGTCCCGGCGCGCTGGTCATTCCCGACCAGGTCGTGGACCGCACCCGCGGCCGAGCGCACACCTTCTACGACGTCGGCGGCGCCGTGCACGTGGGCTTCGCCGACCCGTACTGCCCGGTGGGCCGTTCGGCCGCCGTGGCGGCGGCTTCGGCCGCGGGCTGGCCGCCCGCTCCCGCCGGGACGCTGGTGATCATCGACGGGCCGCGTTTCTCCACCCGGGCCGAGTCCCGCTGGTACGCGGACCAGGGCTGGACGATCATCGGCATGACCGGGCAGCCCGAGGCGGGCCTGGCCCGCGAGCTGGCCCTCTGCTACACGCCCGTCGCCCTGGTCACCGACACCGACGCCGGGGTCGAGGAGGGCGAGGGCGTCACCCAGGACGAGGTGCTGGCCATCTTCGGCGCGAACGTGGCCCGGCTCCGCTCGCTGATCATGTCGGTGATCACCGCCCTGCCCGAGGAGCGCGACTGCCCGTGCCCGCACGCGCTGGACGGGATCAAGCTGCCGATCGCGCTGCCGTAGGGCGGGCGCGTGGCGCTGAATCCGCCCGGCCAGTACGCGGACGACCGGAACCTGAACGCCCGGCAGCGGCTGTGGCGGTGCCAGGTCCCGTTCTTCGAGTTCACCGCGTGGGTGCTGGACCTGGCCGGGCTGACGCCGGGGATGGCCGCCGGGCACCAGGTCGAGCAGGTGCCCGGCCAGCACCAGGTCGAACCGGGAGAACGCCGCCGCCCAGCTCGGCGCGGCCTTCCGCGAGGTGACCTGCGTCCGGGCGGCCGAGGCCGGGCCGGTCGTGATCACGGACGCGGCGGTGGCGGCCGACTACGTGAGCAGCCTGGCCGATCACTACCAGCCTCAGGTCGCGCGGGCCTGGGACGAGGTCGCGCAGGACGTCCGCGAGCAGGTCCAGACGGCCATCGACCGCCGGGGGGAGTTCCGCACCGCCGGCGATGTGGCGGCCTTCGTCTGCCGGGGGGCGCGCTAGCCGGTTCTAGCCGGCTCTAGTCGAGGTCGCCCTGCTCGATCTGGGTCAGGCGGCGCTCGCGGACCAGCAGGTCGAACTCGTGCTCCACGTCCACGCTGCCCGGCGCCATGGCGGCCAGGACGCCCGTCATGTCCCGCAGGCTCACCACGCCGAGGATCTCCTCGCCGTCCACCACCGGCAGGTGGCGGATCCACCGCCCGGCCATGAGCCGGGCCGCGTCCTGGAGGTTCAGGTCCGGCGGGACCGTGAACACCTCGGCGGTCATCGCGTCGTCCACCGTGCTCTTGTCGGGGTTCGCGCCGAGGGCCACGGCCCGCAGGACGTCCCGTTCGGTGATGATGCCGGCCAGCCTGCCGTCCTCGGTCACCAGCAGCGAGCCCGTCTGCTGCCGCCACATCCGCGCCGCCGCCGCCCGCAGGCTGTCGCCCCGCGACTCGGTGACCATCGCCGGCGTCATCACATCCCTTACCTGCACTGCGCTGCTCCTCGCCCCGTGGCCGTACGTTGTCCTACCTTACGGCGGGGGTTTTGACGGGCTGCCCGGCGCGGTGCGGTCGGCGGGCTAGCGGCGGGCGCGCTGGGGTGGGGTGCGTCGGGCGTGCGCAGGGCTGGCCGAGGCGGATCGTGGCGGCGGGCAGTTCCGGCTAGGCTTGTGGGGCCGGGGCGCCACCCGGCCGCGTCAGCCCCGATAGCTCAGCGGATAGAGCAACTGCCTCCTAAGCAGTAGGTCGCGCGTTCGAGTCGCGCTCGGGGCGCC
>DASYBB010000056.1:0-14418 GCA_036501025.1 Streptosporangiaceae bacterium
ACTCCCCCGTACGCCGGGATCCACTCCGTCGCCTTGCCCATTCCCCGCCACTCCGGCAGCGGCACCAGCCCCGGCTCCACCAGCTCCAGCCCCTCGAAGTACCTCAAGATCTCCGGCCTCGTCCGCGGCACAAACCGAGCCACCACCCGCTGCTCATTGAACGCCCCCGCCTCCCGCAGGATCCCCTCCGGGTCCCGCGCATCGGCCTCGATATACGTAGTCGCGCCCTCCGCAGAACCCTCCAGCAGCCGCCGGGCATGCACCAGCACGATCGGGTCGTTATCCACGTACACAACCCGCGACTCCGGCGCCACTCCCTGCGCGATCTGGTGCGTGTTCTCGTTCGTCGGCAGCCCCGTCCCGATATCAAGGAACTGCCGGATCCCCGCCTCCCGGGCCAGGAATTTCACGGCCCGCCGCAGGAATGCCCGGTTCGCCCGCACGGCCGGCAGGACGCTCGGCTGCGTCGCGACGATCTGGTCCCCGGTCTGCCGGTCGGCCGCGAAGTTGTCCTTGCCGGCCAGCCAGTAGTCGTAGACCCGGGCCGGGTGCGGGATGCCGGTGTCCAGGGATGACTCGCCGCTGCTCACTGGCCCCGCGCCTCCTCGGGAAGCGGCCGGGCCACATGGCCCGGCCGTCCATTCCTCCGGAAATCATCCCAGCCGAAAGCCAGTGTCCAGCCGTCCAGCCGGACGGCCGCGCTACTCCCACTGCCCCCAGGGCCCGCGGCCCCACGGCCCGCGCGGACCGGACTGCCAGTGGCGGCGAGCATGCCGCCGGAACCGGGCCGCCGCGAACACCGCGGCCAGCGCGGCCACCAGCCAGAACACCAGCACGACCTTCACGAACGCGACGAACAGGAAGCCCGCCCCCGGAATCACCAGCGCCGCGAGAAGCACCAGCAGCACCAGCGGCAGCAGCCGCGGCCCCCGCCCGCGGCGCCGCATGGCGAACCCCTGCCACCCGGCCCAGGGCGGCGCCGGGTACGGCCGGTCCTGTCCCGGAGCCCCAGCCGGCTCAGGATCCGGCAGGTCCTTCGTCACCCGCCGCAGTTCCGCAAAGGTCTTCGCGCTGAGCGTCGCCGCGATCCGCTCGTCCAGCTCGTCACTGGACAGCCGTCCCTCGGCGAAGTGCTCCCGCAGCCGTTCGGCCACCCGCTCCCGGTCTGCGTCTGAAACCCGGATGTGATCGTTCATCGCTACTCGTCCCCGTCAGGATCTTCGTGGTCGTCGTGGTCGTCGTGGTCGTCGTGGTCGTCGGCGAGGATGCGGTACAGCCCGCGCCGGGTCTCCTCCAGCAGCCGCTCCGCGGCGCGCACCTGCTCGGGCGTGCCGACGCGGGCGACCTGGACGATGCCGCCGCCGAGGCGGGCCGCCTCGGTGAACAGGCCGGGGACCTGCCAGGCCTCCTGCTGCTCGTCGGACTCCCAGGCGCCGCGGGCCATGTCGGGGTGCTCCTCGACGTAGGCGCGGCCGGCGTCGGTCAGGCGGAACGTCCGCCGCCCGGCGGACTCCTCGCCGACGATCAGGCCCTCGTCGGCCAGCGCGGACAGCGCCGGGTAGACCGCGCCGGGGCTCGGGCGCCAGGCGCCGCGGCTGCGCTCCTTGATGTCGGACATGATCTGGTAGCCGTTCCGCGGGCCCTCCTTGAGCAGGGCCAGGATCGCGGCGCGGACGTCGCCGCGGCCGGCCTTCGGGCCCCGGCCGGGCTCGGGCGCGCCGGGCGGGCCCGGCCAGAAGCCGGCCCACTGGCCGCCCATGCCGCCGCCCCAGTGACCGGGGCCTGGCCCCCGCTTGCCCCGCGGTCCCCGGTCCCACGGTGCGCTGCGGCCGTGGCCGGACATGGCCTCGACACCGCGCCGGACCTCGTTGATCCGGGCGTTCGCGAACTTGAGTGCCTCGAAGAGGCTGAAGTCAAAGTCGCCTGCTCCGCACGCCGCTGCTGCCATCCTGCACCCCGTTACATCTGAGATACGGTCACGATATATCGACAGCGTACGTCGCGATACTCGCAGAGACAAGTTATAACTCGATCGGAGTGCTCCGGTTCGCCGTCGGCGGACAGGAGCTGAAATCAGGGAGGCCCGTCAGCGGGCGGCGGCGGCGCCGTGGGACACGGCCGGGACGGGGTTCTCCGTCACCTCGCGCACCTGCAGGCGGGCGATCAGGGCCCGCCCGGTCTTGGGGCACCGCACCAGCCGCCACGACTGGCGGGTCCGGAAGGCCAGGCTCGCCCCGTCGCCGGTGCGGCGGACCCGCCAGACGACGGTCAGCTCGAGGTCGGCGGCGAGCGAGCCGGGGACCTCGGTGGCCTCGAGGTACTCGAGCTCGTAGGACTGGCCGTAGTAGGCGTTGCCGATCCGGGTGTACCACTTGCGGAACTCGGCATCTGTGGTCAGCGTGCCCTCGGGGAGCTCCATGACCAGGCCGTCGGTCACGAGCATGGGCAGCACTTCGCGGACCGGGGCGTGGGCGCTGAGCTTCCAGAACCAGTCCCGGACGAGCCGGCTGACCTCGTCGGGGCCGGGCGCGGCGGCCAGCTCGCTGACCGGCCGGAAGCTGCCCGGCCGCGGCTCCTCGGCCAGGCAGGGGGTGAACCGCGCCCAGCGGGAGGAACCGGCGCTCAGGTGCCGGTCGTGGTCCTCCTGGCTCTCCCACTGCTCGAACAGGGTGAACGAGCCCAGGTCGTGCTCGTCCCGCAGCCAGGTGAAGTTCACCATCCCGGTGTCCTGGCGGGCGTGCCGCTCGATCGCCGACAGGGTGTCGACGGCCTCCTCCTCGTACCCGGGCCGGACCCGGATGTGCAGCATGGTCGTAATCATCGACACCCCCCGTCGGCCGCCAAACATCTCGTGAATTTTCCCTCCCGCCTTAGCGCCAAACGCCTTGCCATACGTCGGCCATCTACTTATTCTGCTCGCATGAGTAAGTCGACGGCCGAGATGAGGGAGCCGACGTACTTCGTGCTGGCCGCCCTCCTGGACGGGCCGCTGCACGGGTACGCCATCATCAAGCGCGCGGCGCAGATGTCGGGGAGCCGGGTCCGGCTGGCCACCGGGACCCTTTACACGGCGCTGGACCGCCTCGCCGCCGAGGGCTACGTGCACGTCGTCCGCGAGGAGATCGTCAACGGCCGGGCCCGCCGCTCCTACGGGCTGACCGAGCCCGGCGCGGCGGCATTGCGCGCCGAGGCGACCCGGATGGCTGCGGCCGCCGACCTGGTGACCAGCCGCGTCGCCCCGCAGGCGGACGGCGCGGGCCGGGAAGCACGGCCGGCATGACCGCGCTGGAGCGGCATTATCGCTGGCTGCTGCGCGCTTATCCGACCTCTTATCGCACGAAACGGGCCGATGAGATGCTCGGCACGCTCATGGAGGCCAGTGCGCCGGGCAGGCGGCGCCCGTCGCTGCGCGACACGCGTGCCCTGATCATCGGCGGGCTGCGGGTCCGGGGCGGGCAGGATCAGCGGCTGACCACCGCCGCCGGACTCCGCCTGGCCGCGCTGCTCGGCGCCGCGCTGGCGCTCCTGGGGCTCACCGCCAGCTACCTCAGCGACGTCATCCTGGGCTGGACGAGCTACTACCCGCAGACGGCGGGCGACGGCCGCGAGGCCGCGTTCGGACTGCTGGCGCTGGCGGTGGTGAGCGCCGCCTGGTTCGCGCCGCGGGTCGTCGCGGCGGGCCTCGCGCTGGCCGCCGCCGTGGCGTTCCTGCTGTTCTGGGGGGATCGCGTAATGGCGATCCAGCCCGCCGGCCTGCTGGTCCTGCTGGCCGCCGTGGTCCTCGGGCGAGAGCGTCTGCCGCGGCTGTGGCTGTGGCTGGCCGGCGCGGTGCTCGGGGCCAAGATGGTCGCGCTGATCGGGCCCGCCCTCCTGCCCGTGCCGCGCGCTGCCCTCACCCCGCTCGAGCTGGGCCGGCTCCGCCCGCACTCCGGGTTTTCCAGCCTGCCGCCGCTGCCCCGGCTGCTGCTGATCTCCGCCCCGTGGGTCGTCCTCGCGCTGGTGATGCTCTGGGCCGTCGTGGACGCCCGGCCGGCGCTGGCCATGGCCGTCTACCTGACGTCTGAGTTCCTGGTCATCCAGCTGCTCGGTTACATCGGCTACGACGTCGGGGGCATCTCCCCGTGGCAGTGGTACCTGCCCGGGGCCGGGGCGGCCGTCCTGGCCGGCGCGGCCCTGTGGCGGCTGCGCCGCCAGGTGGTGGTCTGAGCCGGGCTACTCGAGGATCTCGACCTCGTCGCCGACCCGGATGGTGCCGGTGCCGTCGGGGATGAGGTTCTGGCCGAAGACGAGCTGCTGGCCGAACTTGCGGCGGCGGCCGAGCATCATCAGCGGCTCCCGGCCGCGCTCCCCGGTGAACTGGTCGGTGGTGGTGATCTGGCAGCGCCCGCATGGCTTGGCCACCCGGAACGTCACCGGGCCGAGCCGGACGCGGTGCCAGTCGTCCTCGGCCCAGGCCGGCGGGCCGGCGACGACTGCGCTGGGGCGGAACCGGTTCATCGGGACGGGCTCGCTCCGGTCCTCGATCAGCCAGTCATTGAGGGCCTCCAGCGAGCTCACGGTGGTGAGCAGCAGCGGGAAGCCGTCGGCGAAGCTGACCCGGTCATCCGGGTGCCCGAACTCGGGATCGACCTGCCGGCGGGTCGGGTCGTCGAGGTAGACGAGGCGCAGCGGCCGGCCGAGGAAGCGCGAGAACCACTCGTCGGCGGTAGGTCCCGCCGCCGCGGCCAGGACCTTCGAGGCCCAGACGGTGACCCACACCAGCTCGGCGCCGCGCTCGTGAACCGGGGCCTGGATGGTCAGCGGCGGGCCGCCATCGGCGGACACCTCGATCGAGCCGTGCCCGCCGGGGACGTAGCGGACGACGATCCGGGCCATGGACGGCTCCGGGCGCTGGGTGACGCACTTGCCGTCCAGCTCGACCAGGAGCCACCGGCGGTCCCCGGCCAGGCCCCACGGCTCGACGTCCGCGCCGGTCAGGTCAATTCCCCGCCCGGACTTGAGCGGGTAGATGTGAACCGACACCAGGCGGGGGGACGTTCCGGCAGTCATCGCGGGCTCCTCGCCGCAGGGCAGTGCGTGCGACCACGGTGTCGGGAATGATCAGCTTACGTCCTTGGCCCGGCGGGCCGGATAACTCCGCGGTGCCCGTCACCGCGGCGAGCAGGCCGTCGAAGTCCTCGCCGCACGGGCCGCACGCGCGCAGGTGGGCGGCGATGCCGGGGTAGCGCTCCGCCCCGGTGCGGTCCGCGGCGACCAGCTCGACATAGACATGCAGCAGGTTCATCGCCTGCGCGCAGCCCACGTCGCGCGGGTCGGTCTGCAGGAAGCGGTCCAGTGCCGCGGGCCAGCCGGTCATGAGGGCCTCGAATGGTCATCGTCCAGGTAGCCGTTAGCGACCAGGAAGGTCCGGAGCTTACGCCGGGTGTCGAACATTATCTTGTAGATTGCGTTGCGATTGGAGCCGAGCTCGGCGGCCAGGGCGTCCAGGGGCACGCCGTTGAGGACCAGTGCCACGAAGACCTGCCGCTGCCGCGGGGTCAGCTGCTCGTCCACCGCGCGGCGCACGGCGCCGGCCAGGTCGCGGTGCTCCGCCGCGCGGGCCGGCTCGAGACCGAACCGGTCGGGCAGCCGGTCCCAGTCTTCGGCGTCGAGGGAAACGGCAGCGTTCTGCCAGAAATGCCTGCCGATTTTGGCCGATACCTCGAGGATGACGAACCGGTACGCCCACGTCGTGAAGCGGCTCTCGCCGCGGAACTGGGCGAGCTTGGCGGTGATGGCCATCATGGCGTCGGCCGCGGCCTGGTAAGCGAGGTCGTCGAGCTCGGGGCCGGCGATCCGCAGCCGCCCGGACCGGCGGCGCACCTCGGCCTGCGCGATCCGCAGCAGCAGCTCGTGCAGGCGGGCCAGCGCCACCTCCCGCTCGGCCGCGGGGCCGGCCAGCGAACGGACCCACTGGTCGGAGTCGGGATCCAGCCCGGGCGGCGGGGAGATCCCGGCGGCGGCGGGCTCAGCGGGGATCATGCCCCGATCCTATGAAGGCTCCGGCACTGTAAGAAGCCACAGGTAAGAACGGCCGATTGGTGGAAGCTGATCCGATATGAGCACTGCATTGCATGGCAAGACGGCCCTGGTGACCGGGGCGGGGCGCGGCATCGGCCGGGCCATCGCGGTGGGACTGGCCCGCGGCGGCGCCGCGATCGGCCTGGTGGCGCGGTCCCGGGATGAGCTGGCGGAGACGGCGCGGCTGGTCCAGGCGGCGGGCGGGAATCCGTTCGTGATCGTCGCTGACCTGGCCGACCCGGCGGCGCCCGCCGGGATCGCGCAGCGCGCCCGCGACGAGCTCGGGACGGTGGAGGTCCTGGTCAACAACGCCGGGGTGGTGGCCCCGGTCAAGGCGACGGCGAGCCTCGACCCGGCCGAGTGGGCGACGGCACTGGCGGTCAACGTCACCGCGGTGGCGACCCTGACCATCGCGCTGCTGCCGGCCATGCTCGACCGGGGCTGGGGGCGCATCGCCAACGTCTCCAGCGGGGCGGCGGTCGACCCGGCCGGGATGATCCGCGCCAACGCCTACGTCACGGGCAAGGCCGCGCTCGAGGCCCACACCCTCAACCTGGCCGCCGAGCTCGCGGGCACCGGCGTCACGGTCAACGTGTACCGGCCCGGCACCGTCGACACGGCCATGCAGGCGTGGATCCGCGGCCAGGATCCGGCCCAGGTCGGCGCGGGCCTGCACGAGCGGTTCAACGAATTTCACAGCACGGGCAGCCTGATCACGCCGGAGGCGTCGGCGGCCTCGCTGCTGGCCCGGCTGCCCGGCGAGGCCACCGCCCAGGTCTGGAGCGTCTCGGACCCGCTGTGACCAGCTCCCTGGCCCGCCCGCCGCCGGGCGCGCGGGCCAGGGAGAACAACGCAGCCTAGATGGTCACGACCCCGGACGGGGCGACGCCGGGCAGCGGTGTCGGGGAGCTGGGCACCTCGGTGAGGTGGCCGCCGCTGACCGCGAACACCGACAGGATGTGGGCGCCGCTGCCGTCCACCGACAGGGTCCGGCCGTCGGGCGACAGCCGGGCGTCGATGTCCGCGCCGCCGCCGCGGATGGGCGTGCTGCCGATCAGGGTCAGCGAGCCGTTGGCGTTGATCGCGTAACTGGAGATGTTCGCCGACCCGGTGTTGACCGTGAACAGGTACCGGCCGTCGTGGCTGATCTCCACCCAGCACGGCGCGGTCTGGCCGTCCGGGTAGGGCGAGGCGCCGACCGGGGTGAGCTGGCCCAGCACGCCGTCGCGGTAAGCGGACACGGTGCCGAGCCCGGCGCCGTTGTGGGCGTTGCTGACGAACAGCTGGCCCGGGCGGGCGGGCGAGAACTCGGCGCCGAGCTGGCCGAGGCCCTGGCCGGTGAACGGCGAGCCGTGGGCGGCCAGCAGCCGGCCGCCCGGCAGCACCACGAAGCTGTCGATCAGCGAGGTGCCCGTGCGCGTCCCGATCAGATGATTGCCGAGGGCGTTGAAGAACACGTCGCCCAGGCCCGAGCCAGCCGGAACGGCGAACGTCGAGCCGGGGATAGGCGTGAGGGTGCCGCCGGGGCTGAGCCGGAAGCCGGCGTAGTTGCTGCCGCCCGCGCCGGAATTGGCCACGTAGACCAGGCCCAGCGGGGAGACCGCGATGCTGACGGGCTGGTTCCCGCCGGACGGCACCGGGCGGCCGACGGGCACCGGCACGCCGCCGGGGGTGACGCGCAGGACCGAGATCTGGTTGCTGCCGGCGTCGACGGCCAGCAGGAACCGGCCGTCGCGGGTGGCCTGGATGGCGCCCTGCGACGCCAGGCCCGCGCCGGTGCCCGCGCCGCCCGCCGCGAACGGCGCGCCCGCCAGCGGCGTGACCGAGCCGTCGGCGTGCCGGGCGAGCGCGTCGATGGTGTTGGCCGTGACGGTGTTGCCGTCGACGTAGGTGTAGCCGACCACCGGGGAGGCCGTGCTCGCGGCGGCCGTGCTCGCGCCGGCCGGGACGGCCGCTCCGAACAAGCCGATGGTGGCCGCCAGCATGCTGCCTGCGGCGGCCAGGCATGTGCGCTTGCGCATGTCCGTGCTCCTTGGGAGAAGGGAGGTCAGCGGTAGTCCGCGGATCCACCCAGGTCAGCGGCGCAGCGCGGCGGCCGTCTTACGGCCGCTCCCCCGACGTCACAGTTTCGTAAGGCGGCTCCGCCGCCAGCTGCGCATCCGGCTGAAGACTGGGTAAGCATCGGGCGACGGAAAAGACCTGGGCGCCGGAACGCTGGCGGCTCAGCGCCCGCCCCCGACGGGAGGCTCATGCCGCACGAACCAGAGCCCGGACCGGCCGGCCCGGAGCCGCGCCGGCTCCCCGGGCGGGCGGCCGAGGGGGTCGAGCGGTCCCTGGGCGCTTCCCTGAGCCTGGCCATCATCCCGGTCGCCTTCCTGATCCTGGCCGCCCTCGGCGCCTTCGTCTACGGCGCGGCCGTGTTCGTGGACTCCGTCCGCAGCATTGCCTCGCACCCGTTCCCGGTGGGCCACCAGGTGGGGCTGTTCCTGCTGGACATCGACCTGTTCCTGATCGGGGCGACGCTGCTCATCTCGGCCATCGGCTTCTACGAGCTGTTCATCGGCGAGATCCGGGTCGGCGGCATCGCCCGGATGCCGGCCTGGCTCGAGATGCGCGACCTCAACGACCTCAAGGGCCGCGTCCTGGCCATGATCGTCATGGTCCTGGCCGTGACCTTCGTCGAGCTGACCGTGGACGCCCGGGACGGTCTGCAGGTCCTGGAGACCGGCGGCGGCGTGGCCGTGGTCATCATCGCGGTGACCGCGTTCCTCCGCCTGACCGGCCACGCCAACGGCCGGGACTAGACGCCCGCGCGGGCTGAGTGTAGAGGGCGGGCGCGGAAGATCGGTATCCTTACTGGCGAGCGCTTACACGGCAGGCGGCAGCGGAGGCGCGATGGATGAGCGGCAGCACATGCGGGCCTCCGATCAGGACCGCGAGGAAGTCGTCGGGCGGCTCCGGGCGGCGCTCGACGAGGGGCGCCTGAAGATGCCCGAGTACGTCGAGCGCATGGGCCTGGCCTACGACGCCCTGACCTACGCCGATCTTGCGCCCCTGCACGCCGACCTGCCCGCGGCGACCGGGCTGGCCCGGCCGGCCCCGGCCGCGGCCGCGGCCGCCGCCCCGCAGTCCTCCCCCGTGGTCATCCCGCCGCGCGCGGACCACATGCCGACCGCGCTGAAGGTGCTGTGGACGATCTGGCTGACCGCCGTCTCGATCAACGTGGTGGTCTGGTTCCTGGTCACCGTCACCAGCGGGCACCTGGCCTACCCGTGGCCGCTGTGGGTGGCCGGGCCGGCCGGGGCGGCGCTGTTCGGCGTCACGTACGGCACGGCCCAGATCCGGCGCAGCCGCCGGCCGGGGCCACCGGGCCCGTCGCCGGCGCCCGGCCCGTCGGGATCGCCACGTTAGCGGGCCAGCCGGAGCCCGGGGCCACCGCACGCGGTGCCCCCGGCAGCACGCGGCGCCCTCGGCGGCGGGTCCCGTGACGGCATGACCGACTGCTACGTAGTGACTGGCGGCGGCCGCGGCGTCGGGCGCGCGGTGACCGAGCGGCTGCTGGCCGACGGCGGCGCGGTCGTGATCATCGAGGCCGACGCGGGCGCGGCGGCCTGGACGCGGGACCACCCGGCCGGGTCGCGGCTGGCCGCGGTCACCGGCGATGCCGCCGACGAGGCCGTGACCGGCCGGGCCGCGGATCTCGCGGAGGACGCGGGCGTCCTCGTGGGCTGGGTCAACAACGCGGCCGTGTTCCGGGACGCGGCACTGGACTCCGCGCCGCCCGGCGCGGTCGCGGACCTGATCACCGCGAACCTGCTTCCCGCCGTGACCGGCTGCGGCACGGCCATCCGGCGGTTCCTGGCCGGCGGCACGCCGGGCTCGATCGTGAACGTGTCCTCGCACCAGGCTCAGCGGCCGGTCCGCGGGGCGCTGCCGTACGCCACGGCCAAGGCGGCGACCGAGGGCCTGACCCGGGCGCTGGCCGTCGACTACGGCGCGCGCGGCATCCGGGTCAACGCGGTCGCGCTCGGGTCGATCAGCACCGAGCGGTACCGGGCGCTGCTGGCCGGGCAGGAACCGGCGGCCGCCGCGCGCACCGAGGCCGACATCGCCCGGCTGCACCCGGCCGGGCGGCCGGGCCGGCCAGCCGAGGTGGCGGCCGCGGTGGCGTTCCTGCTGTCGGATGAGGCGAGCTTCGTCAACGGCGCGGTCCTGCCGGTCGACGGCGGCCGGTCGGCCCTCGGACTCGACCCGGAAGCCGGCTGACGTGCCCGCGGGGCTGGCCGGCGGCGGATCGACACGCGAGGCCGCGGTGGCGGTGAGCACGGCCGAGCAGTACGCCGATGACCGCAACCTCGCCGCCCGGCAGCGGCTGTGGCAGGACCAGACGCCGTACTTCGACATCGTCAGCTGGGTCCTGGACCTGGCGCGGATCATCCCCGGGTGGCGGGTGCTGGACGCGGGCTGCGGCAACGGCCTGTACCTGAAGGCGCTGCGCGAGCGCAAGGCCCGCGCGGTGGGCTGCGACCTGTCCGCGGGCATGCTCGCCGCGGCGGGGCACCCGGCCGTGGTCAACGCCGACGTGGTCGCGCTGCCGGTGCGGGACGGGGCGTTCCACGTCGTGCTGGCCCCGCACATGCTGTATCACGTGGCCGACCGGCCGCGGGCCCTCCGCGAGCTGCGCCGGGTGCTGAAGCCGCGCGGCATCCTGGTCGCGGTGACCAACGGCGCGCGGCACGGCCAGCCGCTGCGCACGCTGATCGAGCGCGCGGCCAACGGCGGGACCGGTGACTGGCGGCTGCCCGCCGCGCTGGCCGACGGGTTCTCGGCCGAGAACGCGGCCGCCCAGCTGGAGGCGGTGTTCGGCCTGGTCACCTGCGTGCGGCCGGGCGTGGCCCCGCCGGTCCTGATCACCGACGCGGCGGTGGCGGCGGACTACGTGGCCAGCATGGCGGCCAGCTACGCCAGCCAGGCGCCCCGGCCCTGGCCGGAGATCGTCGAGGGCGTCCGCCGGGCCGTCCAGGAGGCCATCGACGCCGAGGGCGTCTTCCGCATGTCCGGCGACCCGGTCGCCTTCGTCTGCCGCCCCTAGGCAGCAGCGCCGATAGGGTCGGGCCGTGACGCTGGCTCCCGGACGGGAGGACGACGGGCCCGCGGCGCACCGGGCGGTGCGGCGGGCGGCGGTGATCGTCAATCCCGTGAAGTTCGCCGACGTGGGCCGGTTCCGGTCCCAGGTCCGCGCGGCGATGGCCGAGCGCGGCTGGGCCGACCCGATGTGGCTGGCCACGACGCCCGCCGACCCGGGCGGGGGGCAGGCGCGGACGGCGGTCGCGGGCGGGGCCGACCTCGTCGTGGCGTGCGGCGGCGACGGCACGGTCACGGCCTGCGGGGCGGGGCTGGCGGGCACCGGCACGCCGATGGCGGTCGTCCCGGTGGGCACCGGCAACCTGCTGGCCCGCAACCTCGGCCTGCCGCTGGACGTGCGCGGCGCGCTCGGCGTGGCGCTGGCCGGGGTGAACCGCGAGCTGGACGTCGGGGTCGCCAACGGGCGGCCGTTCCTGGTCATGGCCGGGCTCGGCCTCGACGCGCGGATGCTGGGCAGCACCAGCGAGCCGCTGAAGAAGCGGCTCGGCTGGGTCGCCTACGTCCTGGCCGGGCTGCGCCACCTGCGGGACCGGCCGATGCGGGTGACGCTGCGCGCCGACGGCGGGCCGCCGCAGCGGCGCCGGGCCGGCGCGGTCATCGCCGGCAACGTCGGGCGGCTGCAGGGCGGCGTGCCGCTGCTGCCCGGCGCGGCACCCGACGACGGGCTGCTCGACGTCGTGGTGCTGACCGCGAGCAGCTGGGCCGGGTGGCTGGCCGTCGCCATGCACGTGCTGCTGCGGCGGCGCGCGGGCCCGCCCGCGGGCGGGCCGGTGACCCGCGGGGCGTTCCGGGAGCTGCGCATCGACGCCGACCGCGCCTACCCGTGGGAGCTGGACGGCGAGCTGATGGGCGCCACGGGGCAGCTGACCATCGCGATCCGGGCCGAGAAGCTCCTGGTCCGCGTGCCCGGCCCCGGCCGGGTCAGCGGCTGGTGATCCGGGTCACGCGCAGGTCAGCGTGGTGCCCGGTGAACCCGCGCAGTCAGGCGGCCGAGTACCCGGCCGGCCCGGCCCGGCGCCGCCGCCTCAGGGCTGCGGCACGGTCCGGCCGGCCAGGCTGAGCGCGTCCAGCTCGGCGCTGATGTCGTCCGCCTCCGGCGCCCCGAGCCGACCGAACAGCTCACGGGCCTGCACCAGCCCCGCCACGGCCGCGGCCAGCTCACCCGCGGCCAGATTGCCCGCGGCCAGCTCGCACCGCGCCAGGCCGGCCAGCGCGGCCGCCTCATCGCGCGGGCTGCCTATTCCGCGGGCCAGCTCCAGCGCCTGCCGGTGATAGTCCGCGGCCCGCCCGAGCTCGCCGCGCGCCCGGTGCAGCAGCCCGGACTCGTTGAGCGCCTCCGCTTCCGTGCCCGGATCGCCGAAGTCCGCCAGGATGGCTCTCGCTTCCTCCAGAACGCGGCCCGCCTCGGCCAGGTCGCCCGCCAGCCGCCGGACCGCGGCCAGCTCCATCAGCGCAGTTCCCTGGCAGTACTGGCTCCCGACGGCCCGGGAGATGCTCAGGGCCTGCCGCAGCGCCCACGCCGCGCCCGGGTAGTCGCCGGTCAGCCGCCGCACCGCACCCACGTGAATGAGCGTGAAGGCCTGGCCGACCTGGTTGCCGAGATCGTGGAAGATGTCCAGCGCCTCCGCCAGGTCGCGCGCGGCCTCGGGATACTCGCCGGTCAGCTGGCGGACCGCCCCCAGGTTGCCCAGGGCGCTGGCCTGGCCGCGGCGGATGCCCAGCTCCCGGAACATGGCCAGCGCCTGCGCCAGGGTGTCGGTCGCGGCCGGGTAGTCGCCGGTGACCCGGCGCGCGTCGCCGAGGTAGAACAGCGCGCTGGCCTGGCCGAGCTGGTCACCCAGGGACCGGAAGATGGCCTGCGCCTGCGTCAGGGCCGCGATCCCGGCCGGGTAGTCCCCGCTGGCCAGGTGGGCCGCGCCGACATCGTGCTGGGCGCTGGCCTCGCCGCGGCGATCGGCCAGGTCGCGGAAGCTGGCCAGTGACGCCGCCAGGTCGGCGGTGGCCGCCGGGAGATCGCCGGCGGACAGGCGGATCGCGCCCCGGTCGTTCAGGGCCGCGGCCCGGCCGAGCCGGCTGCCGGCCTCGCAGTAGCTGGCCATGGCCGCGTCCACGTCCGCGGCGGCGCCGGCGAAGTCCCCGGTCAGCCGGCGCAGGTTGCCCTGCTCGCGGAGGGCGCCGGCCTGCGCGGTCCGGTCGCCGAGCTGCCCGGCGGCGGCCGCGGCGGCCCCGTGCCGGGCGATGGCCTCGGCCCACGGGCCGTCGTGGTGCAGGAGCGCGGCCAGCCCGGCGGTGAGGCCGGCCAGGCGGGCCCGGTCGCCGGCGCGGGACGCGTAGTCGACGCAGGCGAGCAGGCTGGCCCGCTCGGCCCGTTCCCAGGCCAGCGCGGCCACGCTGTCGGCCAGCGCCGGAGCCGCGGCCGCCGGGATGACGCGCGCGGGACCGGGCGGGCCGGAGCCGGGCGGGGCCGGCGGGACCGGGGCGTGCCGGCCGAGCTGGGCCTGGGCCGCGGCCGCGGCCTGCTCGTAGTAGTCGAGCAGCGCGCCGACGGCCCGATCGCGCTCGGCGGCCGGGTCGGCCGCGGCGCGCTCGGCCGCGTAGCGGCGGATCAGGTCGTGCATCCCGTACCGCCGGTAGCCGGTCTCGGTCAGCAGCCCCTCGCCATGCAGGCCGTCCAGCAGCCGGGCCGCCTCGCCAGGCGAGACCCCGGCCAGCGCGGCGGCCGCGTAGGCGTCGGTGGTGGTGCCCGGATGCAGGCCCAGGCGGCGGAAGAACTCCCGCTGGCCGGGGTCGAGATGCTGGTAGGACACCTCGAACGCGGCGGCGACGCTGTCGGTCTCCGCGGCCAGGGTGAGCAGGCTGGCCCGGGTCTCCGCGGCCAGGTCGGCCAGCGACCAGGACGCGTGCCGGTTGTAGACGCGGGCCAGCAGGCTGATGGCCAGCGGCAGGAACCCGGCCAGCTCGGCCAGCTCAGCCAGCTCCCCGTCCCGGGACGTCTCCGCGCGCGGGGCCAGGCGGACGAACATCGCGCGGGCCTGCTCGGGCCGCAGGGTCTGCACCAGCAGCGGCGTGACCGCACCGGGCAGGTCCGCGAGGTGGCGGCGGCTGGTGACCAGCACCAGGCACTGGTCCCCGCCCGGCAGCAGCGGCGCGGCCTGCGCGCTGCTGGCCGCGTTGTCCAGCACCAGCACCGCGCGCTGCCCGGCCATCCGGTCC
>DASYBB010000057.1:0-9490 GCA_036501025.1 Streptosporangiaceae bacterium
AGCTCGCTGACCAGGACCTGCGGCTGGTTGCCGACGGCGGCCGGGCTGATGTGGGAGTAGGCGTCCGGCCGCCGGGCGATGGCCGAGGCGTGCAGCCCGGCCTTGGTCGCGAACGCGGACGGCCCGACGTAGGGCTGGCGCGCGTCGAACGGCAGGTTGGCCACCTCGGCGATGGTCCGCGCCGTGGAGGCCAGCGCGGTCAGGCGGCCTTCGGGCAGCAGCTCGTGGCCGCGCTTGAGCTCCAGGCTGGCGATGACCGAGAACAGGTCGGCGTTCCCGCACCGCTCGCCGTAGCCGTTGGCGGCGCCCTGCACGTGCAGGCCGCCCGCCGCGACCGCGACGACCGAGTTGGCCACCGCGCACGACGCGTCGTTGTGGAAGTGCACGCCCACCTTGGCGTGCGGCCAGGCCGCCTGGTCCCCGGCCAGCGACGCCACGATCGCGGCCACGTCGTCGGGCAGCGTGCCGCCGTTGGTGTCGCACAGGGCCAGGGTGTCCGCGCCGGCCTGCGCCGCCGCGGCCAGGACAGCCAGGGCGTAGCCCCGGTCGGCCCGGTACCCGTCGAAGAAGTGCTCGGCGTCGAACACCACGCGCCGCCCCGCCGCCCGGATGAAGGCGACGGACTCGGCCACCATGGCCAGGTTCTCCTCGCGGGTGGTCCGCAGCGCCTCGTGCACGTGCAGCGTCCAGGCCTTGCCGACCAGGGTCACGATCGGCGTCTCCGCGGCCAGCAGCGCGGCCAGGTTGGCGTCGTCCTCCACCGCGCGCCGCGGCGGCCGGGTCGCGCCGAATGCGGCCAGCTGCGCGTTGCGCAGCTCCAGCGACTTGGCCCGCTCGAAGAACTCGGCGTCCTTGGGGTTGGAGCCCGGCCAGCCGCCCTCGATGACGTCCACGCCGAGGCCGTCCAGCACGGTCGCCACCCGCAGCTTGTCGGTGACCGTGAGGTCCAGCCCGACCTGCTGCGAGCCGTCCCGCAGCGTGGTGTCGTAGATCTCGACCCTGGCCGGGGCCGGCACAAGCGCTGGGTCCGCCATCAGCCCGCCCCGTCCAGCGCGGCCTGCAGGGCCTTGTCCCACTCCCCCGTGGACGACGGCGCGCCCGCGGCCAGCACCGCCGAGACCGCGTTGTCCAGGTCGGCGGCGCCCTCGCGCTGCCCGAGGTGGGCCAGCATCAGCCCGGCCGACAGCACCGCGCCGGCCGGGTTGGCCTTCCCGGTGCCGGCGATGTCCGGCGCCGATCCGTGCACCGGCTCGAAGATCGACGGCCCGGTGCTGTCGGGGTTGAGGTTCCCGCTCGGGGCCAGGCCGAGGCCGCCGGTGAGCGCCGCGCCCAGGTCGGACAGGATGTCGCCGAACAGGTTGTCGGTGACGATGACGTCGAACCGGGCCGGGTCGGCCACCAGGTACAGGCAGGCCGCGTCGACGTGCGCGTAGCTCAGCTCCACGCCCGCCTCGGCCGCGACGTCGGCGGCCACCCGCTGCCAGAGCGAGCCGGCGTGGGTGAGCACGTTCGTCTTGTGGACCAGGGTCAGCCGCCCGGTCCGGCCGGCGGCCAGCCCGGCCGCGTAGCGGACGCAGCGGCGCACCCCGGCATAGGTGTTGAGCGACTCCTCGGTGGCCGTCTCGAACTCGGTGCCGCGGTGCACGATGCCGCCCGCCCCCGCGTACAGGCCCTCGGTGTTCTCCCGGACGATCACGAAGTCCAGGCCGCCGGCCGGGGTCACCGCGTTGGCCACCCCCTCCCGCAGCTTGGACGGCCGCAGGTTGATGTACAGGTCCAGCTCGGCCCGGAGCCGCAGCAGCAGGCCCCGCTCGAGCACGCCGGGCGGGACGTCCGGGCTGCCGACCGCGCCGAGCAGGACGGCGTCGGTCTTCCGCAGGTCAGCCAGCGCCCCGTCGGGCAGCACCTCGCCGGTGGCCAGGTAGTGCTTGGCGCCGAGCTCGCAGGGCTGCCAGGTGACGCTGAAGCCGCGCCGGGCGGCGACGGCGTCGACGCAGTTGCGGGCCACCTCGGTGACCTCCGGGCCGACGCCGTCGCCCGGTACGTGGGCGATGGTGTAGCTGGCTACGTGATCGGTGCTCATGAGGCGTCCATCTCCCTGGCCGCAGAACCCAGCCAGCTCATCATGTCGCGCAGCGGCTTGCCGACCTGCTCGATCTGCTGGCCCGCCAGCGCGCCGCGCAGCCGGGTGTACTCGGGGCGGCCGTTCTCGTCCTCGGCCACCCACTCGCGGGCGAACTCGCCCGACTGGATGTCGGCCAGGACCTTGGCCATGGCCTGCCGGGTGGCGTCGCCGACGACCCGCGGGCCGCGGCTCAGCCCGCCGTACTCGGCGGTGTCGCTGACCGAGTAGTACATCCAGCCCTCGCCGCCCTCGTACATCAGGTCGACGATGAGCTTGAGCTCGTGCAGGCACTCGAAGTAGGCCACCTCGGGCTGGTAGCCCGCCCCGACCAGCGTCTCGAACGCCGAGTTGACCAGCGAGACCACCCCGCCGCACAGCACGGCCTGCTCGCCGAACAGGTCGGTCTCGGTCTCCTCCTGGAACGTGGTCTCCAGCGCCCCGGCCTTGGTCCCGCCGATGGCCGCGGCGTAGGACCGGGCCAGGTCCCACGCCTTGCCGGTGGCGTCCTGCGCGACCGCGACCAGCACCGGGGTGCCCTGCCCGGCCTCGTACTGGCGGCGCACGATGTGGCCCGGCGCCTTGGGCGCCACCATCGCGACGTCGACCTGGTCGGGCGCGGTGATGTAGCCGTAGTGGATGTTGAAGCCGTGCGCGAACAGCAGCGCGTCGCCCGCCTTCAGGTGCGGTGCGATGTCGTTGGCGTACAGCTTGCGCTGGATCGTGTCCGGGGTGAGCACCATGATCACGTCAGCCCACCGCGCGGCCTCCGCGGGCGTCACGACGGTCAGCCCCTCGGCCTCCGCCCGCGGCCGCGACCGCGACCCCTCCGGCAGCCCGACCCGCACCTCGCAGCCGGAGTCGCGCAGGCTCAGGGCATGGGCGTGGCCCTGAGAGCCGTAGCCGAGGACGGCGGTCTTGCGCCCCTGGATCAGGCTGAGATCAGCGTCCTGGTCGTAGTACACGGTTGCCATGCTGGCGATGTCCTCTCTTAGGTGAAGTCTTCAATGCATGCGAAACGGGGCGGCTCAGGCCGCGGCATCCTCGCCGTCCGCGGCGGCCGCGGGCTCGTCGGTGATCGCGCCCGCGCCCCGGCCGAGCGCGATCCGGCCGGTGCGGACGATCTCGCAGGTGCCGTAGGACTCGAGCATGGCCAGCAGCGCGTCGAGCTTGCCGGGGCTGCTCACCGCCTCCAGGACCAGCGTCGTCGGGCTCATGTCGACCACCGAGGCGCCGAATACCTGGGCCACCTCCAGCAGCTGGCTGCGGTGGCCCGCCTCGGCCCGGACCTTGACCAGCGCCAGCTCGCGCTCGACGGCGGCGCCGCGGGTCAGCTCGACCACCTTGAGCACCCGGACCAGCTTGTCGAGCTGGCTCATGACCTGGCCGACGGGCGTGTTGTCGCCGTCCAGCACGATCGTCATCCGGCTGACGCCGGCGTCGGCGGTCGGGCCGACGGCCAGGGAGCTGATATTGAACGCCCGCCGCGAGAACAGGCCGGCCACGTGCGCGAGCACGCCCGGCTTGTTCTCGACCAGGACGGACAGCGTGTGCGTGGTCATCGGGTCTCCATGTCTCGCCGCCGGGCGGCGGCCTGCTCGTCGGAAGAGAACTCCGGCCCCAGGATGATCTCGTCGTTGGGGCGGCCCGCGGCGACCATCGGGAACACGCCCTCCCGGTCGTGCACCCGGAAGTCGACCACGGCCGGGACGTCGGTCGCGGCCAGCGCCTTCTCCAGCGTCTCGTCGACCTGATCCGCCGAGTCGCAGCGCAGCCCGTAGCAGCCGTAGGCCTCGGCCAGCTTGACGTAGTCGGGGATGGTCTGGCCCAGCTCGCTGTGCGAGTAGCGCTCGTCGTAGAACAGCTCCTGCCACTGGCGGATCATCCCGAGGAAGCCGTTGTTGAAGATCAGCACCTTGATCGGCAGGCCCTCGATGGCGCAGGTGGCCAGCTCCTGGGCCGTCATCTGGAAGCAGCCGTCGCCGTCGATCGCGACCACCAGCTCGCCCGGCCGCCCGACCTGGGCGCCCATGGCGGCCGGCACGGCGAAGCCCATCGTCCCCGCGCCGCCCGAGTTGACCCAGCTGCGCGGCTTGGTGAACGAGTAGTGCTGGGTGGCGTGCATCTGGTGCTGGCCGACCCCGGCCACCACCACGGCGTCGCCGCCGGTCAGCGCGGACAGCCGCTCGACCACGTACTGGGGCTTGAGCGGGCCGTCGGCGGCCTGGGAGTAGCGCAGCGGGAACTGCTGCTTCCAGCCGTCCAGGGTGGCCCGCCAGTCCCGGGTGCCCGGCTGGGCCCCGCTGCTGGTGATCTCGGCCGCCAGCGCCTCGGCCAGGCCGGTCATGATCGGCTTGAGGTCGCCCAGGATGGCCACGTCCGGGCGGCGGATCTTGCCGATCTCGGCCGGGTCGATGTCGGCGTGCACGATCTGGGCGTGCGGCGCGAACGCCTGCAGGTTGCCGGTCACCCGGTCGTCGAACCGGGACCCGAGGGCCACGATCAGGTCCGCCTCCTGCAGGGCGGCCACGGCCGGGTACATGCCGTGCATGCCCGGCATGCCGAGGGCCAGCGGGTGGGCGTCGGGGAACGCGCCGCGGGCCATCAGCGTGGTCGTGACCGGCGCCTGGGCCAGCTCGGCCAGCGCGAGCAGCTCCTCGTGGGCGTTGGACTTGATCACGCCGCCGCCGACGTAGAGCACCGGGCGGCGGGCCGCGTGCAGCAGCCGGGCCGCGGCCGCGATGGCCGCCCGGCTCGGCGGGCCCGGGATCCGGTAGCCGGGCAGGTTGATCGCCCCGGCCGAGTGCCACGGGATGGTGGCCTGCTGGACGTCCTTGGGCACGTCGATGAGGACGGGACCCGGCCGGCCGGTGGTGGCGATGTGGAACGCCTCGGCGATGGCGTCCGGGATCCGCCCGGGGTCGGTCACCAGCTCGTTGTGCTTGGTGATCGGCAGCGTGATGCCGGTGATGTCGGCTTCCTGGAAGGCGTCGGTGCCGATCAGCGGCCGCCCGACCTGCCCGGTGATCGCGACCATCGGGACCGAGTCCATGTAGGCGTCGGCCAGGGCCGTGACCAGGTTGGTCGCGCCCGGCCCGCTGGTGGCCATGCACACGCCCGGCCGCCCGGTGGCCCAGTAGTAGCCCTCGGCGGCGTGTCCCGCGCCCTGCTCGTGCCGGACCAGGATGTGGCGCAGCGACGAGGACAGCAGGGGGTCATAGGTGGGCAGGATCGTGCCGCCGGGCAGCCCGAAGACTACCTCGACACCCTGCTCCTCGAGGCTGCGCACGAGTGCCTGGGCTCCGGTCACGTCCACGGTTGCTCCTTCTGGGTTTTACCGGGTTTTAACTGGGGTTTCCGTCCAACAAAAAACCTCCCTGCCGGCTGGCAAAGAGGTAGTAGCACGAGCCCGGAGGCGGGCGCGCGCTACGTGGTAATAAGTACGAGGTGTTCGAGGAACACGCGGTTCACTGGTGATCTCCCACATCTGGGCTCTGCTGGCCGGACTAGCTGGCCGAGGGTTATGCCTGAGCGGCACAGCTGCCGCCAGGCATAACGTCTCGTCCACAATAGCGCACCTTCAGGCTGAGGCCGGCGTGTTCGGCGCAACCGCGGGCAGCCAGGCCGGCCGGCCCCCCTCGAACGCGGTGATGGCGTCCTCGTGCCGCAGCGTCAGGGCCACGTCGTCCAGCCCCTCCAGCAGCCGCCACTGGGCGAAGTCGGCCAGCGCGAACGGCTCGCTGATGTCGGCCGCGGGGATGCCGATGGTCCGCCCGGCCACGTCGACGACCACTTCCGCGTCCGGGTCGTCGCGCAGGGCGTCGAACAGCATGCTGACGATCTTCTCGTCGATCTCGACCGGGACCAGCCCCGAGCTGACGCAGTTGCCGCGGAAGATATCGGCGAACCGCGCGGAGACCACGGCCTGGAAGCCGAAGTCCTGCAGCGCCCACACGGCGTGCTCGCGGGACGAGCCGCAGCCGAAGTTGGTGCCGGCCACCAGGACCTTGGCCCGGTCGGCGCCGGGCCGGTTGAGCACGAAGTCCGGGTTCTCGCGCCACGCGCCGAACAGGCCGGGCGCGAACCCGGTCCGCTCGACCCGCTTGAGCCAGGCCGCCGGGATGATCTGGTCGGTGTCCACGTCGCGGCGCTCGAGTGCCACGGCAGTCCCCGTTACCTGCTGAATGCCTGCCATGATCACACCTCTCCCGGCGCTGCGAAGTGACCCGCGACCGCGGTGGCGGCGGCGACGGCCGGCGACACCAGGTGGGTGCGGCCGCCCGGGCCCTGCCGGCCCTCGAAGTTGCGGTTGCTGGTCGACGCGGACCGCTCGCCGGGCGACAGGATGTCCCCGTTCATGCCCAGGCACATCGAGCAGCCGGCGGACCGCCACTCGAAGCCCGCGTCGGTGAAGATCCGGTCCAGGCCCTCGGCCTCGGCGTCGGCCTTGACCCGGGCCGAGCCCGGCACGATGATCGCGCGGACCCTGGGGCTGGCCTGCTTGCCCCGGACGACGTCGGCCGCGGCCCGCAGGTCGGCCAGCCGCCCGTTGGTGCACGAGCCGATGAACACGGTGTCGACCGGGATGTCCCGGATCGCGGTGCCGGCCGTCAGGCCCATGTAGGTCAGCGCGCGCTGGGCCGACTGGCGCTGCGCGTCGGTGTCGAACGAGTCCGGGTCGGGCACCCGGTCGTCGATCGAGACCGACTGGGCCGGGTTGGTGCCCCAGGTCACGGCCGGCTTCAGGGCGGCGGCGTCGATCACGATCTCGTGGTCGAACTCCGCGTCGGCGTCGGTGACCAGGCTGCGCCAGTCATCCAGCGCCCGCTCCCAGGCCGCGCCCCGCGGGGCGTGCGCGCGGCCCTCCAGGAAGGCGAACGTGGTGTCGTCGGGCGCGATCATCCCGGCCCGCGCGCCGCCCTCGATGGACATGTTGCAGACCGTCATCCGGCCCTCCATCGACAGGGCGCGGATGGCGGCGCCCCGGTACTCGATGACCGAGCCCACGCCGCCGCCGGTGCCCAGCGCCCGGATGATGCCGAGCACCAGGTCCTTGGCCGTGCAGCCGGCCGGCAGCTCGCCGTCCACGGTGACCGCCATGGCCGCGGGCTTGACCTGCCGCAGCGTCTGGGTGGCCAGCACGTGCTCGACCTCGGTGGTGCCGATCCCGAAGGCCAGCGCGCCGAACGCGCCGTGGGTGGAGGTGTGGCTGTCCCCGCAGACGACCGTCATGCCCGGCTGGGTCAGCCCCAGCTGCGGGCCGATGACGTGCACGATGCCCTGGTTGATGCTGCCCAGCCCGTGCAGCTCGATCCCGTGCGCGGCGCAGTTCTCGCGCAGCCGGGCGATCTGCGCGGCGGCCAGCGGGTCGGCGATGGGCAGGTCCGCGCCGATCGTCGGCACGTCGTGGTCCATCGTCGCGACCGTCAGGTCGGGCCGGCGGACCTTGCGGCCGGCCAGCTCCAGGCCCTCGAACGCCTGCGGCGAGGTGACCTCGTGCACGAGGTGCAGGTCGATGTAGATCAGCGGTGGCTCGCCGGGCGGGCTGGCCACGAGGTGGCGGTCCCAGACCTTGTCGAAGAGGCGTCCGGTCACTTTCATCTCGAATCAGTCGACGGTGACGTGCTGTCTCAGGTGCCTGTCGCGCTGTTGTCGCGTCTCACATAATGAGATAGCCTGTTCAGGATATGAGCACTCTACGACAGGACGGGGCCAGCGGCAACCTGAGCGCCGGCTCCGGCGCGGCCAGCCGCAGCGTCCGCGGCGCCGTCAGCTCGGGCCGGAGCACCGGCGTCGGCGTGCTGGACCGGTCGGTCGTGCTGCTGGACCTGCTGGCCGACGGCCCGCGCACGCTGCGCTGGCTGTCCGGCGCCAGCGGCCTCCCCCGCCCGACCGCCTACCGGCTGCTGGTCGCCCTCGAAGCGCACCGCCTGGTCGCCCGCGACTCCTCCGGAGCGTTCGGCCTCGGCCCCCGGCTGACCGAGCTGGCGGTCCGGGCCGGCCCGGCCCTCGACCTGGCCGCCGTGGGCGGCCCGGTCCTGTCCCGGCTGCACGAGGCCACCGGCGAGAGCGTCCAGCTCTACGTGCGCTCCGGGGACCGCCGCCTGTGCATCGCCGCCCGGGACGCGGGCACCGGCCTGCGCGACAGCGTCCCGGTCGGCGCGCTGCTCCCCCTCGACGCCGGCTCCGGCGGCAAGGTCCTCCTGGCCTGGTCGGCCCTGGCCGACGGCGCCGCGGTAGCTGCCGGGGCAGGCGCTGGCGGTGTGGGCGGTGGCGGGGCTGTGGCTGGCGGGGCAGGCGGTGGCCGCGCCCAGGCTGGCGGGATCCGGCCCGCCGAGCTGGCGGCCGTCCGCAGGCGCGGCTGGGCCGCCAGCGTCGCCGAGCGCGAGCCCGGCGTGGCCAGCGTGAGCGCGCCGGTCCTGGCCGACGGCGTCCTGCTCGGCGCCCTGTGCATCTCCGGCCCCGCCAGCCGCATCGGCACCAACCCCGGCAAGCGCCTGGCCCCCATGATCGTCGAAGCCGCCGCCGACCTCGCCGCCCTCGTGGCCACCCCTAGCGAGCCCGCTTCCCTGTAGCCACCTCCGCGTGGCGCGTCGGCCTCGCCCGCGCCGCGCACCCGCCTCGCGCCCGCCGCCCACCTGTCTCGCGGGCGCCGCCAACCGGACTGTCAATCCCCGCCGGGCTGCTACTCCCCGCCGGGCTGCTGCTCCCCGCCGGGCTGCTGCCCCCCAGCTGCGTCGGCACCGCCCGCGCCGGGGCTGCCCGCGACGGGGCCGGGGTGCTGGCCCAGGGCGGCGGCGTGCTCGGGGAAGGCCCGGTGCAGGATGCGGTGGGTTTCCTCGGCCAGGGTCTTGGCCTCGAGGGCGGCGTCGTGGGCGGCGACGGTGAGCCGGTGCACCCGGTTCTGCCGCTTCAGCAGGGTCAGGCCCGCCCCGGCCGCGATGCCGGCGCCGACCGACGACGAGACGTTGGTGTAGTTGCCCAGGATGAGCTGGGTGTTGGCGCTGACGGCGCCGGCGTGCCCGAGCAGCGACGCGAGGCCGGCGAAGACGAACAGGTAGCAGAACAGGATGATGCCGAAGATGATCACCGGCTTGCTGCTCAGCACGTTCGGCAGCTTGCCCAGGAACCGGTCCATCGCGGACTTGGCCAGCTCGCCGCGCTGGTCCATCGGCGGCGCCGGCGGGCCGCCGTTGTCGGTGTAGAGCTCGGTGCCCGGCCGGGCGGCCTGCGGGGTCACGGTGCCTGCCATGGTCTGTCTCCTTGGTCAGCTAGCGCTGTTGTCCGGCTAGAACTGTGCCCGGCATGACCATGCGGCTCGCACAGCGAAACTCAGCGCGCCGCGGCCGGGCGGGCTCAGCTGAGCCC
>DASYBB010000058.1:0-2664 GCA_036501025.1 Streptosporangiaceae bacterium
CAGCTGGTCGGTGCTGTCGGCCCGGCTCATCGAGCTGGCCCGCGACGCCGGCGCGCTGAGCGTCCTGCCCGCCGCGCTCACGTCGGGCGCGGCGGCACAGCTGCTGGCCGGGCAGCCCGGGCAGGCAGCCTGGCTGCTGCAGCAGGCGGAGGCCGTCGCCAGGGCGACGGGCCGGGCGCCGGAACCCGCCGGCCCGCTGATGCTGGCCGCCTGGGAAGGCCGGGACTGCGAGGCGGGCCGGCTGATCGCGGCCGCCACCGCGGAGACGACCGCGTCCGGCGACGGACGATGGCTGGCGACGGCAGCCTGGGCGGCCGCGGTGCTGCACAATGGCCGGTCCAGGTACGACGAGGCGCTGGCGGCGGCCGTCCAGGCCAGCGCGCATCCTGGCGAGCTTGGGCCGGCTACCTGGTCGCTCGCCGAGCTGATCGAGGCCGCGGCCCGGTGCGGGCAGCCCGGCCAGGCGGCCGCCGCCCTTGACCGGCTGTCCGAGGCCACGTCCGCGGCCGGGACCAGCTGGGCACTGGGTATCCAGGCGCGCTGCCGGGCCCTGCTCAGCGAGGGGCAGGCGGCCGAGCACGGGTACCTGCAGGCGATCGGGCGGTTGGGCCGCACCAGGGTGCGGGTGGAGCTGGCCCGCACCTGCCTGCTGTACGGCGAGTGGCTGCGCCGCGAACGGCGCCGGGTGGAGGCGCGGGATCAGCTCCGCGCCGCGTACCAGATGCTGGCCGCGATGGGGCTCGAGGGGTTCGCGGAACGCGCTCGCGTCGAGCTGCTGGCCACCGGCGGGACGGTTCCGAAGCGCAGCACGGAGACGGCCGCCAGGCTGACCCCGCAGGAGGCCAGGGTCGTCAGGCTCGCCGTGGCGGGGCACACCAATCCGGAAATCAGCACGCAGCTGTTCCTCAGCCCGCGCACGGTCGAGTGGCACCTGCGCAAGGTGTTCACAAAGCTGGGCATCAGCTCACGGAAGGAACTCACCGTGGCGCTGCCCGACCTCGAGGCGGCCCTCGCGGCGACCTAGCGGGCCTGCGTCAGTGACCGGCGGTCTGGCCGCCGTCGATGTGCAGGAGCTCGCCGGTGATGTACGGCGAGTGCTCCAGGAACAAGATGCCGTCGACCACGTCGCTGACCTGCCCCACGCGCCCGAGCGGGGGAAGCTGGCTGCCGAGCCCCTGGTAGCTTTCCGCCGGGTACATCGGGGTCTGGATGATGCCGGGCGAGACGGCGTTGACCCGGATGCCGCGCGAGGCGTACTCCACGGCCAGTGACTTGGTGACGGCCGCCAGGCCGCCCTTGGTCAGCGCGGCCAGCGCCGACGGCGCGGCGGAGTTCGCCACCTCGGCCAGGGTGGCTGAGACGTTGACCACGTGGCCGCCGTACCGCATGGCCATCTCGGCGATGACGCGGCGGGTCAGCCAGAAGAACCCGGCCAGGTTCACGCCGGTGATGGTGGCGTAATCCTCGGCGGTGTACTCGGTGAACGGCTTCGAGATGTACACCCCGGCGTTGTTGACCAGGGTGTCGATGCGGCCGAACCGGTCAAGCGCCGCGTCGGCGATCCGGTCCGCGGTGGCCGGGTCGGTGATGTCCCCGGCCACGGTGAGCAGGTCATCGGCTTCCGACGGCTTGATCTTGCGGGCGCTGGCCACCACCGCCCAGCCGCGCCCGCGGTACCCGGCCACCAGGCCGGCGCCGATGTCCCTGGAGCCTCCGGTGATGATGGCGACTCGCCGATCTGGCTCCACGTAACTCTCCGGGAAGCAGCTGCTGGCCACCGTCGATGTCGTAGGTCGCGCCCGTGACCGCGGTGTTGCTCATCAGGTGCACCGCGAGCGCGGCCACGTCGGCTGGCCCCACAACGCGCCTGATGGGCAGCGTGGCGCGCAGCTGGGCACGGCGCTTGTCGAGGTCCGCGCCGAGCAGGGTCGCCGACAGCGGGCTGTCGACGAAGCCGGCCGCGATGAGGTTGACCCGGATCGGCGCGATCTCGACCGCCAGGTTGGCGACCAGGGCAGGCAGCGCGGCGGAGTTCGCCGCGATGAGCGACAGCCCTGGCCCCCGCCCGCCGCCGCGGGTGCCGGCCATGAACAGCAGCGTGCCGCCGGGCCGCACCCGGCCAACGGCCTGCTGGGCCACGGCGACAGGCAGCCAGATGTGATGGTCCCAATCGAGCTGCCCCCGGTCGCGCTCCAGCTCGGCCAGCGGCGCGTAGTACGGGCCGGGGCCGGTGACCAGCACGTGGTCGACCGGCCCCGGCAGGCCGCCGAAGAAGCCGCTGAGCGCGGCCTGGTCGGTGGCGTCAAACGCCGCGGTATCGCGCGCGCCGACCTCGGCCGCGGCCTGCTTCAGGCGGTCGGCGTGCCGGCCGGCGATGATCACGCCGGCGCCCTCCTGGGCGGCCCGGCGGGCGGTTTCCATTCCGATGCCGGAGCTGCCGCCGATCACGACGACGGTCTGTCCGGCGAGTTGCGGTTCGCTGGTCACGACATCACCTCGTGGGTCATTGCGATTCCGTTGCCCGCGCGGGCTGGCGCGCGGCCGCGATCTGGCCGCGCAGCGCCTTCAGCCCGGCCACGTAGATCTCCGAGAAGGTGGGGAACGGCTGGATGACGTCGCGCAGCACGGCCAGCGGCACCTGGGCCCTGATGGCCAGCGTGGCCT
>DASYBB010000059.1:0-69545 GCA_036501025.1 Streptosporangiaceae bacterium
GGGCTAGCCTCGGCTAGCCCGCCGAAGCGCCGGCCCGGGCGACCGGCCCGGTCGACCCGCGCACCACCAGCTCGGGCTCGAACAGCAGCTCCTCAGTGCCGGCCGCGCCGCCCTCGATCTGATGCACCAGCGCCGCGACCAGCGCCCGGCCCATCGCGTCGATGGGCTGCCGGATGGTCGTCAGCGGCGGGTCGGTGCAGGTCATCAGCGCCGAGTCGTCGTAGCCGATGACCGACACGTCGGCCGGCACGTCCAGCCCCATCCGGCGCACGGCCCGGATCGCGCCCAGGGCCAGGATGTCGCTGCCGCAGATGATGCCGGTCACCCCGGCCCGGATCAGCTTGTTCGCGGCCGCGTGCCCCGCCTCGAGCGAGAACAGCGTGCGGGCCACCGCGTCGGCGGTGTCGATCCCGGCCCTGGCCGCGAGCGCCGTGTAGCTGGCCACCCGCCGCCGGGACGGAACGTGGTCCTCCGGCCCGATCAGCAGCCCGATCCGCCGGTGCCCGAGCGAGAACAGGTGGCCGAAGCCCTGCTCGGTCGCGGCCGCGTCGTCGACCGACACGCTCGGGAAGCCGATCCCGTCGACCGCCCCGTTGACCAGCATGGCGGGCACGCCGCGGTCGCGCAGCCGCCGGTAGTGCTCGTGCGGCGAGTCGGCCTCCATGTAGTCGCCGCCCGCGAAGATGACGCCGGAGACCTGCTGCCCGAGCAGCATGCTGACGTAGTCGGCCTCGGACAGGCCGCCCGCCGCGGCCCGCACGCACAGCACCGGCGTGAGGCCCCGCTGGGTCAGCGCGCCGCCGACGATCTCGGCCAGGGCCGGGAAGATCGGGTTCTGCAGCTCGGGCAGGACCAGGCCGACCAGCCGGACGCGCTCGCCCCGCAGCGAGGTGGGCCGCTCGTAGCCGAGCACGTCCAGCGCGCTCAGCACCGCGTCCCGGGTCGCCTCCGAGACACCCGGCCGCCCGTTCAGGACCCGGCTGACGGTGGCCTCGCTGACCCCGACCTTGTCCGCTACATCCGCAAGGCGTCGTCTCATCCCGACATGCTAGCGCAAGGATTGCAAGTCACTTGCAGGCCCTTTCAGGGTCGGGGCCGGTGCGCAGCCACACCGCGGTGCGGTGTCCGCCGGCCGCCGGCCGCCGGCGCCCAGCGGCCCGCTGGCCAGCAGTATCCCGGCGTGGGCGGGCAGCCCGGCGGGCTGCGCGGGCAGGTTGACCACGCAGGTCACCCCCGGCTCCCCGGCCCGTCCGGGGGCCACCGACAGCACCCCGTCCGGGGCCGGCCGCCACGTCATCCAAGGAGGCACCCGGCTGTCGTCGCGCCCCGGGGTCGGCGCCGCCGGCGCGGTGCCAGATCGGGTCCTGCCGACGCCCCGCGGGGATGTCCTCCACCTCCCACAGCCCCAGCTCCTCGCCCTGGTATACGTACACCGACCCCCGGCAGCGCCATCGTGAGCAGCGCCGCCGCGTCACAGGCGCAGCACAGGTACGGGAAGTTGTCCATGTCGTCCGGCGCGGCGATGTACATGCCGAGCTTGCCCGCCCCCGTCAGCTTCTGCAGAGCGCCCCAGGCCAGCTGCTCGGTCGGGCTCATGCTCTTGTCGGCGAAGCGCATCTGGTGCAGCACGGCCGGCCGGCACGTACGAGGTGATGTCGGCCGCCTGGCCGGCGTCCAGGCACGCCGCGGCGGCGAGCCCCCGCGCGGCGACGGCGGCGACTCCGGCTGTCTGTCGTCCGCCCCCTCTTCGGCGAAGCTGTCTGCTCATCGGTGAATCCTCCCTGGCCTGCCGCCGCGCCCGTCCGGTGCAGCAGCGGGGCGGGAGGGGCGCGACACGCGGGAACAGACCGGGTCCTTTGAGCGCAGACGGTTCCTCGTTACCGTGGGCACCATGGCGACTCGTGCGCCCAAGAGCGCAGCACGCCCGCGCACCGGCACGAGCCGCTCGCGGTCGGCCAGCGGCACCAGCGGCGACCCCGGCCCCTCCACCGGCACGGGGCGGCCCCGCGCGGCCGGCGGCGCCCGGGCCCGCACCACTACCTCGAACCTGCCCGGCTCCGCCGCCGGGTCGCGGTCCGGCGGGTCCAAGGCCGGCAGCTCGCGGAGCGGCAGCTCGCGGAGCGGCAGCTCGCGGGCGGGCACCTCGTCGACCGGCACCTCGCGGGCGGGCAGCTCACGGGCCGGCAGCGCGCGGGGCGGCAGCTCGCGGGGCGGGTCGAAGGCCCGCGGGTCGACGGCCTCGCCCTACCGGCGCGGCTCGGGCAAGCCGGCGCCGCGCAGCCGGGGGCGGGCCGGGCGCCGTCCCGCGCCGCCGCCGTCCGCCAACCCGCTGATCATCCTCATCGGCTGGATCGCGAATGCGGTGGCCGGCATCTGGATGGCCCTGGCGCATACCGTCGGGTCCGCGGCCCGCGCATTCGGCCGCAGCGCCCGCGACATGGACGCCGCGCACCAGCGCGACGGGGTCGGGTTCCTGGCCGTGTGCGCGGCCATCATCAGCGCCGCGGCGCTGTGGTGGCACCTCGGCGTCATCGGCCACCCGCTGACCGCGGTGCTGAAGGGCACGTTCGGCTCCGGCGCCCCGGCCGTCCCGGTCCTGCTTCTCCTGCTGGCCATCCGGTTCCTGCGGCACCCCGACCACAACGCCGACACTGCCCGCATGGTCATCGGCTGGTCGGCGCTCCTGGTCGGCGCGCTCGGCCTGGTCCACATCGCCAACGGCACGCCCAGCCCGGCCGACGGCGGCGCCGCGATGCGCGGCGCGGGCGGCCTGATCGGCTACGTCGCGGCCGCGCCGCTGGTGCACCTGGTCACGAAGTGGGCGGCGACGCCCGTGCTGGCCGCGGTGACCGGGTTCGGCCTGCTCGTCGTCACCGGCACGCCGCTGCACCAGCTGCCCGGCCGGCTCGCCGAGCTGCACGGCTTCATGTGGGGCCAGCAGCCCGAGGACGACTGGGACTACGACGAGGACGGGGAGCCCCTCGACGAGGACGCCGACCTGGACGCCCCCGGGACCGGCGCCCGCGCGCTGGGCCGGGGCCGGTCCCGGCGGCCGGCCGCCATCGAGGCCGGCGACCATGACGTGCCCTACGACACGCCGCTGCTGGGCGGGTCGGTCAGCCGGCGCCAGGCCGGCCAGGCGGCCCGGCTCAAGGCCGCCGCGTCCGCCGCCGACGCGCTGGCCGCGGAACGGACGGTGGCTGACCCCGAGCCGGTCCCGGACGGGCTGGCCTTCTCGGCGCCGGCCGCCCCGGGCAGCGCCAGGGCCGACGCGCGGCCCGGCGGCGGGCCGGGCCAGGCCGCGGCGGAGGAGAGCTGGCGGGAATCCTGGTTCGGGGACGAGGGCGATGCCGCCCCGGCCGCCGGCGCGGCGCACCCGGCCGGCGCGCCGCCGGAGGCCGCCCCGAAGAAGCCCGAGCAGCTGACCCTGGCCGCCTCCAGCGACGCCAGCTACACGCTGCCGCCGGCGGCGCTGCTCAAGCCGGGCAGCGCGCCCAAGGCCCGGACCCGGGCCAACGACCAGATGGTCGAGGCGCTGTCCGCGGTGCTGGACCAGTTCGAGGTGGACGCCCAGGTGACCGGGTTCAACCGCGGTCCCACCGTCACCCGGTACGAGATCGAGCTCGGCCCGGCGGTGAAGGTCGAGCGGGTCACCCAGCTGACCAGGAACATCGCCTACGCGGTGAAGAGCGCCGACGTCCGGATCCTGTCGCCCATCCCCGGCAAGTCCGCGATCGGCGTGGAGATCCCGAACACCGACCGGGAGATCGTCAGCCTGGGCGACGTGCTGCGCTCGCCGGCCGCCACCTCCGACCACCACCCGATGGTGGTCGGCCTGGGCAAGGACGTCGAGGGCCGGACCGTGGTGGCCAACCTGGCCAAGATGCCGCACATGCTGATCGCGGGCGCGACCGGCGCGGGCAAGTCGGTGTGCCTCAACGGGGTGATCACCTCCGTGCTGCTGCGGGCCACCCCCGAGGAGGTCCGGATGGTCCTGATCGACCCCAAGCGGGTCGAGCTGGCCGCTTACGCCGGGATCCCGCACCTGATCACCCAGATCATCACCAACCCGAAGAAGGCCGCCGACGCACTGCAGTGGGTGGTCGGCGAGATGGACCGCCGCTACGACGACCTGTCGGCGTCCGGCTTCAAGCACGTGGACGACTTCAACAAGGCCGTCCGGGCGGGCAAGCTCACCGCCCCGCCCGGCAGCGAGCGCGTCTACCAGCCCTATCCCTACCTGCTGGTCATCGTGGACGAGCTGGCCGACCTGATGATGGTCGCGCCCCGCGACGTGGAAGACGCGATCGTCCGGATCACCCAGCTGGCCCGGGCGGCGGGCATCCACCTGGTGCTGGCCACCCAGCGCCCGAGCGTCGACGTGGTGACCGGGCTGATCAAGGCCAACGTGCCGTCCCGGCTCGCGTTCGCCACCTCCAGCCTGACCGACAGCCGGGTCATCCTGGACCAGCCCGGCGCCGAGAAGCTCATCGGCCAGGGCGACTCGCTGTTCCTGCCGATGGGCGCGAGCAAGCCGCTGCGGCTGCAGAGCGCGTTCGTCAGCGAGAAGGAAATCCGGGAGATCGTCCAGCACTGCAAGCGCCAGCTCGAGCCCGAGTACCGCGAGGACGTCGTGGCCCCGGCGGGCAAGCCCCGGGAGGTCGACGCCGAGATCGGCGACGACCTGGACCTGCTCGTGCAGGCGGTCGAGCTGGTCGTCAGCACCCAGTTCGGGTCGACGTCCATGCTCCAGCGCAAGCTGCGGGTGGGCTTCGCCAAGGCCGGGCGGCTGATGGACCTCATGGAGAGCCGGGGCGTGGTCGGCCCCAGCGAGGGGTCCAAGGCCAGAGACGTCCTGGTCCGCCCCGACGATCTGCCCGCACTGCTGACCTCACTGCGCGGTTGAGCAATCCGTTTCGGGGGAATTGGCAGTTTTCGAGGGTCGAGGCAGACTTAAGGAAGACGCGACAGAACCGGGCCGGTCCTCGCCGGAAGGTAATTGCGTGTCTACACTGAGTGACCGTTCCCTCCACCGGGAACGGGGGAAACGTACGTCGCTGCACCCGCGCCCCCGGGCGGCTGCAGGGCCAGATGAAGCAGTGGAGGCACCGAGTGAGTATCGGTGACGCCCTGGCAGCGGAACGTCGCCAAGCTGGGCTCACGATCACGCAGGTCAGCCAGCGGACCTGCATCAGGGAGACCATCATCCGGGGGATTGAGCACGACGACTTCTCGGCCTGCGGTGGCGATTTCTACGCGCGCGGGCACATCCGCAGCATCGCCCGGGCGGTGGGCGCGGAGCCCGAGCCGCTGATTCGCGAGTACGACGCCACGCAGGGCGCACCGGAGGGCATCACCGCGGCGGACGTGTTCGAGCCGTCCACTCCGATCCGGCTCAAGGAACGGCGGCGGCCGAACTGGAGCCTGGCCATGCTGGTGGCCCTCGCGGCCATCGTGGGCATTGCCACCTACCATTTCCTGTCAGGCCCGACCAAGGCCAGCCCGGCGGCCGTCACCCACCCGGCGGCGGCCAGCGGCACCGGGCACGGGGCGGGCACCGGTCACGCGGCCGCGGGCCACAAGAAGAAGCACAAGACGACCAGCCAGGCCAGCGCCGGCGACCCGCACCACGTCGTGATCGTGCTCCGGGCGGCCAGCGAGAGCTGCTGGGTGGACCTGACCACGCATGCGGGCCAGCCCATCTTTGCGGGCGTCCTGCCCGCCGGGACGTCCAAGTCGTGGACCGAGGAGGGCCCGGTGAGCCTGGAGATCGGCAACCCGGGCGCGGTGACGCTCACCGTCAACGGGAAGGACCAGAACCCGAAGCCGGGCTCGCCGGTCACCCTGACCCTCGGCGGCGCCGCGTCGACCCCGCCCACCCAGGGCTGACACGGGCCGGCGGGCGGCCCGCCGGCGGCCGTGGGTGCCCTGGCATGAGCCCGCTTACCGTAGTCTGCCGATGTGTCGTCGAGCCAGAATGCCTCTCCCGCGCGCGAGGCCAGCCCGTCCCGGCAGGCCGCTGGGCGCAGCGTCAGCCTGATCACGATGGGCTGCGCCCGCAATGAGGTCGACTCCGAGGAACTCGCGGGCCGGCTGGAGCGGGCCGGCTGGACGCTGGCCGAAGAAGGGGACGACGCCGACGTCGTGCTGGTCAACACCTGCGGCTTCATCCAGGCGGCCAAGCAGGACTCGATCGACGAGCTGCTCGGCGCCGCCGGGGGCAGCGCCGCGGTGGTCGCGGCGGGGTGCCTGGCCGAGCGCTACGGGTCCGGGCTGGCCGACGCGCTGCCCGAGGCTCAGGTCCTCAGCTTCGACGACTACGCCAACATCGCCGACCGGCTGGACGACGTCGTGGCGGGCCGCCGCTGGCAGGCGCACGAGCCCCGGGACCGGCGCAAGCTGCTCCCGCTGACCCCGGCCGCGCGGCCCGCGGCGGGCGGGGCGCCGGTGCCCGGCCACGGCACGGTCGCCGGGCCCGCTGCGGACAATCCCGCCGGGCCCGCCATCCCGGACCTGCCGCCCGGCGTCGCGCCGGCGTCGGGACCGCGGGTCATGCGGCGGCGGCTCGGCGGCGGGCCGGCGGCGCCGCTCAAGATCGCGTCGGGCTGCGACCGGCGGTGCAGCTTCTGCGCCATCCCGGCGTTCCGCGGGGCATTCGTCTCGCGCCCGGCCGCCGACCTGGTCACCGAGGCGGGCTGGCTGGCCACCCACGGCGCCCGCGAGCTGTACCTGGTCAGCGAGAACTCCACCTCCTACGGCAAGGACCTGGGCGACCTCCGGCTGCTGGAGAAGCTGCTGCCGCAGCTCGCCGCGGTGCCGGGCATCGCCCGGATCCGGGTCAGCTACCTGCAGCCGGCCGAGGTCCGGCCCGGCCTGATCGAGGTCATGGCCGGCACGCCGGGCGTGGCGCCGTACTTCGACCTGTCGTTCCAGCACGCCAGCGGCACGGTCCTGCGGTCCATGCGCCGGTTCGGCGACGGCGAGCGGTTCCTGGGCCTGATCGAGCAGATCCGGGCGCTGGCCCCGGCGGCCGGCATCCGTTCCAACTTCATCGTGGGCTTCCCCGGCGAGACGCCGGACGATGTCGAGGCCCTGCGCGAGTTCCTGATCGACGCCCGGCTGGACGCGATCGGCGTCTTCGGCTACTCGGCCGAGGACGGCACCGAGGCGGCCGGCCTGCCCGGCGAGCTGCCGGAGGACGAGGTCGCCGCCCGGGTCTCCGACCTCGCCGACCTCGCGGACGAGCTGATGGCCCAGCGCGCCGCCGACCGCGTCGGCGAGATCATGGACGTGCTGATCGAGGAGGACCTCGGCGACGGCCGGTACCTGGGCCGCGGGCCGCACCAGGCGCCCGAGGTCGACGGCACCGTCGAGGTCACGGTGGCCGCCGCGGCCCCCGGCGACCTGCTGAGGGTCGCGATCACCGACTCTGACGGCGTCGACCTGACCGGGGTGCCCGCGGCCGCCGGCGCCGGGCAGCCGGCGGATGCCGCTCCGGCCCCGGCCCCCGGGGTCCTGGCCGCGGGACCGCATTGAGCGAGGCCGGACCCCGGAGCTCCGGGAACGGGGCGCCGGGGGGCGCGGTCGCCGCGGCACCGCGGCTGCTGAACGTGGCCAACGCGCTGACCGTGGCCCGGCTGCTGCTGGTGCCGGTGTGCGTCGGCTTCCTGGCCGCCGGCGGGACCGGCTACCGGTACATCGCCTTCGCGGCGTTCGCGGTGGCGTCGATGACCGACCTGGCCGACGGCGAGCTGGCGCGGCGGCGCAACCTGATCACCGACTTCGGGAAGATCGCCGACCCCATCGCCGACAAGGCGCTGACCGGGTCGGCCCTGGTCACCCTGTCCGCCCTCGGCGACCTGGCCTGGTGGATCACGATCGTCATCGTGGCCCGCGAGCTGGCCGTCACCGCGCTCCGGTTCTGGGTCATCCGCCGGGGCGTGATCGCCGCCAGCCGGGGCGGCAAGCTCAAGACCCTGCTCCAGGTGATCGCCATCAGCCTGTACATCCTGCCGTGGGCGATCCCGGTGGAGCGGCGGGTGCTGATGGGGGCGGCCGTCGCGGTGACGCTGGCGACCGGAATCGACTACACGGTCCGCGCCATCCAGCTGCACCGGGCCGTCCCGCACGGGCTGGCGCCCGCGGCCGACCCGCCCAGCGGCGCCCGGCCCGCGGACCTGGCGGCGGCCGCCGACCTGACGGCCGGGCCGGCCGGGTTCCCGGCGGCCGCGCGCCCGGGGCCGGCCGGGTCGCCGGCGGCGGGGCGGCCGGGGCCGGATCGGGCGGATTCAGCTATCCGCGATTCAGCGGCAAGCGAAGCAGATTCTGTTGCGCCCGCGCCCACCGGCGATGCGCCGCCCGGCCCGGCCGGGTCCGGCCGCGGCGGCCGGGGATCCTCATGACGGCGCCCGGCCACCGCATCGAGGCCCTGGCCGCTACCGCGATCGAGCTCCTGATCGCGCGGGACGAGACGGTCGCCACGGCCGAGTCGCTGACCGGCGGGCTGGTGGCGGCGGCGCTCACCACCGTCCCCGGCTCCTCCGCCGCCGTCCGCGGCGGCGTGGTGGCCTACGCCACCGAGCTCAAGGCGGCCCTCCTCGGCGTGCCCGCTGACCTGCTAGAACGTCACGGGGCCGTGCATGGCGACGTGGCCGAGGCGATGGCTGAGGGAGCCCGGGACCGGCTCGGCGCCAGCACCGGGGTGGCCACCACGGGCGTCGCCGGGCCCGACCCGGCCGAGGGCAAGCCGGTCGGGATGGTCTTCGTGGCCGTGGCCGGCCCGGGCGGCCTGGCCTCCCGGCAGCTGGCCCTGACCGGTGACCGGGAGGAAATTCGGGCGGCCACCGTGGCGAGCGTCCTGGGCCTGCTGATCAGTGCCCTGCAGGAACACGTAGTCTGATTACAGCGTTACAGAGGCGAACACGCAGTTATACCCTCTCCCGAACTGTCCGTAAGGACAGGTACGGTGGAGGAGTCAGAGTAGGCCCAGGAGGGAGTGCGGCGATGGTCTTGCTTCGTCACATGCTTGGCGATGCGCTCCGGCGACTGCGTCTCCGGCAGGGTCGCACTCTGCGCGAGGTGTCAGCCGCTGCACGCGTGTCGCTCGGTTACCTGTCCGAGGTCGAGCGCGGCCAGAAGGAAGCGTCCTCGGAGCTTCTCGCGTCGATCTGCGGGGCGCTCGGCGCGCCGCTGTCGCAGGTGCTCCGTGAGGTGTCCGACAGTTTCGCCCTGGCCGAGTTGCAGAACGAGCCGGTCTACGCCGGTCCCGTGCCCCCGGCCGAGCAGTCCGTCGGCAGCCCGCCTGGGCCTCGGTCCGGCAGCCACGATGGCCGCGGCCCCGTGGCGGCCCAGGCCGGCAGCCACCGCGTGGCCGTCCCGGCCGGCGGCGTGCGCCTGCCCCTCACCGCCCAGCGCAAGCTCACCGTCCGCCAGCCGGGCGCGAGCATTCTCACGGACGGCGATCCGGCCCTCGATCAGCCCCAGCTCCCGGTACCCGGGTCCCAGTTCAACCGGATCCGCGACATCACGAACATGGTGCCGGTCTAGACAGCCCCCGGCGCTTAGCTAAACCCGGCCTGGGTTCGCGGACCCGGGTGATCCCGCAGGACCGCGACTGCCCCGGCAGCTGCAACCCTGCGGGATCAGGCTTTTCCGGGGAAAACGGGTCTGCTGTCGGCGGTTCCTGGTCGCGCCCGGCGGGTTCCCTCGGCCGCCTAGGCCGCTGCCTCCTGGCGCCAGGCCGCCGCCGGGGCCGGTTACTCCCAGGCGCCGGGACTGTCGGCCAGCTTGCGGACCTCGTCCGGGAGCTGGCCGGACACGATGTGCGCGAGGCTGACGTCCTCGAGGATGGCCCGCTCGTTGGCCCGCAGCGCGATCCAGACCGTCTGCAGGGGCTCGGCCGCACCGATGTAGCCCAGGTTCTCCGGGCGCTCGCCACGGACGCCTACGAGCGGCCCGTCGATGGCCCGGATGATGTCGGCCAGCGAGATCTCGCTCGCCGCCCGCGCCAGCCAGAAGCCGCCGTCCGGCCCGCGCTGGCTGCGCACCAGGCCCGCCCGGCGGAGCTGGGTCAAGATCGCCTCGAGGAACTTGCCGGGGATGGCCTGGCTGCGGGCAAGCGATTCGGCCGTGACATGGCCGCCGCCGGAGGCGGCCAGCTCGATCGCGGCGCGAAGGGCGTAATCGGCACGTGCGGACAAACGCATGCCAAGCATTATGCAGGTAAACAGCACCCGGCCGCTGATCGGCCGCCTGTATCCCTAGCCGGCCGGGGTGCTTTGCCGCCCCGGGCACGCCTCGTTTGGCGAGTTTCATCCTATCAAAAAGACCGGCAATATCAGATACATGACAACCTCGTCCCCGCGAAGATCGGGCATCATGATCACAACCGAATTTCCGCCAAAATAGCGGGAAATCGGTCGTGATCATGGAATCCAGCCGTCGGGGCGGGGCGGGGCGGGGGCGGGTGGCCTGGCGGGCGGGGCCAGCCGGCTGGCGGGACGCCGGGCACCAGTCAGCGGCCCGCGCAGCCGGCTGGAGTCAGGGGACGGCCAGGCCGAGGACCTCGGCGGCGGCCCGGCTGCTGATCCGGGAAGCGCCGAAGGTGGCCAGGTACAGGCCGGCCGGCGGCCGCCACACGGGCAGGCCCATCTCGACCACCACCGCGTCCGGCCGGGCGGCCAGGATCTGGCTGGCCACCTCGGCCGCCGCCGGGTGGCGGTGCGCGTCGCGGACCACGATGACCAGGGAGCGGCCGGCCGCCTCGGCCAGCAGGCCGGCGATCGAGAGAGCCTGGCTGGCCGGGGACTCGCCCGTGCTGACCCGGCGCAGGCTGCCGGCCGGGACCCAGGCGCCCAGGCCCCACGGCACGGCGCCGGCCGCCATGTTGGCGGGCGGGACGATCTCCACCACGAACGGGCGGTGCAGCGGCTGCGGCACCCCGTCGACCCGGACCGCCCGCCGCGCGGCCGCCAGCCCGATCTCGGCCGCCGTGCCGCCGTCGCGCCCGCCCCGGGCCCGGGCCGCCGTCGTCCACGACCGGAGCGCGGCGACCCGGGCGGCGGCCTCCTCGAGCCGCGCGCCGGGCAGCCGCCCGGAGGCCACCGCCGTCACCAGCGCCGCGCGGACGTCGGCGTACATCTGCCAGTCCTGGTCGCGGCCCAGGCACAGCAGGTCGGTGCCGGCCAGCACCGCCAGCACGGCCGCCTCGGGAATCCCGTACACGTCGCTGACGGCCCGCATCTCGAGGCCGTCCGACACGATCACCCCGGTGAAGCCGAGCTCGCGGCGGAGCAGCCCGGTCAGGGCCGCGGGGGACAGCGAGGCGGGCAGGTCGCCGGTCAGCTCGGGCACCCGCAGGTGGCCGGGCATGATGGCGCGGACGCCGGCCGCGATGGCCGCCGCGAACGGCGGCAGGTCACGCTCGGCCAGCAGGCCGGCCGAGGCGTCCACGGTGGCCAGCTCGTGGTGGCTGTCCAGCTGAGTGCTGCCGTGGCCGGGGAAGTGCTTGGCGCAGGCCGCCACGCCGGCCGACTGCAGGCCGGTGACCGCCGCCGCGGCGTGCCGGGCGACCAGGGCCGTGTCGGCCCCGAACGACCGGGTGCCGATGACCGGGTTGTCGGCCGCGGTATTCACGTCCACGGCCGGCGCCAGGTCCACGGTGACGCCGAGGGCGGCCAGGTCGGCGCCCAGAGCCGCGTACACAGCCTCGGTCAGGCCGACGTCGTCGATCGCGCCGAGCGCCGCGTTGCCCGGGTACGGGCTGCCGCCCTGGTGCGCGATCCGGGTGACGTCGCCGCCCTCCTCGTCGATGGCGATCACCGGCAGCACGGCGGCCGGGCCGCCGACGACACCGTCACGAACACCGCCCGCACCGCCGCCCGCACCGCCGCCTGCACCGGCGGCCGCCAGCCCCGCGGCCTCCAGCCCGGCGGCGCGCAGCGTCGCCGTCAGCCCGGCCAGCTGCGCCGGGGACCCGACATTGAGCCCGAACAGCGTGACCCCGGCCAGCCCGTCGCCGAGCGCGGCCAGGATCCAGGGCGGGGCCTCGTGCCCCGGAAAGGGCGGGATCAGGACCGCGTCGGCCAGCTCGGCCAGCGCCGGGTCGATCTCCTGGGGCGCCCTCATCCCTTCACCGCCCCCGCCACCAGGCCGCCGACCAGGCGCCGCCGGACGAGCATGAAGAAGATCAGCACCGGCACGGTGTAGAGGGTCGAGGCGGCCATGATCGGCCCCCACTGGGCGCCGCCGCGGCCGAAGAAGTAGGTCACGTAGATGGGCAGCGTGAAGCTCGAGTGCGCCTGGCCCAGGAACGTCAGCGCCACGATGAACTCGTTGTAGGCGGTGATGAACGAGAAGATGCTGGTGGCGACCAGGCCGGGCATGACCAGCGGGAAAAGGATCTTGCGGAAGATGGTCGCGGCCGAGGCCCCGTCGATGGCGGCGGCCTCCTCCAGGTCGCGCGGCACCGTGGCCACGAAGTTGCGCAGCATCCAGATCGACACCGGCAGCGCCTGGGCCGCGTACACGATGACCAGGCCGCCCAGGTTGGCCAGCAGGCCCAGCCGGTTGAAGTCCACGAACAGCGCGATGATCAGCGCCTGGCAGGGGATCATCTGCACGGTCAGCAGCATGATCAGGAACGAGGACCGGAACCGGAACCGGAACCGGGCCACGGCGACCGACGCGAGCAGGGAGAACAGCGACGCGATCACGACGGTGGCCAGCGTCACGACCAGGCTGTTGCGGAAGAACAGCCAGATCGAGCCGATGCCCGAGGCCTGCCCGCTCATGACGTTCCTGAAGTTGCCCAGCGTGGGATGGGCCGGCAGCAGGCTGGGCGTCAGCGAGAAGATCTCCTGCGACGGCTTGAACGCGGTCGACACCATCCAGAAGATCGGGAACAGCGTGACCAGGGCGATGATCAGCCCGAAGGCGTTCACGGTGACGGCCCGCGCCCGCCGGGCGGTCCGCGCCCGCGTGTTGCGGGCGCCGCCGCCGCCCGCGGCGTCGGCCCCGGCAAACAGCTGCGGCGCGCCGACCTGCGGCTGGGCGGTCGTCATGTGAGTGCCCCCTGGCGGACCGATGCGCGGACGTAGCTGACCGTGACGACCAGCACGATGATGGTGAAGATCAGCGCGAGCGCCCCGCCCAGGCCGTAGCTCGGCGGGAAGCCGAAGGCCTTGTCGTAGATGTACAGGGACAGGTTGTACTCGTTCTGGTTACCGGGAAACCCGGTCAGGATGTAGGTCTGGGTGAAGATGTTGAAGTCCCAGATCACCGACAGCAGCAGCAGGACCAGGAAGATGGGCTTGAGCAGCGGGTAGGTGATCCTCCGGAACACGCGCGCCCGCGAGGCCCCGTCCACCCGGGCCGCCTCGTAGAGCTCGGCGGGCACGGTCTTGAGGCCGGCCAGCACCGAGACCGCGATGAACGGGAACGATGTCCACACCACCAGCAGCGTCGCCACCGTGTAGGCCTGCAGCGCGCCGGTGGTGGTCCAGTTGTACTGCGCCCAGTTCGTGCTGCCGACCAGCCAGGTGGGCATCCGGGACAGTGCCCAGTCGACCAGGCCGCCGTCGGGGTTGAACAGCCAGTAGAACAAGACCGCGCCGGCCGTCGGGGGAGTGGCCCAGGCCAGCAGCGCCGCCCCGGCCACGAACGCCGACATCTTCTTGCCCAGCCGGTTCAGCAGCAGGCCGACCCCGGTGCCGGTGATCAGCGTCAGCGGCACGACGACGGCCGCGAACAGGACCGTGGTGCGCACCGACAGCCAGAACTCCGGGTCGGTCAGGGTGTGGGTGAAATTGGCCAGCCCCACCCACTGCGTGGGCAGGGCGCCGGTGAGCTGGGGGAGGCCATAGTCCTGGAAGGAAAACAGCACGACCTGCAGGAGCGGCCACAGCAGCACCAGCGCGATCCCGCCCAGGGCCGGGAGCAGCAGCAGGTAGGGGGCCAGCTTGTGCCGGCGGATGAAGGTCGCGGCGCGGACCCGCGCCGGGACCGGGGGTCGGGCCGGGCCGGAGCCGGGCGGGGGGCTGGCCCGGCGCACGGCCGGGCGGCGCTGGACGGTGTCCGCCACTGGACTTGTCCTCTCTGGCAGCGAGCGCGGCCGCCGGGGCCGGAAGCCGGGGGCAAGAGCCGCCGGGGCCGGAAGCCGCCGGGCAGATCCCGGGCCGGCCGCGCGCGGGGGGGGTGGCGCGCGGCCGGCCCGGGAAGCCGGTCAGGACTCGCTGCCGGTATTCAGCACGTTCTGCAGCTCGGTGTTGGCCTTGGTGACCGTGGCACTGAAGTTAGCGCCCTGCATCAAGGCCTTCATCATGTTCGGGATGATCTGGTCCGTGGCGTCGGCGGTGGCCCAGTTCTTGCTGTTCAGCGGCGAGATCTGGGTCTGGCCGGCCGCCTTGGCGAACCCGGACATGATCGGGCTGCTGGAGTACACGCCGCTGGACAGCTGCGAGGTGAACTCGGGGAAGAAGCCCTGGGCGTTGGCGAACGTGGTGGCGTTGGACGGGCTGTCCATGACCTGAACCAGGTCCCAGGCGGCCGTCTTGTTCGGGGTCTTGGCCCACACGCCGAGGTCCGAGCCGCCCGCGAAGGCCGGCGCCGGGTTCGGGCCGCTCTCGCTCGGGATCGGGAACGAGGCCCACTGCGACTCGTGCGTCTTGCTGACCGCCTCGAGGGAGGACAGCGCCCACGGCCCGTCGATGTACATGTCCAGCGTGCCCTTGGCGAAGTCCTCGTCGCTGCCGCCGGACGTGGCGCCCGGCGCGCCCAGCTCGGTCTGGCCGATGTACTTGGCCGGCGAGACGTGCTGGGTCAGCAGCAGGTCGGAGTAGAACTTGATGCCGGCCTCCGACTGCGGGGTGGTGAGGTCGGCGGTCCACTTGCCGTTGGACTGCGTCGCGACCTGGCCCCCGGCGCCCCAGATGAAGCTGACGATCCCGTTGGTGAAGTTGCTGGGCGCGCCGAGGCCGAACGTGCCGGGGAACTTCTTCTGCAGCAGCTCGGCGTCGGTCACCAGCTCCGCCCAGGTCGTGGGCGTGGAGGTGATGCCGGCCGCGGCGAACTCGTCCTTGCGGTACCAGATGCCGCGCACGCCGCCAAACCACGGCACGGCGAAGTTCTGCCCGCTGACGGTGTCATTGGCCAGGTTGCCGGCGATGATGCCCGAGCCGTTGGACCAGGCCTTGACGTTCGAGGTGATGTTGGCCAGGGCGCCCTGGCCGGCCACGCCCGGCGTGTCGGTGTTGCCCAGCTCGGTGATGTCCGGGCCGTTCTTGCCGCTGGTCAGGGCGTTCGTCCAGTCCGTGGTCCGGTTGGTCCACGGGATCCAGTCCACTTTGACCTTGGTCTTGGCGTAGGCCGGGAACTGCTTGTGGAACTCGGTGACGACCCCGTTCATCCAGGTGACCTGCGACGGGACGGAGGCGCCCATCCGCCACACGGTGAGCTGGGCCGGTGCTGCGGAGGATCCCGACGACGATGCCGGGCTGCTGGAGCCGCACGCTGCCGCGGCGGCTGCGAGAGCGACAGCCGCGCCGACCGCGGCTGCTGATCTGGTCAACTTCACTGCCAAATCTCCCTTCCCGGCTTCGCTGTCGCGGAGTCCCGTCCACCGGGCGGACGGCTCCGGCCCTGCCCCGAAGGGGACGACCTGGCACCTTTAGGCTGGTACCGGCCGGGCTCAGCGGGGTCGCGGCCTGGACACGATCTGGGCAGAAACTAACAGGAAACTTTCCTGTAAGATAGATGTCGTTGTCATATTGAGACGTTGCGGGCATCCTGGCAAGCTTGCCTGTCGGGGCGCTGGACCGCCCGGGCCGCGGGCCCGGGCCGCCAGCGCGGGGAGTGAGTAACGCATGGAGCGACGGCCGGGCACGCCTAGCCTGTTGCGGGAGCTGAACGACCGGGCCGCCCTGGAGCTGCTGCTCGCCAGCGGGCCGCTGACCCGGGCCCAGCTCGGCGCGCAGACCGGCCTGTCCAAGGTGACGGCCTCGCAGCTGCTGTCCCGGCTCGAGGAGCGCGGCCTGGTCATGGTGGCCGGCGAGCAGGCCGGCGGGCGGGGCCCGAACGCCGCGCTGTACGCGGTCGTGCCCTCCAGCGCCTACGTGATCGGGCTGCACGTCGAGCGGGACGAGGTCAGCGCGGGCGTGGCCGACGTGACTGGGACCGAGCTGGCCGTGGTGTCGGTCAACCCGAACGCCAGCCGCCAGCCGGTCGAGCTGGTCCGCGAGGCCGTGCTGACCGCCTGCCGCGAGGCCGGCGTCTCGCCGGGGGCGCTGCGCGCCTTCGTGATCGGCTCGCCCGGCGTCATGGACCCCCGGACCGGCGACCCGCGGCTGGCGGTCAACCTGCCGGCCTGGCACGAGGGCGTGCTGGACGCGCTGCGCAGCGAGCTGGGCCAGCAGGTGACGATAGAGAACGACGTCAACCTGGCCGCGATGGCCGAGCGGGCGCTCGGCGCCGCCGCCGACGTCGAGGACTTCGTCCTGGTCTGGATCGGGGTCGGCCTCGGCCTGGCCACCGTGCTGCGCGGCCGGCTGCACCGGGGCGTGGGCGGCGCGGCCGGCGAGATCGGCTACCTGCCGGTCCCCGGCGTGCCGCTGCCGCAGGACGTCACCCACCCCGCCACCGGCGCCTTCCAGTCCCTGGTCGGCGGCCAGGCCGTGCTGCCGCTGGCGGCCGGCTACGGCTTCACCGGGGCGACCCCGGGGGCGGCGGTGCAGGCCGCCGTGGCCGCGGCGGAGGCCGGGGACCGGGCCGGCGCTGAGTTCACCGCCGAGCTGGCCGCGCGCGTCGCGACCGGCGTGGCCGCCATCTCGGTCGTCCTCGACCCGGGGCTGGTGGTGCTCGGCGGGGAGGTCGGCCGGGCCGGGAGCACCCTGCTGGCCAGCCGGGTCGCCGCCGAGGTGAGCCGGATCTCCCCGGCCCGCCCCCGGGTCGTGCCCACCGCCGTGGCCGGCCCCCCGGTGCTGTGCGGCGCCATCCTGGCCGCCGTCCAGCAGGCCCGGGCCGAGCTGCTCGACTCCGTCGCCAGCCCTCAGCCCGCCGCCCCGATCGAGATCCCCGCGATCTGACTGGGACGGGTACTCACCGCCGGCGGCTGAGCGGGAAGGCGAACCACAGCCCCCCGAACAGGGCCGCCACGGCGGCGGTGATCACCACCGTCGGCGCTCCCGGCATGACGTAGCTCAGCACCAGCGCCACGGTCGCGCTCACGGCCAGCGCGACCGTGACCAGGCCCAGGATGGCCAGGATGTTGGCCGCCTTGACCAGGAACTCCTTCTGCTGCATCCGGAACAGGATCCGGTGAAAGGCGACCGGGGCCAGGAGCAGCGTGGCGGCCAGCGCGGCCAGCAGCAGGGTCGTCACGTACAGGTCGCGCTGAGCCCCGCTGAGCTGGGAGAACTTGTTCGTGAACGGGATGGCCAGCAGGAACCCGAACAGGACCTGGACGCCCAGGCCCGCCACCCGCAGCTCCTGGAGCAGCTCAAGCAGGTTCCGGTCGTCGCGCTCCTCGGGCGTCTCGTTCCGCTCATCAGGAAGCTCAGTGGCCAACCGGCCCTCCTCCCGTGCGATCATGCTCGCGCAGGCCCAGTGTAGGCGGGCGCCCGGCGGCCACTAGATTCGCAGGATGGCCAACCCGATTGTCACGCTCGACGGTGCCTCGCTGACGACCGGCCAGGTCACCGCCGTGGCCCGGTACCACGCCCAGGTGGCCGTCGCGGACCGGGGCCGGGCCGCCGCCGCCGCGGCCGCGCGGGTCGCGGCGGAGGTCACCGCCCGCCGCCCGGTGTACGGCCGGACCACCGGGGTCGGCGCGAACCGGGACCAGCTCGTGCAGGGCGATGACGTCGAGCGGAGCGGCCTGCGGCTGATCCGCAGCCACGCCGGCGGCGGCGGCCCGCTCATCGCGGCGGAGCTGAGCCGGGCCATGCTGGTCGTCCGGCTCAACCAGCTGCTGGCCGGCGGGTCCGGCGTCGACCCGGGCGTGCTGGACGTGCTGGCGCAGGCCGTCAACGCCGGCCTGGCGGTGGCGGTGCCCACCCACGGGGCCATCGGCACCGGAGACCTGACCGCGCTGGCCGTGACGGCGCTGTGCCTGCTCGGCGAGCGGGACTGGGTGCCCGCGAGCGCCGCCCAGCCCCGGTTCGCGCTCGCCTCGTCCGACGCCCCCGCGTTCATGTCCAGCAGCGCCGCCACCATCGGCGAGGCCGCCGTGGCCTGCCACGACCTGGCCGGGCTGCTCACCGCGGGCACGCTGATCGCGGCGTTCTCGCACCTGGCCGTCGACGGCTCGACCGAGCCCTACGCCGAGCCGGTGCACCGCCGCTACCGCCGGCCCGGCCAGCAGGCCGTGGCCGCCCAGCTGCGGCTGCTGCTCGATCACGACGGCCGCCCGGCCGCGCGGATCCAGGACCCCTACGGCTACCGGGCGCTGCCGCAGGTGCACGGCGCGGCCGTGGACGCCGTCGCCTCCGCCACCGACGCCCTGGCCAGCGACCTCAACGGGACCGGCGAGAACCCGCTGATCGACGCCGCCGGGCACGCCGCCTGGCACAACGGCAACTTCCACACCGCCTACCTGGGCCTGGCCCTGGACGCCGTCCGGGCCGCGCTGTTCCAGACCTCGGCGCTGTCCGCCGCCCGGCTCGGCACCCTGGTCGAGCCGCGCTTCACCGGGCTGGCCCCGTTCCTGGCCGACGGGCCGCGGCCGAGCTCAGGCGTCATGATCCTGGAGTACGTCGCGCACGCGGCCATCGCCGACATCCGGCGGCTGGCCGCCCCGGCCGCGCTGGGCAGCGCCGTCCTGTCCCGCGGCGTCGAGGAGCACGCCGGGTTCTCCACCCAGTCGGCCCGGGCCACCACGGACGTCGTCGCGGCCTACGGGCCGGTGCTGGCCTGCGAGCTCGTCGCCGCGGTCCGCGCGCTGCGGATGCGCGGCATCGAGCCGCCGCCCGGCCCGCTGGCCGACGCCCACGCCCGGGTCAGCGCCGCGCTGCCGGCCGGCCTGCTCGACCGCCCGCTCGACGAGGACCTGGCCGCCGCCCAGCAGCTCATCCCCGGCCTCGCCGACCTCCTCCAGGCGGCCAGCGAAAAAAACGGCCCGCCGGGCGAGCCATAGATCGCGATTGCCGGGGCACCTGGGCCGCGTAGCCCGACGAGCCCCCGGAGGCCCGCCATGAAACAGCCCAGCCGGATGACCGGCGACCTCGCGCTCCGCTTCGACCGCGAGGTCACGCCCTACCGCAGCCAGCTGTACGCCCGCGCGCTGCGGATGACCCGCCGCCACCAGGACGCCGAGGACCTCGTCCAGGAGACCCTGGCGCGCGCGTGCGGCGCCTTCCACCGGTTCGACGGCGACTACCCCCAGGCCTGGCTGCACCGCATCATGACCAACACCTTCATCAACAGCTACCGCAAGCACCAGCGCGAGCCGCTCGTCCAGCTGGTCGGCGGATCCGAACAATTGGCTTTCCGCGAATCGCTGGATCCCTCCGGATTGACAGCCAAATCAGCCGAAACGATTGTGCTGGAGCGGATCCCCGCCACTGAGGTGGCCGCCGCCCTCTACGCGCTGCCCGCGGAGTTCCGCCGGGCGCTGCTGCTCGCCGACGTCGAGGGGCTGACGTGCCAGGAGACGGCGGAGCTCATGGGGACGCCGCTGGGCACCGTGATGTCACGCCTGCACCGGGCCCGCGCCGCCGTCCGGGCCAGCCTGGCGACCACCGGGGCGGCGGTAGCTTCGAACCCTTAGCGGTGCGGATCGCCCGTCATTTGCGGCGGGCGATCCGAACCCCTGACGGCGTCACGTCAGCTGGCTGAGGCGCTCGGCGGCCCTGGCCGCGCTGTAGCGGCGCCGTGGCATCCCGGCCCACGGGTCGTCGCCTTCCAGCCGGGCCGGCACGGTGGCCACAGTGAACTGATGCGGGCTGAGCCCGTCGTCGTCCAGCTCGGCCCAGTCCAGCGGGGTGGCGACCGGCGCGCCGGGCCGCCCGCGGACCGAGTACGGCGCGGCCGCGTGCTGCCCGTAGGCGTTGCGCATCGCGTCGGCGTAGATGAGCCCGTCCCGCTTGTCCTTGCGCTGCTCGGTCGACACCAGGTCCGGTGCCCGGGCGGCCAGTACCCCGCCCGCGTGCCGGGCCAGCTGGCGCACCGCCTCGAAGTCGGTCCCGGCGTCGAGCGGGACGTGCACGTGCAGGCCCTTGCCGCCGGTGGTCTTCACGTAGGCGGTCAGCCCGAGGTCGGACTCCAGCAGCTCGCGCAGCACCAGCGCGGCCCGGCGCACCCCGGCGAACTGGTCGTCGTCGGGCGGGTCCAGGTCGAAGATCAGCTGATCCGGGTGGTCCAGCGACCCGACCCGGGACAGGAACACGTGCACCTCGACGCAGGCCTGGTTGGCCAGGTAGGCCAGCGTGGCGGGCCGGTCGCAGATGACGTGGTGCACCGAGCCGCCCTGCTTCGCCACCTCGGCGCGGGTGATCCAGTCCGGGAAGTAGTCCGGGGCGTTCTTCTGCAGGATCGGGTGGGCCGTGATCCCGTCGGGGTAGCGGATCATGGTGACCGGCCGGTCGGCGATCAGCGGCAGCATCCGGCCGGCCGCGGCCAGGTAGTACTGGACCAGGTCGCCCTTGGTGACGCCGTCGGCGGGGAACAGCTCCTTCTCGGGATGGGACAGCTTCACGGTGACCTGCCCGTCCCGGATCACCTCGCCGGTCACGACGGCCCCTCCCGCACCACGGCGGCCGGGTCCTTGTCCCGGCGCAGGCCCTGGAACCGCGGATGGCGCAGCTGCCCGGCGGCGGTCCACTCACTGAACGCCACCTGCCCGACCAGCTTCGGCTCGACCCAGTGCACCCCGGAGCGGGGCAGCCCGGCCGGCCCGAACGGCGGCTGGGGGCGCTCCAGCCCGGCCAGCGACGCGGCCAGGCTGTCCAGCAGCGCCGTGCTGAAGCCGGTGCCGACCTTGCCAGCGTAGACCAGCTGGCCGCCGGCGTCGTAGTAGCCGATCAGCAGGGCGCCGAAGCCGGTCCGGGTGCCCTTGGGGTCGGTGTAGCCGCCGATCACGAACTCCTGGTTGTTCTGGCACTTGAACTTCAGCCAGTCCCGCGACCGCCCGGCCCGGTAGGGGGAGTCCCCGCGCTTGACGACCAGGCCCTCCCAGCCGCTGGCGCAGGCTTGCGCGTAGTAGGCCTCGCCGTCGCGGGTGCGGTGCTCGGCGAAGCGGAGCGGATCGCCGAACGCGAGCCGGTCCCGCAGGATCTCCTTGCGCTCGGTCAGCGGCCGCTCCCGGAGGTCCTGGCCGCCGGCCCACAGGATGTCAAACAGGTAGAAGTAGACCGGGACGCGGCGCACCAGCTCGGGTCCCGGGCTGTGCTGGCCCAGCCGCTGCTGGAGCAGGCTGAAGCTGGTCTCCGCGCCGTCGAACGCGACGACCTCGCCGTCGACGACGAAATCGCCGTGCTCCTGGGCCGCCAGCGCGTCGGCCAGCTCGGGATAGGTCGCGCTGACCTGCTTCTGGTTGCGGGTCATGAGCCGCAGCCGGCCGCCACCTGAGTAGGCCAGGCAGCGCTCGCCGTCGAATTTTCGCTCGTACAGCCAGGCCGGGTCGCTGAACCGGTCCTGGGTCAGGGTCGCCAGCTCGGGCTCCAGCCAGTCCGGCGGGCCAGCTTTCGGGTGGGCCATGACCCGACAGTACCCGGGAGCGCGGCGGCTAGGCCTCGGGGGACTGCGGGGCCGGCACGGCCGCGCGGGCCGGGGTCAGCCGCTCCAGCACCTCGCGGGCCACCGGCAGCACGGGCTGGGGCAGGGTCGGGTGCTTCAGGCTCGGGTGCGGCCGGCTGGGATGCGGCAGGCTCGGGTGCGGCAGGCTCGGGTGCGGCAGGACCGGGCGGACCGTCCGCAGGCTGCTCAGCATGGGCGCCCGGGCGACCAGGACCACGCCGATGACCAGGGCCAGGATCCCCGATGCCTGCAGGGCCAGCAGCCCCGGCGAGACGCGGACCACGTCCCCGAAGACCACCACGCCGAGGCAGATTCCGGCCACCGGCTCGGCCGCGGTGATGGCGGGCAGAGACGCGTTGAGCGGCGCCGCGTTGAACGAGCTCTCCATCAGCCACAGCCCGACGACGCTCGCCGCGACCAGGGACCACGCCGGCCAGGTGGCCAGCAGGTGGAGGAACGGGTGGTGCCCCGCCACCTCCACCGTGACCCGGGTCAGCGCGTCGGAGATGCCGAACACCAGGCCCGCGGCCAGGCCGGTCAGCATGGCCCGCTGCTGGCCCGAGCGCCGCCAGCCTGCCCGCAGGAACAGCAGGGCGATCGCCGCGACCACGGCCGCCGCCCACCAGTACTGGTTCGAGCCGATCACCACGCCGGCCGACCGCACCGACCGGGACACCGACAGGGCCGCCACGCCGCCGAGCAGCAGCAGCGCGCCCAGCAGCTCCGACCGGCGCACGCGCTGGCCGGTCAGCGGCATGGCGAGCAGCAGCGCGAAGACCAGGCTGGTGGCCAGCAGGGGCTCGGCCACGGTCAGCTCCAGGTGGCCGATGGCCCAGACCGACAGCCCCTGGCCGGTGGCCATGATGGCGATGCCGGCCAGCCAGCGGCGCTTGCGCAGCAGCTCAGTGATCAGCTTGAGGTGCAGGAAGTACGACGTGGGGGCCTCGGCCGCCGATTGCTGCTGGAGGACCAGGCCGGCACCCGTGAGCGCCGCCGCCACCAGGGCAATCGCGATGTTCATGAGTTCCCTCCGGCCCGGTGCGTGGCCTGTGACTCTTGCCCGTGCCCTGCTTCGGTCGGGGCAAACGCCGACTGATCACGCACCCCCTGGACCAACAGTGCATCATCAGGCGCACCTTGACCAGGGCCGCGATCGGCGGGTCCCGTTTGCGTTGCACGAAGGATAGGTGACCGGCTGAGTATCAGCACCCCGGCGGCGACCGCCAGCAGCGGTATCGGGATGAAGGCCAGGGCACCGCCCTGGCGGACTTGCTCGCCGAACACCATCACTCCCCACAGGGTGGATATGACCGGGTCCACTAGCGTAATGCCGGGCTGGGATGCTGTCAGGGGACCCGCCTGATAGGCATTCTCCAAAAGCCACGCGGACGCCACGCCGGCGCTGATGCACGCGTACAGCGGCCACGACGTCAGCACCCCGCCGAGGCCGCGGGCCTGGAACTCGTCGGTCATGCCCTTGGTGTAGGCGGCGGTCAGGCCGTAGCCCAGCCCGGCTGCGATGCCGAGCAGGCTGGCCCGGGTGGCGGGCCGCGGGTGCGCCCGCGCGGCCAGGTACAGCACGCCCATCGCGCCGATGTTCGCCGCCGACGGCAGGATCCATCCGGCCGCCGAGATCGTCTTAGGCGGCCCGCCGTGCGGGTCCAGGACGGCCAGGATGCCGATCACGCCGCCGGTCAGGGCGGCGATGGCAACCCACTCCTGGCGGCCCATCGCGCTGCCCAGCAGCCACGAGCCGCCGATGATGGTCATCGGCAGCTCGAGGATCACGACCAGCTGGACCGAGGCCAGCTCGCCGGTGCCCAGGGCCGCGGCGGCCAGGGCGAACGAGATGATCATCATGCCGATCGCGGCCAGCCAGGCCGGCTTGTGCACGAGGTCGGCGAACAGCCGGAGCCGGAACTGGACGCTGCCCGGCTCGTCCCGCGCGGCCTTGCGGTTCAGCACGTTGCCGGTGGCGTTGACGAGCGCGGCCCCGAAGGCCAGGACAAAACTGATCAAGCCGGGCACCGGGTCCGGGAGGGCCGTGTCATGATCCACACGTGCCCGATCCGGCGCGGGCTACTCCCCGCTCACGACGCGTGCGGGAGCTTCACCACGGTGATGAAGAAGTTGTCGATCTGCCGGATGACCTCGATAAACCGCTCGAAGTCGACCGGCTTGGTGACGTAGGCGTTGGCGTGCAGGGCGTAGCTGCGGACGATGTCCTCCTCGGCCTGCGAGGTGGTGAGGATCACGACCGGGATGACGCGCAGCTCGGGGTCGGCCTTGATCTCGGCCAGCACCTCCAGGCCGTCCCGCCGCGGCAGGTTGAGGTCCAGCATGATCAGGCCGGGCCGGGGCGCGTCCGCATAGTCGCCCTCCTGCCGGACGAACTGGACGGCCTGCTCGCCGTCGGTCACCACGTGCAGGGTGTTGCGGATCTTGTAGTGCTCGAATGCCTCGCGCGTCATCAGGACGTCGCCCGCGTCGTCCTCGACCAGCAGCACGTCCACCATCTGGAAGTCCGCATCTTCAGTCATCGGCTTCGTCATCCTCGGGCAGGCCGGACGGGTCCGGGATCTCAGTATCGCGGGAGGCAATAGTTTCGGCAGGCGGGTCAGAGGTATCGGGGATCACCGGCAGGGTGAAGCAGAACCGGGCCCCGTTCGTCGCCGTGGTGTCGAGCCAGATCCGGCCGCCGTGGTACTCGATGATCTTGCGCGTCATGGCCAGGCCGATGCCGGTGCCGGGGTAGGTGCTCTTGTCGTGCAGGCGCTGGAAGATCACGAAGATCCGCTCGGCGTACTCGGCGCTGATCCCGATGCCGTTGTCGGCCACGGCGAACACCGAGTAGTCCCCGTCGCGCTCGGCCGTGACAAAGACCCGCGGGGCCCGCTCGCCGCGGAACTTGATGGCGTTGCTGAGCAGGTTCTGGAAGACGGCGGTCAGCAGGGTCGGCTCGGCCCGCACCGTGGGCAGCTCGCCCGCCGTGATCTCGGCCCGCGACCGGCGGATGGCCGTGGCCAGGTTGGCCTCCGCCTGGGCCAGCAGGTCGGCCGCGGGGACCGGCACCCGCTGCTGCTCGACGCGGCCGACCCGGCTGAACGCCAGCAGGTCGTTGATCAGCATCTGCATGCGCTTGGCGCCGTCGACGGCGTACTCGATGTACTGATCAGCCTTCTCGTCCAGCTGGCCGCCGTAGCGGCGCTGCAGCAGCTGGCAGAAGCTGGCCACCTTGCGGAGCGGCTCCTGCAGGTCGTGCGAGGCGACGTAGGCGAACTGCTCGAGCTCGGAGTTCGAGCGCTGCAGGTCGTGGGACCGCTGCTCCAGGCTGGTGTTGGCCCCCCGCACCGCCGACAGCTCGCTCAGGATCCGCTCGCGCATCGAGTCGACGTCGGCGCCGAGGTCGCGGACCTCGCGCGGGCCGCTCTGGCTCAGCTCGTGCCCGAAATCGCCGTCGGCCACCTGCCGGGCGTCGGCGGCCAGCCGGGCCAGCGGCACGATCGTGGTCCGGCGGACGCCGATGGTCAGCAGGATGACGATGAGCAGCAGGCCGACCGCGATGCCGATGAACGCCGCGTCCAGCGTGTCGGCGGCGTCGCCGAGCCGGGTCAGGGCCTGCGCGCGCTCGGTCGAGATGTTGCGCTGCAGGGCCGTCAGGCTGGCCCGGATGCTGTCGAAGTCGGCCTTGCCCCGGGCCGGGCCAGGGCTGGCCGGGACCTTCCCCGTGGCCTGGACGGCGCGCATCACCGGGATCGCGTACCCGGTGCGCCAGTCACTGGCCGCGCTCAGCACCCGCGTCACCTCGGCCTCGGCACGCGGATCGCCGGCCAGGACCTGGTGCAGCCGGCGCACCGCCTGCTGCTGGCCGGCCACGCCGAGGGGGTAGGGCCGCAGGAAGACCTGCTGCCCGCTGAGGGCGTAGCCGCGGATCCCGGTTTCCTGGTTGAGCAGGGCGGCTTCGAGCTGCGAGGCCTGGAAGGAGGCGGGGTCGAGCCGGGTCACGACCTGCTGGCGGGCGCTGCCCAGGCCGGCCAGGGCCAGCGCGCCGATCACGATGGCGGCCACCGAGAACGCGGTCATGACCGCGATGCCGACCGCCACCAGCCGGCCCGCGGGCCAGCCCGTGCCGCGCAGGCTGGCCCACCCCATCCGGCCGGCCGGCACCGCGCTGGCGGGGTTGGCCTCTGCCGGGGCGGTCACGGCGGGCGGGCTGGTCTCCGGGCTGGTCTCCGGCGGCGCGGTCATTGCGGCCCCCCGGCCGGGTAGCCGAGGGCCAGCACGGCGAGGTCGTCGTCCAGCTCGCCGCCGTTCAGCAGCCGGACCTGCTCCACCAGGGCGTCCACGAGCTCGTCATCGCGGTGCTGGCGCCCGGCGCCGGCCGGCGCCGAGCTCAGTCGGGTCTCGGCCAGCCTGATCAGCCCGTCGCCGCCGAGCCGCTCGGTGCCCGCCCCAATCCGGCCCTCGATCAGGCCGTCGGTGTACATCAGGACCGACCACTCGGCGCCCAGCGTGACCTCGCTGCTGCGCCAGCGCATGGTCGGGCCGATGCCCAGCGGCAGGCACGTCGGGGCGCTGAGCTCCCGCGCCGAGCCGCCGGCCAGCAGCAGCGGCGGCGGGTGGCCGGCCAGGTACAGGCGGCCGCCCGCCCGGTCCGGGGCGATGGACAGCACGACCGCGGTGGTGAACATCCGGTCGTGCTGCCGCTCGTGCTCCAGCACCCGCTCCACGGCCGTCAGGGTCTCCTCCATCGGGCGGCCGGCCAGCACCATCGTCCGCCACGCGACCCGCAGGCACACCCCGAGCGCCGCCTCGTCGGGGCCGCGGCCGCACACGTCACCGACCAGGACGTGCACCCAGTGGTCGGCCGTCTCCACCACGTCATAGAAGTCGCCGCCGAGCAGGCTCTGCCCGCCGCCGGGCCGGTACCGCGTCGCGACGGTGATCCGGGCGTCGGCGAGGACGGGCGAGGGCAGCAGGCCGCGCTCCAGCCGCAAGTTCTCCCGGGCGATGATCTGCGCCTCCTGCAGCTGCCGCTGGGCCTCCTCCAGGGACCGCCGTTCCACCGCGTAGCGGATGACCCGGTGCAGCATCTGCCCGTCAACCTGGCCCTTGACCAGGTAGTCCTGGGCGCCCGCCCGGACCGCGGCGGCGCCCAGGTGCTCGTCGGCCAGGCCGGTCAGGACCACCACGGCCACGCTCGGCAGGTGCTCGTGCAGCCAGCGCACCCCGTCCAGGCCGCGGGCATCGGGCAGGCCGAGGTCGAGTAGCACGCAGCTGATCCCCGGCGGCAGCGGCGTCGCCCCGGCCAGCGAGCGCGCCCGGACCGCGGTGACCGGCGCGGCGGCGTCCAGCAGGAGCTCCTCGACGAGCAGGGCGTCGCCGTCGTCGTCCTCGACGAGCAGCACCTGGATGTGTTCCGGCGCGACGGCCGGCGCCTGGGCCTCGATGATGTCCCGGGTTGACATATGCCCTATTTCGCCGTTCCCTCGTGCCGCCAGCACCCGGTCCAGACGACCCGGGCCGACCCAGTGCCAACGTGATCCGCCGGCGAGCGCCGGCCGGCGGCCAGCTGGAGATGGACCAGTATCCAGCGTCCAGGCCGGCTTGTACTAGAGATTACGGCAGTTGTCCGTCCCGCCCGGCGCCCTCGCCCGGTTGTTTGCGCGGCGGCTGGCGCGGTACCAGAGGGCTGCGCACCACGACCAGCACGAGGGCGGTGGAGATGGAGATCGGTGAGGTAAGCGAGGTCCGGGACGGCGGCGTCCGCTCGGACCCGCCGGCGGAGGCCACCGATATCGCGGCCGGGGTCAGCGAGCTGCACGACGTCCTGCTGAGCACGCAGAGCATCGAGGACTTCGTGCAGGAACTCGCCGTCCAGGCGGCGCAGCTGATCGCCGACAGCCTGTCGTGCGGTATCACCCTGCGCCGCGGCACCCAGCACGAGACAGTGGCCTGCAGCGACGAGCTGGCGGGCCGGGTGAACGGGCTGCAGTACTCGCTGGGGGAGGGCCCGTGCCTGACGGCGCTGGCCGACGGCCGCCCGGCGCACAGCACGGACCTGACCGCCGAGCCGCGCTGGCCGCAGTTCGCGGCCGCGGCGGTGGCCATCGGTGTCCGGTCCGCACTGTCGCTGCCGCTGATCGCCCAGGAGCAGGTCATCGGCGCACTGAACCTGTACGCGCGCGGCCCGGACGCCTTCGGCCCGGCGCAGACCCGGCTCGCGGAGAAGTTCGCCGAGAACGCCGCCGGCGCGCTGGCCCTGGGCCAGCGCCTGGTCTCCTATGCCAGCCTGACCGGCCAGCTGCGGGCCGCGCTGGACTCGCGGGCGGTCATCGACCAGGCCGTCGGCATCATCATGGGCCAGGAGCGCTGGACCCAGGACCGGGCGTTCGCGGCCCTGCGGACCGCTTCGCAGAATCGTAATGTCAAGCTCCGTGCGCTGGCCGAGGAGATCGTCAGGGGGGTGGCGGGGGAGGCGCCGGTGCCGCCTCCGTTCGAGACGGGCCAGCCCTGATCGGCGCGGCCCGCGCGGCGCTGAGGCTGTCGAATACCGGGATCAGGTGATCCACGCCGGTGATGGCCAGCAGGCGGCGGACGATCGGGGCGCGCGCGGCCAGGCGCACCTCGCCCCCGCCGGCCCGGGCCCGCTGCTGGGCGCGGGCGAAGGCGGCGGCCCCGGCGCAGGCGCAGAAGGTGGTCCGGCTCAGGTCCACGATCAGGATCGTGATGCCCTGGTTCAGCACGGCCAGCAGGGTGTCCCGGATGTCCTCGGCGTTGGCGATGTCGATCTCGTCGGGCATGGTGACAACCGCCACTGGGTGAGCCCAGTCGACCGGGAAGTTATCCAGGGACGCCACAGCGCTCCGCTAGTGCGAAGAGGGAGGGGGCGAGCCGCGTCTCTGGACTCAGGTGTGCCGGTCACCTGCGCCGGCGCTCGGCATCTTATTAGGTGGGTTTGGGCGCTGCAACCAGCGCCTCGTCCAGGCTGGCGAACAGGTGGAACATCGTGTCCATGCCGGTCACCTTGAAGATGCGCAGCAGCGTCGGCTGGGTCGCGACCAGCAGCATCTCGCCGCCCGCGGCGGCCAGCCGCTTGTGCGCCCGCACCAGGACGTTGAGCCCGGTCGAGTCGCAGAACTCGGTCTCGCTCATGTCGACGATCAAGGCGCTGGCGCCGTCGCCGAGCCCGGCCACGATCGCGGACCGCAGGTCCGCCGCGTTGGTCGCGTCCACCTCGACCGCGCCCCGCACCACGGGCACGCCGTTCACGTGGCTGAGCTGATCAGGTTGCTCGGACACGCTGGTCTCCAGTGTCGGAAAACTGCCGGGAACAGGAAATGCCTAGCCTACGGTGCCCGGCCACGCTACGCGGCCGTGGCCTCATCCAGGCTGACGTGGACCCGGAGCACCCGGTGCAGGCCCATCAGGGTCAGCATCCGCAGCACCATGCCGTCCGGCTGGACGGCCAGCCGCAGCTGAGCGTGATGGGCGGCCGCCGCGTCGTGCGCCAGCAGCAGGTAGCGGACGCCGGAGGAGTCGCAGAAGGCCGTCGACGTCAGGTCAGCGATGATCACCCCGGCGCCGGAGGCGCAGGCCGCGCGCAGCTCCGCGCCGACCGTCGCCGAGTTCGAGATGTCGATCTCGGCCGGCAGCGCCACGACGACCAGCTCGCCGGCGCCGTGTCGATCACTCATCGCTGAGCCGCTCCCTGCTGCAGCTGACCGGGCAACCTCCGACATAATTTTCGCGCCCCGGGCATCTATTGTCCAGCGCCCTGAGCCCGGTCGGCACGGCGCAGCGCGATCAGCGCGACATCGTCTTCGCGGGCGCCGAACAGGGCCAGGATCCGGTCGGTGAAGGCGTCCAGGCTCTCGCCGGGGTCGCCCTGCGCCGCGGCCCGGCGAAGCCGCTCCAGGTTGTCGTCGAGAGCGCTGCCGCGGTCCTCGACCAGGCCATCGGTGATCATCAGGAGGGTGCCGCCCGGCGGCAGCACCGCCCGCTCGAGATGGGCCACGTCGACCGGCGCGCCGAGCAGCATCCCGCCCTGCCCGCGGTAGGCGGCCGGGCCGGCGCCGATCAGCAGCGGCGGGATGTGGCCGCAGTTGACGATCTCCAGCTCGCCGGTGGCGACGTCCAGCTGGACCAGGCACATCGTCGCGATGATGTTCGGGTGGTAGCGCTGCAGGACCGTGTTGACCAGGCCGGCGATGGCCCGCGGCGGGTGGCCCTCGCCCGCGAACGCCCGCAGCGCGTGCCGCAGCTCGCCCATCACGGTCGCCGCGTGCAGCGAGTGGCCCTGGACGTCGCCGATCGCGGCCACGACCAGGTCGCCCTGCTCGAGCACCTCGTAGAAGTCCCCGCCGATCTCGGCCTGGTCGCTGGCCGGCACGTACCGGGCGCACATCTGGAGGCCGGGCAGCTCGGGCAGGGCCGAGGGAAGCAGGCTGCGCTGCAGGGTCAGCGCCACCAGGTGCTCGTCGGCGTAGGCGCGCAGCGCCTCCACGGCCAGCGCCACGGACTGGACGAGCTGGCGGAGGATCTGCTGCTCGTCCTGGTCGGCCAGGCTCCGCGGGTCGACCACGATCACGACGGGCGCCCGCCCCGCCTTGGCCCGGCAGACGGCCACGCAGGCGTCGCCCGGCAGGGCCGTGTCCGGGACAAGCCGGCGCCACTCGTCGCGGTCGATCTGGGCGATCGCGTAGAAGGCGCCGCCGGTCAGCACCCGGGCGGCCAGCGTGTCGGCCAGCGTGATCGGCCCGCCCTGCTGGGTCAGCTCGCCCTGCGCGGACACCGAGAACCGGCGCAGCTGGCCCTCGGGCAGGACCAGGAGCACTCCCGACGGGGCACCGAAGATCTCCGCCGCTCCCTGCGCCGCGGTGCGGGCCAGCCGGTCGAAGGTCTCGGCCGCGTTCATGGCCAGCGTCACCTGCGTCAGGGCGGTCAGCCGGGCCGCCGTGCGCTCGGCCTGGCGCCGGGCCCGGAAGTAGCGCAGCGTCGCGGTCACCGTGGCCAGGAACTCCTCGGCCTGGATGGGCTCGGCCAGGTAGGCGTCGGCGCCCTCGTTCAGGCCCAGCGCCCGGTCGGCGACGGCCACGGCGACGGCTGACACCTGGATGACGGGGATCGCGGCCGTGGCCGGGTCCGACTTGATCCGCCCGCACACCTCGGTCCCGCTCAGGTCCGGCAGCCGGACGTCGAGCACCACCAGGTCGATCCCGGTCAGCCGGTCCAGGGCCTCGCGCCCGGTGGCGGCCTCGACCACCCGGTGACCGTCGCCGCGCAGCCAGCTGGCCAGCAGGTAGCGCTTGGCCTCGGAGTCATCTGCCACCAGGACCGTTGCGGGTGCCTCACTCATCGCCCGCTCCCCTGATCCGGTTGATGGCATAGCGCAGCCGGTCGGCAGTCAGCTGATCCTTGCGCAGCAGGCCGCTGGCCCGGGTCGGCAGCTCGCCGGGGTCCCCCGACGTGATGACGATGGCCGGGATGCCCGCGGGCAGGCGCTCCAGCAGAGCGTAACCGTCCAGACCGGGCATCCGCAGGTCGACCAGGGCCAGCTCCACCGGGCCGGCCATGAGGGCGGCCAGGGCCGCCTCGCCGTCGGCGGCCTCGATGACCCGTCCGGCCAGGCCGGTGAGCAGGCCGCGCAGCAGCTGGCGGAAGTCCGGGTCATCGTCGGCGACGAGCACCACGCCGAGGGCGGGCATCCCGTGCGGCAGCCGCAGGGTCACCGTGGTCCCGCGGCCCGGCTCGGACGTCAGGCCCAAGTGGCCGCCGAGCAGCTCGGTCAGCCGCCGGGCGTAGGGCAGGCCGAGGCCGGTCCCGCCCCGCCGGACCCCGGAAACCTGGAAGAACTCCTCGAAGACCCGCTCGGTCTGGCCGGGGGGAATGCCGATGCCGGTGTCGGCGACCAGGAAATCGACGTGCCCGGCGGCGGCCCGGACGGTGAGCCGGACCTCGCCGTCATCGGTGTACTTCAGGCCGTTGGACAGCAGGTTGCGCAGGATCGCGGTCAGCGCGACCTCGTCGGTGAGCAGCTCGCCGGGGGCGTCGGCGGCGTCCACGACCAGGCTGACCGGCCGGTTCTCGGTCATCGGGCGCAGCAGCGCCCGCAGCCGGGCCAGCAGCGCGGGCAGGTCGACCGGGGCCGGGTCCGCCTGCAGCTGGCCCGATTCCGCCTTGGCCGTGTCGAGCAGGTCATTGACCAGGGCGAGCAGCCCGGCGCCGGCGCCGGCGATCAGGGACACCTGATGGCGCTGGTCGGCGGTCAGCTCGCCGCCCGCCGACGTCAGCAGGCCGGCCAGCCCGATGATGGAGTTGAGCGGGCTGCGCAGCTCGTGGCTGACGTTGGCCCAGAAGCGGTCCTTGGCCGCCGAGGCCTCGCGCAGCCGCTCCGACTTCTCCTCGAGCTCGGCGTACAGGGCCACCACGCCCCGGTTGGTCTGCTCCAGCTCATCCGACAACTGGCTGTACAGGGCCATGACGCCCCGGTTAGTCTCCTCCAGCTCGCGGTTGAGGAGCAGGAGCTCGGCGCGCTGCTGCTGGACCTCGGCGAGCGCCCCGATCAGGTCCTCGTTCTGCCGGCGCAGCTCGTCGAGGGCCGATACCGGCAGCAGGGCGGCCAGCCGGAACCGCGCCGCCGCGAGGTCCGGGCGGCTGCCCGGCGGCCGGTGCCGGGCCAACTCCAGGACCGCCCCGGTCGTCGTCACGCGGTCCATCAGCCGGGCCGCGGCGGCCAGGGCATCGCGGGGCGGCGGCCCGTCGTGCTCGATGCGGATGATCAGCTCGCCGTCGCCGGCCAGGAAGATCATGGTGGCCACCTGGCCGGCGATGACCAGCTCGCGGCCGACCTCGCTCAGCGCCGTGGCCACCCGGACCTCATCCTGGCGCTCCAGGCCCAGCTCGGCGGCGACCTCGCGGCCGAGCTGGCGGGCCGAGAACACGCCGGCCGTGTCCCGGACCTCTACGCGCACCAGCTCGCTGGTCATGGGCGCAGGACCAGGATGCCCGCGTCGTCCCGGTGCCCGCCCGCCTCGCGCAGCAGCGTGGCGGCGATGACCAGCGGGTCCTGGCCGGCCAGCCCGGGCAGGCCGGCGGCGCTCCACCGGCTGCTCAGCCCGTCGGAGTGCAGGATGACGGCCGAGCCGGGCGGCAGCGGGTAGGAATACTGGCGGAACGTGCGGGCCTGGTGCCCGGCGATGCCGGGGACCGAGATCATCCCCTGGCGCTCGGGCCCGGACAGGATCCAGCCGGCGACGTTGCCCAGGCCGGCGAAGGTTACCGTCGGCGGCTCGACCGCCGCGATGGCCACGGCGCCGCCGCGGGTCCGGGCCAGCCGCGCGTGGACGCGCCGGAGCAGGGCGACCGGCTCCTCGTCGGGCGCCTCGCGCAGGACCGCGACGGACTCGCGGGAGGCCGTCGCGGCCAGCGGGCCATGCCCCAGGCCGTCGCACAGCATGGCGGTGACGCCCCGGTCCGTCCGGCGCGCGATGTAGTTGTCCCCGCACTCGACCTCGTCGCCGATCGGCCGGATCAAACCCGCCCAGCCGCCCAGGCCCGGATCGCCGCGGTGCGCCAGGAACCGGGCGGCCAGGGCCGTGCCGCGGCCGGGCAGCGAGAAGACGGTGCAGAAGTCGGCGGCCCGGCGGATGGCCCCGAGGCCGATGCCCAGGGTCCCGGCCGTGGAGGTCCCGTCCCGCGCGGCGGCCGGGACGTCAGCGATGCCCGGGCCGGCGTCCACGGTGACCAGCTCGATGCCGGGCACCGCGCTGCCCCGGTCGGCGCGCAGCATCATGGCGCCCGCGCGGGCGTGCTTAGCCAGGTTGGACGCCGCCTCGGTGACGGCCACGGCGAGCTCCTCGGCGCGGGCCTGGCCGAAGCCCAGCCGCTCCGCCATGCCCAGCGCCGTGCCGCGGCAGCCTGAGGCCGCGCTCGGCTCCTCGACCCGGATCCAGCGCAGGTCGGCCGGGTCCGGGGCGGTCATCCAGCCGCCTACCGCCCCCACTTCGTCATCACCACCATCGTCCCCGAGCCCGTCTCGGTCGTGATGACGAACTCGTCGACCAGCCGGCGGGCGCCCGACAGGCCCAGGCCGAGCCCGGTGCCGGTGCTCCAGCCGTCGGTCAGGGCCAGGTCCAGGTCCCCGATGCCGGGGCCGGAGTCCTCGAAGGCGACCCGCACGCCGGCCCGGCCCGCCGTCGAGGTGACCTTCTCGATCCGCGCCGCACCGCCCCCGCCGTGCACCAGGGTATTGCGGGCCAGCTCGCTGGCCGCCGTCACGGCCTTGGTCTGGTCGATGAGCGACATGCCCGCCTCGGCTGCCACCGCGCGGACCTGCTGCCGGACGCGCACGACGTCGTCGCCGGCCCGGATCGGCAGGTCGTCCATCATCAGGGCCTGCCGCTTAGCAGCCGCAGGCCCTTCTCCGTGTTCAGGGCCGTCTGGACCCCCTCGAGGGTCAGGCCCAGCTCCACCAGCGTGATGGCCACCGCCGGGCGCATGCCGACCAGCACGGTCTGTGCGTCGAACAGCCGGGACATGGACCCGATCATGGACAGCATCCGGCCGATGAAGGAGTCGACGATCTCCACGGCGGTGATGTCGATGATCACGCCCTTCGCGCCGGTGGCCGCGATCCGCTCGGCGACATCCTCCTGGAGCTGCTGCACGCTCTGATCCTGCAGGTCAACCTGGATCGAGACCAGCAGGGTCGAGCCGATCCGGAGAATCGGGACGCGCTCCATCAGGCCGGCACGACCTTCAGCCCGCTGCGGCTCAGCGCGTGCGCCAGGCCGTCCGCGAGGGTCTGCTTGGTCAGCACGTCGCCGAACTCGATGCCGAGCGAGACGATCGTGTACGCGATCTGCGGCCGGATGCCGGTGATGATGCAGTCCGCGCCCATCAGCCGGGCGGCGACCACGGTCTTCAGCAGGTGCTGCGCCACCTCGGTGTCCACCGTGGGCACGCCGGTGATGTCGATCACGGCATGCTCGGCCTCGGTGGCCACCAGGGCCTCGAGCATCTTCTCCATCACCAGCTGGGTCCGGGCCGAGTCGAGCATCCCGACCAGCGGCACCGCGATGATCCCGTCCCACAGCCGGACCACCGGCGTCGACAGCTCCAGCATCGACTCGGCCTGGTCGGCGATGATCTGCTCACGGGCGGCCATGAAGGTCTCGAAGGTCAGCAGGCCGAGGTCGTCCACATAGCGGGCGAAGGCCAGGTACTCCGGCAGGAGGTCCCCGGAGTCACCGATCAGGGTGTAGACCGCCTCCTTCACCGCGAAGACGGCAGCCGCCGTCTCGCTCGGCGAGAAGCCATGCCGGGCGCGGGACCGGGACAGCTCCTGCAGCACGGCCCGCAGCTGACCCGAAGCCGACTCGTCCTGGCCGGAGACGTCCGACACGATCAGCGCGAGCAGCTCGGCCAGTTCCCGGCGCAGCTCGGCCGGGGAGATCCGGCCGTTGACGCCGCGGGCCGCGGCCTCGCTCCACTGGTCGAGGACCGTGTTCTCGCTCGCCCGCAAGAACTCGGCCATCCTGGCCTGATCGGCGTCCACCATGCTCACCTCGCGGCTGCGCTATTGGGTCCATATGACCACCGCAGGCTACAGGTACGCAGGGCGTTTGCCGCCGGGAAGCTCGGCTCGGTACCGGGCAGTACGATGGGCACAGCAGGAGCGGGCCGGGGGAGAAGCGATGGCAGCCGGGATGGCGCAGCCAGGCGAGAAAGCGCGGGCGGCCGCGGATCCCGGCGGGCACACCGTCCTGTTCTACGGGCACGACGATGAGCTGGCCGGCGGTCTCGCCAGTCACCTGGGGGAGGCGCTGGCGGCGGGCGCGGCGGTCGTCATGCTCGCGACGCCCGCGCACCGCGCGGCCAGCGAGGGCCGGATGGCCGCGGCGGGCGCGGACCTGGCGGCGGCCACGGCCAGCGGCTCCTACGCCGCGCTGGACGCGTCCGCCCTGATGCACCGCTTCCTGGCCCGCGACCGGCCGGATCCCGGCGGGTTCGAGCAGCTGATCGGCGACGTTCTGGAACGGGCGACCGCGGCCGGGCGGCCGGCCGTCGTGTACGGCGAGGTGGTAGCCCTCTTGTGGGAAGCGGGCCTGGTCAGCGCCGTCATCGAGCTCGAGTCGCTCTGGAACGTGCTCGGGCGGAGCTATTCGTTCTCGCTGATCTGCGGTTATCCGGTCCAGCGCGGCGCGGCCGAGGCCCTCGGCGCGGTGTGCCGGCTGCACTCCTCGGTCATCGGCGCGCCCAGTGCCGGTCCGCAGGCCGTCCGCGGCTTCCTGGTGGCGCGGGGCGCCCCGCGCGCCGCGCGTCATTTCGTGGCCGACACGCTGCGCCAGTGGGGCGGCCCGTGGGCGGCTGGCCCGCTCGCCGTCGATGCGGCGATCATCGCGACCGAGCTGGCCTCGAACGCGGTCCTGCATGCCCGCTCCGATTTCACCGTGACGATCGCCCGGCGGCTGGGCGCGATCCGGATCGCGGTGCGTGACGGCCAGCCGCTCGACGCCCCCCTGGCCGTGGCCGCCGGGCACGGCCTGGACCTGGTGAACACGGCGGCGGCCCGGTGGGGAGCCCGGTCGCTGGCGGCCGGGGGGAAGCTGGTCTGGGCCGAGCTGGCCGCCCGGGCCGCCGGCCCGGGCGGCTGAGAGCGGGCCGTCAGCAATTCATAAGTTTGCGTTGCTCAGCTGGGGTAGCCGACGGGGGTAGGTCGCTCCGCGGGCGCTGGGAGGGGTGCCCGGCTCCCGCGGGGTGAGGGCGGCAGCTGGCCGGGCGGAGATGGCCGCATCCACCATCTCGCCCGCCAGCCGTCGCGTTTCTGCTGCTCCGCGCTACAGCCGGACGTGCATGCGGACGGTGGTGCCGTCCGGGCCGGACCTGAGCTCGACCAGGTCACAGACCTGGTTGACGACCCACAGGCCGCCGTGCCGGAACGAGTCCCCGTCAGGGCGGCGCCGCCCGACGAGCGGGTCGGTGATCTGGCCCGAGTCGCTGACCTGGCAGATGATCTCGTCACCGGCCCGCCAGACGCGCAGGGTGCCCGGTCCCTGCGTGTGCCGCAGCGTGTTGGCGGCCACTTCGCTCACCGCCAGCACCAGGTCGGCAATCCGGCCAGGGGCCAGTCCGGCCTCGGCCGCCCGGCCGGCCACGGCGTCGCGCACGCCGCGCAGGTCGTCCCGGTAGCCCAGGTGCGCGGCGGCCGGGGGCACGGGCGCCAGCGGGCGATCGCACTGCGACGGGACGACCCCGCTGCCGATGTACTCCGCGCTGGCCCGCGGCTGGCCGTCGGCGATGACGACCGGGTGCATGCGCGCCGCGCAGTCGAGGGCCTCGGCGTCCAGCCGCTCGGAGTTGTAGACGCACAGCACCGTGGCCGGGGCGCCGGCCAGCGCGGGCTCCACCAGCGCCTCGTGCCGGGCCGCCTCGGCCCGCTCGGCGTCAGTCCGGCCCGCCCACAGCGGCTCGCTGACGAACCGCAGCGGCGGCCCGGACTGGCTCCGGACGGCCGGGGCGCTGCCCGCGTGGGTCCGGGCGAAGTCGAGCATGGCCGCGATGATGCGGCCCGGGTTGCGGCCCAGCTCGGTCATGTCGAAGTAGGCCACGAGCCGCTGGGTGCCGAGCACCCGGCCGAGGCGGCGGCCCAGCGCCGCCGAGAGCCCGATGGAAACGGCCTCGCCGTGCCGGAGGCCGTCCTCGACGAAGGCCAGCACGGCGTCGACGCACTCACCGCTGTCGCGGCCGATCATCGCCTGGTGCCGGACGCCGGACCCGCCCGCCGTGGCACCCGCGAGGTGCGGCCAGCTACCGTCGCCTATCACCCGATCATCCTCCGCCCAGGCATGTGCCCAGCTCGCCGGCAACAATGCACGCCGCCGGGGGCGCTTCGCAGCGCATACGATTGAGGAGCAGACCGGGGTCTTGAGCCGCCGCCTATCCGGGAGCCTACGTGGACGCACTTGAACTCTCGTCGCATCGCGAAGCTGATGTCACGGTCGTCGCGGCGGCGGGGGATCTGGATATCGTCACGAGCCCCCAGCTGGACGCCGGCCTGACCGAGGCCCGCCGGGCCAGCGCCAACGTGATCCTCGACCTGTCGGCCGTGGACTTCATGGACACCAGCTGCCTGGCCGTGATCGTCGGCCACTGGAAGAAGCTGGCCGCCCGCGGCGGGATGCTCGCTCTGGCCGGAGCCCGGTACCGCTACACCAAGACGCTGTGGATTACCGGCCTGGCCGACCGGCTGCCGATGTTCGAGACCGTCGCCGAGGCCGTGGCTGCCTGCTCGGCGGCAGCGCCAGCCTCCGCCGGGGACTCCCCGGCGGAGCTGGGCTAGCTGCCAGCGGCCCTTCCGGAGCGCCCGCGCTGAGGTCATGATGCCGCGCTACCCGCTGCGCGCCGGCCAAACATGAACGCCGCACGCGAGCCGCGACGGCGCGAGGCGGACAATCCGGTGCGCATGATCTGCCGGTCTGTGGGCAAGAGGGGCGGGCGGGATGTGAAGATGGAAGGCCAGCAGGGGCTCCAGAGGGCGTCACGGGGCCGGTAACCGAGATGGATGTGGAGTTCGCGACGGGCGGCGGGTTCAGCCACGAGGCGGTCTTGTATCGCCAGCCGGCGCAGTACCGGTCGGCGGTACTCGGCTTCGTTCGTGACGGCCTGGACCGGTCCGAGCCGGTGCTGGTGGCGCTGCCCGCCGCCGCGGCGGAGAGCATCCGCGGCGACCTGGGCGAGCACCCGGACCTCGAGTTCGCGGACATGGGCCAGCTCGGCCGCAACCCCGGCCGGATCATTCCCGCGGTCTGGGACTTCGCGGACCGGCACGCCGGGCGCCGGGTGCGGTTCGTCAGCGAGCCGGTCTGGCCGGGCCGCTCCGCGGCCGAGATCCGCGCGACGGTGACCTACGAGGCCATGGTCAACCTGGCCTTCACCGGGGCGCCGGTGGCCGTGATGTGTCCCTACGACGCCAGCCGACTCGCGCCCAAGGTCACGGACGACGCGGCCCGGACGCATCCGGTCCTGCACACGGCCGAGGGAACCATGGACAGCCCCGACTACGCGGCCGGGCGCATCCCGCGGGCCGCCCGCTGGCCGCTGTCCCGCCCGCCGGACCGGGCGGTCCGGCTCGACTACACCTCCGACCTGCGCTCGGTCCGCGCCGCGGTCTCCCGCTACGGGCAGGACGCCGGCCTGGGCGCCGACCGGCTGCCCGACCTGGTCATCGCGGTCGGCGAGGTGATCGCCAACACACTGCGGCATACCTCCGAGGGCGGCACGGTCTGCCTCTGGCACACCCGGTCCGAGGTGATCTGCCAGGTCAGCGACACGGGCCGGATTACCGACCCGCTCGTGGGCCTGCGCCGCCCGCTCGGGCCGGGCGGCCTCGGGCTGTGGGTGGTCAACCAGGTCTGCGACCTGGTCGAGCTCCGGACCGGGAAGCGCGGCACCACCATCCGGATGCACATGAGCCTGACGCCCGGGCCGCTCCGCTCCCGGCCGCGGGCCCAGCCGGAGAACCCGGCCGAGGTCACTGCCGAGGACCTGGTGGTCACCGCCGAGGACCTGGCGCAGGGCCCGGTGACCGACTCCTCGCCCGGCTCCTCCGCCGACTCCCGCCGGTGATGAAGGTGCGTCGATCCGGTGATGAGGGACCAGCGCTCGGCCGGGATCTCGCCGCGCAGAGCGCGGACCTGCTGCGGATCGCCAATACCTCCGAGGCGCGGGCACTGGACCGGCTGGCCGAGCTGGCCGCGCGGCAGGTCCCGGCCTGCTCGGGCGCCGACGCCGCGGCCTGGCGCCATGGCGAGCTGACCGCCGCCGCCGCCAGCCACCCCGACCTGGCGGAGCTGACCGAGGTGCAGCGGGTCGCCGGGCGCGGCCCGACCATCTCGGCCATCACCTCCGGCGGCCCGGTGCACTGCCCGGACACGCTCGGCGAGGAACGCTGGCCCGAGTACGCGGCCGCCGCCCTGCGCTGCGGCGTCCGCTGCTGCGTCGCGATCGCCCACCAGGCCGGCGACCTGGCCGTCACGCTGGTCCTGTCGGCCGCGCGGCCGCGCTCGCTGGATCCCGAGCAGCTGCCGCTGGCCGAGCTGCTGGTCGCGCTGGGCGGGGCCATGCTCGGGAACGCCTCGGAGTACAGCGACTCCAAGCGGGTGGCCCTGCAGCTGGCCGACGCCGCCCAGTCGCGGGAGCTGGTCGACCAGGCCAAGGGGATGCTCATGCACGCGCTGGGCTGCACCGCCGACGAGGCGCTGGCCCGGCTGCGGCATATCTCGCAGCAGCACAACATTAAAGTGACAGAGGTCGCGGTCCGGATCATCTCGGCCAGCGGCGACCAGGAGTTCTGACCGCGATCAGTTCTGACGGCGATGAGTTCTGACGGGAGGACGCCAGTGAGCATGCGCCCAGCCAGAGAGCCGGGGGCCAGCCAGCCCGGGGCAAGACAGCCGGGGGCCAAGCAGCCCGGCCGCCCGCGCCCGCCCGGCTCGCGCCCGGCGCGCCCGCGCCCGGCCGGCGATCGCGGGGCCGGCGATCGCGGAGCCGAGGACCGCGGCCCGGGCCCGGACCGGGAGGCGGCGGCCCTGAAGTCCCGCGGCGCCGAGCTGCGGATGTCCGCCGCCCTGCCCGGCGCCGAGCTCCGCCCGATCCTGGACGCCGCCCTGGCCGAGGTCGAGGCGGCCGCGGACGCCCTGTCCCGGCAGCACGCCGCCGAGGCGGGCCGGGGCGTGTCCCCGGCTGCGGCCCAGGCCGAGCGGCGGCTCCTGCACGCGGTCTTCCTGCAGCTGCCCGTGCCGGTGTTCCTGCTCGGGCAGGACTCGACCATCCGGCGCGCCAACACCGCGGCCGCCCAGCTGCTCGGCTCGGCGCCGGGGTACGCGACCGGCAAGCAGTTCACCGCGCTCATCAACGTGGCCGACCGGGCCCGGGTGCAGACCCAGCTGGCCAACGCCTTCCGCACCGGCCAGCCCCGGCGCCTGGCCTGCAGCCTGGTGAGCGCCGACGGCCTGGTGGAGGCCGAGCTGACCGCGTGCGTGGCGGGCCTGCGGGCCGACACCGACCAGCTCATCGTGGCCGTCACGGCCACCGGCGAGGTGCCCGACGGCCATCCCGATACCGCCGAGGTGCCCCTGACCCGGCACGGCGAGCACGCCGACCTGGAGCTGGTCAAGCAGCTCACCCGGCGCCTGGACCTGGCCGCCGAGACGGCCCGCCTGCTGCTCGGGCAGGTCACCGTGAGCGAGTCGGCGGCGGTGCAGCGCTGCGCGCGGCTCCTGGTCGGCGAGCTGGCCGGCTGGGTCATCGTCGACGTGGAGCGGGGCGGCCGGCTGCGGCGGCAGTTCGTGACCGGGCCGGACGGCCACGAGGCCGAGGAGCTGGCCCGGACCGTCGCCGAAATCAGCCCGGCGCCCGGCACGGTGCCCTCGCTGGTGCACGCGTCGGTGAGCTCGCAGCTCATCACCCACGCCGAGGACACCAGCGCCCTCGGCCCCGGACCGGACGGCATTCCCCTGGTCATGCTGCTCGGGGCGACCTCGGTGCTGTCGGTCGCGCTGTCCGACGGCGAGCGCAGCTTCGGCGCCCTGACCCTGGTCCGGCAGGCCAGCCACGGGTACTTCGGGATGGCCGACGTGGCCGTCGTGGAGTCGGTCGCCGAGCAGCTGGCCCTCGCCATCCGGGCCGGCCGCCAGTTCCGGGTGCACAGTGCCGTCGCGGAGGCGTTCCGGGCCAGCCTGCTGCCCCGCGAGCTGCCGCCCATCGAGGGCGTGGAGGTCGCGACGGTGCACATGGCGGCCGAGGGGCCGGACGTGGGCGGCGATTTCTACGACGTCTATCCGACCCCCGGCGGCACCGGGCTGGCCATCGGCGACCTGTGCGGGAGCCCGCGGGACACGGTCGCGGTGATCTCCGCCGCCCGGCACGCGATCCGCGTCCTGGCCCGGTCGGATCCCGATCCGGCCAGCGTCCTGCGCCGGGTCAACGACATCCTGCTGGCCGAGAACCTGAGCGGGGAGTTCGTCACCGCCCACGTGGCCCGCCTGGCCTGGGACGGCGGCGTCCTGCGGGTGGTGCTGGGCAGCGCCGGGCAGCCCGCGCCGACCGTGATCACCGCCGACGGCCAGGTCCGCCCGCTGCGCGGCGGCGGCCAGCCGCTGGGCATCTTCCCCGACGCCGAGCCGTCCGTCCAGCAGGTCGAGCTGTCACCGGGGGACGTGCTGTTCCTGCTGACCGACGGGGTCGCCGACGCCCGCAACCCCGAGCTGGGCTACTTCGCCGACCGGCTGGCCGACGAGCTGGCCGCGCTGGCCGGGCAGTCGGCCGCCGACATCGCGGCCGGGCTGCGCCGCGGTGTGCTGCGGTTCTGCGAGGACGAGGTCCGCGACGACATGACCATGCTGGTGCTGCGGGTCGGCGAGCCGCCGGACTTCTAGCGGCTAGCTAGCCGCGGGTCCTCATCGGCAGCCGGCAGCCCGCCACGCTGGCGCTGCCCGGTATCACCGGGGCCGCCGACGGCGCCGCGGACCCGGACCCAGACGTCGCCGGCGCCGGGCGGCACTTGATGCTCGAGGTCAGGGTGACGAACATGACGATCAGCACGGTCACCAGCAGCACCGCCGGGACGCCGATCGCCGCCACCGGCCGCCACAGCCCGCGCCGCGTGCCCGGCGCGCCGCCCGCCCCGCCCGGCCGGCCGCCGGGCCGCGGGGATCGTGCCTGGGCCCGCGCCGGCGCCCCGGCGCTCAGCCGCGCTCGCGCCGCCCGCGACCGCCGCCGGGCGCGCCCGCCCTGACGCCACTGCCGCCAGCCCCGCGGCGCCGGGTCAGCCGGGGCGTCCGCGCGCGGCATGGCCGCGATCTGGTCCTCCGATGGCGGCGGCGCCTCTTCGGCGTTCAGCCGACTGAAGATCTTGAACATGGCCGCCAGGTGCGGCTCGCACGTCGCCAGCTCGCCGTCAATGGCCTGGAGCGACCGGTGGTCATCGGGGGACAGGATCATCTGGTCACACTCCAGGTGTCACTCGGGAAAGAACTCCCCGACGATCTCCTCGTCGGGGATGACCTGCGTGATCTCCGCCTCGGCCGGCATGACCGCGGTGTCGAAGGCCGCGCCGGGCGCGCCGGCCGGGTTGATCATCAGGTAGGGCGGGACGTCGCGGCGCCCGAAGCTGGCGGCGGGGCGGCCGTCCGGTCCGCTGTGCACGACCAGCTGGCGCCGCAGCCAGCCGTAGCCGCGCCGCGGCACGACCAGCCCGGCGGCGCCCAGCAGGATGAGGATCCAGCCGGCGGCCTGCAGGTTCAGGAACGAGAAGTGCGCGTCGACGGCGAAGGCGAAAACAGCTCCCACCGCCATCACGATGAGCGCGGTCGCGGTCTTCATGACGGGCTCCTCCTCGGCTTGCCGCAGGGATCGCGTGCCCTGCGCTAGGGAAATGCCCGGCTGCCGGAATCCAAACATGCGTGGCCCGCAACGGCCAGTAACAGCGCAGGTCAGCCGCTACGTGGCGGCCGGCGCCGCGCCGCCCCGCGCCGCCGCCGGCCCCGCGTCCGCGTCCTGCGCCGTCAGCGGCCGGGCGATGTTCTCCAGGCTCCGCCGCTCGGCCTTGACCCCGAAGATGACCTCGACCAGCCCGGCCAGGATCATCAGGCTGGCCCCGATGACGAACGCGAGCACCGTGTCCGGCACCTTCCCGGTCCCGACCAGCTTGGCGAACAGCAGCGGGCCGGTGATCCCGCCCACCCCGGTCCCGATCGCGAAGAAGAACGCGATGGCCAGCGCCCGCGTCTCCATCGGGAACACCTCGCTCACGGTCAGGTACGCGCCGCTGGCCCCCGCCGAGGCGACCAGCAGTACCGCCGTCCAGCACACCGTCAGCGTCACCGCGGTCAGCAGGTGCTGGCTGAACAGGTACGCGGTCACCAGCAGCAGCGTCCCGGACAGGATGTAGGTGCCGGCGATCAGGGGCTTGCGCCCGACCGTGTCGAACAGCCGGCTGAGGACCAGGGGCCCGACCAGGTTGCCGACCGCGATCACCGCGAAGTAGTAGCCGGGGTTCTTGGTGACGTGGAAGAACGTGGCCAGGATCTGCGCGTACCCGAACGTGATCGCGTTGTACAGGAACGCCTGCCCGACGAACAGGGACAGCCCCAGGATCGTCCGCCGCGGGTACAGCGTGAACATCGTCCTGGCGATGGTGCCGAACCCGATGACCTTCCGCTGCCGGATGGTGATCGACTCCTCCGGCTCGGCCAGGTGCTCGCCGGTGTCCCGCTCGACCCGCTCCTCGATGTCGTCGGCCAGCCGCTCCGCTTCCCGGGCGTGCCCGTGGATGAACAGCCAGCGCGGGCTCTCCGGCACGTTCCGCCGCACCAGCAGCACCACCAGCCCCAGGACGACCCCGAGCCCGAAGCACAGCCGCCAGCCCAGGTTCACCGGCAGGTCGCTGGTCACCGGCACCGTCACGACCGCGCCGATGGCCGCGCCCGCCCAGTAGGTGCCGTTGATGATGATGTCGATCCGGCCGCGGTGGCGACTGGGGATCAGCTCGTCGATGGCCGAGTTGATCGCGGCGTACTCACCGCCGATCCCGAGGCCGGTCAGGAACCGGAACAGGAAGAACCACCACGGCGCGAACGACAGCGCCGTCAGGGCGGTGGCGAGGAGGTACACGCCGAGGGTGATCATGAACAGTTTCTTGCGGCCGAACCGGTCGGTCAGCCACCCGAAGAACAGCGCGCCGACGCACGCCCCCAGGACGTACACGGCGGCGCCGAACCCGGTGACCTGCGACTGGGTGATGTGGATGCCGCTGCCCGGCATGGCCAGCTGGCCGGAAATGTTCCCGACGATGGTGACTTCCAGGCCGTCGAGGATCCACACCGTGCCCAGCCCGATGATGATCATCCAGTGCCACTTGGACCACGGCAGCCGGTCCAGCCTGGCCGGCACCCTGGTCGTGATTGTGCCTGTCTCTACCTGGCTCATCCTGAGCCGCCTCCGGTACACAGCGGGGTCGCGGACCGCGCCCACCTGCCCGGCGGCTTGTTTTCGAAACGCTGGCCTAGCCGCGCAGGCCTATCGAAGACGCTGGCCTAGCCGCGCAGGCGCAGTCCCCGCGGCGTCGGCCGGAATCCGGCGCTCTCCAGCGCCCGGGCCAGCGGGGTGTCGTAGACCGCGCCCCCGTCGGCCCGCTCCACGGTCAGCCGCCCGAGCGCGCCGGCCCGGCCGGCCGCGGCCAGCGCCCGGGCCGCGGGCTCCAGCACCTCCGGGTCGCTGCTCCAGGACAGCAGCGTTTTCCCGCCCCGCTCCACGTACAGCACCAGGTCGCCCCGGGCCAGCACGACCAGCGCCCCCGCCTTGCGGCCGGGCCGGTGCCCGCCCGCGGTCTCCTCGGGCCGCTCGGGCCACGGCAGCGCCGCGCCGTAGGCGTTGGCCGGGTCTGCCGCCGCCAGCACCAGCACCGTTGCTTCCGGCTCCGGCTTGGCGGCCGCCCGGACCGCCGGCAGCCGCGCCACCCACTCCGGGGCGCTGTCCAGCGGCGCCCGCACGTTCCAGTCCGGCTCGGCGGCCGGCGCCGGGGCCTGCTGGGCGGCCTGCGTCTCGGCCAGCGCCCGCATCCGGTCGACCGCGCCCGGCAGCGCGAACTGCGCCGCCCCGAGCCCCTCGACGAAGTAGCCCCGCCGGCACTGCCCGCCGTCCTCCATGGCCCGCAGCACCGGGTAGATCGCGCTGAACCCGCCGGGCACCCGCTCGGCCGCCACCGCGCCGCGCAGCACGATGCCGTACCGCTCCAGCAGCGCGATGGCCACCGCGTGCCGCCGCCGGGTCGGGTCCGCGTCCGGCGGCGCCAGCATCGACCAGCGGCCGCTGACGGTCGGCGGCCCGCTGCGCGACGGCATGGTCGCCCGCCCGTACCCCGGCCGCCGCCCGCCGACCCGGCCGCGCCGCCCGCCGGACAGCTGGAGCCGCCCCCCGCCGCCGGCCACGGCCGGCCCGGACCGCCCGCCCACCGGCACCAGCCCCGACGCCGCCAGCCCGTCCGGCGCCGCCCGCGGCGCGTCGACCGGCGTCACCGGCCGCCCGCTGCTCAGCACGGTCCGCAGCGGCGCCAGCGTGTCGTTGGTCACCCGCCCGGCCCAGACCAGGTCCCAGATGGCGCTGGCCACTGCCTGGTCACTGCCGCCGGCGCCGCCCAGCGCCGCCGCCACCTGGTCGGACAGCCCGCGGAAGAACAGCGCCCCGCCGCCTCCGAGCACCTCCAGCAGCGCCTCGTGCACGGGCGTCATCGTGATCTCGGCCCGCTCCGGCAGCAGCAGCGGCGCCGTCTCGGCGGGCGCCAGCACCAGCCACCCGTCACCGCCGGGCAGCGCGCCGGCCCCGGCCCAGGCCACCTCGCCCGCAGCGGTCAGCTCGTCCAGCAGCGCGGGGGAGTAGCCTGGCACCCGCCCCGGCAGCACCAGCGTCTCCAGCGCCGAGGCCGGCACCGCGACCCCGGCCAGCTGCTCGACCGCCTCGTACACGGCGTCCAGCGCGCCCCCGCCCGCCCGCGTCCGGGCCGCCCGGTCCAGCCGCCCGGCCCGCTGCCAGGAGGGCAGGAAGGCGCCGAACGCCTGCGGCGGCACCGGCTCGACCTCCTTGCGCAGCTTGGCCAGGCACCGGCGGCGGATCAGCCGCAGAACGCCCGACTCGCACCATTCCGTGCCCCGGCCGCCCGCCCGGAACTCGCCCTCGGCCACGCTGCCCGCGGCGGCCAGCCGCTGCAGTGTCCCGCTGACCACGGCCACGCCCAGCCCGTAGCGCTGCGCCGCCTCCAGGGCCGTGAACGGCCCGTGGGTCCGCGCGTAGCGCAGGATCAGGTCGCGCAGCGGGTCGGCGGCCGGCTCGGTGAACGCGCCCGGCACGCCCGGCGGCAGCGCCGCCCCGAGCGCGTCCCGCAGCCGCCCGGCGTCCTCGACCGCGGCCCAGCGCGACTCGCCGGCCACCCGGAGCTCCAGCACTCGCCGCTGCCCGGCCAGGCCGGCCAGCCAGTCCGGCGCCGCCGCCGGATCGGCCGACCGCTCGGCGACCTCAGCCTCATTGAGCGGCCCGAGCGCCCGCAGCAGGTCGGCCACCGCCTCGGCGTCCCGGCTGGCCCGGCCCGGCGCCAGCCGCTGCAGCTCCAGCTCGACCTCGGCCACCACCAGCGGGTCGAGCAGCTCGCGCATGTCGGCCTGGCCGAGCAGGTCGGCCAGCAGCGCCGAGTCCAGCGCCAGCGCCTGCGCGCGCCGCTCGGCCAGCGGTGCGTCGCCCTCGTACATGAACGCGCCCACGTAGCGGAACAGCAGCGACCGGGCGAACGGCGAGGCGGTCGGCGTCTCGACCTCGACCAGCCGGATGCTGCGCGCGGCCAGGTCGCGCATCAGCGCGGTCAGCCCGGGCACGTCGAACACGTCCTGCAGGCACTCCCGGACCGTCTCCAGGACGATCGGGAACGTCGAGTACTGGCTGGCCACCGACAGCAGCTGGGCCGAGCGCTGGCGCTGCTGCCACAGCGGGGTCCGGCGGCCGGGCTGGCGCCGGGGCAGCAGCAGCGCCCGGGCCGCGCACTCGCGGAACCGCGACGCGAACAGCGCCGAGGACGTCAGCTCGCCCGTCACCAGCTGCTCGACCTCGTCGGGGTCCAGCATCGCGATGCTGCCCGGCGGCGGGTCGTCGGTGTCGGGGACCCGGATGATGATCCCGTCGTCGGTGTGGATGGCCTGCACGTCCATCCCGGCGTAGCGCTCGCGCAGCCGGGCGGCGATGGCCAGCGCCCACGGCGCGTGCACCTGCGCCCCGTACGGGCTGTGCAGGACGACCCGCCAGTCGCCCAGCTCGTCCCGGAACCGCTCGACGACCAGCGTCCGGTCATCGGGCAGGTAGCCGGTCGCCTCCCGCTGCGAGGCCAGGTAGGCGGTCAGGTTGCCCGCCGCCAGCTCGTCCAGCCCGCCCGCGCGCAGCCGGGCCGTGGCCACCGCCTCGTCGGCTGCGCCCAGCTCGCGGCAGTAGGCGCCGATGGCCGCCCCCAGCTCGGCCGGCCGCCCGATCGAGTCGCCGTGCCAGAACGGCAGCTTGCCCGGCTGCCCCGGCGCCGGCGACACCAGCACCTGGTCGGCGGTGATGTCCTCGATCCGCCACGAGCTGGCCCCGAGCACGAACACGTCGCCGACCCGCGACTCGTACACCATCTCCTCGTCCAGCTCGCCGACCCGGCGCGAGTGGCGTCCCGACCGGTCCCGCTGCCCCCCGGCCAGGAACACCCCGAACAGGCCGCGGTCGGGGATGGTGCCGCCGTTCCCGACCGCGACTCGCTGCCCGCCCGGCCGGCCGTGCAGCACGCCCGTGGTCCGGTCCCAGACCAGCCGGGGCCGCAGGCCGCCGAAGTCCTCGCTCGGGTACAGGCCGGCCAGCATGTCCAGCACCGAGTCCAGCACCGGGCGGGTCAGCCCGCTGAACGGCGCCGCGCGGCGGACGACCCGCTCCAGCTCGCCGACCTCCCAGTCGTCCATCGCGGTCATCGCGACGATCTGCTGGGCCAGCACGTCGAGGGGGTTGCGCGGCATCCGCAGCGACTCGATCTGGCCCGCGTGCATCCGCTGCGTGACCACCGCGGCCTGCACCAGGTCGCCGGGGTACTTGGGGAAGAACACCCCGCGGGACACGTCGCCCACGTTGTGCCCGGCCCGCCCGGTCCGCTGCAGCCCGCTGGCCACCGACGGCGGCGACTCGACCTGGATGACCAGGTCCACGGCGCCCATGTCGATCCCCAGCTCCAGGCTGGACGTCGCCACCACGGCCGGCAGCCGCCCGGCCTTGAGCGCCTCCTCGATCTGGGTCCGCTCCTGCCGCGACACCGACCCGTGATGCGCCCTGGCCACCACCGGCGCCGCCCCCGCGCCCACCGGCGACTGCGCCATCATCTGGGCGGGCAGCTGCGTCATCTCGGCCAGCTGCTCCTCGGCGCGCTCGGCGGCCAGCTCGTTGAGCCGCGCGCACAGCCGCTCGGCCAGGCCGCGCGAGTTGGCGAACACGATCGTGGACCGGTGCGCCTCGATCAGGTCCAGCACCCGCGCCTCGACGTGCGGCCAGATGGAGTGCTGGGGCCGGGGGCCGCCGTCGCCGGCCTCCTCCTCCGGCCCGGCCGCGGGCAGGTCGGTCATGTCCTCGACCGGCACCACGATCGTCAGGGCCAGCTGCTTCTCGCTCGGCGGCGCGACCACCGTCACCGGCAGCGCCCCGCCCAGGAACGAGGCCACCTCCTCCGGCGGCCGCACCGTCGCCGACAGCCCGATCCGCTGTACTGGCGTCAGCTCCCCCTCCGCCGCCCGCAGCGCGTCCAGCCGCTCCAGTGACAGGGCCAGGTGCGCGCCGCGCTTGCCCCCGGCCATCGCGTGCACCTCGTCGATGATCACCGTCTCGACGCTGCGCAGGGTCTCCCGGGCACGGGAGGTGAGCAGCAGGAACAGCGACTCGGGGGTGGTGATCAGGATGTCCGGCGGCTTGGTCATCATCCGGCGGCGCTCGTCGGCCGCCGTGTCCCCGGTCCGGACCGCGACGGCGATGTCCGGCTCGGCCAGCCCGAGCCGCCGCGCGGCGTGCCCGATGCCCGTGAGCGGAGAGCGCAGATTGCGCTCGACATCCACCGCCAGAGCCTTCATCGGCGAAACGTAGAGCACCCGGCAGCGCTGCTTGCGATCGGCCGGCGGCGGCTCGCTGGCCAGCTTGTCGATCGCCCACAGGAACGCGGCCAGCGTCTTGCCCGACCCGGTCGGGGCGATCACCAGCGTGTGCTGGCCGCGCTGGATCGAGTCCCAGGCCTGGGCCTGCGCCGGGGTGGGCTGCGCGAAGGCGGCCTCGAACCAGGCCCGCGTCGCCGGGCTGAACCCGGCGGCAGTCAGGCCCTGATCAGGCGTGCTCTCCGACATCCCTCCATACTGCCCGCTCCCACCGACAACCTGAGCCAGCCCCGGGTCAGGCGGGGACGGCGAGCTCCGGGACCGGGCTCCGGGAGGCCGTGCGGTAGCGGTCGATGACCAGGCCGGCCATGGCCGGGTGGCCGCCCAGCGGCGCGGTGACCCAGCGGGCGCCCGCGCCGGCCAGCTGGTCCTGGAAGTGCCCCGGCGCCAGCAGGTAGCTGGCGATGGCCACGTCCCGCTGCTCCCGCGCGGCCAGCTCGGCCACCGCCTCGGCGACCCGGGGGCCGCCCGCCGACAGGAACGCGGCCGTCACCGGGGCCTCCCGCCGCTCGGCCAGCAGCTCGGCCTGGCGCTCCGCGTCGTGCTGGGCGGCCGGGTCGGTCGAGCCCGCCGCGGCCAGCACCACCGGCGTCCCGTCCGGCACGCCCGCCTCGGCCAGCCGCCCGGCCAGCGCCGTCACCAGCAGCGTGTCCGGCCCGAGCGGCCCGGCCACCCGGGCGCCGGCCGCGCTGGCCGCGCCCGCGATGTCGGTGGCCAGGTGATAGCCGTTGGACAGCAGCAGCGGCACGATCACCGCGTTCTCGCCCGCGGCGCTGAGCTCGTCGTCCAGGGATGGCTCGGCGTGCTGGATGAACGCCACCCGCACCTTCAGCACCGGCGCGAACCGGCTCACCTCGCGGGCCAGCGCGGTGATGGCGGCCTTGGCGGCGGGATCCTTGCTCCCGTGCGCCACGGCCAGGAGCGTCGGCCTGCTCATGCTGCTGCCTCCATGGACCTCAGGACCTCGCGGAGCCGGACGACCTCGCCGATCACTACGACCGCCGGGGGGCGCAGGCCGGCCCGGTCCGCGTCGGCTGCCACCTCGCCGAGGGTCGACGTCAGTACCTGCTGGGTGGGCAAGGTGCCGTCGCAGATGACCGCCACCGGGGTGGCGGCGTCCCGGCCGCGCTTGATCAGCTCGGCGCTGACCTCCGCCAGGTGCGCGACCCCCATCAGCAGCACCAGCGTGCCGGGGCCGCGGGCCATCGACTCCCAGTCGACCGTCGCGCCCGGCTGCGAGGGGTCCAGGTGCGCGGACACCACCGCGAAGTCCTGGGTGATGCCCCGGTGGGTGACCGGGATCCCGGCGAACGCGGGCACCGCCACGGCGCTGGTGACGCCCGGCACGACCTGGACCGGCACGCCCGCCCGGGCGCAGGCCAGGGCCTCCTCGCCGCCCCGGCCGAAGACGAACGGGTCACCGCCCTTGAGCCGCACCACCCGCTGCCCGGCCCGGGCGCGGGTCACGATCAGGTCGTTGATCTGCGCCTGGGTCAGGTTGTGCGCGTGCGGGGCCTTGCCCGCGTCGATGACCTCGACGTCCGGGTCCAGCTCTGCCAGCAGCCCGCGCGGCGCGAGCTTGTCGACCACGACCAGGTCGGCCTCGGCCAGCAGCCGCCGCCCGAGGACGGTGATCAGGCCCGCGTCACCGGGCCCGCCGCCGATCAGCGTCACGGTCGCGGGTGTCCCGGCCGGAGCCGCCGCCGTCCGGTAGTGCCGCAGCGGCAGGCTGCCCTCGGCCAGGGCCAGGGCCAGCGCCGCGCGCAGCTTCGCGGCCCGGCGCGGGTCGGCCCCGGCGGTGACCGCGACGGTCACGTCGCCGTGCCGGGCCACGGCCGGAGTCCACGCCGCCGAGGCACTGGCGTCATCGGCGCGCACGCACCAGATCCGGTCCCGCTCGGCCGCCGCGGCCACGGCCGCGTTGACCGCCGGGTCGTCGGTCGCCGCGTGAGCCAGCCAGCAGCCGTACAGGTCGCCGTCCCGGTAGCCGCGCGGCACCACGTGCGCGCCCAGCTCGTCGAACTCGGGCCGCACCCGCGGCGCGATCACCGTTACCACCGCGCCGGCCTCGACCAGTGCCCGCGCCCGCCGCAGCGCGACGGTGCCGCCGCCGACCACGACCACAGCCTTGCCAGCGAGGTCAAGCGCGATGGGATACGCCGGGCCGTCGCCTCCCGCGGCCGCCGAGTCACCGGTCGGCCAGCCGGCCTCCGCTAGGTCCCCGCTGCTCATGACGCCAGCCCCGGGGCGCTGTCGCGGGCCGGGGCGCGCAGCACCCCGACGAAGCGGAGCTGGAAGCTGCGGGCGCACGACCCGCATTCCCAGTCCCCGGCGTCCGGGCCCGACGGGCGCAGCGTCTCCTCGCCGCAGTACGGGCAGAAGAACGGCACCTGGCGCTCGCTCATGCCAGCAGCTCCTGGCTGGCCCGGCGCGCCCAGGTGGCGAACGCCTCGCCGTCGGTGCGGTCGGCCTGGTAGTTGCGCAGCACCCGCTCGACATAGTCGGTCAGGCCCGCGGACGTCACCTTCAGCCCGCGCAGCTTCCGCCCGAACGACGGGTCGGTGCCGAGCGACCCGCCCAGGTGGACCTGGAAGCCCTCCTGGCCGTCCACGATCGACCCCTTGAGGCCGATGTCGGCGAGCTGGAACCGGGCGCAGGAGTTCGGGCAGCCGTTGACGTTGATGGTGATCGGCGTGTCGAAGTCCGGCAGCCGCCGGGCCAGCTCGGTGTACAGGTCGCGGGCCCGGCCCTTGGTCTCGGTGATGGCCAGCTTGCAGAACTCGATTCCCGTGCAGGCCATGGTTCCGCGCCGGAACACCGAGGGACTGGCCTGCAGGTCCGCTGCCTCCAGGTCGGACAGCAGCCCCGGAAGAGCCCGTTCCGGAATGTCGAGGATCAGCAGTTTCTGCTCGGTCGTCGTCCGGACAGTTCCCGAGCCGTACTCCTGCGCCAGATCGGCGACCTGGTAGAGCTGGGTGCCGGAGGTGCGGCCGACGTGCGGGGCCACGCCCACGTAGTAGTTGCCGTCCTGCTGGCGGTGCACGCCGACGTGGTCGCGGCCGGCGGCGGGCGGGGGAGCGGGGGCCGGCCCGTCGGGCAGCGGCTCGGCCAGGTACTCCTTCTCCAGCACCGCGCGGAACTTCGCGGCGCCCCAGTCGGCGACCAGGAACTTGATCCGGGCGCGGGCCCGCAGCCGCCGGTAGCCGTAGTCGCGGAACAGGCCGGCGACGCCCGCCCAGACCGCCGGGACCTGGTCGGGGCGGACGAACACGCCGAGCCGCTGGGCGATCATCGGGTTGGTGGACAGGCCGCCGCCGACCCACAGGTCGAAGCCGGGCGTCCCGTCCGGGCCGATGACCCCGACGAAGGACACATCGTTGATCTCGTGCGCGGTGCAGTGCGAGGCGCAGCCCGAGATGGCCGTCTTGAACTTGCGCGGGAGGTTGGCGAATTCCGGGTTGCCGGCCGCCATCGCCTCGGTGGCTCGCAGGACCTCGGTGGCGTCCAGGATCTCGGCGTGGTCGACGCCGGCCACCGGGCAGCCCAGGATGTTGCGCGGCACGTCCCCGCAGGCCTCGATGGAGGACAGCCCGACCTCCTCCAGCCGGTCCCAGATCGCGGGCACGTCCTCGATCCGGATCCAGTGGAACTGCACGTTCTGCCGGTCGGTGACGTCGGCGAGGTCGCGGCCGTATTCCTTGGCGATGCCGGCCACGGTCCGCAGCTGGGCGGCGGACAGCTGCCCGCCGGGGATGCGGACCCGCATCATGAAGTAGCTGTCCTCGATCTCGGCGTCCTCGAGGGCGCCGGTGCGGCCGCCGTCAATGCCGGGCGCGCGCTGCGTGTACAGCCCCCACCACCGGAACCGCCCGCGCAGGTCGGACGGGTCGATCGAGTCGAAGCCGAGGTGGGCGTACCGGTTGACGATCCGGTCGCGGACGTTCAGCCCGCTGTCGTCCTTCTTGAATCGTTCGGCGGCGTTGAGCGGCTCGAGGTGACCCACGGCCCACTGGCCCTGGCCCCGCCGTTGCTGGGACGGCATGCGACATCCTTCTGCTGGCGTACGGACATGGTGGTGGCGGCCATCGCTGGCTGGTGCCGGGTGCTACCCGGTCAGGAGGAAGCGGATGTCCGTCAGCTACGGACAGCAGATAGCGCGACACATCGCGCTGCAGACGCGGAGCAGGTCAACGTGGCGCCGGGATACCAGCCACAGGCCAGGGCGATCAGCCGGGCGAGTCACTGCGGTGCCTCCGAGGGGGTCGGCGTACTCCATTAAGACAGTAACATTCGGTCCCCGCGGGAGCGCAAGGACTTAGTTCTGTAACTGAACACTAACCGCCGGGCGGTTATGCCTGGGCCGGTGTTGTCGCTGGTCGGACCGGTTGTGCCGCCGGCGCCCCCGGACCGCCGGGCAGCGGGTAGCCTGGCCCGCGTGCGATTGACGGCGTTCTGGGAGCGAATGCATGCGCAGTTCGGCGAGGCGTATGCGGCGAGTGTGGCGCAGGACTACGTCATCGCGGCGCTGGGCGACCGGACGGTCAATCAGGCGCTGTCCGACGGCGTGGCCGTCGTGACCGTGTGGCGGGCCGTCTGCGAGGCGTTCGAGCTCCCCGAGCGGGTGCGCTGACGTTCCGTGCCGCAGGCAGCGCGCCGCGTGGTGCTGGTGTCCGGGGTTTACCAGGCCCGCAGCAGGCTGGCGGCGGCCGTCCGGATTCTCCTGCCATGATTTCGGCGCCCTTTGGCGTGTCGGCTTCGCGTCGAACAGTTGTTCGCTAGAATAGAAGCTGTCCGGCACGCGGATGCCTGGCCGCAAGCTTGGCCCCGGAACTGTCGGTGGCGCCGCGTAGCGTCTCGCTCAACACATACAGCAGGCAGCACACGCCGAGCAGCCGGTAAGCGCTGCGAGTGGCTCAGCAAGCCGCTCGGTCCCGACAGGAGCATCACATGGCACCGAACGACAAGACGAGCACCAGGGGTGGCGTCGGCGGCGACAGGGAGAAGTCCCTGGAGACCGCGCTGGCCCAGATCGAGCGGCAGTTCGGCCGGGGTGCCATCATGCGGCTCGGCGAGGAGACCCGCGTCCCGATCGAGGTGATCCCGAGCGGCTCCATCGCCCTGGACGTCGCGCTCGGCATCGGCGGCTACCCGCGCGGCCGGATCGTGGAGATCTACGGCCCGGAGAGCTCAGGCAAGACCACCCTCGCCCTGCACGCGGTGGCCAACGCGCAGAAGGCCGGCGGCATCGCCGCGTTCATTGACGCCGAGCACGCCCTGGACCCCGACTACGCCCAGAAGCTCGGCGTGGACACCGACGCGCTGCTGGTCTCCCAGCCGGACACCGGCGAGCAGGCCCTGGAGATCGCTGACATGCTGGTCCGGTCCGGGGCCATCGACATCATCGTCATCGACTCGGTGGCCGCGCTGGTCCCGCGCGCGGAGATCGAGGGCGAGATGGGCGACAGCCACGTCGGCCTCCAGGCCCGGCTGATGTCCCAGGCGCTCCGCAAGATCGCCGGCGCCCTGAACAACACCAAGACCACCGCCGTCTTCATCAACCAGCTCCGCGAGAAGATCGGCGTGATGTTCGGCTGTGCGTCCTGGTATACGTATGTCACTCTCGCCGACGGGAGCCGGGAGCGTATCGGGAAGATCGTCAACCAGAAGATGCCGGTCGAGGTGCTTTCCTACGACCCGGAAATCGGAAAGGTCGTCCCGAAGAAGGTAGTCAACTGGTTCAACAATGGCACTACTGAGGAGTTCCTGCACTTCGTCGTCGAGCGGCCCGGAGGGGGCACCGGTCATGGTCGGGCCATCATGGACCTCACCCGCAATCACCTCGTCCGCACCCCAGGCGGATGGCGCGAGGCTGGTGAGATAGCAGTTGGCGACCGAGTCATGCTCGCCCAGGAGAGCGTGCTGAGCCCCTCTCAAAAGCAGCTGATATTCGGAAGTCTGATGGGTGACGGCAATCTGTCAAAGCCCGTTCGCCGAGACGATCACAGCGGCCGATTCCGGATGGGGCATGGTGCCAAGCAGACGGCATACTTGGACTGGAAGGTCTCCCTTCTATCCAACGTCTCCCATTGCAAGACGACCAACGCCAAGGGCGCGGTCTTCGTGGACTTCACCCCCCTGGCCGAGCTAGGTGAACTGCGGGAAGTGGTTTACCAGGGAGACGGAAAGCGGCACCTTACCTGGGACTTCCTGAAGGAACTCACACCGCTCGCGCTGGCCGTCTGGTACATGGATGACGGAACTTTCACCCTCCGGTCCAAGGGTGTCCAGGAGAGGACGCAAGGCGGGAGCGGCCGGGTCGAGATCTGCGTAGAGGCGATGAGCCCTGGATCGCGGGAGCGACTTGTCCAGTACCTCAGGGACACGCACGGTCTCGATGTCAAGCTGCGGGTCAGTGGCGCGAAGCGGATCTCGGTCCTGCAGTTCACCACTGCAGCCTCGAGCAAGTTCCAAAAGTTGGTCGCACCGTACGTGCATCCCTCGATGGAGTACAAGTTGCTGCCACGTTTCCGCGGGCAGTTCGCAGTCGAGCCGGAGTTCGTCGAGCCTGTCATCCACCCAGCGCCTGCCCGAGTACTCGACATCACGGTCAAGGCGGATTACCAGAAGAAGAGCCGCTACGACATTGAGATCGAGGGCTCGCACAACTACTTCGCCGACGGCGTCATGGTCCACAACAGTCCGGAGACGACCACGGGCGGCAAGGCGCTGAAGTTCTACGCGTCCGTGCGGGTGGACGTGCGGCGGATCGAGACGCTCAAGGACGGGACCGACGCGGTCGGCAACCGGACCCGGGCCAAGATCGTGAAGAACAAGGTGTCGCCGCCATTCAAGGTGGCCGAGTTCGACATCCTGTACGGCATCGGGATCAGCCGCGAGGGCAGCCTCATCGACCTCGGCGTTGAGCAGTCCATCGTGCGCAAGGCCGGCGCCTGGTACACCTACGACGGCGACCAGCTGGGCCAGGGCAAGGAGAACGCCCGGACGTTCCTGAAGCAGAACCCGGACGTGGCCAACGAGATCGAGAAGAAGATCAAGGAAAAGCTTCACGTGGGTCCCCAGGTCAACGCGGACGCCTCCACCGCCGCCGCGGCAGCTGCCCCGGCCCCGGCCGCTGCTGCCGCCGGCAAGGCCGGCGCCAAGGCCACGCTGACGGCCCTGCGCACGGACTAGCCATGGCCCGCGCCGATCCGGATCAGGCGGGCCTGCCCGCCGACCCGGAGGCGGTGGCCCGGCAGATCTGCCTGCAGCTGCTGACGGCTGCGCCGCGGACCCGGGCGCAGCTCGCCAGCGCGCTGGCCCGCCGCGGCGTGCCGCAGGAGGCGGCCGACGCGGTGCTGGAGCGGTTCGCCGACGTCCAGCTCATCGACGACGCGCTGTTCGCCCGGGCCTGGGTCGACTCCCGGCACCACGGGCGCGGCCTCGCCCGTCGTGCCCTCGCCGCTGAGCTGCGGCAGCGCGGCGTCGCCACGCAGGACATCCAGTCCGCGGTCAGCCGCCTGGATCCCGAGCAGGAGCAGGCCACGGCCCGCGCCCTGGTCGAGCGGCGGCTGGAGGCCATGCGCGGCCTGCCGGCGCCGGTCCGGATCCGGCGGCTGACCGGGATGCTGGCCCGGAAGGGCTACCCGGCCGAGCTGTCCTACCGCGTCGTCCGCGCCGCGCTGGCCGACCAGGTGCCGGACGAGTTCGGGGCCGAGCCGAGCTTCGACGAGATCCCCGACGACTGACCGCGGCCCGGCGGGGCGGGACTGTCCGGGCAAGTCCGCGACCTGCAGCGATTAACCCGTCGTTCACCCTTAGGGGCACCACCGCGTCTACCAGCGGTTCCCTGCTGGCTGGGCCACGTTGACCAAACCGTTATTCTCGGCTTAATCTCACGGCAGCGAGGTTTTTCTCCGCGCAGGGCGGATGAGCGGTATGAGGAATATGCGATAAGAGAGCGCTGGACGGCCCGGGCAGTACCTCAGCCGGGCTGGCCGGGAGCTTTTGACCGTGACGGACGACCGACGGGTGGTCACCGGACCGGGACGGGCCTACAGGACGGCCTGACTTGGCTGGACCGCCCGGTGAAGGGAGCAGCCAGCACTACGGCAGTCTCGGCAGGCACTGAGCTCGCGCCCGGCGGCGCCCGCTCGCGTCGGCTGCTGGGCAGCGCCAGCGCAGCTGGTGCTGACTACGGCCATGCGGGTCAGGTGGCACTGCGGGTCAGCGGCATGCTCCCGGGCATGCGGCACCCGGATCCCGGCGCGTGGTGCGGCCGGGACGACCGGCGGACCGCACGATGCCGACGGTCTCGCCATGGTCTGTGCCGTGACCAGCTTTCCTGCGCGAAGTACCCCTCGCTGGAGGGCATGTGCACCTGACGCGCATGCCCGTCAGGGTCCATGACCTGGGCCGCAGGCGGGAAGGGGTGCGACTTGAACAGCGGAGTTTTGCTCACGGTGGCGATCGTCGTGTGCGTCATCGCGCTGGCCGCGCTCATCGCGCTCGTGCTGGTGATCCGCCGCGGTGCCAGCTTGCTGCAGGGCACCGCCGCCGCCCGCGAGGCGCCGGCCCAGGCCGAGGTACCGGCCCAGCCCGCGCAGACCGCCGAGCCCGAGCCCGCCGAGGCCCGCACCGCTGACATCCCGCCCGCCTCCCCCGCCGTGCTGGACCCCGCCGCGCCCGCCGTGCCGGACCCCGCCGCCACCGCCGCGGCCGCCCGCCAGGCCGAGGAGGTCCTCGCCCAGGCCGAGCAGGACGCCGCGGCCATCGTGGCCCGGGCCGAGGCCTCGGCGGCCCAGGCCGACCAGTCCCGCCGCGAGGTGGAGACCGAGATCAAGACGGTCAAGGAAGAGATCCGGCTGCTGCGCGCCGACCTGGAGCGCCGTGAGGTCCGCCTGGCCGAGCGCGAGCAGCGGATGCACGAGGAGGCCCGCAAGGCCGACCAGCGTTCCGACGCGCTGGACACCGTCTCCCGCGAGCTCGACCAGCAGCGGGCCGAGCTCCAGCGGCTCGACGCCCAGCGCCGGGAGGTCCTGGAGCGGGTCGCCGGGCTGACCGCCGACCAGGCCAAGGCCGAGCTGGTCGCCGGGATCGAGTACCAGGCCAAGCGCGAGGCCGCCCTGATCATCCGGGACATCGAGGGCGAGGCCCGCAAGGAGGGCGACAAGCGCGCGCGCAAGATCGTGACGCTGGCCATCCAGCGGGTCGCCAGCGAGCAGACCAGCGAGTCCGTGGTCTCGGTGCTGCACCTGCCGGGTGACGAGATGAAGGGCCGGATCATCGGCCGCGAGGGCCGCAACATCCGTGCCTTCGAGTCCGTGACCGGCGTGAACCTGATCATTGACGACACGCCGGAGGCCGTGCTCCTGTCGTGCTTCGATCCCGTCCGCCGCGAGGTGGGCCGGCTCACGCTGGAGCGCCTGGTCCTGGACGGCCGGATCCACCCCCAGCGCATCGAGGAGGCCTACGACCGGAGCAAGGCCGAGATCGAGCAGCTCTGCGTCCGGGCCGGCGAGGACGCGCTGGTGGACGTCGGCATCACCGAGATGCACCCCGAGCTGACCAACCTGCTCGGGCGGCTGCGCTACCGCACGTCCTACGGGCAGAACGTGCTCAAGCACCTCATCGAGTCCGCGCACATCGCCGGGATGATGGCCAGCGAGCTGGGCCTGGACCCGGTGCTCATGAAGCGCTGCACCGTGCTGCATGACATCGGCAAGGCGCTCACCCACGAGGTGCAGGGCAGCCACGCGCTCATCGGCGCGGAGATCGCCCGCCGGTACGGCGAGTCGCCCGACGTGGTGCACGCCATCGAGGCCCACCACAACGAGGTCGAGGTGCGCACCGTCGAGGCCGTCCTGACCCAGGCCGCCGACGCCATCAGCGGCGGCCGGCCGGGCGCGCGCCGCGAGTCGCTGGAGGCCTACGTCAAGCGGCTGGAGCGGCTCGAGCAGATCGCGCTGTCCCGCGAGGGCGTGGAGAAGGTCTTCGCCATGCAGGCCGGCCGCGAGGTCCGGATCATGGTCAAGCCGACCGACGTGGACGACATCCAGGCCCAGGTCATCGCCCGCGACGTGGCCAAGCAGGTCGAGGAGGAACTGACCTACCCGGGCCAGATCCGGGTCACGGTCGTCCGCGAGTCCCGGGCCACGGAGTTCGCCCGCTAGCTGGGCTGGCTAGCGGCCCGGCTTGCCCTCCGAGACGTCGATCTGCGGGACGCCGGGCGGGTTGAAGCCAAGAATCTGGCCATAGAACGACAGCTCGGCCTCGACCGCCGTCATCCGCGTCTCGGCCTTCCGGAAGCCGTGCGATTCGCCCTCGAAGCTCAGGTAGGCGTGCCGGATGCCGTGCTCGGCCAGGTCAGCCGCGATCGACTCCGACTGGGCGGGCGGGACGATGGGGTCGTCCAGGCCCTGGAGCAGCAGGATCGGCGGCGTCGCGGTGGTCACGTGCCCCACCGGCGCCCGCTCGGCGTAGACCGCCTCGAAGCCGGGCAGCGGCCCGAGCAGCCCGTCCAGGTAGCGCGACTCGAAGTCGTGCGTCTCGGCGGCGAAGCTGCGCAGGTCCGCGACGCCGTAGTACGAGGTCGCGGCGCCGAACACCGGCCCGGACGCGGCGGTGCCCGTGGTCACCGCGGCCAGGGCCGTCCAGCCCCCCGCAGACCCGCCCCGGATGGCCAGCCGCTTCGGGTCGGCCTCGCCCGCCTCGGCCAGGGTCCGGGCGGCCGCGATCGCGTCCTCCACGTCGACCACGCCCCACTTCCGCCGCAGCCGCTCCCGGTAGGAACGGCCGTAGCCCGTCGACCCGCCGTAGTTGACGTCCACCACCCCGATGCCGCGGCTGGTGAAGTAGGCCTTCTCCAGGTCCAGCAGCGGCGACACGGCGGCCGTCGGGCCGCCGTGGACCCAGACCACGTACGGCGGCAGCTCGCCCGGCGCCGCGGTCGCGTCCGGGCTGGTCGGCGGGTACACCAGCGCGTGCACCACCCGCCCGTACGGGCCCTCCAGCTGCCGGGCCCGCGGGACCGGCAGGTAGTCGATGTCGGGGAGCTCGTCGAGCTCCTGCCGCAGGATGTCCGACTTGCCCGTGGCGGCGTCGATGCGGACGACCGACGTCGGCTGCAGCGGGCCGCCGGCCACGCCGGCGATCACCATTCCGGCCGCGGAGACCGAGTAGCTGAACTCGGGCAGCGGGGTGTCCAGCTCGGTCAGCTCGCACGTGTCCGGGTCCAGGATGCTCAGCCGGGTGCCGCCCTGGCCGTGCACGACCGCCAGCCGGCCGTCGCCCAGCATCGCGAACGGCCGCGGGCCGAGCTGCCAGAGCGGCCCGGCGAACTCCTCGTCGGCCGGGAAGAGGGCCTGCGGCGGCTGGCCGGACAGGCCGAGCTCGTAGATGTTCCACCAGCCGGTCCAGTCGGTCGCCACGTACAGGCTCGAGTTGTCTTTCCACAGCGGGGCCAGGACCGACTCCCGGATGCTGCCCTTGAGCAGCCTGCTCTTGCCCGGCACCCCGTCCTCGACGGCCGCGACCCGCAGCTCGGTGCCGTCCCAGGGCATGTGCGGGTGATTCCACGAGATCCAGGCCAGCCGGCTGCCGTCGGGGGACGGGGTCGGGAACGCGAAGAAGTCCGGGCCGGTGACCAGGACCCGGATCGCCGCCGCGTCGGCCGCCGCCGAGCCGTCCAGCGGGACGGCCACGATCGAGCGGGTGACGGCCCCGCCGTCGTGGCGCTCCAGCACGCACCAGATCTCCGTGTCGCCCGCCGCGAGCACGAAGTCGGCGTAGCGCAGCGAGCCGGCCGCCAGCGTCCCGGTCCCTGAGCCGGCCGGCACCTTCTGGGGGTCGGGGGTGAGCGGCCGCGGCTCCCCCCTGCCCTCCGCCGTCTCCCGGCCGGCCAGGTACAGCCGCTGGTCGGCGAAGTTGGCGAAGACGATCGCCCGGCCCCGCGGCCGGGCCTTGCTGCCCGGCGCGGCCTGGGCGGGCACCGGCAGGTAGGACAGCCCGCCGTACTCGTGCACGCGGGTCCGCGCGTTCCACGGGGCGGGCAGCAGCGCCGTGCGCCGGCCTCCCGCGGCCTGGCACATGACCGTGACCCGGCCGCCCTCGTCCGGCTGGGTCTCCTGCCACCAGACGTCGCCGCCGATGATCGTCGGGAAGGACAGGCGGCGGCCGCTGCGGGCGACATCAGCGGAGGAAATGGGCGATGGCCACTCGCCGAAGGGCACTTCCAGCTTGGCCGGCGGTGCCGCCGACTCCACCGTTTCGTCCGCCGAACTGTCCATCACACCCGCGCCGCCATCTGTCATAGGCATATCGTGCCCTACTGCGCGTGATCCCGCGCGGCGCGGCAGCCCCGTAGCAGGGCCTACCCTGGTGGGCATGGCGGGCGCCACCCAGCAGCGAACCTTTGACATCCGCACCTACGGGTGCCAGATGAACATGCACGATTCCGAGCGGCTGGCCGGGCTGCTCGAGACGGCCGGCTATGAGCGCGCCCCCGACGGAGCCGAGCCCGATGTCGTCGTGTTCAACACCTGCGCCGTCCGGGAGAACGCCGACAACCGCCTGTACGGGAACCTCGGCCACCTGCTGCCGGTCAAGACCGCGCATCCCGGCATGCAGATCGCGGTCGGCGGCTGCCTGGCCCAGAAGGACCGCGCGGCCATCATCAAGCGCGCACCCTGGGTGGATGTCGTCTTCGGCACCCATAACATCGGCTCGCTGCCGGTGCTCCTGGAGCGCGCCCGGGTGCAGGAAGAGGCCCAGGTCGAGATCCTGGAGTCACTGGAGCGGTTCCCGTCGGTGCTGCCCGCGCGCCGGGAGTCGCCGTACTCCGCGTGGGTCGCCATCTCCGTCGGCTGCAACAACACCTGCACCTTCTGCATCGTGCCCAGCCTCCGCGGCCGCGAGGAGGACCGGCGCCCCGGCGACGTGCTGGCCGAGATCCGGGCCCTCGTCGACGAGGGCGTTCTCGAGGTCACGCTGCTCGGCCAGAATGTGAACTCCTATGGCGTGGGGTTCGGGGATCAGCGGGCGTTCGGCAAGCTCCTGCGGGCGTGCGGTGAGATCGAGGGCCTGGAGCGCGTCCGGTTCACCTCGCCGCACCCGCGCGACTTCACCGACGACGTCATCGCCGCCATGGCCGAGACGCCCAACGTCATGCCCCAGCTGCACATGCCGCTCCAGTCCGGCTCGGACGCGGTGCTGCGGTCCATGCGCCGGGCCTACCGGCGGGACAAGTACCTGGCCATCATCGACCGGGTCCGGGCCGCCATGCCCGAGGCCGCTATCACGACCGACATCATCGTCGGATTCCCCGGCGAGACCGAGAGTGACTTCTGCGACACTCTCGACATCGTCCGCCGGGCTAGCTTCGCCGGGGCCTTCACCTTCCAGTACTCCATCCGCCCCGGCACCCCCGCGGCGACGCTGCCCGACCAGATTCCGCCCGACGTCGTGCGCGACCGGTACGAGCGGCTGGCCGCGCTGGTAACCGAGGTGTCCTGGCAGGAAAACCAGAAGCTGACCGGGACCCAGGTCGACGTCCTGGTCGCCGACGGGGAGGGCCGCAAGGACGACGCCACCCACCGGATGTCGGGCCGCGCCGCAGACAACCGGCTGGTCCACTTCACGCCCGCCAGCGCCGGGCCGGCCGGCGACCCCGGTGCCGCCCCGCGCCCGGGCGACATCGTCACCACGGTCGTGACCCGCGGCGCGCCGACTTACCTGCTGGCTGACCGTGCGCCACTGAATGTCCGCCGGACCCGCGGCGGCGACGCCTGGGCCGCCCGCCACGCCGCGCCCAGCTCAGCCGAGCGCGCCTCCGGCGACGCCGCGCCGGGCGTCCTGCTGGGCATGCCGACCGCGCGCCCCACCGCCTGACGGCTCGAACGCTACGGCTGCCCGTCCTCATAGTCGTAGACCGGCTCGTCCCGATCCACCGCCGGGCCCGCAGCCCGGTCCACGGCCAGGCCCGCCGCTTGGTCCGCGACCAGGCCCGCTGTGCCGCGTCCCCGCCCGCCGAGCGCCGGCCCGGTCCAGTAGTCCTCCCCGGCGGGCCAGTAGCTCCCGGGCAGCAAGCGGTCACCGGGCGGGTCGAGTTCTGCGGCAGGCCGACCGTCCCCGCCCAGTTCGCGGCTGGCGCGTGGCCGGGGCAACCAATAAGACGGGCCGGCCGGCCAGGAGCCTTCCGTTGGCCAGCAGTCCCCGGCGGGTAGGGCCCCGGCGCTCCCGGCCGCCCCGTCGTCCCGGCCGTAGCGGTCTAGCTCGTCGTCCCCGTACGTCATGATCCCCCCAGGACCGCGTCCGTCCGGCCGCACCGTGGCTAGCCATACCCGCCGCTGCCAGACTGACCCCATGGCCGCCGACCCCGTGCCGCACGAGAACGAGTTCCCCGTCGGTCTCCGGCCGCGGCTGACGATCGCCGTCGTCGGGCCGACGGCCGCCGGGAAGTCCGCGCTCTCCCTGGGCCTGGCCGAGGCCACGGGGGGCGAGATCATCAACGCCGACTCGATGCAGCTCTACCGGGGCATGGACATCGGCACCGCCAAGCTAACCGTCGCCGAGCGCCATGGCGTGCCTCATCACCTGCTCGACACCTGGGACGTCACCCAGGCCGCCAGCGTGTCCGAATACCAGATCCTGGCCCGCCGGGCCATTGATCAGATTCACGCCCGCGGCCGGGTTCCCATCCTGGTCGGCGGCTCCGGGCTGTACGTCCGCGCCGCCATCGACAAGCTGGAGTTCCCCGGCACCGACCCCAGCCTGCGCACGAGCCTCGAGGACGAACTGGCCCAGGTCGGTGCCCCGGCCCTGCACGCCCGCCTGGCCACGGCCGACCCGGCCGCCGCCGCGGCCATCCTGCCCAGCAACGGCCGCCGTATCGTTCGGGCCCTGGAAGTCCTCCAGCTGTCCGGCCGCCCGTTCAGCGCCACCCTCCCGCAGTACGAGTCCGTCTATGACACCGTCCAGATCGGCGTCGACCTCCCACGATCCGACCTCGATCAGCGGATCGCCGACCGGGTGACCCGAATGTGGGAGCTCGGGCTGGTGGACGAGGTCCGCCAGCTCGCCGCTGTCGGCCTCCGTGACGGCCGGACCGCCAGCCGCGCCCTGGGCTATGCCCAGGTGCTGAGGTTCCTGGACGGCGAGCTATCCGAGGACGACGCCGCCGCCCAGACGATCCTGGCCACACGCCGGTTCGTGCGCCGGCAGGAATCCTGGTTCCGCCGGGATCCGCGCATCCGCTGGGTGTCAGGCACCGGCCCAGAGACCCTGTTGCGCGCTCTCGACGCCCTGGGTAGCTGACGGACCTGATCTCTGACGGCCTTGGGTACCTCTCAGCGCTGGGTTTCTGATGGCGCTAAGTTTCTGATGGCGCTGGGCATGACCGCGCCCGGTACTGACCCCCCTGCGCCCTGGACAGCGGCGTCGGGGCCGGGCGAGTGATCAGCATCGGCGCGGACTCCGCTACCCGCCGCCGTGCGCTAGCCGGTGTCGTACTGGTGGCGGTGGCTGGTGTAGGTGCGTCCGGCCGGAGTGGTCCAGCGGAAGGTGCCCGGCTGGGGCTGGGTGAGGGTCCAGCGGGGGTCCTGCTTGAGCTGGTGGTGACGGCGGCACACGGCGCCGAGGTCGCAAGGGCAGGTTAATCCGCCTTGGTCGAACGGGATGGTGTGGTCGAGGTCGGTGCGCCAGGCGGGCTGGCCGCAGCGGGGCCCGCGGCAGGTGTGGTCGCGGGCGGCGACGTACTCCCGGATCCTGGGCGGCGGCCGGTAGGCGGGGGTAGCGGTGGTATGGGCGCAGCCGCCGGGGGCACCGTGGTCGGCATCGGCCTGTGCCTGGGCTTCATCGCGGGCCTCGCGGGCGGCCCTAAGGAGGCGGGCGTAGATGCCGTCGATGAGCTTGGGGTTCGCGGGTGGTGCGGTGTCGAGGGCGGCGGCGGGCAGCACGATGGTGACCCGGCCGATGATGCCGGTGGTGGCGGGCGGGTCGTGGGTGCCGCCTGTGGGGCGTGTGCGGGGCAGGCGGGTGACGGCGATGGCGTGGCGGTCGGGGTCGGTGAGGATGATGCGCCATTGGGTGGTCGGGGTGCGCAGGGCGAGGGAGGTGAGGCGGCGGGCTTCGGGCGCGGTGATCGGGCCGATGCGACCGAGGGTGCCGGGGGCGTCGCTGGTGCCGGTGAAGGTGGTCCAGGGCAGGGTGAGGTCCAGGAGCCCGGCGGGCGGCGGGGCGCCGGCGGTGCCGCCGGGTGCGGTGTGCCGGGGTTGGGCGTCGTGCGGGGGCGCGGTGGCGGGGACGTGCGGGCGCGCGGTGGCGGGGATGTGCGGGGGCGCGGTGGCAGGGATGTGCGGAGGGATGGGTGGCCAGGGCCACTGGATGCCGGGGCCGGCGTGGTGGTCGTCGAGGGGGTCGCCGCGGGCGGGGTCCCAGTCGGCGGGTGCGGGTGGCGGAGGGCCGGTGTCGCGGTAGCCGTCGTCTTGGGGGAGGTCGGCGTCGGTGAGTGGCGGGACCTCGGGCCAGGGATCGTCGGCTGGCGCGGGATCGGCGTCCTGGTGGGGCGCGGCGTCCTGGTGGGGCGCGGTGCCCTGGTGGGGCGCGGTGCCCTGGTGCGGCGCGGTGCCCTCTTCTGGGCCGGGCCGGGAGCCAGGTCGCGGCCCGGCTGAGCCGGACCCGCCGCGAGGAGGCCGGGCCTTGCCGCTAGTGGCTCCGCCGCTGCCCGCGGGCGTGGCGCCGCCGCCGGGCTGGCGGCTGCCGCCGGGTTCGGGACTGTAGCCCGGCTCGGGGCGATCGCCGGGTTCGGGGCTGTAGCCCGGCTCCGGGCGATCGCCGGGTTCGGGGCTGCGGCCGGGTTCGGGGCCGAAGTCGGGGGCGGGCTCGCCGGGCGGTGTCCAGCCGTCGTCCTCGTCACCGGGCGGAGGCTCGGCGTCGGGCGGCGCGCCGGGCGGCGGCGGGATCGGGGGCAGGGTGTCGAGGATCTTGCCGAGCAGGGCCTGGGCACGCAGGAAGTTGATCCCGCCGCCGGCGCCGGCGGCCTTCATGGCCTCAGCGATCGCGGAGATCCGCGCGTAGGCCGCGGCGGCCTCGGCGGCCGGCAGGCAGTACGCGGCCAGCGCGGCGGTGCCGTCGTGATCGGGATACAGGGCGACCTTGGCCCGCCGCTCGGCGGCCCGGCGGCGGTGCTCGGCACCCTCGGGATCGGCGGCGATCACCGCCCGGCGCACCGCCGCGTGCAGCTGCCCGTAAGTCAGGTCCCCCGCCCGCGGGATGACCGCGTCCTCCACGGCCCTGGCGGCGGCATCCGGCAGCGGGGCGGTGGCCTCGGCGACGATCTTGGCCCGGTAGGTGTCGATGCGCCCGTCGGCTAGGGCCGCCGCAGTCGTCGGCAGCCGCCACTGCAGCGCCACCGCGAGGCTGGCCCAGGCCTCGGCGCCGGGCCGGGAGAGGGTGAGCTCGAGGGAGACCTGCGCGACGGCGTCGTCGGTGACGTGGGCGGGCCGCCCGTCGTCTTGTAACCCGGCCTTCGGGTCCGCGGCCGCGGACCGGGCGGCGACGTGCGCGACGAGCTCCAGCTCGCGGGCCTGCGCCCAGGACGCGACCCGGCGGAACGCGCCCGCCATCCCCACCAGGTCCCCGTCCACCGCGGTGGCGGGATCCTGCCCGGCCAGCCACGCGGCCAGGCCCGGACCGGTCGGCAGCGCCTCGGCGACGGCGCCGGCCAGGTCTCGGCCCCGGCCCCGGCCCCGGCCTGCGCACGCCCGGATACCGGTCTGGCCATCCGCAAGCTCGTCACCGGGTTCCGGCGAGCCGGCGGCCGGCCAGCGTGATCCATCGGGCGGCTCGGGCGGCTCCGGCGAGCCGTCGGACGGCACGGGCGGCACATCAGTCAGCCCCAGCGCGGCTGTCTCCGCGGCGAGGTCCTCTTCCTGGTCCACGCCGTCCCAGTCGCGCAGCGGCCGCCCGATCGCCTCCAGCGCCGACACCAGGTCCAGCTCAAACGACCACCTCAGCCCGCCCCCATCCGGCGCCACCAGCGGAAGCCCGCCACGATCAGCCGCCCCCGACGCCCAGCCGGGCTCGGGGCCATCGGCCGGGACGCCGGGCTCCCCGCTGCCTGCCACCTGAGCACCTCCCTGCCCGCGAGAACGGCCGATCCGCCACCCACCCCGTTCCGGAATGAATGTCCTGCTCTTAGCTAAGACTATCGACACCCTCTGACATTTCTGGACATGATCCCTATCAGTTTCGACTAGTGGGCAAAGATCAGCACACTCCTAACCGCGTTGCCGCCCCCGCGACCACGTGCCTATGCTCCGAGTGTGACCAATGCCCCGGACATCATTGACCAGGACCGGCGCGCGGTAGAGCTCAGCGCGGCGATCGTGGCGCGGGCCAAGCCGGCCGATCTCGGCCGCCCGACGCCGTGCGGAGCCTGGACCCTGCGCGAGCTCCTCGATCACATGATCACGCAGCACTACGGTTTCGCGGCCGCCCGCGCGGGCGAGGGCAGCGACCCGCAGCACTGGCAGGTGGTCCATCCGGAGGACCCCATCGGGGACTACGCCGCCGCCGCCCGCCACGTCACCGACGCGTTCGCGCAGGCCGGGACGCTGGAGCGCGCGTTCGAGCTGCCGGAGATCAGCTCTGCGGCGGCGTTCCCGGCGGCGCAGGCGGTCAGCTTTCACTTCGTGGATTACGTCGTCCACGGCTGGGACGTGGCGCGCTCGCTCGACGTCCCGTTCGAGCTGAGCCCCGACCTGGCGCAGGCGGCGCTGGTCGTCGCGCGGCGGGTGCCGGACGGGGCGAACCGGCTGGGGGAGAAGGCCGCGTTCCGGCCCAGCCTGGCCTCGCCGCCGGACGGCGCCGCCCTGGACCAGGTCCTGGCCGCCCTCGGCCGCTCGCCCGCCTGGCGCCCCTGACCTGCGCCCCGGCCCGAAACCAGGCCCGAAACCAGGCCCGAAACCAGGCCCGGCCCCGCCCGGAGCCGCCGCGAAGCGGACCTGAACCCCGAGCTCCGGCCCGCCGCGCCCGCACCTCCGCTCACCCCGTCATACGATCTACCTCATGCGCTTCGCCAAGGGCCACGGGACCGGCAATGACTTCGTCATCCTGCCCGACCCCGACGGGCGCCTGGACCTCTCGCCCCAGCTCGCTGCCCGGATCTGCGACCGCCGCACCGGCCTCGGCGCGGACGGGATCCTGCGCGTCATCACCGCCAAGGCCGCCGCCGGCATCGCCGACCCGGAGGACACCTGGGCGCAGCACGCGGCCGAGCAGTCGGCGGAGTGGTTCATGGACTACCGCAACGCCGACGGCAGCATGGCGGAGATGTGCGGCAACGGGATCCGGGTGCTCGCCCGCTACCTGCTGGACAGCGGCCTGGCGGCCGGCCCTGAGCTGGCGGTGGGCAGCCGGGCCGGCGTGCGCGTCGTGCGCGCCGACGGCGACGGCTGGTTCACGGCGGAGATGGGGCCCGCGCAGGTCACGGGCACCGGGTCGGCGCGGCTGGGTGATCATGCCTATGCCGGGCTGGCCGTCAGCGTCGGCAACCCGCACCTGGTCTGCGTGATCGACGGCCCGGTCGCGGAGGTCGACCTGAGCGGCCCGCCGGGGCTGGATCCGGATCAGTTCCCGGCCGGGGCCAATGTCGAGGTCGTCCGGGTCACCGGCGATCACCAGGCCGAGATGCGGGTCTACGAGCGGGGCTCGGGTGTCACGCTGTCGTGCGGGACGGGCGCCGTGGCCGCGGCGGCGGGCGCGGCGGTCGCGGCGGGGGAGTGGCAGGCCGGGCCGGAACGGCCCTGGACGGTGCTGGTGCCGGGGGGCCGGCTGGCCGTCACGCCGAGCGCTGCGGCCAGCCGGCTGGCCGGGCCGGCGGTCATCGTCGCGGCGGGCGAGCTGGATGATGCCTGGCTGCGCGAGGCCGCGGCGCGCGGGCCGGACGCGGTCCGGCCCGCCGCGGGCGCGGCGGGCCAGGGCCGGGAGCGGGCCGTCTCAGGCACCGGCTGAGCGGGCGGCCATCCGCAGGCCGAGGGTGACCAGTGTCCAGCCGGCCCGGTTCCT
>DASYBB010000060.1:0-132431 GCA_036501025.1 Streptosporangiaceae bacterium
GCACGTACGGGTTCACCGGCCGCGCGCTGCTGCACACGCTGTGCGGGTCGAACCCGGCCCGGTTCCTGTCCATGTCCGGGCGGTTCACCCGGCCGGTTCTGCCCGGCGACACGCTGGTGGTGTCGATCTGGCGCGAGGACGACGGCGCCGCGCAGTTCCGGACCGCGACCGAGGACGGGACCGTGGTCATCGACCGCGGCCAGACGCGGTTCGCGTAGTGGCGCCCGCGGCCGCGGCGATCGCGGGCATCCACGAGTTCCCCGGCCGGATCGCGGGCGGACTGAGCCCGCTGCAGATCAAGGCCGAGTGCGCCGCGAAGGCGCTGGAGGACGCTGGGCTGACCTGGTCCGACGTCGACGCCGTGTACGACGCGAGCGAGGCGGGCCCGATGCAGGGGCTGACGATCGCCGAGTATTTCGGTGTCACCCCGCGGGTGGTCGACACCACGGCCGTCGGCGGCAGCTCGTACGAGTTCCACGCCGCGCACGCTGCCCGGGACATCGCCGCGAGCCAGGCCAGCGTCGCGCTGCTCACGTACGGGTCGACGGCGCACAGCGATTCGCGGGCCATCGGCACCGGGCCCCGCCCCCCGGCCGGGCCGCATCCCGCCTACAACATGGAGCGGCCCTACGGGCTGACCCTGATCGGGAACTACGCGCTGGTGGCCAGGCGGCACATGGCGCAGTACGGCACCACGCCCGAGCAGCTGGCCGGGATCGCGGTCACCACCCGCAGGCACGCCACCCGCAACCCGCAGGCCGTGGCCGGGCTGGCCGGCATCGGCATCAGGAACCACGGCGAGATCACCGTCGATGACGTGCTCGGCTCCCGGCTGATCGCCGACCCGCTGCACCTGCTGGAGTGCTGCATCGTGTCCGACGGGGGAGGGGCGGTGGTGATCGTGTCACCGGCTGTGGCCACCGGGATCCGGCCGCCGCCCGTGTGGATCCTCGGCACCGGCGAGGCCGTCGGGTACCCCGGCTACGGCGCCGACATCACCACGACCGCCGCGGTCAGGTCGGGGACCGAGGCGTTCGGCCGGGCGGGCGTGCGGCCCGGAGAGATCGACATCGCGATGATCTACGACTCGTTCACGATCACCGTGCTGACCATCCTGGAGGATCTTGGTTTCGCCAAGAAGGGCGAGGGCGGGGCGCTCGCGGCCAGCGGCTGCCTGGCGTTTGACCAGCCCGGCGGGCCCGCGCTCAACACCGACGGCGGCGGCCTGTCGTCTAACCACCCCGGCATGCGCGGGATCTTCCTGCTCATCGAGGCCACCCGGCAGCTGCGCGGCGAGTCCACGGCCCAGGTCCCCGGCGCCCGCCTGGCCGTGGCGCACGGGAACGGCGGCCTGCTCGGCACCAGGCACGCGGCCGCCACGATCGTCCTGGGCAGGGACTAATGACCGAGTCGCCGCAGCGCCCGCTGCCGCAGTTCCCCGAGCCCGATACCGAGGCGTTCTGGGCCGCGACCGCCGGCCACCGGCTGACCTATCAGGTGTGCCGCGAGTGCGGACAGGTCGTGTTCTACCCGCGGCGGCACTGCCCCGGCTGCCTGCACGGCCACCTGGAGCAGCGGGACTCGGCCGGGAGCGGCACCGTGTACACGTTCACGGTCATCCGGCAGAACGGGCATCCGTACTTCCGGACCCGCGTGCCGTACCTGGTCGGCGTGATCGACCTGGACGAGGGGTTCCGGATGGTGGCCGAGATCGACGCCGCCCCGGACCTGGTGCAGGTGGACCAGCGCGTGACCGTGGACTGGGAGGATCACGACGGGCTGAGCGTTCCGGTATTCCGGCCCGCCTGACACGAGAAAGGCGATCTGGCCGGCGGTAATCCGCGCAACCGCAGAAAGCGTCAAGACGAACGAGATCCCGATGATCATTCCGCTGCTGGACGGCGTGAACCTGGACCGGGCCGTCGTGACGGCCGATGCCCTGCATTGCCAGCGCGCCAACGGCGGACTACCTGCACGGGCGCGGCGCGGACTTCATCTTGCCGGCCAAAGACAACCAGCCCCGCCTGTTCGATGCCCAGGACGCCCTGCCCTGGCGCGACGTCCCAGTCGCCCACGCCGCCACCGACCGCGGCCGTGGCCGGATCGAAACCCGCACCATCCAGCTCAAGGACGCGCCCGGCGACCTGCCGTTTCCCGCACGTCAGCCAGGCCTACCTGATCGAGCGGCACGTCACCGCCCTGGACGGCACGCCGCTGTCCGGCATCGCCGCGCTCGGCGTCATCAGCCTGGACGCCACCCGCGCCAGCCCCCCGGCCATCGCCCCCCTGGTCCGCGGCCAGTGGGCGATCGAGTCCCTGCACTGGCTCCGCGACACCCTCTACCGCGAAGACAACTCCACCGTCCGCACCCGCTCCGGGCCACGGGCCACGGCCACTTTGAGGAACCTCGCCGTCGGAGCCCTCCACCTGGCCGGGCGGCACGACACCACCGAAGCCGCCCGCTGGGCCAGCCGCAACATGGGCCGGCCCTTCACCATTCTTGGACTCACATCACGATCATTACTACGGCCGTGGGCAACCGCTCGCAAGGGGCAGGGCAGGAAGTTGGACAGTACCAGGAGCGATGCCAGATAGTAGCCCCGATATCAAACGATGATCGGCCCGCGTCCGCGCCAGCCGCAGCCTCGCGTCGGTGCCGGCCGACACCCGGAAAGGAGTCGCCCACCATGGCCGAGAGCGAACTGTTCGAGAGGGGCCTTCAGGCGCGGCGGGAGGTCCTGGGCGCTGAGTACGTCGACGCGAACCTCGCTGACGCCGACGAGTTCATGATGGCCTTCCAGCGCGTCGTGACTGAGTGGGCGTGGGGGTACGCGTGGAGCAGGCCAGGTCTCGATCGCAAGACACGGAGCATGCTGAACCTTGCGATCTTGACGGCGCTTGGGCGGCCCGACGAGCTGGGCATCTATGTGAAGGGCGCGGTCGCCACAGGCGTATCGGTCGAGGAGATCAAGGAGATATTGATCCACGCCACCGTGTACTGCGGCACACCAGCCGGGCGCCAGGCGTTCCGGGCAGCGCATGAGGCTCTCCTGGCCGAGGGCGTGTTGCGTCGTCCCAGCTGAGCGCCTGGAACCGAGGTCGTGCCATCACGTCACCACGGCCGTAGGAAGACACCTCGTATTACCGGGGGCTTCGCCTCACTTCATGATCAGGTCCGCCGAGGGAAGGAGATAGTGGCCGCGGCTGGCGTCAACTGGTTGTGGGTAGTCATTTGTGGGGGCTTGAATGGCGGCAGCTCCGGGCGACGGCGCGGACTTCGTCGATGAAGAGGGCCGGCTGTTCCCATGCGGCGAAGTGGCCGCCGTGACCGGGTTCGTTCCAGTACACGATGTTGGTGAAGCGGCGCTGGGCCTGGCGGCGGGAGGGTCGCGGTACTTCTTTGGGGAAGATGCTGCATCCGGCCGGGACGGTGATGGTGTCGCCGGCGGCGGTGGTGAACCATTCAGTGACCTGAGCGATGCTCTCCCAGTACAGCCGGGCGGAGGAGGCGCCGGTACCGGTCAGCCAGTACAGGGTGATGTTGTCCAGCACCTGGTCGGCGGTGAGGACCTGACTGAGGTCGCCTGGGTGGTCGGCCCAGGCCCACAGCTTCTCCGCGATCCAGGCGCACAGGCCGGCGGGCGAGTCCAGCAGCGAGTAGCCGATCGTCTGGGGCCGGGTGCCCTGCTCGGCCGAATAGCCCGACCCGGTCCGGGTGCGCTCGTCGAGGTCGGCCAGTGCGGTGCGCTCGGCCGCGGTGAGGTCGGCGGCGCCCCGGTCGGGCGGGGCCAGCGGCGGGATGAGGTGAATGCCCAGCAGCCGGCCCGGCTGCTGCAGGGCCAGGCTGGTGGACACGCTGGTGCCCCAGTCGCTGCCCAGGGCCAGGAATCGCTCGTATCCCAGCCGGGTCATCAGCTCGGCCCAGGCCCGGGCGATGCGGTGCACGTCCCACCCGGCCGCGGCCGGCCTGCCGCTGAAGCCGTAGCCCGGCAGTGACGGGACGACCAGGTGGAACGCGTCGCCCCCGGCGCCCGGGTCAGCGAGCGGCCGCAGGGCCCGCTCGAACTCCAGGAACGAGCCGGGCCAGCCGTGGGTCATGATCAGCGGGGTCGCGGCCGGGTCCGGCGAGCGGACGTGCAGGAAGTGCACGCGCAGGCCGTCGATGCGGGTCGTGAACTGCGGGATCGCGTTCAGCCGGGCCTGCGCCGCCCGCCAGTCGTAGGGGCCGGCCCAGTAGCGGCACAGGTCCTGCAGGTAGGCCAGCGGGACACCCTGCGACCAGTCATCCACCGTCTCGCGCTCGGGCCACCGGGTGTGCCGCAGCCGGGCCCGGAGGTCCTCCAGCGCGGCCGCAGCGGTGTCGATCAGGAACGGCTCGATCCGGTCCGGCATGCCCTCAGTATCCCAGCCGGGTTGACCTCAATCGCGGTTGAGGTCTCATGCTGTCCCGGTACGGCACTGGCCGGCCAGCCGGCCGCGGGCGGAAAGGTGGCTATCAGGTGGCTGACCCTGGCTTCGACATCGACGAGTTCCTGGCCCGGCCGCTGACCGCCCGGGTCGCGACGAACGGCCCGACCGTCCGCCCTGTCTGGTTCCTGTGGGAGGGCGGTGCGTTCTGGATCCTCACCGGCCCGTGGGCGCGGCTGCTGAGCCGGGTGGCGGCGGACCCGGCGCTCGCCCTGGTGGTGGACGAGTGCGACCTGCGCACCGGGCGGGTCCGGCAGGTCATCGCGCGCGGCCGCGCGGAGGTGCGGGGGTTCGACGTGCCGCGGGGCCGCCGCAAGCTGACCCGCTACCTCGGCCCCGACGAGGACCGCTGGGACCGGCGGTTCCGCCGCTACCTGCAGGACGACCCGGAGCAGAAGGGCACCGTCTGGCTGCGCCTGGTCCCGGCCTCGCTGGTGGCGAGGGACCTCAGCTACGACGCCACCGTTCCGGGAGAAGGGGCCGAGGGTGGATAAGAAGGTGGGTCTACCGTTCGCGCAGGGCGGCGCTGATGTCAGGCGCGCGGCCGTCCGCGCCGATCAGGTGGCAGGCGGCCAGGTGCCCGGCGCCGGTGACGTCGCGCAGCGGCGGGACCGACTCCGCGCACGACGGGAGGTCGGCCACCGGGCACCGGGTGTGGAAGCGGCAGCCCGGCGGCGGGTGCGCGGGGTTGGGCAGCTCGCCGGTCAGCACGATGCGCTGCCGGGATCGCTGCAGGCCCGGGTCGGGGATCGGGGCGGCGGACAGCAGCGACTGGGTGTAGGGGTGCCGGGGTCCCCGGAAGATATCGTCACGGGCGCCGTTCTCGGCGATCAGGCCCAGGTACATGACCAGCACCCGGTCGCAGACGACCTCCACCGCGCCGAGATCGTGGGCGACGAACAGGCAGGCGAAGCCCATGTCCCGCTGCAGTTCCAGGATGAGGTTGAGGACGGCGGCCTGGACGGACACGTCCAGGGCCGACACCGGCTCGTCGGCGATCAGCAGGCTCGGCTCCAGCACCAGCGAGCGGGCCAGGCCCACCCGCTGGCGCTGGCCGCCGGACAGCTCGTGGGGGTACCGGTGCCGGACGTCGCGGGCCAGGCCGACGCGGTCCAGCATCCGGGCGATGCGGTCCTGGCGCCCCCGGCCCCGCTCGACGCCGTGCATGGCCAGCGGCTCGCCGACCAGGCCCTCGACCTGCTGGCGGGGGTCGAGCGAGGAGTAGGGGTCCTGGAAGACCATGTGGATGTCGCGGCGGACCGGGCGCAGCCGGCGACGGGACAGGTGCGCGATGTCGGTCCCGCGCAGCAGGATCTCCCCGCTGGTCGGCTCGAGCAGCCGGACCAGGCACCGCGCGATCGTCGACTTGCCGGAGCCGGACTCGCCGACCAGGCCGAGGATCTCGCCGCTGGCAATGGCGAAGTCCACGCCGTCCACGGCATGGACCACTCCCCCGCCGCGGGACCGGGGGATCCGGAAGTGCTTCTGCAGGCCGCGCACCTCCAGCAGCGGCGCCGGGACCCCGGCCGCGCGGGCCGCGGGGGCGGTCACCGGGCGCCGCCCGGGGCCGCCGGGCGCGCGGCGGCCGCGGCCGGGTGAAAGCAGGCGGCATGATGACCGGGCCGGACTTCATCCCAGCCGGGAACCTGCGACCGGCACGTGTCGTCGGCGCGCGCGCAGCGCGGCGCGAAGACGCAGCAGTCCGGGGCCGCGCGCATGGTCGGCACCACGCCGGGAATCTCGTGCAGCGTCATCCGCTGCCCGGCGGCCAGCAGGTCCGGGCGCGGCACGGCGGCCAGCAGGCCGGCCGTGTAGGGGTGCTGCGGGCCGGCGAACAGCTCGGCCGCGGCGGCCGCCTCGACCCGGTGGCCGGCGTACATGACCTCGACCCGGTCCGCGATGTCGGCCACCACGCCCAGGTCGTGGGTGATCAGGATCATCGCCATCGCGAACTCCTGGCGCAGGTCCCGCAGGACGTCCAGGATCTGGGCCTGGATGGTGACATCGAGCGCCGTGGTGGGCTCGTCGGCGATCAGCAGCCGGGGGCTGCAGGCAATCGCCATCGCGATCATCACCCGCTGCCGCATGCCACCCGAGAGCTGATGCGGGTACTCCCGGAGGCGGCTGGCGCCGCCGGGGATCCGGACCAGGTCCATCAGCTCGGCCGCGCGGGCCCGGGCCTGCCGCCGGTCCATCCCGGCGTGCTGCCGCAGCACCTCGGCGACCTGGAAGCCCACCGTGAAGGACGGGTTCAGCGAGGTCATCGGCTCCTGGAAGACCATCGACACGGCCTGGCCGCGGACATCGCGCATCTGCCTGCTGCCCAGCTCGGTCAGCTCGGTGCCGGCCAGCCGGATCGAGCCCCGCCGGACCGCGCCGCGCGGCAGCAGCCCCATGATGGCCAGGGCGGTCATCGACTTGCCGCAGCCGGACTCGCCGACCAGCGCCAGCACCTCGCCGGAGGCCACCTGGAACGTCACTCCCGCGACGGCCACCACCGGCCCCTCGTCGGTGTTCAGGGTGACGGTCAGGTCCTCGACCTGAAGCTGCGGTTCCACTCTCAGCCCCGGGGGTCCAGCACGTCACGCAGCCCGTCGCCGAGCAGGTTGAACGACATCGTGGTCAGCGCGATGGCCAGGCCGGGGAACACGGCGAAGGTGGGCGCCTTGCTCAGGTAGCTCTGGGCCTCCGACAGCATCGAGCCCCAGTCCGCGGTCGGCGGCTGCACGCCCAGGCCCAGGAAGGACAGCACGGCGGCGCCGATGATGGCGCCGGGGATGGCCACGGTGACCTGGACCGACAGCGGGCTGATCATGTTGGGCAGCGCATGCCGGAACAGCACCGTGCGCAGGCCCGCCCCGTTGACGATCGCCGCGGCGACGTAGTCCTCCTCGCGGATGGCCAGCATCTCTCCCCGGCTGACCCGCAGGAAGACCGGGATCAGGCCGACGGCCAGCGCGATCATGGCGTTGACCAGGGACGGGCCGAGGATGGCGGCCAGGCCGACGGCCAGGATGATGAACGGGAACGACAGGACCACGTCATTGACCCGCATGAACAGGCCGTCGACCCAGCCGCGGTAGTAGCCCGCCACGATGCCGATCGTGACGGCGATCACGGCCGCGATGGCGGTGGCCCCGACGCCCTCCAGGACCGACACCCGGGCGCCCCACAGGATGCGGGACAGGATGTCCCGGCCGAGGTCATCGGTGCCCAGCACGTGACCCGGCGAGAACGGCCCGGCCAGCACGTCGGTGTAGTGGACCTGCAGCGGGCCGTACGGCGAGATCCACGGCGCGGTGATCGCGACCAGTATCACCACCACGACGCCGGCCAGCCCGGCCACGGCCGGGGGCCGGCGAAGCAGGCGGCGCAGCGCCCGCCGTCCCTGCCGCCGGCCGGCCGGCGCGGTGTCGGTGATCACGGCGGTCACGCTCATTCAGCATCCCCTGTCACCCGGATACGCGGGTTCAGAATCGAGTAGGCGATATCGACCAGCACGTTCACCACGATGTAGCCCGTCGCCGTCAGCAGGACCACGCCCTCCAGGGTGGGATAGTCCCGGCTGAACACCGACTCCAGGGTGAGCTGGCCCAGGCCGGGCATGACGAAGATCTCCTCGGTGATCACCACGCCGGAGATGAGCAGGCCGAGCTGCAGGCCCACGACCGTGACCACGGTCAGCACGCCGTTGCGCAGCGCGTGGACGCACAGGACCCGGAACTCGCTCATGCCCTTGGCCCGGGCGGTGCGCACGTAGTCGGCGCCGAGGGACTCCAGCAGGCCCGAGCGCAGCTGCCGCATGATCACCGCGGCCAGCCCGATCCCGACCACGAACGCGGGCATGATCATGTGCTCGAGGTTGCCGAGCGGGCTCTGCAGGAACGGCACGAAGCCCGAGGCCGGCAGCCAGCTCAGGTGCACGGCGAACCCGGTGATCAGCAGCAGCCCCAGCCAGAAGCTGGGCACCGACAGGCCCAGCAGCGACACGGTCGTGACCGCGTAGTCGCTGACGGTGTTGCGGCGGGCCGCGGCGAGCACCCCGGCCGGGATGCCGACCGCGAAGGCCACCAGCAGCGCCAGGGCGGCCAGCTCGAAGGTGATCGGGATGCGCTGGGCCAGCTCGGCGCGCACGGTCAGGCCGTTGGCGACCGACGTGCCGAGGTTCCCGCGCAGCACCTGGCCGATCCAGTCCGCGTACTGCACGGGCAGCGGCTTGTCCAGGCCGAACTCCGCGTTGATCACGGCCAGGATCTTCGGGCTGGCGTTCTCGCCGGACAGCGCGATGGCGGGACTGCCGGGCAGGGCGCGGATGCCGATGAAGACGACGATGGACGACAGCAGGAGCGTGAGCACCGAGGCGCCGAGGCGCCGCAGCACGTACCACCTCACGGGGTGCCCCGGCCACGGCCGCCGCGGCCCGGCCGGCGGGCGGCGCGGGCGGCGGCGGCATCGCGGGCGTGTTCCGTCACGGGCGGGCTAGCTCCCGGCCATCCGGGCGCCCGCGAACCGCGGCAGCCCGTCGCTGAAGAACTGCACGCCGGTCACGTTGCTGCGCTCCCCCATGATGAGCTTGGGGTAGAACAGCGAGATGTAGTCCAGGTCGTTCAGCATGATGACCTGGGCCTGGTTGTAGAGCGCCTTGCGCTGCGCCGTGTTGGTGGTCGCGGCGGCCTGCGCGACGACCGTGTTCAGCGCCTGGTCATCGACGCCGCTGTAGTTGATCTTGCTGTCCGGGCTCCAGAACGGGGTGATGTTCAGGTCCGGGTCGACGCGCCCCGACCACTGGTTCAGGTACAGCTGGAAGTTGCCCTTCAGGACCTGGGTGCCGCCGGTGACCGCGTCCTCGGGCAGGAGCTTGATGTTGAAGCCCGCCTTGCTCGCCATCTGGGCGATGACGGTGCCGAGCTGGGTCTGCTCGCTGTTCCCGGAGGCGATCAGCAGGGTCAGCGGGATGGGCGTCTTGACCCCCGACTGAGCCACCAGCTTCTTCGCCTCGGCGATGTTCTGGTCCGGGCACGGCACCGACGGGAAGAACGGGCTGGCCGAGGAGATCGCCCCGCAGCCGGGCACGTACTGGCCGTCGAAGACGACGCTATTGATCGTCGACCGGCTCAGCGACAGCTCCAGGGCCTTGCGCAGCTCGGGGTGCTTGGCGATGGGCGTGCCGACGTTCGTGAACGGGGGGGTCGCGGCGCCGTGGCTGTTCGACACGTTGATGGTCATCACGTCATAGCCGAGCGAGGTCGCGCGCAGCAGGCGCACCGAGCTGTCGCCGGTGAGCTGGTTGGCGCTGGTGGGGATGAGGTCGTTGGCGACCTGGATGCTGCCCGCCTGCAGGTCGGTGGCCAGGATGCTGGGCTGGGTGATGACCTGGTAGATCAGCCCGCCCAGGTGCACCTGGCTGGCGCCGTAGAAGTACGGCGACTTCTTGAGGACGATCTTGTCCTCGGACGGGTGCGAGGAGAACTCGAACGGGGCGACGCACACCGGGTCGTTGCCGAAGTTGTTGCCGAGCTTCTTCAGGTCAGTGGGCGACTCGATCATCCCGGCCCGGTCCGCGAGGAAGCTCGTCAGCGGGGCGTAGGGCTGGGACAGGTCGAGCTCGATCGTCGTGGTGTTGATGACCTTGATGGTCTTGACCGCCGTCAGCTGGGCCGACTCGGCGGAGACCGGGTCGGTGATGTCCCGCTCCAGCGTGGTCTTGACCGCGGCGGCGGTGAACGGCGTCCCGTCGTTGAACTTCACGCCGCTGCGCAGGTGGATCGTGTAGGTCTTGCCGCCGTTGGTGATGACCGGCAGCGCGCTGGCCAGCTGGGGGGCGACGGAGTTGGTGGCGGTCGGCGTGTACAGCGCGTAGCACATGTTGAACAGCACGACGCGGCTCTCGTACGACGCGGCCTGGACGGGATCGAGGCTGTCGGGGGCCGTGGCGATGCCGACCGTCAGGGTCGGCTCGCTCCCCGAGGACCCAGAGGCCTGCGGGCTGGCGGTTCCGGCCGGGCTGCTGGAGCACGCGGCGGCAATGAGCGCCACCAGGGCCAGTCCTGCCATCAGGGGCGTACGTCTTCCGGGCACGTCAGGGCCTCCTTGCCGGAGCCGGATGGGGGGGCGTGGCGCTAGTGGCACCACCATTGCCGCGCGAAGCAGCAGACCGAGGAGAACGGCGGACGGGCTCGCCGGCGATCGCGCAGACACATGTGCTTCTCCCTGCGACGGCAGCTCCGGGCCCCTCGGCATGACCGCGCCTCAGTGGCCACGGGAGTCGACCCAATCCGCTCTAGGATCGTGTATACCTCACTTCGGATACTGCCGGCAATGGGGTACTTGGCCGGCCATGCCGGGCTAATCGGCCATTCATGTCGGCGACGTGGTCTTTCCCGGCAATCCGGCGGGACCGGAGGCGCGGTTCGCGGCACGCGGGGCCGGAATCGGCCTCCTGAGGCGCGGGGGCGCCGCGGCACCGCCATTCGGGGTCCTGACCAGCGGAATTGCCGACGGCCGTCCGTCCGGGCAGGATGCGGGCCGGCCAGCGGGCCGAGGTTCGTATACAGCGTGCCGGCGGCTTCGCGGCCTATGACACGATGACGCCATGACTGCCTACTGGGTGAGCGTGTACCGGGAGATCACCGACGAGGCCAAGCTCGCGGCGTACGCCGCGGTGGCCGGGCCGGCGCTGCAGGCGGCCGGCGGGACCCTCGTGGCCCGCGGCCTCCCCGAGCAGACCTACGAGGCGGGCCAGCACGCGCGCGTCGTGCTGATCAGGTTCGACTCGGTCCAGGCGGCCGTCGCCGCGCATGACAGCCCCTCCTACCAGGAGGCCCTCGCCCTCCTGGACGGCGGCGCCGTCCGTGACATGCGCATCGTGCCCGGCCTGGCGTGACCGGCCGGGCCGCTAGGCGGACGGCCCGTCCAGCGGCAGGGTGACCCAGCGGCGCTCGTGGTGCGAGATCTCCACCGCGTTGATGACCTCCTGCACCCACAGGCCGTCGTCGAAGTTGCCCTCGTTGCCCTCGATCTCCCCGAGCACCTCGCTGGCGAAGTTCGCGGTGAGGTTCGCGTAGTACAGGGTCTCCCAGGCCTCCCGCGGGCTGCCGCCCGCCGGGTAGTAGCTGGCCGGCACCTCGACCGCGCGGAACTCCACGTCATCCGGCCGGGCCATGGTGAACGTCTCGCAGATGCCGAACTCCGAGATCAGGCGGGCGATGGCCGCGCCCTCGGAGCCGTACACGCGGACCTCGATGCCGGGGTAGTTGCCGACCGTGACGAAGCTGCTCTGCACCGAGCAGATGGCGCCGCTGGCGAACTCGCCGATGAAGATGTCCCCGTCGTCGATGTTGGTCCGCGTCATCACGCCGGTGTCGGCGATCATGCGCTCGGGCACGAAGTTGCGCATGACCCCGACCACGGCCGTCAGGTCGGAGTCCATGAGCCAGTGACCGATGTCGATCACCGGGGCTCCGTAGCCCTCCAGCGAGGCCACCTTAATCGGGCCGTCGTGCGCCCGCTCGGAGCCGCGCAGCGGGGTGTGCGGGCTGAGCCACTGCGAGTTCTGCTCGTAGGCGTTGTAGATGTACGGGGTCCCGAGGTCGCCGCGCGCGACCAGGTCCTTCAGGTACCGGACGGCGGGGCTGTAGCGGAAGGTCAGGCCGACCTTCGTCTTCAGTCCCTGCGACCGGGCCAGCTCCGCGGCCCGGCGCACCTCGTGATGGTCGTGCGCGACCGGCTTCTCGCTGAGGACGTGCTTGCCGGCCTCGATGGCGGCCATGTTGATCTCGAAGTGCTGGCTGTCGCGCGTCACCACGTCGATGATGTCGATGTCGTCGCGCGCCAGCAGCTCGCGGTAGTCCCCCGTGGCGATCGCGCCGTAGCGGCTGGCGGCCGCCGCCGCGGCGGCCGGGTCGAGGTCGCACACCCCGACGATCTGGCAGCGCTCGTCCCTGGCCCAGCCGGGCAGGTGCGCCCAGTTCGACCACCGGCCGGTTCCTATGACGCCCACGCCGAGCCGCTTCGCTGCCATCGTTCCCGTCCTCCCGGTTCCGGCCGCCGACACGGGCGCTTCCGTACGTTTAGTCGATTGTCGACAACCGTTTCAATAGTGGAGCAACCGGCATCTCCCGTCAATATGCGCGTGACCTGCGTCTTGACGACCGCTTCCGCGCGAGTAATAGTCGTTGTTGACTATCGACAATTAGCACGACGAGGGACGGATGGCGTCAGAGTCCGCGCACGTGGCGCGCTGCGGGCGCGGCCGGGTCCGGCCGTCCATACTGGGCTGACCGAGGGCGCACTAGGGCAATTGAGTGCACCCGGGTGAGAACTACAGTGACGGGCGACGGCTGGCGGGCAGGAAGAAGGTACGGAGCCATTCTCGAGCATGTCTCACTACCGGAGGCAGTGGGCCGCGCCCTGCGCCACCGCATCCTCAACAATGAGCTCCCGGCGGACTCGCGCCTCGTCGAGGCCAATCTCGCGGCCGAATTCGGGGTGAGCCGCGGAACCATCCGGGACGCCATGCGCAGCCTCCAGGCCGAGGGCCTGATCGCCATCGTGCCGCGCCGCTACAGCGTGGTCACGCGCATGTCGCCCGAGGATGCCGAGGACGTCTGCTACGCGCGCTACGTGCTGGAGGACGCGAGCCTGGAGGGCGGCTTCGGGCCGCGCCGCAAGGAGCTCGCCAAGGCCCTGCGGCTGGCGCTCGAGCACATGTCCCTCGCCGCCCGGCTCAATGACCTGGACGCCCTGGTCAACAGCGATACGCAGTTCCACCAGGTGCTGATCGAGGTCTCCGGGCGGCGCCGGCTCAAGGACCTGTGGAGCATGCTGAACAGCCAGATGGGCGCCCTGATGCGGGCGGAGCTCGAGCGCCAGGGCATCAGCATGGGCGACACGGTCCAGCGCCATCTGGGCATCGTCGAGGCGGTCAGCGACGGTGACCTGGACCGGCTCCGGACCGAGCTGCGTGCCCACTACCTGGCCGGATTCCCGGACGAGGACGGGGCCGAAGCCGGGCCAGGCGGGGCATAGCGGAAATTGCCGATTGTCGACTAAAATCGGCTTACGGGCGACCGCCCGAGCGAGCCGGCGAAGTCGGGACGGACGTGTTCACGGTGTTCACCCGAGCCGGGACGGGGCCGGCCGGGCGTCCCGGCCGCGCCCGCCCGGCGGACGCATCGTCGACCGGCCTGCGGGACCGGCCGCACGTCCTGAGCCGGCCCGCGGCCCGATCCCCGGAGGTGCCAGATGGCCGGCCTGCAGCGCGGCATCGCGATCCCGAACTTCGGCGAGGACCCGGCTGAGCTGATCCAGCTCGGCGCGGACGCCGAGGCCGCCGGGTTCGACGGGTTCTTCCTGTGGGACCACATCGTCTTCTCCAACACCGGCGACGGCCCGCCCATCCTCGACCCGTGGCTCCTGCTGGCCGTCATCGCGGCGCGCACCTCGCGCATCCGGCTCGGCACGATGATCACCCCGGTGCCGCGGCGGCGGCCCTGGCAGCTGGCCCGGCAGACCGCGACGCTGGACGTGCTCAGCGGGGGCCGGGTGACCCTCGGCGTCGGGATCGGCTCGCCCGCCTACGGCGACTTCGGCATCTTCGGCGAGCCCGCCGGCGACCGCGAGCGGGCCGAGCGGCTGGACGAGGGCCTGGACGTGCTGGCCGGGCTGTGGACCGGCGACCAGTTCTCCTACCAGGGGCGGCACTTCACCGTGGACCCGGTGCGGTTCCGTCCCGTGCCGCGGCAGCGGCCGCGGATCCCGGTGTGGGTCGGCGGCGTGCTGCCCGCCCGCCGGCCGGTGGCCCGGGCGGCGCGCTGGGACGGGATGGTGCCGATCCGCTTCGCCGACCGGCGCCTGGTCCGGCCGCCGGCCAGCGACATCGCCGCCGTCCGCGATCAGGTCATCGCCGCCCGCGGCTCGGTCAGCGGCTTCGACCTGGTCGTCTGGGCCGAGGTCGCCGGGCAGCCGGGCGAGGTGGCCGCGCTCGCCCGCCCGTATGCGGAGGCCGGGGCGACCTGGTGGATCGAGACGGCCAAGCCCGAGTCGGGCTGGCTGGAGCAGGTCACTGCCCGGGTGGCCGCCGGGCCATGAGGCCGGACGTCCCCCGCACCCCCCGAAAGGAAGCAGCGCCATGAACGTCACGTATGACTTCTCCGGTGAGGTGGCCGTGGTGACCGGCGCGGCCCGGGGCGTGGGCCGCGCGATCGTCGGCTCGCTGGTCGCGGCCGGCGCGCAGGTGGTCGCGGCCGACCGGGACGCGGCCGGCCTGGCGCAGACGTGCGCCCCGCTGGGCGGCTCGGCGCTGGCCGTCACGGCCGACGTCAGCGACGCCGCCGGGGCGGCCAGCATCGTCGACGCGGCGCTCGCGCGGTTCGGGCGGCTGAGCTACTGCGTCAACAACGCCGCGGTGGCCCCGCACACCAGCCTGCTGGAGGAGACCGTGCAGGTCTGGGACACCGTCTACGCGGTGAACTGCCGGGGCACGTTCCTGATGACCCAGCTGGCCGGGAAGGCGATGATCGCGGGCGGCCGCGGCGGCCGGATCGTCAACTTCTCCTCGGGCGTCAGCAGCCGCGGCTCGGCCGGGGCCGCCGCGTACGCGAGCAGCCGGGCCGCGACGGAGAGCTTCAGCCGGGTCGCGGCGATCGAGCTGGCGCCCTACGGGATCCTGGTCAACTGCGTCAGCCCCGGCCTCATCGACACCCAGCCGAAGCCGCTGCCGCCGGTCATGGCCGAGAGCCTCGGCCGCCGGATCCCCTCGCTGCCGCTGGCCCGGCCGGGCGAGCCGCAGGAGGTGGCCGACCTCGTCATGTGGCTCTGCTCGTCCGGGTCCAGCTACGTCACCGGCACCGTGTGCCACGTGGACGGCGGCACCGGGGTCGGCAGCCGGGCCGGCGCCCCGGTCATCGACGACGACGTCCGCTACGACTGGGTCACCGGCCGCCAGCGTCCCTGACCCGGCCCGGCCGGCCGGGCGCCCGGCCCCGGGGCGAGGCCCCGCCGGCCCGTCAGGTGCCGGCCGCGGCCGGCACCGCCGCCGGCGTCTGCAGCGGGAAGTGGCACGCCGCCCGGTGCTCCCCGCCGAACCCGACGTCGGGCGGAAGCTCGGCGGCGCACAGTTCCTGCGCCCGCGGGCAGCGGGTGCGGAACACGCAGCCCGACGGCGGGTCCAGGGAGGACGGCAGCTCGCCGGTGATCCCGCCGGGGGTGCGCGCCCGGTGCGGGTTCGGCACCGGGATGGAGGCCAGCAGGCCCGCGGTGTAGGGGTGGGCGGTCCGCTCGTAGACGTCGGCGACGCTGCCGATCTCGACCAGCCGGCCCAGGTACATGACGCCGATCCGGTCGGCCATGTACCGCACCACCGACAGGTCGTGCGAGATGACCAGGTAGGTCAGGGCGTGATCGGCCTGCAGCCGCTTCATGAGGTTCAGGATCTGCGAGCGGATCGACACGTCCAGCGCCGACACCGGCTCGTCGGCCACGATGAGCTTCGGGTTCAGGGCCAGCGCGCGGGCCAGCCCGATGCGCTGGCGCTGCCCCCCGGAGAACTCGTGCGGGAACCGGTCGACGGCGCCGCGGCTGAGCCCGACCTCGTCGAGCAGTTCCCGGACCCGCTGCTCCTGCTCGGCCCGGCTGCCGATGGCCTGGATGGCCAGCGGCTCGCGCAGGATCGTGCCGATCCGCATCCTCGGGTCGAGCGAGGCATACGGGTCCTGGAACACCAGCTGCAGGTCGCTGCGCAGCCTGCGGACCTGCTTGGCCGGCAGCGCGCCGAGGTCATGGCCGTCGAACACGACGCGGCCGGCCGTGGGCTGCTCGAGCGCGACCATCATCCGGCCCATGGTCGTCTTGCCGCACCCGGACTCGCCGACCAGGCCGAAGGTCTCGCCCGCGCGGATCTCGATGGTCACGTCGCTGACCGCCTGGACCGCCCCGGTCCGGCGCTGCAGGACGCCGGCCGTGACCGGGAACTCCTTGTAGACGCCGGCCAGCCGCAGCAGGGCGCCGCCGGCGGCGGGCCCGGCCGCGGCCGGCCCGTCCTCGGCGGCCGCGAGCTGGTCGATGGCGGCCACGTCGGCCACGCCGGTGTCGGTCGGGAAGAAGCAGGCGAACTCGTGGGCCGGGTCCGGGCCGGCCAGCGCCGGGTCCTGCTCCGCACACGCCGCCTGCGCGTACCGGCAGCGCGGCGCGAACCGGCAGCCGGCCGTCCGGCTGGTGAGCTCGGGCGGAACGCCGGGAATCGAGTACAGCCGGTGCCGCGCGTCCTGGTCCACCTTCGGGATCGAGGCCAGCAGGGCCTCGGTGTAGGGATGACGCAGGCCGTCGAACAGCCGGGCCGTGGCCGCGTGCTCCACGATCCGGCCCGCGTACATGACGTAGGTGGTGTCCGCCCGCTCGGCGATCACGCCCAGGTCGTGGGTAATCAGGATCACGGCCATCCGCAGCCGGCTCTTCAGGCTGTCGATCAGGTCCAGGATCTGGGCCTGGATGGTGACGTCCAGCGCGGTGGTGGGCTCGTCGGCGATGAGCAGCTTCGGCTCGTTGGCCAGCGCCATCGCGATCATCACGCGCTGCCGCAGGCCGCCGGAGAGCTGGTGCGGGTAGTCGCCGAGCCGCTCGGCCGGGCGCGGCATCCCGACCAGGGACAGCACCTCCGCCGCCCGCTCCAGCCCCTCCTTGCGGCTCACCTGCCGGTGCTGCTGCACGCTCTCGGCGATCTGGCGCCCGATCGGCATGGTCGGGTCCAGCGACGTCATCGGGTCCTGGAAGACCATCCCGATGTCGCCGCCCCGGACCTTCCGCATCTCCGCGGGCGGCAGCCGGACCAGCTCCCGGCCGTCCAGCCGGACCTCACCCGCCACGATGCGGCCGCCCGGCGGCAGCAGCCGGATCAGCGAGCTGCCCAGCATCGTCTTCCCGCAGCCCGACTCGCCGACCAGGCCCATCGTCTCGCCGGCGTCGACCTGGAAGCTGACGCTGTCGACCGCGTGCACCGTCGCGTCGCGCAGCCGGATCTCGGCGCTGAGCCCGGTGACCGAGAGGACGCTCACGCGCCACCGCCCAGCCGGACGTCGAGGACGTCCCGCAGCGCGTCGCCGAGGAAGTTGAAGGCCACGACCACGATCACGATGAGCACGCCGACCGGGTAGATCTGCCACCAGTGGCCGGCGAAGATGTAGCTCGACCCGTTGGAGAGCATCCCGCCCCAGGTCGCGGCGGGCGGCGGCAGGCCGAACCCGAGGTAGCTCAGCACGGCCAGGACCAGGATCGCGTCGGCCACCTGGAACGTGGCGTTGACCACGATGGTGGACACCGTGTTCGGGATGATGTGGCGGATCACCGACCGGGCCGACCCGCCGCCCATCACCTGCACGGCCTGGACGAACTCCCGCGTCCGCAGCGACAGGCTCTCGCCGCGGACCAGCCGGGAGGGCACCTGCCAGGACAGGAAGGACAGCACCACGACCAGCTCCAGCACGCTCGGGGTGAAGCCGGTGGCCAGGATGAGCAGCAGGAACAGCGCCGGGATGGCCAGGATCACGTCGACGATCCGCATCATCGCCGCGTCCACGATCCCGCCGGCGAAGCCCGCGATCGCGCCCCAGATAACCCCGGCGCTGGTGGCGATGAGGGCGACCGCTATCCCGATCTCGATGGAACTCTGGCCGCCCACCATCAGCCGCCCGAGGATGTCGAAGCCGTTGTCGTCGGTGCCGAGCGGATGGCCCTTCCCGGGCGGCTGGTTGGAGGCGGCCAGGTTGGAGGCCACCTGGCTGGTGTGGTAGACCAGCGGCCCGACGAAGCAGAACAGGCACGCGGCGATGATCACGGCCAGGCCGATGATGCCCAGCACGCTGAGGTGGATGCGGCGGCGTGACCGCGCCGCGCCGCCGGCCGGGGCCGGCTCGGGCGGGGCGGCCGCGCCGCCGGCGCCGGGCGGGCGCGTGAACAGGGTCATCGGCGCTCCTCAGCTGTACCTGATGCGCGGGTCGAGCACGGCGTAGGCGAGGTCGGCCAGCAGGTTGCCGACGACCGTCGTCACCGCGATGACGATGGTGATGCCGAGCTCGACCGGGTAGTCCTGGCTCTGGGCCGAGGTGAAGAACAGCAGCCCGGTGCCGGGGTAGTTGAAGATCTGCTCGATCACCAGCCCGGCCGTGAACAGCCACGGCAGCGACAGGCCGAGCAGCGTGACGATCGGCAGCATGGAGTTGCGCAGCACGTGGCTCCACAGGATCTTGCGCTCGGGCAGCCCCTTGGACCGGGCGACCTTGATGTAGTCCTGGGCCAGGCTCTCGATCGCCGACGCGCGGATGTACCGGCTGAACAGCGCGAAGTTGACCAGGACCAGCGTCAGCACGGGCAGGACCAGCGCGATCGGGTCGGTGATGACCTGGCTCAGCGTCGTGCCCTGGGGGGCCTCGGGCGGGAAGAGCTGCAGCCGCGCGGAGAGCAGGTCGATCAGCAGCAGGGCGAGCCAGAACGTGGGCATCGAGTACAGCAGGAAGGAGGCGCCGGTGAGGCTGTGGTCGACCAGCCGGTTGCGCCGGATGGCCTGGACGATGCCCAGCGGCACGGCGATGAGCGCGGCGATGAGGAAGGAGATCCCGACCAGGAAGAAGGTCTTGGGCAGGTCCAGCGCGAGCAGCGAGTCGACGCTGATGTTGAGCTTGTAGGAGTAGCCGAGGTTGCCGTGCAGGAGCAGGTCGACGTAGCGGAGGTACTGCACGGGCAGGGAGGCGTCGAGGCCGTACTCCTTGTTGAACGCGGCGATGGCGACCGGCGTGGCCCTGGCCCCCAGGATGGACCGGGCCGGGCCGCCGGGCAGGTGGTGCAGCAGCAGGAACGCGATGATGGTGACGCCGACGATGACCACGAGCGAGTGCAGGATCCGGTAGACCAGGAACCGGGTCATCGCGCGGGCCCCTGACCGGGGGCGCCGCGCCGGGTGAACTCCCCGAGCACGTTGCGGGTCAGCCGGGCGACGTTGTTGTCGTAGCCGGCGTAGGACAGGCTCGTGCTCCACGCGATCGAGCCGACGCTGAACACCGAGCCGCCGCCGGGCGTCTCCAGGAAGGTCATGTCGGCCCGGACGTCCTCCGTCTGCGATCCGCCCTGGCGGGCGGACATCTCCTCGACTTCCTCGACCGCCCGCTGGTAGCTGTCGTTGTGGGCGCCGCGGGTGGTGGCGACGACCAGCGTCCCGGCCGGGGTGCCGAGGTCGGGGTCGGCGCGGTCCAGCTCGTCGGCGGCGGCGCCGTCCAGCTTCAGGCCGAAGTCGCCGATGACCTCGTCCCGGCCGATGCCGTCGAAGATGAAGGCGGCGCGCGGGTCGTCGCTGTCGGCGGTCCGCGTGTAGCCGGCGCCGGGCCCGCCGCCCTGGGCGCAGAAGCCGACCCCGGTCAGGGCCTGCGGCGCCCGGCCGCGGTCCACCCAGATGCCGCCCGGCTCGCCGGTGCCGTGATGGCCCTCCCCCGGCTCGCCGGTCCAGGCCCGCGACCCGCGCCGGCCGCGGCGCACCTCGAGCAGGTGCGGTGCTCCGGCGGCAGCCGTGGTGACCCAGTAGAAGCCGTTCCCGCCCAGGTAGGCGAGGTTGCCGCCGGCGTCGAGGTAGGCGCCGAGCGCGTCCAGCATCTCCCCGCTGACGTACTCCGGGTGGCCGCCGGTGATCACGCCGGCGTAGGGCGCGAGCAGCCCGGCCCCCTCGGCGTGCAGGTCGTCATCGGTGATCGTGTCGTACGGGATGCCCTCGTGCTCGAGCCAGTCCAGCAGGTACAGGTCACCGCTGAGCTCCCGGCCGGCGTTGCCCCGGGTATCGATGCGGTGCCACGGCCGCATGTCGACCATGGGCCGGCGGGACGAGACATGCGCGACGCCGGAGCCGTCCCGGTGCTTGCCGTACAGCGACAGGCCGAGCTCGAGGTGCTCGCCGAGGAACGCCCCGGCGCGCTCGTCGGCGGACGCGGTGCCGTCGCGGGCCGCCCGGGCCGGGTGGTAGAAGTTGGAGTAGATCGTGTAGGTGAAGGTCGGCACGAGCACGGCCAGGTCGGCCGTGGGCTCGCCGTCGCCGGGCCGGACGTAGAAGGAGATCACGTCCTCGGCGCCGCCCGCCGTGATCCGCGCCGCGTACATGCCGCTCCGGGTGCCGGCGGGCACTTCCCACCGGAACGCCGCCGGCCAGCGCGCGTCGGCCAGGTCGTCGTCGTGGTACCAGGACGCCCCGTACTCGTCCGGCCGGACCCGCCAGTCCAGGACCTGGCCGGACCAGTTGTGCCCGGTCGCCCGCAGCTGCGGGGAGTTCACCAGGTCCAGGTCGGCCAGCCCGCCGGACGGCTCCGCCTGCTCGGGCCAGGCGAGCAGGCCCGGACCGTCGAGCGCCGCCGGCCGGGCCCGCGCGCCGTCGACCTTGCCGTTGTACGCGCCGTCGGTGACGCTGGTCAGGGCACCGGGCACGGCCGGCGCGGGGCTGAGCGCGGCGACCAGCGCGCCGGTGCCGAGCGGCGCGGCGGCCAGGTCGGGGGCGGCCAGGGTGACCACCGTGGCCGGCCGCCGGCCGCGGGGGGACAGCTGCTGGACGGCGATGACGATCTCGCCGGCCGCGGGCCGCACGCTGGCGGCCAGGTAATGCCACTGCCGGCCGGCCAGCTCGCCCGGCACGGCCGCGGTGGCCAGGTCGCCGGCCCGGCTGCGGTACCGCAGCGCCGCGGCCCCGGCCGGGCCGAGGCCCAGCGCCAGGACGGGCCGGCCGTCGGGGCCGAGCCAGGTCAGGACGCTCTGCCAGCGCCCGGCTGCGGGCAGCGTCGGGTAGATCCACGCCCCCAGTGAGCCCTCGCCCGCCGGGGACGGCTCCAGGCCGCTGGCCACCCCGTAGGAGCCGGACACCGTCTGCTGTTCGGCCGCCGGGTAGCTGCCGTCGGCCGGGCTGTGCACCCGCTCGAAGCTCAGCGGCGGCCCGTCGCCGGGCCGCCGCGGGCCGCGGCCGGTGACCCGGATGATCTCCGCCTGGAAGCTGTCCGCCCGGGCGCTGACCATGAACTCGACGGGCGTGCCCGCGCGGACGCTCCACTGGCTCGGATACCCCATGAGCGGGACATCCAGGGCCCCGGCCTCAGTGCCTGCCGCCTCAGTGCCTGCCGCCTCAGGCGCCGTCATTTCGTGAGGTACCAGCTCTCCGGGAAGACCGACAGCGTGGTGTTGGCGGGGATGGGGCCGACCAGGTTCTTCTTGATCGCCATGACCTCGAAGTCGGAGTTGGGCTGCCAGAGCATCGGCAGCTGCTGGGTGACGTACAGCTCCCACGCGTTGAAGTCGGCCGAGGTGGCGGATCCAGACGCGGCCGCGCCGTCCAGCTTGTCCTGCTGCGGGTCGCAGTAGTTCTCGTGGTTGTTGTTGCCGCCGCAGTCGGTGTAGCCGGCCTCGACCGGGTACCCGTTCGGCGGGGTGTAGACGCCGCCGCCCCAGTCGGCCAGCTGCCAGCCGCACTCACTCTGCGCGGGCTGGCAGGCCGGCGCCGCGGCGAACACGTTCACGTTGTTGACCAGCTTGATGGTGATCCCGACCGTCGCCGCGATCGTCTTGTACGAGGTCATCGCCACGGACTGCTGGATGGCGCCGCTGTAGATCAGCAGGTTGAAGTTCAGCGGGAAGCCGGCCTTGATCCCGGCGCCGCACTGGGCCGGGCCGGTGCCGGGCTTCGCGCACGTTGTCGTGCCGCCGGGGTGCACCGACCAGCCGTGCGCGGTGAGCAGGGCCTTGGCCTTGGCCGGGCTGTAGGGGTAGGCGTTCGGCTCGGCCCCCTCCTGGGACGGCGGCCCGTTCACGACCATGCCGTAGTCCGGCTGCGCGTACCCGGAAAAGACCTTCGAGATCTGGAGCTGCTGGTCGATCAGGTACTGGAGGGCCTGCCGGATGTACAGCTGCCGGAAGGCCGGCCCGACGGCCGGGTTGTTGAAGTTGATGAAGATCGAGTTGAAGCCGTACACCTTCCACGGGGCGACGTTGTACCCGAGCGCCTTGATCTCGTTGATGGTCGCGTAGTCGTTGGTGGGGATGTAGCCCGCCGTCAGGTCCCCGGCCCGCAGCGCGTTGTACTCGGCGTCGGAGCTGGTGAACGGGACCTCCTGGAACTGCGCGACCTTCGGCTTGGCCGGGCCGCTGTAGTGCTTGTTGGGCACGAACGTGATGTGGCCGGTCAGGGTGTATTCGGTCAGCTTCCACGGCCCGTCCACCGTCTGCCACAGCGGGTTGGTGGCGTACGTCTTGAGGTCCTTGGACTGCGCCTGCAGGAAGGACATCACCGCGCGCGCCCCGGCGGGCGTCTCGTCGTAGTTGCCGACCTTGCCGGTGGCGCTGGTCCGGTCCCAGACGTGCTGCGGGATCGGCGTGATCTGGGACAGCTCGTCGCCGGTAAAGAAGCTCGCGCCATAGGCCTTGTCGAGCTTCATCGTGATCTCGTACGGATTCACGACCTGGACCGATGTCACGTTGTCGGGGAACTGGCCCTTGGTGTAGTCCGCCCACTCCGACTTGTTGGCCCGGAGCAGGTTCAGCCAGAAGGTGAGGTCACGCGCGGTGACCGGCTGGCCGTCCGACCATTTCCAGTGCTTGAGCGTGACGGTGACCGTCGTGCCGTTATCGGAGTAGACCGGCTGATTGCCGAGGCTGGCCGCGTAGTTGACGCTCGGGCTCGCGCCATTGGACTGGTTGAACAGCGGCGGCCACATCAGGTTCTCGAACCAGCCCTGCTCCTGGATGGTGAAGAACGCGCCCGAGTAGAACGGCAGGATCCAGGTCGGCACGTAGTCGGCGGACTCGGCGAACGTGACGACTCCCCCGGTGGGCGCCGTCGAGCTGGCGCCCGGAGCGCCCGGGCTGCTGGCTCCCGAGCAGGCGGCGAGCAGCAGCGCGGCGAGGCCCGCGGCGATGGCCGGGGCGCGGCGCAGCCCGCAGGAGCGGAATCGACGCGGGCCGGGAAAGAAGGAGCCATTCCGAATCGCCATCGCGTTCGTCCTCTCGGTCAGGGCTCAGCATGCGTCCCGAAAGGTCGGGTGGAAACGGCGCAGTCCAGGCCCTGACACGGACCGTGAGCAGCGAACGGCTCCCTAAGGTCGAATGTCGACAACCGACCGTGCCTCATTACAGCCCCGTGGTCGCGGTGCTGTCAATACATCGTGCGATAAAGGCCGAACGGCGAAAGAACGCCTGGTTGGAGGGGTCATGTCAATGGCCCGGCGCCGGCCAGCGCGGCCGGCCGCGGCGGACCGGATCGCGGCAGTCGTTGACCCTTCACACGCAGGTCGGCAGCGTCCGCCGGCTGGCCGCCGGGTGACGGCGCGTCAGCGCGACGGCTCGAGAATGACCTTGGCCGAGCGGCCGCCGAAGAAGGTGGCGAAGGCCTCGCCGGCCTCCTCGATCCCGTAGCGGTGGGTGACGAGCGGGCTGAGGTCGAGCCCGCGGCGCACGATCGAGGCCAGCTCGGCCAGGTCGGCGGGATCGGAGTACCAGCTGCCGATCAGCTGCAGGTCGCGGAGGATCAGCTGGGCGGTGATGTCGAGCGTGACCGGGCCGGTCAGGCCGATGAACGCGACCCGGCCGGCCGTGCGCACCGCCGCCACGCAGGCGGCCGCCCCGTCGGCGGTGGCCGAGCACTCCAGGGCCAGGTCGGCGCCCTCCCCGTCGGTCAGCTCCAGGGCGGCCGAGCGGATGTCCTCGCGGAGCGGGTTGACGACCCGGGTCGCCCCGGCGGCCGCGGCCCGCTCGAGGCGGTAGTCGTTGATGTCGGCGGCGAGAACGCGCGCCCCCAGGAACCGGCAGAGCATGGTGGCGGCCAGCCCGACCGGTCCCTGGCCGGTGATCAGGACCGTGTCCAGGGCGGACGCGCCCAGCCGGCGCAGCGCGCGGAACGGGGTGCCCAGCACGTCGGACAGCAGGGCGGCCTGCTCGAACGACAGGTCGCCGGGAATCGCGAAGCACAGATCGTCGCGCACCAGGGCGAGCTGCGCGTGCATGCCGCCGGTCGGCGCCGGCACCCGCGCGCGGCACAGGATCCAGCGGCCGGCCAGGCAGTGGCGGCACCGGCCGCAGGGCGACGCCGCGAAGACCAGGACACGGTCACCCACGCGGCAGTGCCGGGCGGCGTCCGCGGCCACCACGACGCCGGCTGCCTCGTGTCCGCCGTTGCCCGCCCGCGGCTCCGGGCCGGCGTACGCGTGCCGCTCGCTGCCGCACAGGGCGGAGGCCATGACCCGCACCACGACGCGGTCGCCGGCCGGCTCGGGCTCGGGCCGGTCGATGACCTCGACCCGCTCGCGGCCGAGCATCCGGACGGCCCTCACAGGTGAGTGCCGAACCAGTCGAGGGCCAGCCGGCGGGCGGGCTCGAGGTACTCGTCGTAGACCCGGTAGTGCGTGCACGGGAAGGTGTGCCGCTGCGCCACGGCGTGCTGGCGCACGACCTCGTAGGCGCCGCCGCCCTGCAGGTGCGGGTCGCCGGTGTTGTACTCCTCGAACTCGGCGTCGATGAAGAGCGTCGGGACGCGGACCCCGCGGGCCAGCTCGAGCGGCTCGTGGGTGAGCTGGCGGGCCAGGTCGGGCACGCCGCCCAGGCTGGTCACCGCGCCGCCGCGGTCCTGGGGAATGGGCGGGTCGAGGACGCCGCGCGCCTTGTCGGCCGCCTGCTGGCGGGCAAGCTGCGCGAACTCGCCGCTCGTCGGGTGGCCGTACCCGCCGATCTGGGCGACGACGGCCCGGACCCGGTCGTCCGTGCCGGCCACCGACAGGACGTGGCCGCCGCCGTAGCTGGTGCCGAACAGCCCCACCCGGCCGGGGTCGACCCCCGGCTCGGCCAGGAGGTAGGCCAGCGCGGCCCGGACGTCGGCGACGTGGTCGACGGGGTCGACGACCTCGCGGATGACCCGGACCCTGATGGTCTGCTCGCCGGCATCGGTCAGCATCGGCGCGCCACCGGCCGGGACGGGCTTGCCGTCGCTGTCCCCCCAGGTCCGGTAGTCGAAGACCATCACCACGAAGCCGGCCGCGGCGAAGAAGGGGGCATACAGCTCGAGCAGGTGCTGCTTGCGCCCGCCCCACCCGTGGCACAGGAGAATGGCCGGCCTCGGCCCGCCCGGGCCGGCCGGCGAGAGGATGTCCGCGGCCAGGCGGAGCCCCTCGCTCCAGACGATCGCGGGGCGGCGGTCAACGGCACGGGATGCGTCGGTCATGGCAGGCTCCTGTCGGCTGGCCGGCCGGTGCTCGGCGGAACAGGAACTTACGGTCCCGCGGCGGGGCATTCCAGTAGGCATCGTCCTTTGTCGGGAACCCACTACTGGATCCGCGCGCGGCCGCCGCGCAGCCTGGTAGCAATGGACTTCTCGCGCTCTGACGTGTCGATCCGCTCGCACGGGGCCACTCTCCGGGGGTGGCTCTACCGCCCGCACGGGGCCGCCCGCGCTCCGGGGGTCGTGATGGCCCACGGGTTCACCGCGGTGCGCGAGATGTTCCTCGACCGGTACGCCGAGGCCTTTGCCGGGGCCGGGCTGACCACCCTCGTCTACGACCACTTCGGCTTCGGGGCCAGCGACGGCGAGCCCCGGCAGGACCCGGCGGCCGGCATCCAGCGGGAGGGCTACCGCGACGCCATCGCCTGGCTGGCGGAGCAGCCCGGCATCGACCCCGCCCGGATCGGCATCTGGGGCACGAGCTACTCGGGCGGCCACGTGATCGTCCTCGCCGCCGCGGACCTCCCGATCCGGTGCGCGGTGGCCCAGGTCCCGGCTCTCGGCGCCGGCGGGCCGGGCCTGTCGGACGCCACCCGCGCAGCGGTCGCCAGCGCGGCCCGCTCGGACCCGCCCCGGCCGGTTCCGGCGGTCTCGGCCACCCCGGAGGGCGTCGGGATGATGTTCGAGGACGATGCGCACGGGTGGTTCACCCGGGCCGCCGCGCGGGCGCCGAGCTGGCGCAACGAGGTGCGCATCGGGCCGCCGGCCGAGGCTGTGGTCCCGCTCGACTACCTCCCCGGTGCCCGCGTGCCGCTGCTGCTCGTCGTGGCTCCCGCCGACCGGCTGACTCCGCCGGGCGCGGCCGTGAGGGTGGCGGCCAGCGTTCCGTATGTGCAGGTGACGGAGATTCCGGGTGGTCACTTTGACGCCTACGGGGCCGAGTTTGCCGCCAGCTGCGGGGCCGCCCTCGGCTGGTTCCGGCGCCACCTGCTCACTCTGGAAACGGAAGGGACCCCACGATGACGGCGGACCATAGCGCGGCCGTGATGCGGCGCTACCTGACCGAGGTGGTGCAGGGCGGGCAGCTGGGCGTGCTCGCCGAGATCGCGGCCGAGGACATGGTGGACCACACGGCCGTCGCCGCCGGCTGGGGCACCGGGCGGCCGGGCCTGGTCCAGCACGTCACGTACTTCCGCCAGGCCGTCGGCGACCTGGCGGTCCGGGTTGACCGCGTGATCGCCTCGCCGGACGAGGTTGTCGGCGTCTGGCGGGCCGCCGGGACCCACCGGGCCGCCCTGTTCGGCTATCCGGCGACGCACCGGCGGCTGGAGTGGTCCAACGCCAGCATCTTCCGGCTCCGGGACGGGAAGATCGTCGACTACGCCGGCGTCTGGGGCGCGCTGGAGGCCGTGCAGGGCATGGGCGTCCTGCCGCCCGCCGGCCGGTAGCCCCCTCCGTCCGGCCTGCCCGTAGGCGGGGTGCTGCGGCCAGCCCGCCGGGGAGTCGCAGACGCTCCGGCGCGGCAGACCTCATCGGCCATGACGGCCGGCCGGTGCCCGCGCGCTAGGCTCGGTAATGAACTGGCGGCTCCTGGCGCAGCGGGCTGTGCGCCGGGCCGTGCGCCCGGTCTCGGCGAGAGGCGGTGGGGGCGGTGGCGGAGGGCAGCGAACTGCCGCCGGGCTGGGCGGAGAAGCTCCAGGACATCCAGTCCATCACCGACGCCGCCCTGTCCCGGCTCGACCCGCCGGACGTCCTGGATGCGCTGGTCCGCCGGGTCCGGGACGCCCTGCAGGCCGATACCGCGGCGGTGCTCCTGCTCGACGGCCCGTCGGGGCAGCTGGTGGCCACGGCCGCCAGCGGCCTGGAGGAAGAGGTCCTCCAGGGCTCCCGGGTACCGGTCGGGAAGGGCTTCGCCGGGCGGATCGCGGCGCAGGCCAGCCCGGTGATCATCGATCACGTCGACCGCGACAACGTGGTCAACCCGATCCTGGTGGCCCGCGGCATCCGGTCGCTGATGGGCGCTCCGCTGCTGTCCGGGGGGACCGTCATCGGCGTCCTGCACGTGGGCACCCTGGACGGGCGCGTGTTCACCAGCCAGGACTCCGACCTGCTCCAGCTGGCCGCCGACCGCGCCGCCCTGGCCGTCGGGGCGCTGTCCGCCCAGCTCGACCGCGAGGCCGCGTCCGCCCTGCAGCGGAGCCTGGTCCCGTCCGCGCTGCCCCGGGTGCGCGGGCTGGAGATGGCCGGCCGCTACGTTCCCGGCAGCGGGAACGTCGGCGGCGACTGGTACGACGTGTTCGCCCTGCCCTCGGGCCACGTGTACGCCGTGATCGGCGACGTGGCCGGCAGCGGCCTGCAGGCGGCGGTGATCATGGGCCGGATTCGCAGCGCGCTGCGGGCCTACGCCCTCGAGAGCACCGACCCCGCGCAGGTGCTGAGCCGGCTCAACCGCAAGCTGCGGCACTTCGAGCCCGACGCGATGGCCACCGTGCTGTGCGCCGTGCTCAGCCCGGCGCTGGACGAGGTGCGCATCTCCAGCGCCGGCCACCTGCCCCCCATCGTGGCCGTCCCCGGCCAGCCCGCGGCCGTCGCCGCCGTCGCCGGGGACACCCTCCTCGGCCTCGCCGAGACGGGCCCGCGGCAGCTGACGACGCTGAGCTTCCCGCCCGGCACCCTGCTGGGCCTGTACACCGACGGACTGGTCGAGCGCCGCGGCGAGCCGCTCGACGACGGCATCGCCCGGCTTCGCGCCGCTCTCCCCGCCGGCGAGCCCGAGGCCGCCGCCGCCGGCGCGATGGCCGCCATGGCCGGCCCCGCCCCGCACCATGACGACGTGGCGCTGCTCCTGCTCCGCCGCCCCTATCCGGCCGCCGGGAGCCAGCCGCCCGGATCCGCGGATCCCGGCGACCCGCCCGCGACCGGCCCGGAGCTGCCGGTCGCCTGGTCGGGCCGCCACGCCGTCGTCACCATGCCCGCCGAGATAGACGCCGAGAACTCGGCCGGCGTCGCCCGCCACCTGGCCGCCGTGATCGGCCGGTCCCCCGGCGTGCTGACCGCTGACCTGACCGGCACGGTGTTCTGCGACTCGACCGGCATCCGCGCGCTCGCCCGGGCCCGCGAGCGGGCGGCGGGCGCGGGCACCGAGCTGCGGCTGGCCGTCGGCGACTCGCCGGTCCGCCGCATGCTCCAGCTGACCGGACTCGATCAGCTCATGCCGTGCTACCGCGACGCCCGCCACTCCCTCGCCACGCCCCGGGACCAGCCCGGCGCCAGCCCCGCTTCCCCGGCCTGACCGGCGGGCCGGGCCGTCAGGCCGGCTGCGGGCGGCCCGGCCGGATGGCGGCGGCCAGCGCCACGGCCAGGACGTAGCCGGCCGCCGCGGCGGCCAGCGGCACATGCAGGCTCAGCGCGTGGCCGCCCGACGCGGAACTGGCCAGCAGCGAGCCGAGCAGGGCCACGCCCAGGGCGCCGCCCGACTGCCGCGCGGCGTTCAGGATGCCGCTGGCCACGCCGGCGTGCTCGCGCCCGGCCGCCCCGACGACGACCGCCGTCATGGCCGGCATGGCCAGCGAGCACAGGCCGAGGATCACCGACCCGGCGACCACGACCCCCAGCGATGTCCCGGCGCCGGCCGTCGCGAGCAGCGCGGCCCCGGCCGCCGCGAGCCCGAGCCCCGCGATCATCGGCCACCGCGGCCCGAGGCGGGCGGTCAGCGGGCCGCTGGCCAGCGAGCCGGCGCCCACCGCGATGCTCATCGGCAGGATCAGCAGGCCGGTGCTGAGCGCGGACTCGTGCCGCGACTGCTGCAGGAACAGCGACAGGCAGATCAGCGCGCCGTACAGGCACAGGTTGAACAGCACGCCGACCCCGGTGGCCGCACTGAGATCCCGGGAGCGGAACAGCGCCAGCGGCAGCATCGGGGCCGCCTGCCGTCGCTCGGCCAGCACGAAGGCCAGCCCGGCGAGCACGCCGGCGCCCAGCAGGACGCCGGGCACCGGGCTCAGCCAGCCCTGCTGGCCGGCGAGGATGAACCCGCCGGTGAGGCCGGCCAGCGACAGGATCCCGAGGACCAGCCCGGCCACGTCGGTGCGCCGCTCCGGCTTGAGCGGCGACTCCGCGACATACCGCCGGAGCGCGACCATGGTGAGCGCGCAGACCGGCACGTTGACGACGAAGATGGCCCGCCAGCCGGTCAGCGCCACCAGCGCCCCGCCCAGGACCGGGCCGAGGGCGACGCCCAGCGAGCCCATGCCGCCCCAGACGCCGAGCGCCCGCGCCCGTGCCCGCGGATCGGGAAACTGGTGCACGATCAGGGCCAGCGAGCAGGGCAGCAGGGCGGACGCCCCCACGCCCTGGACGGCGCGGGCGGCAATCAGCACGCCCAGCGCGGGAGCGGCCGCGCACGCGGCCGAGCCGGCCGCGAACACGGCCAGCCCGGCCGTGAACATCCGCCGCGCCCCGATCCGGTCCGCCGCCGAGCCAGCCGTGAGCATGACCGACGCCAGGGCCAGGGTGTAGGCGTCAATGACCCACTGCAGACCGGCCAGCGAGCCGCCGATCTCCCGCTGGATCGACGGCAGCGCGACGTTCACGATGGTCACGTCCAGCTGGATCACGAAAAAGCCCAGGCACACCGACAGGAGGGCACCGGCCCCGGCTGCGCGCCCGCGCGGCGGCGCCGCGGTGGGGTCGCGCGGTCCGGCCGGCGCCTGACCGGCCGCGTGCTGCCTGGTGTCGTGCGTCATGCGCGCGGTCTCCTTCCCGCTGTCCCCGCCCCGCGAAATCGCGGAATCCCGAACCGCTACCCGGGAACTGCCCGCTCATGGCTCCCGGCGGTCATCCGCCGGAACCTGCCAGCTGATCCGCGGACGGCTGGGGAGCTCGGGACGCGCCCGCTGATGGACGAGCCCAGGTGGCACGCAGGCAGACTGCCTGCGACTGGCTGCGGAGGTGGCGGGCGGATTCACGACGCCGAGCACGCTGCGAGCGTCGGCCGGCCCGGCGGCGGCCGTGGCCGCGTGCCGGGCCGGTCCCTGACCGTGCGACTCGATCAGGGGAACTCATCATGTCTGACCTGGGCCTGCGTGGTGGCCGCAACGCTGAGATCAAGCACGTGCGCCACGCACTGGCGTCCGCGCGGCCAGCCCCGGATCCGGGCCGGCGGCCGCTACGCTCAGGCGGGAGATCCTGAGCTCGGCCGGCTATTCCGCGGCATGGGCCCGGCGACCACGCACGGCACCCGCAGGAAGGCCACCTCCATGCCCGCATGGCTCATCACCGGATGCTCGACCGGCCTCGGCCGCTCCCTCGCGGAGGCCGTCCTGGACCGCGGATACAACGCGGTCGTCACCGCCCGGAACCCGGCCGCCGTGGCCGACCTCGCGCAGGCCCACCCGGAGACCGCCCTCGCCCTCCCGCTCGACGTGACGGACCAGGCGCAGGTCACCGACGCGGCGGCGCAGGCGCAGGAGCGCTTCGGCGGGGTCGGCGTGCTCGTGAACAACGCCGGCTACGGGTACCGGGGCGCCGTCGAGGAGGGCGACGACGCGGACGTCCGGCAGCTGTTCGAGACCCACTTCTTCGGCGCGGTCGCCCTGATCAAGGCGGTCCTGCCGGGCATGCGCGCGCGCCGCGACGGGGCGATCGTCAACATCTCCTCCATCGGCGCCCGCACCGCGCAGCCGGGGTCCGGGTACTACGCCGCGGTGAAGTCCGCGGTCGAGGGACTGTCCGCATCGCTGCGGAAGGAGGTCAGCCCGCTGGGCATCACCGTCATGGTCGTCGAGCCCGGTGGCTTCCGCACCGACTTCGCCGGGCGCTCGCTCCAGGAGTCGCGCGAGGTCATCGCCGACTACGCCGGCACCGCCGGGCAGCGGCGCAAGAACAACTCCCGGTCCGGCACCCAGCCGGGCGACCCGGGCAGGGCGGCTCAGGCGATCATCACCACGGTCGAGGCCGCCGACCCGCCCGCGCTGCTCGTGCTGGGGCCGGACGCGGTCGGCAGCCTCGGCCGCGTACTCGACGCCCAGCGCGCCGAGCTGGACGCCTGGGCGCCGACCAGCCTGGGCACCGACTTCCCCGCCTGACACGCGGAACGCCCGGCGCGGCGCGGTGGGCGGGCTGGTCACCCGGGGGGCGGGGCCTGGCCCGGCGGGGGTGATCCGGGGACGACCAGGCTCGACTCGTACGCCAGCACGACGGCCTGGACGCGGTCCCGGAGGCCGAGCTTGGCCAGGATCCGGCCGACGTGGATCTTCACGGTGCCGGCCGACAGGTGCAGGCGCGCGGCGATCTCGCCGTTGGACAGGCCCGCGGCGATGAGGGCGAAAACGTCCTGCTCCCGGCCGGTGAGCGCGAGGCGTATCTGGCTGGCGCGCTGCGCCGGCTCGTGGGACGGCGCGGGCTGCTGGCGAGCGAACTGAGCGATGAGGCGGCGGGTGGCGCCCGGCGCGAGGACGGCGTCGCCGGCGGCGACAGTGCGGATCGCGGCAACCAGGTCGTCGGGCTGGGTGTCCTTGAGCAGGAACCCGCTGGCGCCCGCGCGCAGCCCGGCCCAGACGTAGTCGTCGAGGTCGAAGGTGGTGAGGATCAGTACCTTCGACGGCAGCCCGGCGGCTGCGATGTCGCGGGTCGCCTCGATGCCGTCGCGGCCGGGCATCCGGACGTCCATGAGCACGACGTCGGGGCGCAGCGCCGCTGCCATGGACACCGCCGTCATCCCGTCGCCGGCCTCGCCGGCCACCTCGATGCCGGGCTCGGCGTCGAGGATCAGCCGGAAGCCCTTGCGGATCAGGGCGTGGTCGTCGGCCAGCAGGACGGTGATCATGACGCGGCCGCCGGATCGAGGGACAGCCGGGCGGTGACCAGCCAGCCGCGCGGCTGACGCGGGCCGAAGTCGAGCTCGCCGCCGAACGCGCTGATCCGCTCGCGCATCCCGGTCAGGCCGCCGCCCGCGACGGCGGGCCGCGCGCGGCCGGCGGTGCCATCGTCCTCCACGTCCACCCGCACCCCGGCCGGGGTGAGCTCCAGCCGGACCACTGAGCTCGCACCCGGCCCGGCGTGCTTGATGGTGTTGGTCAGGGCCTCCTGGACCAGCCGGAAGACGGCCAGCTGCACGGCGGCCGGCAGGTCCGCGGCGGGCCCGCTGACCTCGTACCGGACCGGCAGGCCGGCCGCGCGGACCCGGCCGAGCAGGCCATCCAGGTCGGCTAGGCCAGGCAGCGGCTGCCGCGGCTCCGGGCCGGAATCCGCGCGCAGCACGCCGAGCAGGCGGCGGGTCTCGGCCAGCGCCTGCCGGGCCGTGCCCGCCACGTCCCGGATCGCGTCCGCCGCGTCGCCGGGGGCGCGGGTGACCGCGCGCAGGGCACCGTCCGAGAGCGCCACGATCACGGTGAGGTGGTGAGCTACGCTGTCATGCATCTCGCGGGCGATGCGGGCTCGTTCCTCCGCCGCGGCCAGCGCGCTGGCCTGATCGCGCTCGCGCTCGAACCGCCCGGCCCGGTCGCGCAGCTCGGCCAGGTAGGCCCGCCGCGTGCCCGCGTACAGGCCGACCACCAGGACGGCGGCCGCGAACCCGGCGGCATCGGAACCGGCGACGGCCCAGTGACGGGTGCCGTCCTGCGCCACGACCAGGACCAGCACGCCTGCCACGAGTACCGCCGCGGCCAGCGCCTCGGCCCGGCGCATCGTCGCGGCCACGGTGTAGAGGCTGATCGCCAGCGCGACCGGGAACAGCGCGCCGGGGTCGGGCCACTGGGCCAGGAGAACGGCGGCCACGAGCGTCCAGGCGAACACCGGGCCGGGCCACACCCGGCGCACCGGCAGCGCGGCGGCCCCGGCGACGGCGACCAGCGCCCCGGCGGCCAGCGACAGGTGAGCGGCATGCCCCGCCTGGCCGAACGAGAACCGCGCCAGCGACGCCGCGCCCGCGACGATGGCGCATCCGGCATCGAACGCCCACGACCGGAGCGGCCGGTCTCTCGGATTCTCAGCCGGCTTCCAGAAGGACACGCCGATATCATCGCAGTTCGCGCGCGCCGCGACCGGCGCCGAACAGCCCGGCTTCCCCGCCCAGGGGAAAGCCGACCCGCTGGCCGGCGGCCAGCTACCGGCCATAAGTCGCTGTTTCCCGGCGCGAGGCTCCCGGCACCGGCACCGGCACCGGCACCGCAGGCCCGGAGGCCTCCGGGTCCCCGGCGGGCACCGGGCCGCTGTCAGCGGGCCGGGCCGCGGCCCGCCAGATACGGACGGCCAGCAGGATCATCGCCACCCCGAACGGCAGCATGTACAGGATGACGACCGGCCCGGCCGATGTCGCCAGCTCGGCGGCGATCAGGCCGGCGAAGAACAGGACTGCCAGCCAGCGCGGCACGCTGCGGCTGCGCCACAGGGCCACCCCCATGAGGACGGGGGCGGCGTACTCGCCGGCGAGGTAGGCGTACAGGAACGCGTGTCCGAAGCCGGAGTTGAAGGTGGTCACCAGGAACTGCGCCGCGGCCCCGCGGCTTATCTGCGCCGTCGCGGCGGCGGCCAGGTTGGGGAAGACCAGCACGTTGACGAGGGCCCCGAAGAACGCGCCCAGGCCGCCGACCAGCGCGGCGACGGTGGCCAGGGCCGAGCCGCGGCCGCGGACCAGGGCCGCGATGGCCGTGTACGAGACGGCGAGGGCGCCGAGCCCGAGCAGTCCCAGCGCGCCCGCCAGGTAAAGCTGGGCCGGTTGCCTCCCGGCGATGGCCAGCAGCCGGAACGCGGCGCCGGTGGTCGTGATCACCTGGTCGGCGCCGCGGGGGGTGAGCGCCTCGCACCCGATGTACAGGACGGCGGCCACGGGCAGGAACAGGGCCAGCACCCGCTGGCGATTCCGGGCGGTGCGATCCATGGACGTGTCCCGTCTGCTCAAGGCCGATCGTCTCGGCCAGCCGAGGCGGCGACCGCGTAGAAATGCCTTCCGCGCAGATCCGCATCGCGCTGGGCACAACGCTAGGAGCCCGGCTGCGACCGGGCATCTGGCCCAGGGCCGCACTTTTCCGGTCGCCTATGCCTCCCGGCATAGGCCGCCCGTTCAGCGGCGCCGGAGGGCCGCGTTGATGGTCGAGGCCCGGACGCGTCCGTGATCCAGGCCCAGCGGGCCGAGGCCCCGGGCCGCGCGCAGGCTGCGGCTGGCCAGCTGGCGGATGGCGATGGTCAGGGTCGCCGCACCCAGAAGCGGCCAGGTCGGCGGGCCGGCCAGCCGGGGCAGGCTGGCCGCGGTGAGGAAGTCGAGCAGGACGGCCAGCGGCAGCAGCAGCTGCCGGGTCCGCACGAGCGCCACGGCGGCAATGACCAGCCCGGCGGCCGACCGCAGCGAGCTGGGCCAGCTCGTTCCTTCGTACCCGTGGGCCGTCGCGCTGTATCCCGGCCGGCCGGCCGGGCCATTCACCCGTGCCGGGTGACGCCGGCCGCGCCCGCCTGCGGTACAGATCCAGGGTCAGGGCTGTCCCGCCACCGGCGCCCGAGGAGCACGATGTCTAACCACTACAGCGCGGCGAACCTGCGGTTTCCCGGCGACGACGTCCGCCTGGACCTCACCGACCTCTTTGTCTTCCAGTCGCCCGCCGACCCCGCCCGGACCGTGCTGATCATCGACGTGAACCCATTCACGACGGGCATCAGTGCCATGCCGCCGTTCCTCATGAAATCAGAATTCCATCTCGACGGCGTCTACCGGATAAACATCGACAACGACGGCGACGCGCGCGCCGACGCGGCGTTCACCTTCGTGTTCTCCGAGTTCAGGGACGGCACGCAGACCGGCACCGCGTACTACGCCACGGGCCAGCCGGCCCAGCAGCCCGAGCCCGCCGGGGACGTGCTCGCGTCGGCCCTGCCCGTCGGCTTCGATGCCGCCGTCCGGCCCGTTCAGGCGGGCCCGGGCCGGCTGTTCGCGGGCGTGCGCAGCGATCCGTTCTTTGCCGACGCGGACGGCGCCTTTCACGGATTCAACTGGACCGGCCAGGACGCGTTCGCCAACCGGAACATTCTCTCCATCGCGCTGGAGGTGCCGAGCGACATGCTCGGCCCCGATCCGGTCATCGGCGCCTGGGCGACGGTCAGCGTGCGCCGCGACGGCGCGCTGGTCCAGGTGGACCGCGGCGGGCATCCGACGCTCAACCCGTTCGTCAACCCGAATGATGTCAAGGACGCATTCAACGTCCGGCAGCCCGCCGACGACCTCGAGAACTACCTGGGGCCGTGGTCACGGCTGCTGGAGTCCCACGGCTACACGCCCGAGGGGGCGGCGGCGGCCGCCCGGGTCGTGCTGCCGGACATCCTGCGCTACGACCGGACCCGGCCGGCCGCGTACCCCAACGGCCGGGCCATCACCGACGACGTCTTCAGCGCCCGCTTCGCGTGGCTGACCAACGGGAAGGTCGGCCCGGACGGCCTGCGGCCGCATGACGACCTGCTGGCCGGATTTCCCTTCCTCGGGCCGCCGAACCGCTACCCGGCCGGGTAGCGCAGTCAGCTCAGGGCTTGCGGCCCAGGCCCGCGCAGGCCGGCACCGGCTGGGCGGAGCTGACGGCGGGGCGCCACTGGTGCAGCGGGACCAGGCCGGGGTCGACGAAGTCCAGCCCGTCGAAGTACGCCGTTATCTGCGCACGGGTGCGCGGGGTGATCCGGTTCTGCCCCAGCCGCGCGTTGTACGCGGCCGTGGCCTCGGCGCCCCGCTCGGAGTCGATGTCCCCGGTGCCGTCGGACAGGGCCAGGTAACTGCCCGAGGGCACGGCGTCCAACAGCCGGGAGACGATCTGGTGCGGGGCACCGGAATCGGGGACGTACTGCAGCACGCACAGCACCATGACCGCGACGGGCTGGCTGACGTCCAGGATGCGGGCCGCCCCGTCCAGGATGGCGCCCGTGTCCCGGGCGTCCGCCTCCAGGTACGCCGTGGCGCCCTGCGGGCTGCTGGTCAGCAGCGCCCGGGCGTGCGCGAGGACGATCGGGTCATTGTCCACGTAGACGATCCGGGATTCCGGGGCGACTGACTGCGCGACCTCGTGCGTGTTCTGCGCGGTGGGCAGGCCCGTCCCGACGTCCAGGAACTGCCGGATACCGGCCTCGCGGGCCAGGTACTCCACCGCCCGGCGCAGGAAGGCCCGGTTCGCGCGCACCCCCGGCAGGATGCTCGGCATGATCGTGACGACCTGCTCGGCGGCCTCACGGTCCGCCTCGTAGTTGTCCTTCCCGCCCAGCCAGTAGTCCTAGACGCGAGCGGGGTGAGCGACGCTGGTGTCGAACGACGGCGGCGCGGCCGGGATATCGCTCTGCTGACTGCCTTCCGCCGTATCCGGGCTGCTCACAAGCTCGCGCCTTTCTCAGTCAGCCGATCGGCTAAGGCGGCCGAGGCGGATCCCGGCCGGGGGGCAGAATGGCTCAATACCGGCCTAGGCAGCACGCTATCACTGCTGATCGGGGGCCAATCCCGAGGCCGCGACGGCCGGTCCGCGGCGGCAGAGGTAGATGCAGTTCTGCGGCCGCGGCGAGTCCAGGACCTGCACGTCGCCAAAGCCCGCGGCGGCGAGCATGCCCAGGGCGGCCTGCTGACCCCACATCGCGCCCAGGCCCGCCCCGCCCCCGGCCAGGGCGGTGGGCACGCAGTACAGCAGGCTGATGCCGTAGCACAGGGCCGCATGCGGGTTGCCCACGTTCTCCTGCACGTGGCTGGAGAACCTCGCGTCGACCATGACGAAGACCCCGCCGGGGGCCAGCGCATCGTGCACCCCGGCCAGGACGATCTCCGGGCTGCGCTGATCGTGGACGGCGTCAAAAGCCGTGATGACGTCGAACGGCGGATCGGCGGGCAGGGCGGCCGCGTCGGCGACCGTGAAGCTGGCATTGCCCAGGGCCAGCGCCGCGCGCTCCGCCTCGCCGCGGGCAATGGCGCCGGGCGCGATGTCCAGCCCGGTGAACCTCGACCGCGGATAGGCCTGCGCCATCAGGTTGACGGCGTGGCCGCTGCCGCACCCGAGATCCAGCACCCGGGCGCCGGCCTCCAGCCGGCCGGGCAGCCCGGGGACCCGGCCGAGGAACCCGTCGATGAGCTGCTCGTCGTAGATGTAGCGCCACGAGTCACCCAGGGTGTCCCCGGCGGCCTCGGCGTACTGCGCGTAGGGAACGCCGCCGCCCTCGGTGAAGCACCGCTCGACGGCGGGCAGCACGGCGCTCAGGGTGCGCAGCGTGCCCACAGCCGGCCCGATGTTGCTCGCGCGCGGGCCGGTGAGCAGCACCGCGTGCTCTGCGGGGAGGACGTAGCGGCCCGCGTCGTACTCGAAGATCGCCCCGGTGACCATCGCGCCGAGCCACTCGCGTACGTAGCGCTCGTCCAGGCCGGCCCGGGCGGCCAGCTCCGCGCTGGTGGCCGGCCCCTGCGCGGCCGCGTCGAACAGCCCGGTGCGCTGGCCGAGCCCGATCAGCATCGTCAGGACGTTGCCCGTCAGCATGCCCAGGAGGCGGGCGCCGAACTCCGCCCGCCGCTCGGTGTCCATGGCGGCATCCTAGATGCCCGCGCCCGGCGGCGGCCGCCGTCAGGCGGCGGGCTCAGGCCGCCCGCGGCAGCAGCGGCCCGTGCTCCAGTCGCGGCAGCACGTGGCGCGCGAACAGGTCGCACTCCGCGGCGTGCGGGTAGCCGGACAGGATGAAGGCCTCGATGCCAAGGTCGGCGTATCCCCGGAGCTTGGCCAGGACCTGGTCGGGATCACCGACGATGGCCGCGCCGGCGCCGGAGCGCGCCCGGCCGATGCCGGTCCACAGGCCCGGCTCGACGAAGCCGTCGCCGTCGGCGAGGTCCCGCAGCTCGCCCTGCCGCAGCTGGCCGGTCGACGCGACATGCAGCGACTGGCTCCGCAGCCGCGTGCCGGTCTCCGCGTCCAGGCGCGAGACCAGGCGCTGCGCCGCGGCCCGCGCCTCCGCTTCCGTCGCGCGGACGACGACGTGCGCCCGGTAGCCGAACCTGAGCTCGCGGCCGTAGCGCGCCGCGCGGGCGCGCATGTCGGTGATGATGGCCTCGACCGCCGGCATCGTGTCCGGCCACATCAGGAACACGTCGGCGGCCTGGGCGGCGACGTCCCGCGCCGCCTCGGACAGGCCGCCGAAGTAGAACGGCGGGCAGCCGCCGGCCGGGCGGATGCGGGGCGGGTCCACGGTCAGCCGGAAGAACTCGCCTGCCGTCTCGGCCGGCCGGCCGTCCAGCAGGTCGCGCAGGATCCGCATGATCTCGAGGGTCCGGCGGTACCGGGGCGCTGACTCCAGCTGCTCGCCGGGCCGGTCGGAGGAGATGATGTTGATCGTCAGCCGGCCGCCCAGCATCTCGTCGATCGTCGCGAGCTGCCGGGCCAGCTGGGGCGGCCACATCTCCCCCATCCGGACCGCGGTGAGCAGCTGCATCCGCCGCAGGTGCGGGGCGATGCCCGCCGCGAACGCCACCGAGTCGATCCCGGTGCTGTAGTTCGACGGCAGCAGGAGGTTGTCAAAGCCCGCCTCCTCGGCCCGCAGCGCAATCGTGCGGACGTGCTCCCAGGAGGACCTCAGCGCCGGGTCGGGCACCCCGAGGAACTCGTAGTCCTCGTCGCACAGCGGAGCGAACCAGGAAACCTCGCAGCCCACGGAACGCGCCTCCGATCGGTCAGCTGCCGACCGCGCCGACCGCGGAGATCTCGTACTGCAGCACCTCGGACTCGCGCACCTCGACGCCGCCGGGCGGGCGGGGCCGCTGGCGCAGGGCCGTCAGGTGGTCGGCCAGCGCCGCCTTGCTCTCCCACCGCTCGAACAGCAGGACCCGGGCGGGGTCCAGCGCGTCGGGGGTGAAGGCGTAGGTGATGCAGCCCGCCTCCGCCCGGGACGCCCGCATGACGTCAGCGCGGCTGCGCAGGAACTGATCCCGCTGGGCGGGATCGACGACGAAGTACCCGGCGACGATGATCACTGCCCAGTTCCTCCGGCTTCCCGGGTCCCGTCAGTCAAAGGTCGGCTTGCGGTCGCGGGACCGCTTGAGCTCGAAGAACCCGTCCGCCTCGGTGACCAGCGCCACGCCGTCCCAGAGCCGCCCGGCGGCCTCGCCGCGCGGGATCGGCGTGATGACCGGGCCGAAGATGGCATTGCCGCGGATCCGGATGACGGGCGTGCCCACGTCCGTCCCGACGGTGTCGAACGCCTCGTGATGAGAGGCCTTGATCGCAGCGTCAAACTCGGTGCTGTCGGCCGCCTCGATCAGGGCGGCGGGGAGGCCGAGCTCAGCCAGCGACTCCGGGATCACGTCCGGGTCACCCCGGCGGCCCTCGTTGTGCAGCTTCGTGCCGAGGGCGGTGTACATGGGGCCGAGGATGCCGGGGCCGGCCTCCTGGGCGGCGGCGGCGACCACGCGGACCGGGCCCCACGCCTTGCCCATGCGCTCCAGGTACTCCGGCGTCAGGCCCTGGCCCTCGTGCTGGATCAGGTTCAGGTAGGCCAGCGACATGATGCGCCAGTCGACGCGCACCGGCCGCACTTTCTCGACCTCGAGCATCCAGCGCGAAGTGATCCAGGCCCACGGGCACAGCGGATCGAACCAGAACTGCATTTCCTCAAAGCTCTCTGGCGACGTCACGATGGCTCGGAACAGGCGGCGGCGCGCGCGTATTCCCGCGGCGGCGGTATTCTCCGAAGATCAACATGACCTGGATCCGCTCCCGCCCGGCCGTCCCCCGGCGAGCGCTCGCGTGACGGTGGCGGCGCCCGCCCCGGGTCCCGTCGTGGACCTGCGCGACGTTACCTTCCGGCGCGGGAGCAGGGAGATCCTGCACGGCATCACCTTCGCCGTGCACAGCGGGGAGCACTGGGCGCTCCTGGGCCCGAACGGCGCGGGAAAGAGCACCATCCTCGGCTTCTGCGGCGCGCTGACCCACCCGACCTCGGGAACGGTCAGCATCCTCGGAGGGCAGCTGGGCCGGGTCGAGCTCCAGTCGCTGCGCCGCGCCATCGGCCACGTGAACCCGCGCCACTCGCCGCGGCCGCCGCTGACCGTCCGCGAGGTCATCCTCACCGGCATCACCGGGACCCTCGAGGTGCCGCTGCGCTGGCAGCCGCAGCCGGGCGAGATCGCCCGGGCCGACGACCTGGCGGAGGCCCTGGGCCTGGCCGGGAAGGCCGGCGAGAAGTGGCCCACCCTGTCCCAGGGTGAGCGCGGCCGGGTCCTGATCGCCCGTGCCCTCATCTGCGAGCCGCGGCTCCTCCTGCTCGACGAGCCGTCGGCCGGCCTCGACGTCACCGCCCGCGAGCAGCTCCTGGAGACGATCGACCTGCTCGACCGCACCCACCCCGGCCTCGCGTCCATCCTCGTCACGCACCAGCTCGAGGAGCTGCCCGCCTCGACCACCCACGCCCTGCTGATCGCCGGCGGCCGGGTGACCGCCGCCGGCGCCGTGCGCGACGTGCTGACGACCGACAGCATCTCGGCCGCCTTCAGCCACCCCATCAGCGTCCGGTACCAGGACGGCCGCTGGGCGGCCCGGGCGCGCCGGCGGGCGAGCCTGGTCTAGGGCACCCCGGCGGGGTCTCGTCCGAGAAAATGCGCGCCCGCGGTCAACTTCCCGCCCGGCGGGGATCGTGTAAGCATCGTGTGGCCGACTCTCCGAGGACCGCGATGACCGCAGGTGACGAGCCCGACGTTATCGGCCGGGAAGATCGCGACGAGTCCTTCGAGGACTTCGTCAGCGGCTCGTCGGCGCGCCTGTTCACCATGGCGCTGCTGCTGACCGGCCGGCACCGGGCCGAGGCCGAGGACCTGCTGCAGGGCGTCCTGGAGCGCGCCTACCGGCGCTGGCGGCGGATCAACCAGGGCGGCGATCCCGAGCCGTACGTGCGCCGGATGCTGGTCAATGCCTCAACCGACCGGTGGCGGCGGCTGCGGCGCCGGCCGGAGGAGCCGCTCCGGGCCGCCCGCGCCGAGCCCGCGGCGGGCGACGGGGCCGCGGAGGTCGCGGACCGGGACCTGCTGCTGCGGGCGCTGGCGGTGCTGCCCGCCCGGCAGCGGGCCGTGCTCGTGCTGCGCTACTACAGCGACCTGTCGGAAGCGCAGACGGCGGCGACGCTGGGCTGCAGCGTCGGATCGGTGAAGAGCCAGTCCTCGCGCGCGCTGGCCCGGCTGCGCGCGCTCGCCGGGATGGCGCCGGAGAGCGATCCCGGCCGCCGGGGAGATGAGGTGCGTCATGGGTGACCTGGAGCGCAGGCTGCGCGAAGCGATGACCGGGGCGGCCGAGCGGCCGCCCGCCGGGCTGCTGGAGGCGATCCGGCGCCGGCGCCGGCGCCGCGTCCGGCGGCTCAGCGCGGTCAGCGTCGCCGCCGTGGCGGCCGTCGCGATCGCCGCCCCGGTGGCCGCCAGGGACATACCGGGCGCCAGCCGCGCGGCGGGCCCGGCCGCCGCGCCGGCCCGGGCGCCGGGCGCGGCACCGGGGACCGTCCTGCGGGACTGCCCGTCCAGCGAGGGCGGCACGCTGGGCTCCGGCTGGCAGGCCCACAGCGTGCACGCCGGCCCGGTCTGGTTCACGTACGCCCTCCCCGCCGGCGGCCAGCGGCTCTCCGCCGGGAAGCTGACCGCCTCGGCGATGGCCATCGGGATCGAGAACGGCCGCACCGCCGTGGTCACGGTCGCGCCCGCGGCCGGCGGCCGGTTCCATTTCCTGGCCCGGTTCAGCGGCGGCCCGGGCCACTACACCCTGGCCCAGGGGGCGCCGGGCCTGACCCTGCAGGGCTGTCCGGGCGGCCCGGGCACCAGCGGGCAGCCGGCCAGCTACGCGCCCGGCCTGACGCTGTTCTGGGAAGGCTTCGTCACCGACCTGCGGGGCTGCATTCCGCTGGAGGTGCGCACCGCGCCGGGCCGCCCGCCGATCCGGGTCAGCATCGCCGCCGCGGCCGGCTGCAGCCGCGCCTAGGGCCTGACGGAGTCACTCGGCTGGTCCCCCGCCCGCGGGCCGGCGGAGGACGGCCGGGACCAGCGCCGCCGCGATCACGGCGGCGGCCGCCGCGGCCACCGCGCCGACGGCGCAGGCGCGGGCGAAGTCGTGGCCGCCCAGCTGGGCGGCGACCAGGCCGGATCCCACGGCGCTGGACAGGACGGCGACCCCGGCCGCGCCGCCGAGCTCATGGAAGGTGTTCACCAGCGCGGACCGCAGGCCGCCCTCGGCCGGGCCGGCGTCGGTGAGCGAGGCCGTGAACGCGGTGACGAACGTCGCCCCGATCCCGAGGGCCGCGATGCTGAGCCCGGCCACCAGCGCGGCGGGCGCGGCCCAGCGGGCCGCGACGGCGTACCCGGCGGCCGCCAGGCCGAGGCCGGCGACCGCGACGATCCGGGCGTTGACCCGGGTCAGCGCACGGCTGCCCGCCTGCGCCCCGGCCACCGTCGCGACCGCGACCGGCAGGAAGGCCAGGCCCACGTGCAGGGCGCCGTAGTGGTGGGCGTGCTGCAGCGCGAACGAGGCCACGAAGAACCCGCCGACCAGCAGCCCGGTGGCGGCCAGCATCAGGAAGCAGCCGGCCAGCACCGCCCGGCGGCGGAGCAGGCCGACGGTCAGCAGGGGGTGGCTGACCCGGCGCTCGAGCAGCGCGAAGGCGGCCCAGATGGCGGCGGCGAGCACCAGCGGCAGCACCGTCGACGCGGCTGACCAGCCGTGGCTGCCGGCGTTGATCAGCCCGCAGATGGCGGCCCCGGTCCCGGCCGTGACCAGCACCGCGCCGGGCAGGTCGAGGCCGCGCCCGGCCGGGACGGCCGGGCGGCGGGCCGGGGCGGTCAGCGGGATGGCGATGAGCAGGGCGGCGCCGATCGGCACGTTGATCGCGAACACCCACCGCCAGCCGGCCTCGGAGGTGAGCACGCCGCCCAGGATCACGCCCAGGGCCGATCCGGCCCCGGCCAGCGCCGACCAGACGCCCAGCGCCTTGCCGCGGGCGGCGCCGGTGAACAGCGTCATCACGGTGGCCAGCGCGGCCGGTGACATCAGCGCCGCGCCCAGGCCCTGCAGCGACCGCCCGGCCAGCAGCATCGCGGCGTCCTGCGACAGCCCGCACAGCAGCGACGCGCCCGTGAACAGGGCCAGCCCGGCCAGGGTCAGCCGCCGGGCGCCGGCCAGGTCGGCGATCCGCCCGCCGAGCAGCATCAGCCCGCCGAAGACCAGCGTGTAGCTGGTCATCACCCACGGCAGCTCGCTGCGCTGCAGGTGCAGCGCCGCCCCGATGTCGGGCAGCGCCACGTTCACCACCGTCACGTCCAGGACGAGCATCAGCTGCGCGCCCGCCAGCACGGCCAGGGCCACCCAGCGCGACCGGAACCGGGACTGCGCGCCGGGCGGGCCCGGAGCGGGGGACCCGGCGGGAAGGAGGGCGGCCGGCCCCCGCTCGCGGGACCGGGACCGGGGCCTGCGGTCTAGGCGCTGCATGCTGATCTCCGTTCTCCTGGCCCGTCCCTGCGCTAACATGAACGAGCATGTTCGAGTTACCAGCTCGACTGTAACTCATACACTCATGTTCAGGAAAGGAGGATCCCCGGAGATGCCCTCCAGCGCTGCCGGCGGCCCGGCCCCGCGGGCGCAGCGGGCCGACGCCCGGCGCAACATCGCGGCGATCCTGGACGCCGCCACCGACTGCCTGGCCCGCGATCCCGAGACGAGCGTCGCCGACATCGCCGCGGCCGCGGGCGTCGGCCGGATTACCCTCTACGGTCACTTCAAGACCCGGGCCGACCTGGTCGACGCCGTCCTGGCCCGGACCGTCCAGCGCGCCGACCTGATCCTCGGCGCCACCGACACCGGCGGCGACCCCCTCGACGCGCTCGCCCGGCTGGTCGACGCCTCCTGGCTGATCGTCCACCAGTTCCGGAACATCCTGCTGGCCGCGCAGCGCGAGGTCCCGGCGGAGCGCATCCGCGGGGTCCACGACCCGATCCTGCGCCGCGTGCAGTCCCTCATCGGGCGCGGCCGGCGGGCCGGGGCCTTCCGCACCGACCTGCCGGCGGAATGGCTGGTCACCACCGCTTTCAGCCTCATGCATGCCGCCGCCGAGGACGCCGCCGCGGGCCGGGTCGGCGCCGGCGACGCGGCCCGCCTCATCACCGCCACCCTGATCGCGGCCTACGCCCCGCCGGCCGATGGCCCAGCGGCGTGAATGAGGCCCTCTGGCGGGGGCACACTGGCTGACATGCGCGCGCGACACACGGCGCTGGCCGGTGCCGGGGCCGCGATCGTGATCCTGGCGGCATCCGCCTGCGCCGGGTCCGGCCCGGCCTCGCCGACCCAGCCGGCCTCCCGGCCGGCGTCAACCGCGCCCGCGCCCGCGTCCTCGTCCCCGAGCGCGGCGGCGGGCGCGGCCGACTGGCCGACTTACCACGGGTCGATGGGCCGGGCGGGCGTCTCGACGACCATGCCCCCGGCCCGCGGGACGCCCAGGGTGATCCAGTCGCTCAAGCTGGACGGCCAGGTCTACGCGTCCCCGATCGTGGTCCGCGGGCTGACGATCGTCGCCACCGAGCAGGACACCGTGTACGCGTTCGATCAGTCCTACCGGCAGGCGTGGAAGCGCAGCCTCGGGTCACCCTCGCCCGCCGAGCAGCGGCAGTGCGGCGACATCAACCCGCTCGGCATCACCGGCACGCCGGCCTACGACGCGGCCGCCAACCAGGTGCTGGTCGTGGCCGAGCTGGGCGGATCGGTCCGCCATGAGCTGTTTGCCCTGGATGCCGCGACCGGCCGGGTGGCGTGGCGCAAGAGCGTCGACCTGCCGGGCGTCAGCGCCCGGGACATGCAGCAGCGCGGCGCGCTGGCGATCGCGGGCAACCGGGTCTGGGTGCCCTACGGCGCGCAGGCCGGCGACTGCGGCGACTACAAGGGCCGGGTCGTGGGCGTGCCCCTCGACGGCGGCAGCGACGTGATCTTCTACAGCCCGCCGACCAAGCGGGGCGGGGGCATGTGGAACCCGGCCGGCCCCACCGTCAACGCCGCCGGGCACCTGCTGGTCGTGTCCGCGAACGGCGCCGCGTTCCCGGGTGACGCCTACGACCACACCAACTCCGTCCTGGAACTGGACACGAGCGCGAAGCTGGCCGACTCGTTCGCGCCCGCCGACTGGGCCGCGAACAACCAGGGCGACGCCGGCCTCGGCTCGCAGGGGGTGGCGCTGGTCGGCACGAAGTGGGCGGTGCTCGGCGGCAAGTCCGGCCCGGTCTACGTGCTGCGCCAGGGCCACCTCGGCGGCATCGCCGGCCAGGTCTCCGTGCAGAACATCTGCATCTCGTTCGGCGGGGCCGCGGTCGACGGCGATGTGGTCTACCTGCCGTGCACGGACGGCGTCCGCGCGGCCGCGGTCGACGGCTCCGGCCGCCTGCACGTGCTGTGGCACGCGTCCGCCTCGATCACCGGGTCGCCGGTCATCGGCGGCGGGCGCATCTGGGCCCTCGACACCGGCGCGGGCGTGCTGCACGCCCTCGACCCGGCCACCGGCCGCAGCGTCGGCCAGGTCAGCGTCGGCGTCGCCAACCGCTTCGCGACCCCCGCGCTCTACGGCGCGGACGTCATCGTGCCGACCCTCGCGGGCATCGCCGTCGTCCGCACCTCCTAGCGCGCGAACCTCCCGACGAGCGCCGGGTCGCCGAACACCGTGATCCCCGCGATCGCGTCCTGACGGACGTCAAGGACCGCGATCCCGAACGGCTGCCCATGGCGGAAGGCCGCCACCGCGGGCTGGCCGTTCGCGATGACGCGGTCCATGCGCCACTCCCCCGGGCGGCCGACGGCATCGGCGAGCACGTGCGAGCAGGCGGCCAGGCCGGCGTACCAGGCGCTGGCGGGCACCAGCTCCAGGGTCGCCTCGGCCCGGAGGACCGCCGTCAGCACCTCGACCTCGCCGGCCTCGAACGCGGTCACGTAGGCATCGAGCAGCCGCCGCGCCTGCGGGGCGGCGGGCTCGGCCACGTCGTCGGGGCCGGGCGCGGCCTGCGCCAGCCGGGCCCGGGCCCGCTGGAGGCTGCTCTTCACCGCCGCCACGGAGGTGTCCAGCATGGCGGCGACGTCGGCGGCCGGGAACGCCAGCACGTCGCGCAGCAGCAGGACCGCCCGCTGGCCGGGCGGCAGCGTCTGCATCCCCGCGATCAGGGCCAGCCGCAGGTCGGCGCGGTCGCCGGCGAACGGCTGCACCCAGGCCTCGGCCGGCCGCACCTCCGGCGGCCCGCCGGCGCCCTCCGACGGCGGCCCGATCCCGGATGGCAGCGCCCGGCGGCCGCGGTCCCGCACGCTGTTGAGGCAGACGTTCGTGGCGATCTTGTGCAGCCACGTGCGGGCCGAGGCGCGCCGGTCGAAGCCGTCCCAGGCCCGCCAGCCGCGCAGGTAGGTGTCCTGCACCGCGTCCTCGGCCTCGTCCCAGCTGCCGAGCATCCGGTAGCAGTGCGCCAGCAGCTCGCCGCGCAGCGGGCCGGCCGCCTCCTCGAATCCCGTCACGACACCAGTGTCGGGGCCAGCCACGATCCGCCTCGCGCGATCGCGTCATCCGCCGCCTTGGTGCGGCCCGCCCCCATCTGGAAGGTGTGCACCTGATCGGGCCACTCGTCGAGGCGGACGCTGACGCCCGCGTCGCGCAGCCGGACCGCGAGCCGCCTGCTGTCATCGAGCAGCGCCTCCTCCGCCCCGGCCTGGAGGTAGACCGGCGGCAGCCGCCGCAGGTCAGCGTGCAGCGGCGCCGCGAGGGGGTCATGCGGGTCGGCCCCGGCCAGGTACGCCGCACCGAGGCCGCGCACCACCTCCCGGGTGAAGAACGGATCGCTGCCGCGGTCATACGACGCGCCGGTCGCCTCCAGGTCGGTCCAGGCCGACATCAGCAGCAGCGAGGCCGGGAGCGGCAGGCCCTCGTCCCGGGCGCGCAGGGCCACGCCCAGGGCCAGGGTCGCGCCACATGAGTCGCCGGTGACGGCGACCCGGGTCGCGCCCTGGTCCAGGAGCCACCGGTAGGCGGCCACCGCCGAGTCGAGCTGGCTGGGGAACACGTGGCCGGGGACCAGCCCGTACTCCGCCGCCAGCGTCGCCGCCCCGGCCGCGCGGGCCAGGTGCCCGAACAGCCGGCGGTGGGTCTCGACCGAGCCGCCCACGAAGCCGCCGCCGTGGATGGCCAGGACCGCCGGACCGGCCGGGGCGGCGGGCGGCCGCAGCCACAGTCCGCCCGGAATGCCCGCGGGCGCCTGCTCGATGCCATCCGGCTCGGCGGTCAGCGACTCCCAGGCCGGGTCCTGCTTGCCGCGCGCCCGGGCTTGCCACATGGCGCGATTCGGGTCTTCCGTGATGATCGTCATGCGGGGTAGACCCCGCAGGCCGCCGGAAGGAATCGGCCCCGGCCCGGAACGGTCAGGATCCGTGGTTGAAGGTGGCCGTGCACCCGCCGTCGACGGTCACGATCGAGCCGGTCATGAAGGACGCGTCATCCGAGGCCAGGAACGTCGCGACGCGGGCCACCTCGCGGGCCTGGGCCTGGCGGCCGATGGGCTGCAAGGCCGCGTTGGCCTCCCGCCGCGCGATGGCGGCGGCGCGGTCGGCGGGCGGCAGGGAGGCCCGGTGACCGCCCATGTCCGTGTCGATGTAACCGGGGCAGATGGCGTTGACGCGCAGGCCGTCCGCGCTGTAGTCGACGGCCAGCTGCCGGGTCAGGCTGACGATGCCGCCCTTGGAGGCGCAGTACGACGGGGCCAGCGGCGCGCCGGTGATGCCGTAGGTGGAGGCGATGTTGACCATGGCGCTGCGCGGGCGCTGCAGCAGGTGCGGGATGGCGGCCCGGGCGCACAGGAAGGTCCCGCGCAGGTTCACGGCGATCGTCCGGTCCCAGGCGTCGATGTCGAGCTCATGCAGCCGGCGCGACCCGCCGGAGATGCCGGCGTCGTTGACCAGCACGTCGAGCTGCCCGAAGTCGGCCACGGCGCCGTCCACCAGGGCGGCGACCTGCCCGGCGTCGGCCACGTCGCACGGCCGGAACGACGCGCGGCCGCCGGCGCCCACGATCTCCTCCACGGTCCGCTGCGCCTCATCGGCGTTGGTGTCGCCGATGGCGACGGCCGCGCCGGCGGCCGCCATGTCGAGGGCGATGGCCCGCCCGATGCCTGTGGCCCCGCCGGTCAGCAGCACCACTCGGTCGTTCAGCGAGGGCATGAGTCCTGCCTCCTGTCGTCAGCCGGACTCGCCGGACCGGCCGGCCCGGCAGCAAAAAATCTTGGTCCCCGGAAACCGTACAGGTGGCGGGTACCGGCGGATAACGACGGGCGTCAGTCGCCGGGCAGCGGCGGGCGCGTGAAGGTCCGCTCGTAGCGCAGCACGCAGTTGCCCTAGTCCCGGCTGCGGTCGGCCTCGATGAAATCGGGGTCGGCGCCCAGGACGCGGGCGGCCTCGCTCACCAGCGCGGCCCCGGGGTCAAGGGCCAGCGCCTCGTCGAGCTGCGGCTGACCGGACAGCAGCAGCGCGTGCCGGGCCATCGCCACGGTGGCCAGCACGGTCGCCCGCTCAGCGGGGGCCAGTTCGGCCGCTAACGCGCCCGCGCACAGCGACCGGACCTCGTCGGGGCGGCCTTTCCGGAGCCGGGCCACCGCCAGCGTGTGCCGGGCCTGGTGGACCGGGCTGCGCGGGTCCGGGTGCTCGCGGTCGAGGTGGCCGATCACCCACTCGACCCGGCTGGCCGCCAGGTTCGCCGTCTCAGCCGGCAGCTCGCCGCCCGCCAGGACCTTCCACGACAGGACGTGGACGATGTGCGTGACATCGGGCTCGGGCCGGCCGGGCAGCGCCCATGGCTGCCGGAACACGCCGAGCAGCCGTGCCGGCTGGCCGGCCAGCTCCCGCAGGGCGTCCTCGGCCTCGGGCACATCGAGCCCGAATCCGCTGATCAGGATGTCCGCGGCGGCGGGCCGGGCGGCCCAGCCCGGATCGGCCAGCAGCGCGCGCACCGCGGCGTCCGCCCGGAGCCATGCCCGTGTCTGCCACAGCCTGGCCCCGTCAGTCGACCCGCCGGAGGCGGGCGCCGGCACGAGATCCTGAAGGGCCGAGGCCGAGGCGGCCAGCGCGAGATAGGCGGCCTCCCAGCGCGGGACCGGCAGCAGCAGGCACAGCGGCGCGACCAGCACGCTGGCGGCCGGCCCGGCCGCGAGAATGGCAGCCCGGCGCGCCGCCGACAGCCGGTGCGCCCGGTAGCTGACGGACCCGCCGAGCCCGATGCCCAGCGTTACCGGAACGGTTCCGACGTGCACCGTCATCCGGGCCCGCTGACCGCCCAGCTGGATCCCGAGAACGCGCTCGCCGGCCAGGCGCACGGCGACGGCGTGGCCGCACTCGTGCACCACCGTCCCAGCGGCGAAGACAGCCAGGAGCCAGGCCGCACGGGCCGCCACGGTCCCGGTGGCCTGATGCGCCGGGCTGTGGATCCGCAGCAGCCACTGGCCGCCGTAAAGCAGGGCCAGGAAGGCCAGGACAGGCAGGACCCGCGCCAGATCTCGCCGCATGACCAGACAATGACAGGGCCACCTGATGCCGTCTACGGTAAAAGGACGCCGCACGTCCGGCACGGCCGGAATCCGGGAGGACAGATGAAGCAGGAGATCGCCCGGCAGGACATCATTCCGGCCCTGATCGCGGAGTGGTCCGCCATCGACCGGCTGCTCACGTCACTGGCTCCGCCGCAGTGGGCCCGGCCGACCTCGCTGCCCGGCTGGTCGGTGCAGGACACGGTCGCGCACCTGATCGGCACCGAGAGCGCGCTGGCCGGCCAGGCGCCGCCGCCGTCGGAAGCCGACATCGCCGGCCTGCCGTACGTGCGCAACGACATCGGCGCGGTGAACGAGCAGTGGGTTCAGGGACTGCGCGGCGAGAGCAGCGATGCCATCCTGGCCCGGTTCCAGGCCGTCACCGCAGCGCGCCGCGCGGCCCTCGAGGCGATGCCGGCGGAGGAGTTCGACGCGCCGTCGTGGACTCCGGCCGGGCCGGGCACCTACGGCCGGTTCATGCGCATCCGGGTATTCGACTGCTGGATGCACGAGCAGGACGTCCGGGACGCGGTCGGCATCCCCGGGCACGGCGACGGCCCGTGCGCGGCGGTCGCGCTGGCCGAGGCCGCCGACGCGCTGGGCTACATCGTCGGCAAGCGGGCGGGCGCCCCGGACGGCAGCGCGGTCACGATCGAGCTGACCGGCCCCGAGCAGGTGACCTGGCACGTGCTCGTCGACGGCCGCGCCCGGCGGGTCGACGCGCTGCCCGGCCCGCCGACCGCGGCCATCCGCCTGACCTCCCACCTGTTCAGCCGCCTCGCGGGCGGCCGCGAGCCGGTCGCCGAGCACCTGGCCGAGGTCGCGGTGGACGGCGACCAGGAGCTGGGCCGCCGCGTCGCGCTCGCACTGCCGTTCACGATCTGAGGGCCGGATGATCTCGCGCTCCCGGTGAGCGTGCGTGTAAAACTGCAGTATGTCCACGACTGCTAACGGCGGGGTCTCGCTCTACTACGAGACCTTCGGCGCCGCTGAGGACCCCGTGCTGCTGCTGGTCAACGGCCTCGGCAGCCAGTGCATCAACTTCAAGGACGAGTTCTGCGAGAAGTTCGCCGCCCGCGGGTTCCGGGTCGTGCGCTTCGACAACCGTGACGTCGGCCTGTCCAGCCACCTGGCCGGCGGACCGCACTACACGGTCGACGACATGGCGCAGGACGGCTTCGCCGTGCTCGACGCGGTCGGCGCGGAGGCCGCCCACATCGCCGGCTGGTCGATGGGGGGCATGATCGTCCAGGCCATGGCCCTGCGGGAGCCGTCGCGGGTCCTGTCGATGACCTCGGTGATGTCAGCACCGGGGCCGATCACCGGCGAGCGCGACCCGGCCGTGACGGCCATCTTCGGCGCGGCGCCCGCCACGACCCGGGACGAGGCCGCCGAGCGCCACCTGGCCGGGCTCACGGCGTGGGGCAGCCCGGCCTGCATCGACGTGGACCGCATCACGGCGGACTCCCACGCCGCCTACGACCGCTGCTTCGACCCCGGCGGCCGGGCGCGCCAGAGCAACGCCATCGGCGCCTCGCCCTCGCGAACGGCCGCCCTCGGCTCGCTGCGGGTCCCGACGCTCGTCCTGCACGGGGACGCCGACCGGCTCGTGCCGCCCGAGAACGGGCGGGCCACCGCCGCTGCCATCCCCGGCTCCCGCCTGGAGATCATCGAGGGCATGGGCCACGACTACCCCCCGCAATACTGGGACCGGCTCGTGGCGCTGATCACGGCGCACGCCGGGGCCGCCGCCCCCGCGAGCTGACCCCCCCGCGGCGCGGCGCCCTGGCGAGCTGACCCCCCCGCGGCGCGGCGCCCCGGCGAGCTGACGTGCCGCGGCGCCGCCCGCGTCCGCGGCCGGGGCGCCGCGAGCTGGTCAGCCGGCCGCACCGAGCGCGGCGCTGATCGCGGCGATGATGACTCCGCCGAGCGTCACGCAGGCAAGCGAGCGGAGGAACCCGGTGCCGAAGAACCGCCAGCGGATTCCGGCCAGGGCGACAAGCTCGACCGCCATCGCCGCAAGCGCGAGCAGCACCGCGGTGTGGTACTGGGAGATGAGGAACGGCAGCGTGTGCAGGACGCCGCCGAGGAACGTGCCGGCCCCGGTGATCGCGCCGCGCCGGTAAGGGCCGCCGCGGCCGGTCAGGTCGCCGGTGTCGGACAGGCCCTCGGAGAAGGCCATGCTCACGCCGGCCCCGACCGCGGTGGCCAGGCCGGCCAGGAACGCGTCGTGCGGCCGGTGCGTGGCCAGCGCGACGGCGAAGATCGGGGCGAGCGTCGACAGGGAGCCGTCGATGAGCCCGGTCATGGCCGGCTGGACCCGCTGGAGCAGGAACGATCGCTGGTCCCGCCGCCCCGGCGCCGGGCGCGGGCTGATCCTGAAGGTCGATGCCAGCATCCCTGCCTCCGTCAACGTCGGGCCGCTGCGCGGTGCGGGCGTCCGCGGCCGCTGCGCGGTCGCCCCGTGCGGTGTCATGACTCCGATCCTGCCGGCCTTGCGGGCCGTCGTCGTCGCCCGCGGGAAGCGACTTTTTCCTGGTCAGCGGGGCTTGTGCCGGGCACCGGGGTACTCCATGGGGAGGAGCCGGGGAGAGCTGCCGCGGGTGCCCGGGCCGCCCGCCGCGCTGGTGACGCTGACATTTGTCACGCCGCGGCCATGAGCCCCGGCACTGACCCCCGGGGGCTCCGGTGCGACATCCTGGTGTCAGGGGGCGGGGTGATCAGCCGGGCGGGCGGGCGCGCGGCGCGGGGACAGCCAACATGATCAGAAGGGGACATGGTGTTTAACAAGCACGCCTATCCAGCGGGCAGCGGGGGCGGCCGGGAAGCTGGCCGCGCTGCGCCGGCGGCCGCCGGGCACGGGCCGTTCGGCTGGCTGGGCCGGGCCGTGGTGCGCCACCCGTGGCGGGTAATCGCGCTCTGGGTCGTCGCCGCCGTCGCGGTGATCGCGACCTCGCCGGGCCTGCCGACGACCACCAACGAGAGCAGCTTCCTGCCCACGAGCTATGAGTCGATCCGCGCCTCAGCCCTGCAGGACCAGGCGTTCCCGCAGGCGGGGCACACCACCGCGGCCGCCGCGATCATCGTGTTCGCCCGTCCGGGCTCGGGGCGGCTGACGGCCGCGGACTCGGCCAGGGTGACCGCGATCGCGAAGTCGCTCAACGCGCGGCACATCCGGAATGTGACGAGTGTCACCGCCGGTCCCCCGTCGCCGAACCGGCTGGTGCAGACGGCCCTGGTGGCCATGCCCAACAGCGTTGTCAACGGCACCGGGACGGCGGCCGGCCAGGCGGTCAAGGTGCTGCGCGCCGATATCAAACCGCTGGTGGCCGGATCGGGCCTGACGGAGGGCGTGACCGGGGCGGCCGCGCAGCAGCTGGACAGCCAGCAGTCCAGTAACCGGGCCGACAAGATCGTCTTGCTCGCCACGCTCGGACTGATCCTCATCCTGCTGCTGCTGATCTTCCGCAGCCCGATCATCGCGGTCCTGCCGCTGATCGTGATCGCGCTGGTCTCCCAGGTCGCGACCGGCGTGATCAGCGACGTCAACAAGGCACTGCACCTCAATGCCGACAGCTCGGTGTCGACGATCCTCATCGTCGTCCTGTTCGGCATCGGCACGGACTACATCCTGTTCCTGATGTTCCGGTACCGGGAGCACCTGCGCAGCGGCGAGGACTCGAAGCAGGCGATGGCAAGCGCGGTCGCCCGGGTCGGCGAGGTCATCGCCTCGGCCGCGGGGGTGGTCATCGTGGCGTTCCTGGCCCTGCTGCTGTCCACGCTGAGCGTGCTCCGATCGCTCGGCCCCACGCTGGCCATCGCCGTGGCGGTCACCCTGCTCGCCGGGCTGACGCTGATCCCGGCGGTCGTGTCCCTGCTCGGCCCGCGCGTGTTCTGGCCGTCCAAGGCCTGGCGGCAGGAGCCCAAGGCGGCCCGGTTCGCGGCCGTCGGCCGGGCGCTCGGCCGCCGGCCCGGCGTCTTCGCGCTGGTCTCCGGGCTGCTGCTCGTGATCCTGGCCGTGGGGGCGCTCGGCTACAAGCCGACCTTCGACCTGTCGTCGGCGGGCATTCCCAGCAACGCTGAGTCGCAGACGGCCCTGACGACCCTGGAGAAGGGACTCCCGGCCGGCGCCACCGACCCGACCCTGGTCCTCCTGCACAGCACGTCGGGCCGGCTGCCCGCCGCGGAGCTCACCGCCTACGGCGCGAAGCTGCGCGGGCTGGCCGGGGTCGGCGCCGTCGCGCCGGCCGTGCTGAGCGCGGACGGGGCCACGGCCGACTACACGGTGACGCTGTCGTCCAACCCGGAATCCACCGCCGCGGTGAACGCGATCAAGAACACGATCCGGCCCGGCGCCCACGCGGCCGCGCCGCCCGGCACGTCCGCGCTGGTCGGCGGGACGACGGCGGTGTTCGCCGACATCCAGCGGGCGGTCAACCACGACTACGCCGTGGTCTTCCCGACGGCCGCCGTCATCATCCTGCTCATCCTGGCCCTGATGCTGCGCAGCGCGGTCGCGCCCTGGTACCTGATGGTGTCAGTCGGGCTCGGCTTCGGCGCGACCCTGGGCGCCAGCGTGCTGGTGTTCCAGGTCCTGGACAGCCAGCCGGGGCTGGTGTTCCTGCTGCCGGTGTACATGTACCTGTTCGTCGTCGCGCTCGGAACCGACTACAACATCCTCATGATCGCCCGGCTGCGCGAGCAGGCCAGAGCAGGCATGGAACCCAGGCAGGCGGCCGCCGTCGCGTTCGGGCACGCCGCGCCGACGATCGGCGCGGCCGGCCTGATCCTGGCCGGCACCTTCGCCTCGCTGACCCTGGCGGGCAACACGATCCTGTCGCAGCTGGGGTTCGCGGTCTCGAGCGGCATCGCGCTCGCGGCCTTCGTGATGGCGATGTTCTTCTCCCCCAGCCTGACCGCGCTCATCGGCAACCGGGCCTGGTGGCCGAGCCGCGCGGCCCGGACACGGACGCCCGTGCCGCAGCAGCCCCAGAAGACGGCCCGGTAGGCCGCGCCGGGCGCGGGCGGGCTTCCTCAGCCCGCGCCCGGTGCGCTGCCGGGCTTCCTCAGCTGACGCCCGGCGCGCTGCCGGGCCCGTCCCCGGCGGCCACCGCGCGCAGCGTCTCGCGCGCGGCGGCGAGATCAGGCACGTCGACGCCCGCCTCGACCAGCAGGCGGAGATCCTGCCGGGCGAGATCGCGCCCGAGGCGCTGCTTGCGCGGGTGAAACCGCGGGGCCAGCCGGCGGTAGGCGGCCAGCGCCGCGCCCGTGTCGCCGAGGAGAAGGTGCGCGTGCGCGATGTTGACCTGGTGCATCAGGTTGCCGGGCTCGCGGGCGGCGGCCCGCTCGCTCAGCGCGAGGGCCTGCGCCGCGCGGCCGGTGTACAGGTCGAGCTCGGCCACGTAGGAGTCGAGGCCGGGGAACCGGGGGTCGAGGCGCCGGGCGGCCGCGTAGTCGGCGCGGCTCTGGTCGTAGCGGAGCTGCAGGATCAGGATCGCGCCCCGCTCGACGAGGGGCCGGGCCTGCGCCGGGAACCGCTCGTGGGCGGCGGTGAAGACCTCGACCGCCGCATCGAGCTCGCCGGCCGCCCGGTGGCGCCGCCCGCACGCGATGGCCGCTTCCAGCTCGCCGGTCAGCACAGGCGCAGCGGCGGGAGGACGAGGCAGGGCGGACCCGGGGACGGCGCCGGCGGGGTGAACCCGGGCGTGCCGGACGCGGTCGGCCGGGCCGGGGTCGAGCCGGCCGGCTGGCTGGCCCCGGGCGAGGCGTCCCCAGGGCGCCCGGACGGGGCCGGCGATCGCGGCCCGCTGGTGCGGGCGAGCGGGGTGCTGGCCGCGCCCGATGGCCCGGGTCCCGCGGATCCCGGCCGCTGCGACGGGGACCCGGGCGCCCTCGTGGCCGGGGGCGCCGCCGCGGCCGGATGGCGGGGGCTGCGGGCCGGGCGGGAGTGCAGGATGACCACCGTGGCCAGCGCGGCCACGACGATGACGGCCAGGGCGGCCGCGGCGGCCACAGCCGGGCGGCGCCGGCCACGCCCGGCCCGGTCGCGCGGGGGTTCCGTGACCGCCGGCCAGGTCGCCGGCCGGGCCACCTCCCGGGTCGCCGCCGGAGCCACCTCCCGGGGCGCCGCTGCGACCGCCCCCCGGGACGGTTCCGCGGCCGTCTGCCGGGACGGTTCCGCGGCCGCCTGCCGGGACGGTTCCCCAGCCGCCCCCCGGGACGGTTCCACGCGCGCTTCCCGGGACGGCTCCCCGGCCGCCTGCCGGGACGGTTCGACGCGCGCTTCCCGGGGCGGTTCCCCGGCCGCCTGCCGGGACAGTTCCTCGCCCGCCTCCCGGGACGGTTCCACGCAGGCTTCCCGGGACGGTCCCGGGGCCGGGTCGGCCGGCCGGGCGGCGGCGCGCGAGACGCCCGGGCCGCCGCCGAGAACGCGAGGGGCGATCACGCCGCGCAGCACGGCCTCCATCTCGACCAGGTCGGCGTAGATGGCGCCGCACTGCGCGCAGCCGCCGACGTGCCGGCTGACCAGGCGCGTGTCCCGCCGCGACAGCGCACGGCGCGCGAGACGGCCGAGCTTCCCGGCGGCCGGCCGGCACTCCGGGCGGCTGGCCTCGTCGAGGTACATGCGCAGGTACGCCGCGCGCAGGGCATCGAGCGCCCGGTGGCTCAGGTCCGCGGCCCCGCTTTCGGTCCCGCGGAGCCGCTCCGCGATCCGGGCAGCCGTGGCCTCGTCGAGCCGGCCGGGCCACAGCACGGCGCGCCATCGCTCCGGCAGTGACCGGAGGGCCCGCGCGGCCAGAGCCGGGCCGGGGCCGGGGCCGGGAATGGCCGGGTCGGCCCGGGGCTCGCCCAGGTCAGGGACCTCCAGCTCGTCGGTGGTGTCGTCGGAGTCCGATGTCATGGCCCACGACGCTACCATTTCCAGATAAATCCGGTTTTCGGCCGTGCGGAGACCGGCCGGGCGGTCCGGTCCGGCGGTCCGGCCCGCAGGCCCGGGTCCTGGCGCGCTGGCTCACGAGGCGGCGGATCCCATGACCGGGTCCCATTCGCAAAACGCCAATAGAGGCCAACAATGGCCCACTGTCGAGTGACTGCTGGACGAATCCGGCGGTCCGGATAATACTGATGGCCATTGATGGCGCCGTCGGCCGGGGGGCCGGCTCACGCGATACGGGGGGCGTAATGGCCAGTGACTCTCTGGCCGCGAGAATAGCGCGTCTTCTGCTGAGAATAGCGCTGCCGCTGGTGGCCCTCGCTGCGCTGCTGTCGCTGTTCCCCGTCTGGTACCTGGTGTCGGGCTCCCCGCATTCCGCGCCGTGCACCTTCCCCGGCATCCCGCAGGTGGTGGCGTCGCCGCCGGCCGAGCCGGCGAGCTTCAAGCCGGTCAAGCTGGTGCTGATCAGCGGCCAGGCCACCACGCTTGCATTCAACCGCGATCTCGGCCCGAAGACGCTCACCTTGCAGTACGGGATCAATGGCACCATCCCCTTTGCCGGCGGCAATCAGTCCCCCCAGCTCGGCGCGAATGACCTGCTCGGCTTTGTGCGCGATGACCAGGAAGCGCTGCCGGGCAGCCAGGTGGACGTCAAGTCCTGGGTGCAGAACGGCCGCGTCCTGCTCAAAGTATGCATCGACCGGACCGGCGCCGGATTCGCCGCGCCCGGCTCTTACCAGGGCACGATCAGCATTGTCGACCCGAGGGTCAGCCCGGTCAGCATCCCGGTGACCGTCACCCTGGACTGGCCGATCTGGCAGTGGGTCATGGAACTGCTCGTGGCCGCCGCCGTGGCCGGGACGTGGTACGTCTGGGTCCTCCAGGCCCCGAAGAATTCCGCCGGCGCGCCCGTGTCATTGCTGGACTTCTGCTCGAACAAACTGGGGATATTGTCGATCGGCGCGGGCATCGTCGCCGCCTTCGGCGTATACAGCGCCACCTACCTGAACAGCGTCACCTGGGGATCGTCGTCCGGGCAGGTCTTCGCCTTGTTCGGCGCCATGTTCAGTGCCTTCCTGGCCGGGGCCACCGCCGTGCACGTCAGCTCCAAGGCCGGCCAGACCCAGGCCTTCAAGTGACCGCCGGGCGGAGCCGCCGCCTACTCCGCCCGCAGTAGCCGGGCGGCCCGCTGAGTCCCTGCTGATCAGCAGAAAAGCGCGCCCCGGGCACGACGACAGGGCGGCGCCGGGATCGGCACGATCGTCCCCATGACACAGATATCGAGCAGTGAACTCTCCGGATCGGCGCTCGGCGCCCTCGGCGCGGTCGCGGAAGTGCTGGTGCCGGGCGACGAGGGCTACGCCGCGAGCGCCGCGACCGTGTTCGCCGACGGCACGCCCGACCTGGTGGTCCGCCCGCGCGACGGGGCCGGGGTGGCGGCGGCGCTGCGCTACGCGGCCGGCGCCGGGCTGGCCGTGACGGTGCGGTCGGGCGGGCACAGCATGGCCGGGCTGAGCACGAGCGCGGACGGCATGGTCATCGACACGCGGCGGATCAGCGCCGTGCGCCTGCTGGACCGGGCCTCCGGGCGGGTCCGGATCGGCGCGGGCGCCACCTGGGGCGCGGTAGCGGCGGCCCTGCGCCCGCACGGGCTGGGGCTGACCGCGGGAGACACCCGCCAGGTCGGCGTGGGCGGGCTGACGCTGGGGGGCGGCATCGGCTGGATGGTCCGCCGGCACGGGCTGGCCATCGACAGCCTGGCCGGGGTGCAGCTGGTCACCGCGGACGGGCGGCTGGTCGGCGCGGACGCCGTCGAGCACGCCGACCTGTTCTGGGCGGTGCGCGGCGGGGGCGGCAACTTCGGCGTGGCCGTCGGCTTCGACTTCACCGCCCAGCCGGTCACCGCCGTGCACTTCGGGTCGATCAGCTACCGGGCCGGCGACCTGCCCCGGCTGGTCGCGGGCTGGCGCGACCTGATGCGGGCCAGCGACGAGAAGCTGACCACCACGCTCAACCTCATGCCGGCCGCGCCCGGCCAGCCGGCCGGCGTCACGCTGGCGTGCTGCTACGCCAGCCCCGACGCCGCCGAGGCCGCGGAGGCGCTGCGGCCGTTCCGCGCGCTGGCGCCGGTCGCCGCCGACACCGTGGCGGCCATGCCCTACGCCGAGGTGCTCGAGGACATGGCACCGCTGCCGGCCGGGCTGCGCATGGAGGTGCGCAGCGCCTTCTTCAGCGCGCTGGACGAGGCGCGCGTGGCCGCCGTCGACGAGCTGTTCCGCGGCGGCGGGGCCGCGCTCTCGCTGCGCAGCCTGGGCGGCGCGGCCGCGCGGGTCAGCCCGGACGCGACCGCCTTCGCCCACCGGGACGCCGAGGTGATGGTCGCGGCCGCCTTCCCGCTCCGCGCGGCCGCGCCGCCCGGGCTGCTGGACCAGGCGGTGGGCCGGTGGTCGCGGGTGGCCGCGCTGGGCTCGGGCGCCTACGTCGGGTTCCTCGGCTCGGCCGGCCCCGCGGACGTCGCGGCCGCCTACCCGCCCGCCACCTACCGCCGCCTGGCCGCGGTCAAGCGGCGCTATGACCCCGGCAACGTGTTCCGGCGCGCCCACAACATCCTGCCCTGAACGGCTCCTCGCCGGCCGCGGCGTGCCGCGACCGCCCGTCCCGCGCCGGGCGTCCGCGGGGCAGCGCCCCGTTTCGCCGGGTTCTCAGCGCCGCGTCCGGCCCGGGCAGTCACGCTGGGTAACCTGCGGGGGGAGCGCGTGACGCCGCGGCGGCGGAACGGCAACTACAGGCGTGACCGAGAGAACAGCAGCAATGACCCAGGCGGGCGGAACCGGGTCGCGGAGCCCCGGCGCGGGCACGGCGGCCGAGTTCGAGCGGCTCTACCGGGCCAACGTGACGGCGGTCACGGCCTACTTCGCCCGGCGGACGGCTGACCCCCACGTGGTCGCCGACCTGACGGCGGACACCTTCGTCACGGCGATCACCAGCTTCGGGTCCTTCGATCCGGGCCGGGGCACCGCGCGGGGGTGGGTGTTCGGGATCGCCCGGCACGTGTACGCCGCGCACTGCGAGGCAAACAGCCAGCAGCAGCGCCGGCTGCTGCGGCTGGCCGGCCGGCGTGACCTGGAACCCGACCAGGTCGGGGAGCTGCTCGACCGCGTCGACGCCGAGCGGGCCGGCCGGGACCTGATCACCCGGCTGGGCACGCTGCCCGACCGGGACCGCGAGGTCATCGAGCTCGTGGACATCGCCGGGCTCCGCCCGAAGGAGGCGGCAGCCGCGCTCGGCCTCACGCCCGGCGCGGCGCGGATGCGGCTCATGCGGGCCCGCGCCTTCCTGCGCCGGCACGCCATCACCACCGAACCCGTCAGGAGTGACACGCATGACTAAGTTCGACGACCAGCTGTTCGACGACCTGATGCGCGAGCACGGGCCGGCCCTCGACCGCACCGGGCCGCCCGCGCCCGGGCGCCGGATCACGCCGAGCCGGGCGCTGCTGACCGCGGGCGGCATCGGCGTCGCGGCCGCGGCCGCTGTCACCGGGGTGCTCGTGACCGGCGGCCACCCGGCTTACGCGGTCACGAAGAACCCCGGCGGGACGATCACGCTCGCGGTCTACCAGAAGTCCGGGGTAGCCGGGGCCAATGACCGGCTCCGCCAGCTCGGCGACCAGCAGGTCGTCGTCGTCCCGGCCGGGCCGGGCTGCCCGGCCCTCGGCTCGCTGCCGCCGCCCGCCACCCCGGCGACCGGCCATCTCAGCGTGCAGGACACCAGTTCCCGCGACGGGTCCATCACCGTGCACGCGCAGGGCATTCCGGCCGGAGACATCCTCGTCGTCGCCTCGCAGGCCACCGCGCAGGGCCGGGTCACCGGAGGACGGCTCACCGCAGCTCCGGCACCCAGCTGCGTGAGCCTCCCGGCACCGCCGCCCCCCGGCAGCTCCGGCTCCGGCTCCGGTTCCTGAGCCGAGCCGGAGCCTCAGCGGGCATCGGCCGGGTCAGTCAGTGGTGCGGCGCCGGTAGAGGACCGTCGCGAGCGGCGCGAAGATGACCAGCAGGGCGAGCGACCACAGCAGCGAGGCGACGACCGGGTGCTGCATCGGCCAGGCGCTGACCGACGCGGAGGGGTTGGGGTTGCCGAGCAGGTGGCGGCTGGCGGCGGTGACGGCGCTGACCGGGTTCCAGTCGGCGATGACGCGCAGCACCTCCGGCATGTGCTGGGTGGGGACCAGGGCGTTGGACACGACGGCCAGCGGGAACAGGATGACCAGGCCGATGCCTTGCGCTGACTCCGGTCCCTTGCTGATGATGCCGAGGCAGGCGCAGGCCCACGAGAGGCCGTACGCGAAGAGCAGGAAGACGGCGAACCCGCCCGCGACGGACGCGATGCCGCTGCCGGGCCGCCAGCCGATCGCGAGCCCGGTGGCGGCGACGAACGCGGTGCAGAGGGCGGCCGTGAGCAGGTCGGCGAGCGAGCGCCCGACGAGCACGCTGGGGCGCCACATCGGCAGCGTCCGGAACCGGTCGATGACCCCGCCGTTGAGATCGTCGCTGAGCCCGACCGCCGTGCCGATGGCCGAGGTGGTCAGGTTCAGCGCGAGCAGGCCGGCGATGGCGAAATCGGTGTAGCTGCCGCCGTGCGGCAGCACGACTCCGGCGCCGAAGACGTACACGAACAGCAGCGTGAACAGGACGGGCTGAATCGTGACGTCGGACAGCTGCATCGGCTCGCGGGCGATGTGGACGAGGTTGCGGCTGGTCATGACCGCGATGTCGCGGGCCCGCCGGGCCAGCGGCCCGGGCTGCGAGGGCCCGGCGGTCAAGCGCGAGTCCAGGGGGGTCACGCTCATGGCCGGGCCACCGCCAGCTCGGGGCTGACCGGCTCAGCCGCCGGGCTGGCCGCGGCCGGCTCGGTGGGGTGGCCGGTGAGGGCGAAGAACACGTCGTCGAGGGAGGGCGGGCGGACTTCGACGTCGTCGACGCTGACGCCGGCCGCGTCGAGCGCCCGGATGACCGCGGTGGCCAGCCCGGCGCCGCCGCGGACCGGCGCCCTCAGGCGGCGGCCATCGTGGCTGACGTGCACGGATCCGGCGACCAGCGGCCCGAGCGCGGCGACCGCGGGGCCGCCGCGGCCGGCCCCGGCGTCGCTGAGCGTGACCTCGAGGCGCGCGCCGCCGGTCTGGGCCTTCAGCTCGGCTGAGGTGCCGCCGGCGATGACCTGCCCGTGATCGATCACCACGATCCGGTCCGCGAGCTCGTCGGCCTCGTCCAGGTACTGGGTGGTCAGGAGCACCGTCACCCCGTCGGCGACCAGGTCGCGGATCACCTCCCACATCCGGGTCCGGCTGGTGGGATCCAGGCCCGTCGTCGGCTCGTCGAGGAAGATCACCGGCGGCCGGGTGACCAGGCCGGCGGCCAGGTCCAGGCGCCGCCGCATGCCCCCCGAGTAGCCCTTCAGGATCCGGTCGGCGGCATCGGCGAGATCGAAGCGGTCCAGCAGCTCGGACGCCCGGGCTTTCGCATCGGCCCGCCGCAGGCCACTGAGGCGACCGACCATAACGAGGTTCTGCCGGCCGGTGAGCACCTCATCGAGGGTGGCGTCCTGGGCGGTGACACCGATGTTGCGCTGCACGGCAGCCGGCTCCGCGACGACGTCGTGGCCGGCGACCCGGGCCGAGCCGCTGTCGGGAATCGACAGGGTGGTCAGGATGCGGATCGCGGTGGTCTTGCCGGCCCCGTTCGGCCCCAGCACGCCCAGGATCGACCCGCCCGGCACCTCCAGGTCCAGGCCGCCCAGCGCCTGCGTCGACCCGAATCGCTTGGTCAGGCCCCGCGCTTCGATCATCAGCGAGTCAGTCATGAGTTTCCTTACCGGTCGGCAGGCTAGATTCAGGACTGAGGCTAGGTAGTTTTCTAGCCGGTTGTCAAGTAAGATTCAGCCATGCCGCCGACCGAGCCCGCCGCGCCCGACCGGCCGCGCCGGGGCGGCCGCCCGCGCGGCTCGACCCGCGAGCGGATCCTGGACATCGCCCTCGAGCTGTTCAACGAGCAGGGTTACGACAAGACCTCGCTGCGCGAGATCGCCGACCGGCTCGGCACCACCAAGGCCGCCCTCTACTACCACTTCGAGCGCAAGGAGGACATCCTCTTCGCCCTGCACATGCGGCTGCACGAGCTCGGCCACGGGATGTTCGACCGGATCGCCGACCTGGGCGGGGCCGGCCCGCGGGCCGCCGAGATGTGGCCCGAGCTGCTCGACGCCTTCATCGACCAGGTGCTGGCCAACCGCGAGATCTTCATCCTGCACCAGCGCAATCACACGGCCCTGGCCGCGCTCCAGGACACCGAGCACCACCGGGCCGAGCATGAGGACCTCGAGGGCCTGCTGCGCCAGTTCCTGGCCAGCCCGGACATCCCGCTCGCGCAGCGGGTCCGGATGGGCTGCTCGATCGGCGCCGTGATGGGCACCCTGATCAGCGGCAGCGAGGCATTCGGCGACGTGCCGGTGGCCGACCTCGCCCAGCCCGTCCGGGACGCGATGCGCGACCTCCTGCGCGAGCCCGCGGCCACGCCGCCCCGATAGCCTTCAGCGTGTGGTGACGCGCGCTGACCCCCTGGAGAGCACCCCGCCGGACCTCGCCGAGGAAACCGCCCGGCAGATCCTGCGGGACCGGTTCGCCGTCGCGGCGTCCTCCCTCACGCCGCTCGCGGGGGAACGGGACCAGAACTTCCGGGTCGACACTGACGGCGGGCCGCGGTTCCTGCTCAAGATCTCCAATCCCGCGGACGACGCGCCCATCCTCGGCATGCAGGCCGCCGCCCTCCGCCACATCGAGCGGGTGGACCCGGGCCTGCCGGTGATGCGGGTCCGGCCGACCGCCGCGGGGGAATCCTGGACCGAGTGGCCGGGGCCCGACGGCCGGACCTACCCGGCCCGGCTGTTCAGCTTCCTGCCCGGCCGGGCGATCGCGAACACCGCGCTGACCAGCGCGGCGCTGCGGTCCCACGGACAGATCACCGCCCGCCTGGCGCGGGCGCTGCGCGGGTTCTTCCACCCGGCCGCCGACTACGAGATCCTGTGGGACCTCACCCGCTTCCCGGAGCTCCGCCCGCGGCTTGCCCACCTCCCGGCCGGCAGCCGGGCCCAGGTGGAACGGGTCCTGGACCGGTTCGAGGCCCGGGTCGCGCCCGCCCTGCCCGGCCTGCGCGCCCAGGTCATCCACGGCGACATGAGCCTGGACAACGTGCTGTTCGGCGACGACCTGCGGGCCAGCGGGATCGTGGACTTCGGGGACATGACCCATGCGCCGCTGGTCTGCGAGCTGGCCGTCGCCGTCGCCGATGTCCTGCACGGCCGGGCCGACGCCATCGACGCGGCCGACGCGCTGATCGGCGGTTTCGTCTCGGTGACACCGCTTGAGGACGAGGAGGCCGGGCTGCTCGCGGACCTGGTCGCGGCCCGGCTCGCGGCCGAGATCACGGTCACCGCCTGGCGGCTCGCGACCTACCCGCGCAACGTCGCGTACGCGGCGAGCGGCGAGCCGGGGGCCCGCGCCTTCCTCGATGCCATCGAGGCGGCGGGGACCGATGTCGTGGCGCGGCGGTTCCGGGAGGCGTGCCGCCCGCTCCCCTACCGCCGGCTGGCCACCGGCGACCTGCTCGAGCGCCGCCGCCGGGCGCTGCCCCGGTCGCCGCTGTTCTACGCGCGCCCCGTTCACCTCGTCCGCGGCGAGGGCGTCTGGCTGTTCGACCCCGACGACCGGCGGTACCTGGACTGCTACAACAACGTGCCCGTGGTCGGGCACAGCCACCCCCGGGTCGCGCAGGCGGTGGCGCAGCAGCAGCAGCTGCTCGCGACGCACAGCCGCTACCTGCACGAGGCCGTCGTCGAGCTCGCCGAGCGGCTCACAGCGACCCTTCCGCCCGGGCTCGACGCCGTCATGGTCGTGAACTCCGGCAGCGAGGCCAACGACCTGGCCTGGCGCATCGCCCGCGCGGCCACCGGCCGGGCCGGCGCGATCGTCACCGCCAGCGCCTACCACGGGCTGACGCAGGCCACCCACGCCCTGTCCCCGGAGGAATGGGCCAGCGGGGAGCGGCCGGCCCACGTCGCGACGATTCCCGGGCCGGACGGGTACCGCGGCCCGTACCGCCGGGCCGACGACGGGTGGGTGCAGCGGTACGCCGCCCACGTCGACGACGCCGCCCGGGCGCTCGACGACCGCGGCCTGGCCGCCCTGTACCTGGACCCGGCGTTCACCGCCGACGGCATCCTGGCGCCCCCGCCCGCCTACCTGGCGGAGGCGGCCGGGCGTGCGGGGGCGCTCGGCGGGCTGATGGTGGCCGACGAGGTGCAGGCCGGTCACGGCCGGTCCGGGACGCACCTGTGGAGCTTCCAGGCCGCCGGGATCACGCCGGACATCGTCGTGATGGGCAAGCCGATGGGCAACGGCTTCCCGGTCGCCGCGCTGGTCGTCCGGTCGCAGCTGCTCGACGCCGTCCCCGCGGAAGTCGAGCTGTTCAGCACCTTCGGCGGCAACCCGGTGGCGGCGGCGGCCGCGCTCGCGGTGCTGGCCGTCATCGAGGACGAGGGCCTGGTCGCCAGCGCCGCGGACGTCGGCGCCTACCTGCGGCAGGGCCTGCTGGCCCTGGCCGGGCGCCACCCGGTGATCGGGGACGTCCGGGGGGGCGGGCTGCTGCTCGGCGTCGAGCTGACCGACGCGGCGGGCGAGCCGGCGGCGGCGCGCGCCGCGCAGGTGACCGAGGCGATGCGCGAGCGGGGAATCCTGCTGAGCGCGACCGGCCCGGCCGGGAACGTGCTGAAGATCCGGCCGCCCCTGGTGTTCCAGCGCGAGCACGCCGACCTTCTCCTGGACACCCTCGACCGGGTTCTCGCGCCCGCGTGACGCTGGCCCGCGTGACGCTGCTCCTCATGACGCTGCGCGGCAGGCGCGGCAGGAAGGCAGGTACCTGAATGGGAACCGCCCGGTTCAGCTTCCTCACCCACCTGGAGTGCGGGCGCTGCGGCACGCGCTACGACACCACTGTCCCGCAGGGCCTGTGCGCGTGCGGCTCGCCCCTGCTCGCCCGGTACGACCTGGCGGGCGCCGGGGCGCAGACCGACCGGTCCGCGTTCGCGAGCCGGGAACCGTCGCTGTGGCGCTACCACGAGCTGCTGCCGGTGCAGTCGCCGGAGGCCGTCGTGACCCTTGGCGAGGGCATGACCCCGGTCATCGGGATGCCCCGGCTCGGCGCGCAGTGGGGCATCGGCCGCCTGGCCATGAAGGACGAGGGCCTGCTCCCGACCGGCACGTTCAAGGCGCGCGGCGCCGCCGTGGGCGTGTCCCGCGCCCGGGAGCTGGGGATCACCCGCATCGCGATGCCGACCAACGGCAACGCCGGCGCCGCGTGGGCCGCCTACGCGGCCCGGGCCGGGCTCGAGGCGCTGATCGTGATGCCGGCCGACGCGCCGCTTATCACCCGGGCCGAGTGCGACATCACCGGCGCGCGGCTGTACCTGGTCGACGGCCTGATCTCCGACGCCGGCGCGATCTCCGCGACGGCCGTGGCCGGGCAGGGCTACACCGATACCTCGACGCTGAAGGAGCCCTACCGGCTGGAGGGCAAGAAGACCATGGGGCTGGAGCTGTTCGAGCAGCTCGGCTGGCGGGTGCCGGACGTGATCCTGTATCCCACCGGCGGCGGCGTCGGCCTCGTCGGCATCTACAAGGCGCTGCTGGAATGCCAGCAGCTGGGCTGGCTCGGCGCCAAGCTGCCGCGCCTGGTCGCGGTCCAGGCGGCCGGCTGCGCGCCGATCGTCCGGGCCTTTCAGGAGGGCGCGGCCGAGTCCCGGATGTGGGAGAACGCCGCCACGATCGCGTTCGGCGTGACCGTGCCCAAGCCGCTCGGCGACTTCCTCATCCTCGACGCGGTGCGCCGGACCGGCGGCTGCGCCATCGCCGTTGACGACGAGCAGATCCTCGCGGCGCAGGCCAGGGTGGCCGCGACGGAGGGCGCCTTCATCTGCCCGGAAGGGGCGGCGTGCTTCGCCGCCGCGGAGCGGCTGCGCAAGGACGCCTGGATCGCCGAGGGCGACGAGGTGGTCGTCTTCAACACCGGGGCAGGGATCAAGTACCCGGACACGGTCCGGGCGCACGCGCCGGTCCTGCCCAAGGGCTCCGCCGTGCCCGCGCCGTGACGGCCGTCGATCACCTAGCTCCCGCCGGCTCCCGCGGCCCCACCAGTCCCGCGGCCCCACCAGTCCCGCGGCCCCACCAGTCCCGCGGCCCCACCGGCCCCACCGGTCCCGCGGGTCCCGCCTGCCCCGCTGGTCCTGGGCTGGCCTTGATCGTGGGAGGAATGCTCACCTCCTGATGTGAGCAGCCTTCCTGGGGGCCTGGGCGGGCGCCGGAACCCGCGGCAGGAACGTGCCGTGGATGAGGCCGGTGATCGTCCGCGCCGCGAGGAGCGCGAAGCCGGCGGTGAGGATGCTGACGATGGCGTACCCGAGGGCCGCGCCGCCGCGCACGTGCTCAGCGGCCAGCCAGTCGACGCCGTAGGTGGCGGCCGCGGCGGACGGGAACGAGAATGCCCAGAAGCCCGGGCCGAACGTGGCCCGCCGGTACATCGGGATCAGCCTGAACTGGACGAGCAGGCTCAACAATGACAGCCCGGCCAGGATGGCAGCGGGCGTGTCCACCCGGCCGCCATTGATGGCGAACCAGGAGTTACCCGCCACCACGGGCGGCGCGAGATCGATCGCGACGGTCGGCAGCAGCGCCGGCGCCAGGGACGGCACGGCGTACAGCCGCTGCGAGATGATCGGGGCCAGCACCACGAAGCACGTGACGCCCAGGCCGAACAGCACATGAGACAAGGTCGTGAAGCCCAGCACGGCACTGGCGCCGCCGGCAATCAGGCCGCCCGCGGCCGTGGGCAGGAAGTAGCCGGGATGCCAGCGCCGGAGATCGCGCTCGGCGATGATCCAGTCCGCCGTGATCCAGGCGCCGCCAGCACCGTCAGGGCGGCGCCGCACGAGAACACGATTTCCCCGGCGCTCCTGGCCGGCCCGGCCAGCACGGCGCCCAGCAGCATCGGCACGATCACGATCAGCGCGGTGAACGGCCCGAACGTCGGATCGGACAGCTCGGTCCGCCAGCGGCGCTGTGCGGCGACGTTGGCCAGGTAGGCGGCCAGGGTGATCAGCCAGATGACGGCCGTGAGGATCCACAGCACGTTTCCCGGCCAGCCCGACGCGCCCGCCAGGGCGGTCGCCGTCGACCAGGCCTGCGCCAGGCCGGCCATCCCGAAGGCGACAGCAAAGAGATTCGCCGTCAGGTGGAGCGGGCGCTGCCGAGCGCCGGCCGGCTCCTCCGCATCGTGCATGGCCCGCTACTTACCCGCGCGCCGCATGACGTGTCGGCCTGGAGCGCTCGGGTACACAACCAGGGGTGTTGTGACTCCCGTGCCGGTCGCAGCGTACGAGGCTTGGCGACTTGAGGCTGTTGAGAGGCGGTCGTGCGATGCGTCCTGATATCAGGCCGGGCAATGCCTTTCCCGACTACGAGCTGCCGGATCACACCGGCACGCAGCGCACGCTCAGCGAGCTTCAGGGACGCGATCCGCTGATCCTCACCCTGGCCCGGGGCAATTACTGCCCCAAGGAGCACCAGCAGCACCTCGAGCTGGCGGCCAACTACCCCAAGATCGCGGTGGCCTACACCCAGGTCGCCACCATCGCCACCGACGACCATCACGTCCTGCAGGAATTCCGCGCCTCGGTGGGCGCCCAGTGGACCTTCCTGTCCGATTCCGGCCGGACCGTCCAGCAGGACCTCGACATCGCCGAGTACACCGACCCCGAGCACAACCCGATGATCCCGCACACCCTGGTGCTCAAGCCGGGGCTGGTCGTGCACAGCATCTACAACGGCTACTGGTTCTGGGGCCGGCCGTCGTTCTACGACCTGTGGCGCGACCTGCGCGCGGCCACTAGCGAGATCCGCCCGGACTGGGACCTGAGCACCGCGGGCCTGCGCGAGGCCTGGGACGCCGGCGACTACTCGCACTTCCACGGCTGGGACCGGCGGGCCGGGTCGAAGCCGACGTCTTACGACGACAAGTGACCGAGCGGGCCGCCGGGCGGCCCGCCAAAATCACACAGGGGGCAACGGCAGTGCGCACGCCGGTATGCGAGATGCTCGGGATCGAGCAGCCGATAGTCCTGGCCCCGATGGTCGCGGTGCCCGCGCTGGCCGCGGCTGTCTCCAATGCCGGCGCGCTCGGCATGCTGACGCTGACGTGGTCAGACGACGTCGGAACCGTGATCCGGGAGACGGCGGCGCTGACCGCGCGGCCGTTCTGCGGCAACCTCGTTCTCACCGACAATCGCCACCGTCGCCTTGACCAGGCCCTTGAGGCCGGCTTGCGCGTTGTCTCGTTCTTCATGGGTGACCCCAGCGGCTACGTCGAGCGCGTGCACGACGCCGGCGGCATTGTGATGCACACGGTCGGCAGCGCCGAGGAAGCGCGGCGGGCCGACGCCGCCGGCGCGGACGTGATCGTCGCGCAGGGCTGGGAGGCCGGCGGGCACGTGGGGAGCCGGGTGGCGACGTTGCCGCTGGTGCCCGCCGTGGTGGACGCGGTGACGCCGACGCCAGTGATCGCGGCCGGCGGGATCGGCGACGCCCGCGGCGTCGCCGCCGTACTCGCCCTCGGCGCCCAGGCGGCGTGGCTGGGCTCGCGGTTCCTGCTCGCCGAGGAGATGCCGATCCACGAGGACTACCGCCGCGCGCTGATCGCCGCGACCGAGACCGACGCCGAGTGGTACCCCAACCTGTACGACGTGGGGTGGCCCGACTCCCCGCACCGCGCGCTGCGCAACTCCACGGCCAGGGCGTGGGAGGCCGCGGGCTGCCCCCCGGACGCGAAGCGGCCGGGACAGGGCGACGTCATCGCGCATTTCGCCTCTGGCGAGTCCATCGTCCGCTACGAGCCCGCGCCGCCGATGGAGGGGACGACCGGGAACATCGAGGCGCTCTCGATGTGGGCCGGCCAGAGCATCGGGATAGTGCGCCAGCCACAGTCCGCGGCGGAGATCGTGAGCGAGCTCACCTCCCGCCTCTAGCCCGGGCCGAAGGAGGAGCCATGACTGAATCTGCACCGCATATCGACTACGCCAACCTGCCCGCGCCCGAAGAGGGCTTCCTGGTGACGCTGTTCATCACCGTCCGGAGCGTGGCGCGATCGCGGGACTTCTACTCGCGCGTCCTGGGCGGCACGGTCGCCCTGGACGAGAATCCGTGCATGGTCAGGCTGTCCAACTCGTGGATCATCATGAACCCGGGCGGGCCCCCTACCCCGGACAAGCCCGGCATCACGGTGGTCGACTACGAGCCCGGTGACACCACCTCGATCTTCCTGAACCTGCGGGTCGCCGATATCCAGGCCAGTTACGAGGCATGGAAGGAGAGAGGGGCCGAGTTCGTCACGCCGCCCATCGACCGCGGCGCGGAGATCCGCTGCTACATGCGGGACCCGGACGGATATCTCATCGAGGTCGGCCAGGCCACCGGCGTGCTGCACGGCCGGCTGGCCGCGAAGCGCCCGGAAGACCTGCCGGGCTGAGTCCTGTACCCGAGCACGACCGCAGGAGAACGGAGGAGCCGTGAGCGCTACCGGGCAGAAGGTGGCCGTCGTGACGGGCGGCTCGCAGGGCATCGGCGCCGGCCTCGTCGCGGGGTACCGGCAGCGAGGCTGGGCCGTGGTGGCGAACTCGCTCACCATCCAGCCGTCGGCGGACGCCGCGGTCCTCGCCGTCGAGGGCGACGTCTCCGAGCCGGACACCGCCGACCTCATCATCAGCCAGGCCATGGATCGCTTCGGGCGCGTCGACACCCTGGTCAACAACGCCGGCGTCTTCCTGGCCAAGCCCTTCACCGACTACACCGCCGGGGACTACGCGCTGGTCACCGGCGTCAACCTGGCCGGGTTCATGTGGCTGACCCAGCGCGCCATCGCCCAGATGCTGAAGCAGGGCGGCGGCCATGTCGTCAACCTCAGCGCCAGCGTCGCCGACTTCGCCGACTCCGCCGAGCCCACCGCGATGGCCGCGCTGACCAAGGGCGGCCTGGCCGCGGTGACCAGGTCGCTGGCCGTCGAGTACGCCGCCCGCGGCATCCGCGTCAACGCCGTCGCGCCCGGCATCATCCAGACGCCGCTGCACCCGCCCGAGGACTACACGCCCGAGGCGCTCGCCGGGAAGCTGCCCCCGCTCGGGCGCGCGGGCCAGGTCAGCGATGTCGTGGACGGCATCGTGTACCTGGAGTCAGCGCAGTACGTGACCGGCGAGACGCTGCACATCGACGGCGGCCGGACCGCCGGTCACTGAGCCGTCCCGGTGACCGCGGCGTCCCAGAACTCCTGGACCGGCGGGTAGATCAGCTCCTGGTCGCGGGACAGCTGCGACTTGACGGTCCGGCTCCGCTCGTCGGCCAGCACCTCGACCTGGCCGGCCTCGACGGCGTCGCAGGCCTGCCGGGCGACCGACTCGGGGCTGTCCTTCGGCGCGCTGGTCAGCGCGGCCATGTCGGTGTCGATGAAGCTGGCGTGCACGGCGACCACGAGGGTGCCCTGGTGGTGCAGTTCGAGGCGGACACCGTTGGTCAGCGACCACGCCGCCGCCTTCGAGGCGCCATAGGACGCGTCGAGCGGGTTGGTGTAGAAGCTGGTCACCGAGAGCATGTTGACCAGCGCGCCACCGCCGCTGGCGGCCAGCACCGGCGCGAACGCGCGGCACATGCTCAGCGTGCCGAAGTAGTTGGTCTCCATCTCCTGCCGGGCCGCGTCCAGGCTCGGGGCGTTGATGAACGTGCTGTACTTCAGCACGCCCGCGTTGTTCACCAGCAGGCTGACGTCGGCGCACTCCCGCGCGACCTGCGCCACCCGGGCCGGGTCGGTGATGTCGAGGGCGACCGGCGTCACGCCCGGCTCGGTGACCGCGGCGGGATCGCGCGCGGCCCCGTAGACCCGGGTCGCGCCCCGCCTGACCAGCTCGCGGGCGTAGGCCCGGCCCAGCCCGCGGTTGGCCCCGGTGACCAGGGCAACTGATCCGTCGATCTTCATGGATGGTCCTCCGGTAGTCAGGGCTTACGGTTCCTGAGGGTCTCCGGATCGGCCCGGGCCAGCGCGACCAGCGCGGCACGCGCGTGCTCCGCGTGGTCGGCGCCGACGGCGGCGATGAGCGCGGCGTCGACCCGCTCGACCGCCGCGCGGATCTCGGCCACCGCGGCCTGCCCGCGCCCGGTGAGCCGCACGGTCGCCCGCCGGCGGTCGCCGGCGTCCACGCTCCGCTCCAGGTAGCCGCGCGCGGCCAGTGCGTCGACGAGCTGGCCGGCCGTCTGCTTGGAGGCGCCCAGCCGGGCGATGATCTCCCGCAGGGCCGCCTCGGGCTGGGCCATGGCGGCCAGCACGTAGCCGCCGTTGCGCGGGACGTCGTCAAACCCGGCGTCGGACAGGGCAGCGCGGATCGCGGTCCCGTAGGTGGCGCGCGCGGCCAGGAGCAGGCCGGGCATGGGGATCTCGGCGGTCCAGTCCGGTTCGGCGGGCACAGGCCGAAGTGTAGGCCTGTCCCCCATTCGGTCCAAATTTGGACTATCCTGCCGACATCGGACCATCGCCCCGGAACCAGGAGGCCCGCTCATGACCGCCGCGGACCAGGACGTCGCCGGGCCGGGGGCGCTGGCCGCCCTGCTCAGCCCGGGCCACGCCGCCGACCCGTACCCGACCTACGCGAAGTGGCGGGAACGCCGGGCGGTATGGCCCGTCGACGGGAGGCTGTCCGTCGTCACCGGCCACGCCGCGTGCGACGCCGCCCTGCGGGACGCCCGGCTCGGCCACGCCGAGGGCCCCGTGGCGCGGCGCATTGTCGGCCGGGCGGGCGGGGCCACCGAGACCCAGCTCCGCTCCGGCGAGCCGGAACCGCCGCGGCGGTCATTCCTCATGCTCAACCCGCCGGACCACACCCGCCTGCGGCGGCTGGTCTCCCGGGCCTTCACCCCCGCCACCGTCGGGCGCCTCGCGCCCCGGATCGAGGAGCTCACCTCGGCCTGGCTGGCGCAGGTGGATGCCGCCGCCGGGCCGGTGGACCTGGTCACCACCCTCGCCGCCCCGCTGCCGGTGGCCGTGATCAGCGACTTGCTGGGCATCCCGCCGGCCGACCGGCAGCTGCTGGTGAGCTGGTCGGACGCGCTGGCCCGCGGCCTTGATCCGGCGTTCCTCGTGCCCGCCGAGGAGGTCGCCCGCCAGCTTCAGGCCCGGGACGAGTTCGCCGGATACCTGGGCGCCCTGCTGCGGGAACGGCGCCAGCGGCCCGGCCCGGATCTGCTGTCCGCTCTGGTCGAGGTGCACGACCGCGGCGACCAGCTGACCGAGGCCGAGCTCATCTCCACCTGCGTCCTGCTGCTGGTGGCCGGCCATGAGACCACCACGGGCCTCATCGGGATGGGCGCGCTGGCCCTCGCGCGCCGGCCGGCCGAGTTCGCGAAGCTCCGGGCCCGGCCTGACCTCTCCGGCCCGGCCGTGGAGGAGTTCCTCCGCTACGACTCACCGGTCCAGCTCACCGGGCGTTACGCGCTGGAGGACACCGAGCTGGCCGGGATCCCGGTCCCGGCCGGGTCCTCGGTCCTGCTGCTGCTCGGCGCGGCCAACCGCGACCCCGCCCTGTGCCCCGACCCCAACGACGTCCGCGTCGACCGGGAGCCCACCCGCCACCTGGCCTTCGGCCACGGCATCCACTTCTGTCTCGGCGCGCCGCTGGCCCGGCTCGAGGCCCAGGTCGTCTTCCGCGCCATGGCCGAGCACTTCACCGACATCACCCTGGCCGGCCCGCCGGAGTGGAAGCCCACCACCGTGCTGCGCGGGCTGCGGCACCTGCCCCTGGTCATGCAGCGCTGAACGCGGAAGCTGGGCGCGAGTCCGGGCCGGAGGCCGGCGGGTAACGCAGCCGCGGCTGACGGGCACTAAGAAGTGCAGGCGCCTCAGGGCTCCGATCCGGCGGCCGGCCGGCGGCGTCCGGCGCGACGGCCCGGATCAGCGACGGAGGCTGCTGATGACTGCAGTTCGGATTGCGCACGCTGAGCCCGGGCCCGCTGTGGCTGCCGGGTTCCGACGGCGACGCGCCGGGGCAGGTACTCGGCCCGCGGCGAGCTGCGCATCGACGAGGTCACGGACCGGGCCGGGCTGCTCCTGGTGGCCGGCCCGGCCGACGGTCCGGTCCCCCGTCCCGGCCCGGCCGCGCCCCGGCGGGTGCAGGTCACGGTGGCGGGCAGCCGGGACTGGACCCGGCACGAGATCACCGTCGAGGTGCCCGGTGACGCGGGCATCATTCCTGCAGCCGCTGATATCCCTGGGGCGGCTGCGTGATCCCGAACGCTCACCTTCCGGGCGCAGGTCCGCGCGGCGGGCGTCACCGGCCACGCCGGGCTGGAGCTGCGGATCCGCACCGACCAGCCCCTCCGGCCCGCCCGCGGGGAAGACGACGACGACGGCCGCCGCGCCGTCCGGATCGCCGGCACCTCGGACTGGACCGGCCATGAGATCACCGCCCTGATACCGGTCGACGCGAAAGCACCATGTTCGGCGTCACGCTGACCGGGCGCGGGGAGATAGCGCTGCGCCAGGTGGAGCCGAGCCGCGGCACCTGATGCGCGGCTAGCGCCGCGCCCGGACGGCGTAGCCGGGGAGCCGGATGTCGGCCGCCTTGGCGAACTGCCGGGCCAGCAGGGTCCGCATCGGCCAGCGGCTCATCCAGCGCATCGATGCGGCCCGCAGGCCGATGGCGATGGCACTGTCCGGCGCGTAGGCCCGGACTCCCCCCGGCGGCAGCTGCTGGCCCTTGGTGACGTAGGGACGCATGATCTGCTCGTAGCGGGCGAAGGCGGCATGATGATCGCCGTCGGCGGCGCCCAGCTCGCCGGCGAGAACGTAGGCCCCGACCAGGGCCAGGCTGGTGCCCAGGCCGGTCAGCGGCGTCGGGCAGTAGCCGGCATCGCCGACCAGCGCGGCCCGGCCGCTGGACCAGCGGCTGAGGCGCACCTGGCTGACCGCGTCAAAGAAGAAGTCGGGCGCGGTGCGCATGGCCTCGAGCAGCCGCGGGACTTCCCATCGCGCGCCGGCGAAGCGCGCGGCCAGGACGTCCATCTGGGCCGCGGTGTCGCGGGGGTCGTACTCGATCGGCGCCGACCGAAAGCTGAGCCCGGCCTTGACCTCGCCGGGGACCCGGCCCGGCCGGATCGAGGCCACGCGCCCGCCGGGCGCGTTGTGCATGAGAAACCAGCCGCCCAGGTCGGACTCCGCGGGCGCGGTGAACCAGGCCGTGTAGCAGCCGAGCGGGCGGACGCACTGCGCCGCGGGGCCGAACGCCACGCCGCGAACCGCCGAGTTCAGCCCGTCAGCCCCGATGACCAGGCCGAACCGCCGCGGGCGGGCGTTCTCGAAGGTGACCGTGACGCCGTGATCGTCCTGGTCAAGGCGGCGGACCGTGTCATCGAAGAGGTACTCGGTGGCCGGGACGGTCGCCTCGTAGAGGACCTGGCCGAGGTCGCCGCGCAGCACCTCGACTTCGGAGACGATCCCCTCCCCGCCGAACAGCTCGGCCGGCATCCGCGCCGCGATCCGGCCGCCGGCCCCGACGAAGGCGATGCCGCGCTGGTCGACTGTGACCTCCCGCACCCGTTCCATCAGGCCCATCCGCTCGATGACCGTGCGTCCCGCGCCGCGCAGATCGACCGTCTGCCCGCCGGGCCGGGGGGCGGGGGCGCGCTCCACCACGGTCGTGGTGAAGCCGTACTCGCTTAGCCAGTACGCCAGGGCGGGCCCGGCGATGCCGGCCCCGGATATGAGCACTTCCTTGTTCTGCATGGCTCTGAGCGTATGTCGTACGCAGATTGTCGTCAATCGGTTTCAACTCGGATTATGATAGAGCGCACTAGTACGCTACCGCCTGTTGGGAGCAGCCGCGGGTTCTCGCGGGCCGACCCGGGCTGGTCAGCCGCTCCCTGCGCGCCGGGCACTTGTGCACTAGTACGGAAGAGGTAGGGTGGGGGACGTGAACCTGCCGCCGTATGCCCGGATCGCGGCCGAGCTCCGGGCGCAGATCGAGACGGGCACCCTGGCCCCGGGCGACCGGGTGCCGTCAACCCGGGAGATCACCCAGCGGTGGGGCGTGGCCATGGCCACGGCCACGAAGGTGCTCGCCGCGCTGCGCCAGGAAGGCATCGTCCGGCCGGTTCCCGGCGTGGGCACCGTCGTTGGCGGCCGGCCGCCGGCTCGCGGGGGCCGGGCGGGTACCGCGCCGCCGGCCCGCCCCCCAGGGCCGCCCGCGGTCCGCCGGACCGGCCCGGCTGACCCGGGACTCACGCCCGGCCGCATCGTCGGCGCCGCCATGGCCGTCGCGGACGCTGAGGGCCTGGCCGGGCTGTCGATGCGCCGCGTCGCGACCGAGCTGAGGGTGGCGACCATGTCGCTGTACCGGCACGTCGCCGACAAGGACGACCTGCTCCTGAAGATGATGGACGCCGCGTTCGGCGAGCTCCGCCTCCCGGCCCGTCCCGCCGGGGGGTGGCGGGACGAGCTCGAGCTCGCCGCGCGGACCCTGTGGGCGATGTTCCACCGCCATCCCTGGCTGGCCCCGGCATTGTCGGTGACCCGGCCGCAGCCGATCGCCCGCGGGCTGGCCTGCGCCGAGTGGGTGCTCAGCGCTCTCGACGGGCGGGGCCTGGATCCGTCCACGATGCTCACGATCCACATCACGCTCTTCAACTACGTGCGCGGCACCGCCATGAACCTCGAGCTCGAGGCCGACGCCGAGGCAGCCAGCGGCCTGGACCGCGAACAGTGGCTCGAAGCCCAGGGATCGGCCCTGCGGTCAGTGATCGAGGGCGGCCGCGCCCCGGTCTTCGAGCGCCTCACCGCCACCGGCTACGACTTCAGCCTGGAGAACCTGTTCGAGTTCGGGCTGCAGCGCCTGCTCGACGGCCTCGCCCCGATCGTCGACGGCCGCCCCTGACCGCGTGGCTGACCTCAGTCGTCCTCTCTCCGGCCGTTTTCCCCGCCGCCGGGCTGCCGGGGGCCTGGCTCGCGGTGCGCCCAGGCCTGGAGCCAGGCGTCGTAGAACCAGCGCCCGAACAGCTGGCCGCCGTAGACGACCCAGCCGACGCCGATGAGCCACGACTCCACGATCAGCACGGTGCCCAGCGCGCCGTAACTGACCGCGTTGTCGACGATGAGCGGCTCGAAGACCAGGCCGGAGAAGGCCCGCAGGCCGGTCAGGCCGAGCAAGGTCGCTACCGCGCCCGGCAGGGCGGCCAGATAGCTCACCCGGCCCCCGACCAGGAACCGCAGCCCCCACCAGAAGAAGGCGACGCCGAGCACCACCGCGACTGCCACCCGGCCCGCCGCCTCCGCCAGCCCGGCCTTCGCCACCGTCCCGACGGTGGCCGCCGCGTAGATGTAGGCGACCAGGACCACCAGCCACACCGTCTGACGCCAGATCTTGTGCCACGGCCCGACCGGAAGGCCCCAGATCCGCTCAAACCCGGCCTGCACGCCGCCCGCCAGCGCCACGCCGGACACGCTCAGCACCAGGGCGCTGAACACGCTCGTCGTGCCCAGCACCCGGGCCGGCGCCGAGAACAGCCGTGTCACCGCGTCGGCGGAGTGGCCGGTCAGGCCCATGCCGTAGACCACCCACCCGGCCAGGCCGCGGTGCGGGGCCGGGCCGGCGGCAGCGACGAGGATAAGCAGCGGGATGACGGTGAGGATGGCCAGGGCGGCGAAGCCCAGCGCCCGCTGCATGAGCTCGAACTCCCGGCCGCTGCGGTACAGGGTGTCGCAGCCGAGGTCGCGCCAGGCCCGCCCGGCGCTCCGGGCCACCGCCCGCCACGGGCTCCCGCCCCTCATCGGCGGACGCGCCCAGCCCGCCGCCGCATCGCCGTGCCGCTGATGACCTGCAGCGTGCTCACCCGTTCCCCCGTCGCGGTACCGCTAGGCCTACCCCGGCTGCCACCGGCCACGCGAAAGGCCGGCGCGGCGCCTGACCGCCATGTCCCGCTTGCGCGACCGGGGCGACACTTAATATCGTTCCGATGTATCTACTCGATATATCGGGCCGATCGTTTGCCGTGGCCCGGCTGACGCAGGAGCGGCGATGAGGCGGATCGACTACGACACGGAGCAGTACCGGGACTACGCGCGCGGCCGCGCGCTCACCGAGGAGCAGCTGCAGGCCTGGATCAGCGCCTTCGGCGCCCGGCTGCCCGGGCGGCGCCCGCTGGCCGGGCTGGACGTCGGCTCCGGGACGGGCCGGTTCACTCCCGCGCTGGCGCGCGCGTTCGGGCCGGTGACCGGCGTCGAGCCGTCGGTCCGCATGCGCGAGGTAGCGCAGGCGCAGGCCGCCGAGCCGGGGGTGCGGTACCTGGCCGGCTCGGCCGAGGACCTGCCCGTGCCGTCCGGCAGCGCCGACTACGCGCTCATGTTCTTGTCCTGGCACCACGTCCAGGACAAGCCAGCCGCCGTCGCGGAGCTGGCCAGGGTGCTCAGGCCCGGCGGGCGGCTGCTCCTGCGCTCGAACTTCAGCGACCACATCCCGCCGTCCGGGTGGTGGCTGGAGTACTTCCCGCGCGGGTTCGAGGTGGACGCCGCGCTGTTCCAGCCGCTGCATGAGGTCATCGCGACGTTCACCTCAGCCGGCTGGCAAGTGGCCGGCTTCGGCCGGGTCACCGAGCCCTCCTCGGGCACCCGCGCTGACCTGCTCCCGCGGCTGCGCCTGGGCACGCTCTCGACCTTCGCTCACCTCACGCCCGACGAGCTGGAGACCGGCTTCCGCCGCCTGGAGCAGGCCATCGCCGCAGATCCCGGCGCACCGGCGCCGCCCGATCCCGCGACCCTGCTCACGCTCGAGCGGCCGGCCGGCCGGTAGCTGCGGGCGGGTGCTGCCCGCGGCGGAAGCGCCGGTCATTCCAGGAGACCAGCGTGGGCCGTCCAGGCCGCGGCTGTCCCGGGCTCGCTGATCATGATCAACCGGGGCCGGCCGGCGGCTGCCGCATGGGCCAGCCGTAGGTTGGGGAGCGTGACGACTGGTCGGAACGGGTCCGTGCCGTACCTGGATATGGATCGCGAGGCCTGGCAGAATCTGCGCGCCAGCACTCCCATGTCGATGACCGCCGCGGAGCTGGGCAAGCTGCGCGGAGTCGCCGATCCGATCCGGCTCACCGAGGTCGAGGAGATCTACCTGCCGCTGAGCAGGCTGCTGCGCCTCTACTACGAGGCGAGCACGGCCCTGCGGGAGACGGTCGGCGGGTTCCTGGGTGAGCAGATCCGGCCCGCTCCGTTCATCATCGCCGTGGCGGGCAGCGTCGCCGTCGGCAAGTCCACCACGGCCCGGGTGCTCCAGGCGCTGATCTCGCAGTGGCCGCAGAGCCCGGACACCGAGCTCGTCACGACCGACAACTTCCTGTATCCCGGCGCGGTACTCCAGGAGCGCGGCCTGAGCAACCGCAAGGGCTTCCCCGAGTCGTACGACCGGCGCGCGCTCTTGCGCTTCGTCCAGCAGGTGCGGGCCGGCGCGGCCGAGGTGAGCGCGCCGGTCTACTCCCACCTCGCCTACGACATCGTGCCCGGCGAGCAGCAGTGGGTGCGGCAGCCTGACATCCTCATCCTCGAGGGCATCAATGTGCTGCAGCCCGCCCCGGCCGGATCCCTGGCCGTCTCGGACTTCATTGACTTCTCCATCTACGTCGACGCGCGCACCGACCACATCCAGCAATGGTTTCTCGACCGGCTGCACGCGCTGCGCCAGACCGCGTTCGCTGACCCCCGGTCCCCGTTCCGGCGGCTGACCCAGGCCAGCACCGCCGACGTCGAGGCATTCGGCACCCAGGTATGGCGGACCATCAACGAGGTCAACCTCGTCGAGAACATCCAGCCCACCCGGGCACGGGCCACCCTCGTCCTGCACAAGGGCGCCGATCACGACGTGACGCGGATCCGGCTCCGGCGTTTCTGACGACGCCGGCCGCCCGGGAGCCGCCCGGCCGCTGGCCCCCGGCGTCTTGACAACGGCGGCGAGGGCGGGTTTCCCTCTTTATTAAGATCAAATTCTGATCCGATCAGAATGCGATTCTATTTTCTGGGCCGGGGATCCGGGTTCCGGGTCGGTGCGCGGCGCTGCTGGCCGCGCGGGAGGAGGCGGCTGGGATGCCGGATGCGCAGGACCGGTCCGACGGGTTCGAGACGGCCAGGGAAGCGGCGCTCAGCTGGCTCAGCGCGAACTGGGATCCGGGCCTGACGGTGCGGGCCTGGTGGGCGCGGCTGGCTGATTCGGGCTGGGGCTTCCCCACGTGGCCGCAGGACTGGTTCGGGAAGGGCCTGTCGGCCGAGGACGCCGCGGGCGTGCGCGCCGCGTTCACCGAGACCAGGGCGCTGCCCCCGCCCGCCAGCCTGGGTCAGCTCCTGGGCGGGCCCATGCTGCTGCTGCATGCCAGCGAGGAGCAGAAGAACCGGTTCCTCCCGCCGCTGGTGCGAGGCGAGGAGTACTGGTGCCAGTTCTTCTCCGAGCCCGGGTCGGGGTCGGACCTGGCCAGCGCGCAGACCAGGGCCATCCGGGACGGGGACGCCTGGACGGTCGACGGCCAGAAAGTGTGGACGTCGGGCGCCCAGTACGCCGAGCGCGGCATGCTGCTGGCCCGGACCAACCGCGAGGTGCCCAAGCACCAGGGCCTGAGCTTCTACATCCTCGACCTGGACCAGCCCGGCGTCGAGGTGCGCCCGCTGCATCAGATGAACGGGGCGCACGGGTTCAACGAGGTGTTCTTCACCGGCGCGCAGGTCGACGACGACCGCCTGATCGCCGGCGAGAACAACGGCTGGTCGGTCGCCGTGACCGTGCTCATGTACGAGCGCTTCATGACCCCGATGCCGTCCGCGGCTCCCGGCCGCAAGCAGGGTCAGCTGGACCTGCTCGCCGGGTCAGTCGAGATCCTCGGGTTCGAGGAGCGGCCCTCCCGCTTCAGCGGCCCCAGCGAGCTCACCATCGACGTCGCCAAGAAGATGGGCAAGACCAGCGACCGGGTGCTGCGCCAGGACCTGGCCGCCCTGTGGGCCCAGGAGACCACGGACGGCTACCTGGTCCGGAGCGGCCAGGGCGTGAGCTCCAGCCACCGCCCCAGCGGCCAGGGGTCGCTGACCAAGCTCTCGCGCTCGAGCCTGGCCCGCTCGGCCCGCGAGACCGGCATGTCGGTACTCGGCGCGCAGGGCATGCTCGACTCGCCGGAGACACCCGGCGAGGGCGAGATCCAGCACGAGGCACTCTCGAGCCCCAGCCTGTCGATCGCGGGCGGCACCGACGAGATCCAGCGGGGCATCGTCGGCGAGCGCGTGCTCGGCCTGCCCAAGGAGCCGCGGCTCGACGCGGGCGTCCCGTTCAAGGACCTCACGGTCGGAACCCAGCGCACGCCCGGCTGACCCGCGGGCCGTCCCGGTCGAGAGGATGTCGGCCATGAACATCTTCTTTGACGTGGACGAGACACTCATCGCCTACGACGGCTCGCTGCGGCCAGGCACGCGTTCGGTATTCGAGCGGCTGGCGTCGGACGGCCACCACGTCTACATCTGGTCAGGCCGGGGTATCCGCACCAGCGACATGCGCCGGACCGGCCTCGGGGACCTCGTGTCCGGCATCTACCAGAAGCCACTGAGCGATTTCGAGGCGGGAATCGCCCGCTGCGGCATTCCCGTGCTTCCCGACTTTGTCGTGGATGACTACCCCGGCATTGTCGAGTTTTTCGGCGGACTGTGCATCAGGCCCTACCACGGCGGCGCGCAGGCCGATGACGAGCTTTCTCACCTTCCTGACCTCGTCCGCGGCCTGGTGTCCGCTCGTGTCCAGGAGCCGGCGGCACCGCGGGCCCGGGCCAATGGCAAGGCCAGATCCTGGCCGTGCCGCTGCCCGCACGGGCGCTGCACCCTCTACTGGGGGTTATGAAGACTCGTCGCGCCAGGTCACGGCTGGTCATGATCGTGGATGTGCGCGGCGTCGCCGGCGTGCCCGGACGCATGCTTGCGCGCCTCGGCGTGCGCGGTGGAACGGTACGGGGACGGCCCGTGCCGCGATCCCCCGCAGCCAGGCTGGTAGCAGTAGAAGAACCAGGCCCGCCGCTCCGGGTCGTGCGAGGTGAACTCGCGCACGACGACGATCTCGTACATCGGTCCCGTGGTCACTTCGACAGGGATACCAGGTCCGGCACCGGGCCGGCCTCAGCGGCCCCGCCGGGCCCGGCCGGCCGCGCGCGCTGGCACCGGCTAGCCTGCCCCCATGAGTACCTTGTCGATCATCAATGCCGCCGTGTTCGATGGCGTATCCGGCGCCCCGGCTGACGGGCCGGTGCATGTCGCCGACGGCCGCATCGTGTCGGTCGGGGGATCGCCCCAGCCGGCCGACAAGGTCATTGACGCGCGCGGGGGCACGGTGCTGCCGGGCCTGATCGACGCCCACTGCCACGCCTACGGCATCAGCCTGGACATGATGGCGACCGAGTCTCAGCCGCTCAGCTACGTGGCGCTGGCCGCCGCCCGGCGGCTGGCCCGGGTGCTGGCCCGCGGGTTCACCACGGTGCGTGACCCAGCCGGCGGGGACGCGGGGCTGGACCGGGCCATCGCCGAGAACCTCATCTCCTCGCCCCGCTACCTGTGGACCGGGGCGGCGCTGAGCCAGACCGGCGGGCACGGCGACGCGCGCGGTCCCGACAGCGAGACCTGCCCGTGCTACGCCCACGGCAGCGAGGTCGTCGACGGAGTCGACCCGCTGCGCAAGGCGGTCCGGGAACGGTTCCGCCGCGGCGCCCACGCGATCAAGATCATGACCTCCGGCGGCGTCATGTCACTGGCCGACCCCATCCGGATCCCGCAGTACTCCGCCGAGGAGATCCGCGCGGTGACCGACGAGGCGGCCCGGCGCGGCAGCTACGTGGCCGCGCACGCCTACTCGCCCGAGGCCATCCGCCACTCGATCGACAACGGTGTGCGCAGCATCGAGCACGGCAACCTGCTCGACGCGGACACGGCGGCGGCGATGGCCGCGGCCGGGGCGTTCCTCGTCCCCACCCTGGCCACCTATGACGCGATGGAGCGCCGCGGCGAGCAGATCGGGATGGCGGCGGTTTCCCGGCAGAAGAACCGGGAGGTCCTGGAGTCCGGGCGGCACGCCGTCGAGCTAGCCCGTGCCGCCGGGGTCCGTGTCGGCTTCGGCACCGACCTGATGGGTTCGCTGGAGGACGAGCAGCTGAACGGCCTGCGGCTGCAGGCCGAGGTAGACGGGATCTGGACGGCCCTGGCCTCGGCCACGTCGGTCAACGCCGCGCTGATCGGCCGGCCCGACCTCGGCCGGGTCGCCGAGGGCTGCGTGGCCGACCTGCTCATCCTCGACGGCAGCGTCGCCGACGACCCGTCGGTGGTGTGGTCACCGGACAGCCAGCGGACGATCGTGCAGGATGGCCGCGTTATCGCCCGCTCCGGTAAGCTGCCGGTGGTTTTGCCCGACTAGACGAGCTCAGGGAGGGCGGCCAGATGGGCCCGTACCCCATGCGGAAGAACCGGCTGCGCGAGCTGCTGGACGAGGGACTGCCCAGCCTCGGCACGCACCTGCTGTCGACCTGGCCCACGATCACCGAGCTGGTCGGCCAGAGCGGGCAGTTCGATTACGTCGAATTCGTGGCCGAGTACGCACCGTGGACCATGCACGACCTGGACAACCTGGGCCGGGCCGTCGAGCTGTTCCCGGACTTCACCGGCATGGTCAAGATCGAGCAGGACACCCGCGGGCACCTGGCCATGCGGGCCATCGGCTCGGGCTTGCAGAACGTCCTCTTCGCCGACATCCGGACCGCGGAGGACGCCCGCCTGTGCGTCCGCTCGGTGCGCGCCGAGCACCCCGGGCACCTGGGCCGCCACGGGGTCGGCATGCGGCGAGATGCCCGCACCGTGGTGCACGGCGGCTCCGACGAGTGGGTCGCTGCCCTGGCCGGCTCGGTCGTGGCCATCATGATCGAGAAGAAAGAGGCGCTGGAGGACCTCGACGCCATCCTGTCGGTGCCGGGCATCGACATGGTGCAGTTCGGCCCGGCGGACTATGCGATGGGGATGGGCTGGGCCCGGCCGCGCGATGTGGCCAAGCTGCGGGAGGCGGAGGAGCATGTGATCGCCACCGCCCTGCGCCATGGTCTCGCGCCGCGGGCCGAACCGGGCGATGCGCGGCCGATCGAGCGCTACCTCGAGCTCGGGGTGCGCCACTTCTGCATGGGCCATGACGTTCGCGTCCTCGCCAACTGGTTCCGTGACGAGGGCGAGCGGGCGCGCGAGTTGCTGGCCCAGGCCTCCGGGCAGCCGGGCCCAGGCTGCTAGCGCCCTGGCCCGTCGAATCAGGCCGTTGCTGGAGTTGAAGGCGGGTTAGTAGGCACCGCAGGCGCAGGCGCGCCATCCTTGGCGTCCTGAGCGGTGCCGCGCTTGGGCCTCGCGACGACCCGTTTCGCGACGTTGGCGTTTCCCGCCCCAGCGAACATCCACCCAAGAGCAATACCGGCAAGGCCGCTGACCAGTGAGACAAATGGCGTTGCCGAGCTAGTTGAGGTTTTTGTGAAAAGAACCAGTCCAAGAACTATGAGGAGGCCACCTACGAGGACTATTGTGGTGACGATGCGCCATCCGTCTAGGAGACGCTCATGCTGAGTCAGCGACTCCGGGCTCTCACGGCCTAGCGGTTTATATGATATCTGCTTCAAGCGGGGCATAAGGTTCGCATTGCGCGCCCGACCGCATGGACCTGGCCGAAGGGCCTCGGCTAGCGGCGCGGCTAAGGTCTTGCGGCTGGTGCCGGTGCCGATGCCGCATAGCCGTCACCGGCCCGCGCCCGGTGCGGGTCGGCGCACGGCCCGCCACCGCCATCGCGCCGCCGCATAGGCCAGAGACGTCAAGGCAGGCCGTCACAGTGGTGAGCGGGAGGAAGTCCAGGCCCGCCATCACCCTGGGAAACTTCTCAGCAGAGACCATGCCGGACCCGCCTGCCAGCGCTCGACGGCGGGTGGAGACTGAGCGACCGCAGGTCAGTACCATTGGATAAAGGACCTGGATAGGGAGCAGCCGGTGTCGGCAGTGTTGCTGAACGTCTTGATCGGGCTGGTCACCAGCGTTCTGAGCGGCGGTGCGGTGCTGACCTGGAGGCGGGTGAGGGACACCCGCATCATCCGCCGGAAGGCGGCATTTTTCGGGCTCCGCCCGGGCCGTACCTGTCTCATTGTTCTGAACGATCATTACGACAAGCCCGGGAGTACCAGCCACAACGATGTTCACACCCTGATCGAGATAGCCGCTCTTGCGCATGAAGCTAGCTGCCCAATCTCCGTGCTCCCGGCCGGCGGCCTGCACGAGAGCAACGGCGATCGCACTGAGTTCTGCATCGGAGGGCCGACCTCCAATCCACGTACGGCCGGGCACCTAGCCGTCCACCTGCCGGGCGTCAGTGTCCGGTCATTCAGCGCCGGGCGAGATCCGGGCATCATCATCGTCGGGTCGGCGCAGTTCCCATTTGAGCACGGACGGCTGGAACACGCTCTGATCGCCAAGTTCACCCCTGCAAATTCCAGCGCCCCGGTCATCGTGATTTGCGGGCAAAGGTCGATCGACAATCGGGCCGCGATTAACTTCCTCCAGCGCGAGTACCGCAGCCTGTCGAGATCCGTCGGCTCTCCTGACCGGTTCTGCCTTGTGGTCCGGATGATCTCCTCGGACACCTATGGCCATCAGTCGGCCGAGGTGGCCGCTGACGTCACCGGCGCCGCCTTCGCTGCGCGGCGGGCCCCCTCAGCAGCTACGGCAGTGCCGTAGCCAGCTGACGACCAAGATCATCCGTGCGAGGGGGGTGTCCCCATGTTCTTGTCAAGTCCGCTTGAGGGGTCCGCGGGATCGTTTGGTGCCGCCGACGCTCGTAGAGTCGGCGGGTGGCCATCGAGGTGGTGTTTGAGACCCATTCGACGAGTGAGGACAACGAGCAGGGTCGTGCCAGCGGCTGGTTGCCTGGCCGGCTCTCCGAGCGGGGCCGGGCGCAGGCGCTGGACCTCGGGCGGCGGCGTTGCGGCGACGGGATCGCTGCGGTGTTCAGCTCTGATCTCGGCCGGGCCGTGGAGACGGCATCGATTGCCTTCGGCGGGTCCGCGGTCCCGGTGCTGTACGACTGGCGGCTGCGGGAGTGCGACTATGGGCAGCGCACCGGGATGCCGGTACCTGAGCTGCACGCGGGCAGGCGTGAATATCTGGACCGTCCCTATCCGGGCGGGGAGAGCTGGCGGCAGGCGGTGGCGCGCGTGTCCTTGTTCCTCGGTGATCTCCCGCTGCGCTGGAGTGGCCGGCGGGTGCTGGTGATCGGTCACGTAGCCACGCGCTGGGGCATGGATCATGTCATCGGCGGCGTACCGCTGGAAGATCTTGCTGTGGCGGGCTTCGCCTGGCAGCAGGGCTGGGAGTACCGGCTGGGCTAGCGGGTCGCGGGCCGCATCAGGCCGCCCCGGCCAGATCAGTCGCGGGCTGGCCGGCCCGGTAGGGCTGGCGGGTGGCGAGCATGGCGAGGATGACGTTGCAGCGTCTGCGGGCCAGGCAGATGAGGGCGGCGTTGTGGCGTTTGCCCTCAGCTCGCTTTCGGTCATAGAACGCCTTGGACGCCGGGTCGCGCAGGGACGCGAACGCGGCGAGGAACATGGCGTTCTTCAGCCGGTGGTTGCCCCTTCGGCTCTGGGACTCCCCGTTGATGGACTTGCCTGACTGGCGGGTCACCGGGGCCAGGCCCGCGTAGGAGGCCAGGCGGTCACCGTCAGCGAGGCGGGCTCCGTCGCCGATCTCGGCCAGGATCCGGGATCCGGTCCGCGGCCCGATCCCGGGCAGGGTCGAGAGCAGCTCACCGAAAGGGTGCGCGAGGAACACCTCCTCGATCTCGGCGGCCAGTGCACCGCGGCGGGCGTAGACCCGGTCCAGCTCGATGGCGAGCTCGGCGATCACCCCCCCGGTTGCGGCCTCGGCCGGGACGGTCACCGACTGGGCGTCAAGGGCAGCCATCACGGTGCCGGTGACCTTGACGGCCAGGCGGGGTGAGCGGGCCTTGATGACCTTGGTGATCCGGGCGCGGCCAGCGTTCCGCAAGGCAGTCAGGGTCGGGTACCTGGCCAGCACATCCCGCACCCCGGCCTGAGCCAGGCGCGTGCCCAGCGCCCGTTCCAGCGCCGGCGAGACGCTGGTCAGGGCATCGCGGAGCCGGCTGGCCAGGCGGGTCTGATCGGCGGCGAGGTCGATGTCGAACCCGTTGAGCACCCGCAGCTGGCCCAGCAGCTCATCGGAGCCGGCATCGAGCCAGTGGACCTGCTTGCGCCGGGTCCGGCCGGTGTCAGCGATGATGAACGCGTCACGCTTATCGGTCTTCGCCTCTCCGGGATACAGGTCCGCCGCGCGGCGCATCACCAGTCCGGGGACATACGCCACCGGTACCTGCCTGCGTGCGGCGACGGCCAGGGTGAGCTGGGCAATCGAACCCGGCTGGTCGATCACCAGGCCGACGGTGCCGTGCTTGCCGGCCCGGTCAAGAAGCGCCTCCAGCACTGCCTCGTCGTTGGCCACCCCGCGGGCGAAGATCCGCTCCCCGTCGTCGTCGAGGACCTCCGCGAAATGGTCCTCCTTGCCGACATCGAGCCCCACCCACACGTTCACCTGCTCCGGTCTGGCCACCCTTGCCGCTCCCTGATCGTCTCGGTCAACCGTCCGGGAAGGCCGTCCATGGTGCGCTCGCCGTCATCCACCTTACGAATCAGCGATCAAGCCGCATGTCCCCATCAGAGGTTCACGCACCCAGCCGCGCCGGCGGCAACACCCCCCAGGCCATACCTGCTGCAGGGGCAATGAGCCATACCGGCACCGCCGGAACCGCCGGACTTCCCAGACCCAGATCATGCTTCCCTGGGCCCGCTGAAGAAGGTAAGGGGTCACCAGACCCCGGCAGCATTGCTTGCGCCGATGTGGAATCTAATTCTAGGATCGATTTCGTGACGAACTCTGGGCTCCGCGTCGGCCTGATTCTCGGCGGCGGCGGCGTTGTCGGCGTGGCCTGGGAACTCGGGGTGCTCGCCGCGATCACTGCCGACGCCGGCTGGAACCCCGCCACCGCGACCGTGATCACCGGGACGTCGGCCGGGTCGATGGCCGGCGCGATCACCGCGCTCGGCCGTGACCTGCCGGCCATCGTGGCGCGGCGGACCGCCAACGTCACCATGCCGGACGCCGCATCCGCTCCGCGGAGCAGCGCTTCCACGTCAGCCGTCTCGTCCGAGCTGCTGGACCTGATGCGGCCGGGCACCCCGACCGTCACGGAGCGGGCGCGGGCGGTCGGCCGCCTGGCCCGCGCGGCGCGGCCCGCCATGGACGCGGCCGCCTACCGGGAGTTCATCGGGGCGTCCGTCCCTGCGGAGTGGCCGGCCGGGGACCTGCGCCTGACCACCGTCGACTGCGAGAGTGGCGAGACCGTCCTGCTCGGCCGCGACAGCGGCCTGGACCTGATCGACGCGGTGGCCGCCTCCTGCGCCGTCCCGACCTACTTCCCGACCGTCGAGCACCAGGGACGCCACTTCACCGACGGGCCGCGCGGCCCGTATATCGCGGCCCTCGCGGCCGAGCTCGATCTCAACGCGATCGTGTTCGTCGGCCTGCGGCTGCCGTTCATGAAGGGTGCCGACGAGCACACCGAGCTGGACAAGCTCGCGGCCAGGGGGCTGCCCGTGGCCCGCGTCACCGACGGGCCGGCCTTCGCGGCCGTGGCCGCCGACCTGATGGATCCCGCGGCCGCCGCCGTCGCCACTCTCATCGGCCACAACGATGGCCGGAGCGCAGCCGCCGGGGTCCGCCAGGCCCTCGCGGCGGCCGCGCCCTGAGCCGGGCCGGTACCGCTGCCGGCCTGGTACAAACCGCAACAATGGTGTCGGCGGGAGGCTGATAGCTTGACTGCTTATGCCAGACATCGTTGTCCGTCGCGCCGAGTCCGAGGATCTCGATGGCGTGGCGGCGTGCAGCGCGGCGCTGTTCGCCGAGGACGGCGCCGTCCGCGACCCGCTGCGTGACCAGCGGTGGCCCAGCGGGCACGGTGCCGCCTGGATCGCCGAGCTGTCGGTGAACCCCGACGCACTGCTGCTCGCGGCGCTCGCCGATGGCACCGTGATCGGGCACCTGGTCGGCTTGTACCAGGCAGCGTCGCCGATGTGGCTCGGCCCGCGCGCCGAGCTCGTCAGCACGTGGGTGGCGCCTGCCCTGCGCGGGAACGGCGTCGGCGCCCGGCTGGTGGAGAACTTCACCGCGTGGGCGCGCGAGCGGGGCGCCGCCCGCCTGCACGTCACGGCCTACACCGCCAACGCCGACGCCGTTCGCTTCTACCGGCGGCACGGCTTCGCGCCGCTGTCGACGGAGCTCGCCATCGACCTGTAGTGCCGTGTCGCTGAACGTCTGCCCGGTTGCCCGGGTGGAGCTCCTGCCCGCCGGCCGGGGTGCGACCCGGGGCCAGCCAGCCAGGATTGCGGGGCCGATTAATTTGGCGTAGCCGGCCAGTCTGTCCTGACGATGGTCCGTCGTTGTGCTGGCGGCCGCCTGCGTGCCGGGGCAGCCGCGGAAAAGGAGTGCTTGTGCTGCTGGAAAACAAGAACGCCATTGTCTACGGGGCGGCCGGAGCGATCGGCGGCGCGGTGGCACGTGCCTATGCCCATGAGGGGGCAGCGGTCTTCCTGGCCGGCCGTACCCTGGCGACGCTCGAGGATGTGGCTGACGACATCCGCGCCCAGGGCGGCGCGGCGGAGACGGCCCAGGTCGATGCGATGGACAAAGCCGCCGTTGACGCGCACGCCGACTATGTGGCGAAGACCGCCGGAAGGATTGACGTCTCGTTCAACGCTGTGGCCGTTGATGTCGTGCAGAACATTCCGCTGACGGAGATTTCGCTGGATGACTTCCTGGCGCCGGTCACCGGGATCTGCCGGACCAACTTCCTGACCGCGACCGCAGCTGCCCGGCACATGACAGCGCAGGGGTCGGGTGTCATCGTGATGCTGAGCGCGACGTCCGCGAAGGAGAGCCGCCACCAGATGGGAGGCTTCAGCCTGGCGTGCGCGTCGGTAGAGGCACTCGCCCGGAGCCTGGCCGGCGAGGTCGGGCGGCAGGGCGTGCGGGTGGCGGGACTGCGGTCTAACTTCACCCCGCAGACCTATCCCGGTGTCAGAGACGAGTATCTGCAGCCGCTGCTCAAGGACACGCTGCTCGGGCGTCTGCCCAGGCTGTCCGAGCTGGCCGGGACCGCGGTTTACCTGGCTTCGGACGCGGCCGGCGCGATCACGGGCGCGATGGTCAACCTCAGCTGCGGGGCAATCATCGACTGACCCCGTCCGTCGTCGCCGCGGCGTCCCTCGGTGTCGGCGCGCTGCGGCCAGGGCCGCTGGTAGTCGGGCATCGCGCTCGCGCAGTCGCCTCCCTCGTTGATGACCGTCTACTTGCGATATAACGTCGGAATGTCGGTGGCGCGGTGCCACCACGTGGCCGCCAGGAGACCGGATGCCGGCAGATCCGCCGAGCTCGCCAGCGCTGCGGGCGTCCGCGCCGACCGCGACCGGGTCATCGAGGTGCTGCGCGCCGCCGTCGCCGACGGCCGACTCGACTCGGCCGAGTTCGACGAGCGGCTGGACGCGGCGCTGGCCGCCCGCACGGTCGATGCGCTGGCCCCGCTCACCGCCGACCTGATCGCGGTGCCGGGCAGCGGCGGGGCGATTTCGCTGCCGCCCGCTGGCACGCCAGCCGAGCCGGCCGCCGAGGTGCTCACCATCAGCGAGCGTCACGGCTCGGTGCGGCGCGATGGCCGGTGGAGGCTGCCGCACCGGCTGGCGCTGCGCACCGCGTGGTGCGACGTCACTCTGGACCTGACCACTGCGGTGCGTAGCGGACCTGAGCTGGTCATCGAGATGCGGGTGACCGGCGGCCAGGTGGAACTGGTCGTCGCGCCGGGCATGGTCGTGGACGCCAACGAGCTGTCAGTGCGGTACAGCAAGCTCGCGATCAGCAGGGACGCGGGCGATAACACAGCCGAGACGCTGCACGTCCGCCTGGTCGGCCGGATGCGGCACGGCCGGATCGAGACGCGCTGGCTGGCGCCGCGCCGGTGACGCCGGCGGACCGGACTGGACAGCTGCCTGCTCCATTCGCGTGGCCGGGTCACGCCCGTAGCCGTGCAACATCCTGCGCCTGCCCCGAGTCATAGGGGAAGGAGAGAGGACGCACGTGCCCGAAGCTGACTGCGGTGGCGAGTTCTTCGACGAGTTTGTCGCCGGGTCACTACCTGCCTTACTGCGGTTTGGGCATGTGCTGACGGGCAGCCCCCAGGAGGCTGAGGAACTGGTGCAGGAAGCCCTGGTCAGGTCGCTGCGCCGATGGCGCCGGATACGAGCTGACGATCCCCTGGCCTATGTCCGCCGGGTCATGGTCAACACGCACATAACCCATTGGCGCCGGTGGGGATCCCGGATTCAGCTGGGAAACGTGCCGGAACCTGTCGCGGGTGACGGAGGGCTGTCGCGAAGCGAGGAGCGGGACGCGCTTCGCCGGGTCCTGGCTCTGCTGCCGCCCCGGCAGCGAGCTGTTCTTGTGCTGCGGTACTTCGAGGATCTGCCCGACCCAGCGATCGCAGAACTGCTGGGCTGCCGTCCCGGCACCGTGCGCAGCCTGGCATCGAGGGGCCTGGCTGCCTTGCGGCCCCTCATGGCAGCAGGGGACACGGAAGCAATCTCCGGAGGTGACGCTCATGCCGGATGACAGCACGACAGAGGCCAGGCTCCGCGAATTGTTCCGCGAGCAAGAATGGTCGCTGCCGCCATGGCCGGACGCCGCGCTTCGGGTGCGCCGGGCGGCCCGGCGCCAGCGGGTCAGGAGCGCCCTGGCGGCCACGGGCGCGGGAGCCGTCATCATCGCCATTGCGCTGTCCCTGGCGCTCCTTCGCGCTCCCTCCCCCGAGGTGACCAGCGACGGCATCACGAATCTGCTGACATGCCGTGACTCGGCCGGGCAGCAGGACCGGGATACACGTCCGGCACGCCTCGCCAATGGAGTCGATGGCTTTATCGGGGACACCAACGCTTACGACACGCTTCCCGTCCAGCGTGTGGCGGGAGATCGCTACCTGGACTGGAAGAGCCCCCTGGCCGTGCAGCCGGGGTCGTATCGGACCGTGACTGTCGTGAGTCCCGCGTCCGCCTGGCTCGACTACGGCGTCGGCAGGGTGTCGCCGGCCCGCGCCGTGGGCCTGCCCGCGTGCGGCTCTCGCTACACCCTGTACCTGGGCGGCATCCTGGTCCGGCGGCCCGCGTGCGTCACCCTGGCCGTCAGCGACCCGGCCGGGAAGACGGCGCTCGTGACCGTACCGGTTCTTCGTGGGTGCCCGCGGGCCACCCGGTAGCCGGCTTCCGCCCCCCGCCAGTGCCCGCAGCGAAAGCCGCTCAGCCGCAGTGCACGCCTCCTCCCCCGGTGCCCCGGTGCCGGGCAGCTAGCTGCCGGCCGCCTTGCGCAGCGTCCCGACCGTGATATGGGGCCAGCTGAGGCCGTTGAAGCGCAGGAATACCGTCTGCGAGTACTGCAGCTGGCTCGGGCTGGTCTGGCCCTGGAGGGTCTCCAGCCAGAAGGTCGCGGTGACGAGGGCCGCGTCGGCGTTGGACTGCCCGATGCCCTGCAGGAAGGCCGTGTTCGCGGTCCCGCCGCCCGGGACGGGAGTGTCGTTGGTCGCGATGTGCAGCGTCGTGGTCGAGGTGATGGTCTGGCCCTTTATCGCGGCGGTCAGGACATTGTTGGGATCGTTGACCATCGGCTGGGTGACGCCGGCCAGCCCCGCGCCCGCGGTCCGGAACGCGCTGGCCGTGCTGAGGGTCTGCTCCGGGAAGTCGACGGTCTGGCCCGGATGGCCGATCGTGAACGGCTTGATGCCTACCGGCGGGATGGCAGGCGGCCCGGCCGCGGTGGTCGCGGTGCCCTGGGCCACGATGGTCGTCCCGTGCGGGATCGAGGCCAGGCGGGCCACGGTGGGACCGACCTTCGGGTTGCTCGTCGCCGGGATCGCCACCCACAGGCCCGGCTCGATGTGCAGGCCGGCGTTCAGGTTGGTGTCCTTGACCTGCTGCAAGTAGGTCAGGCCGAACATGTTGATGTCGGGCTGCAGCAAGCCGCGGTTGGGGATCGCTCCGGGAATGGTGGCGAAGTCAATCTGGTCACTGGTTACGTTGAGCTCGAGGAAGTGATCCTGCCCGGCCGAGTGATCCGGCCGCCAGATGACGTTGAAGCCATGGCCGGACCAGCTCCCGAGGAGCCCGGCCAGCGGGCCCAGCGGGTTAGCCGCAGCCCGCGGCGCGAGCTCCGCCTGATCCCCGATGGGCGGCAGCGGCTGGAAGGAAAAATCCGGTGCCAGTTCCATGATGGCCCCCTTGCCTCAAGTGGAACGGTGATGCCCGCCGTTTCGCCGAAATGCCGGCTCGGTCCTGGGTCATCGTAATTCACGCCTGGTCAGCGCCGGGCTCGTTCGCTCCGGAGAAGCTCGGATGACGCCCCGGACTGGCCGTGGTCACCCGAGATCGAGATCGAGTTCACGTGGTCGACAGCACACGGCGGGGCTGATTCATCAGCCGGCGCCGGGGCCTCCCGGCCGGCTCGGGCCAAGAAAGGCAGCAGCGCACCAGCCGCCGGCCAGTCCGGGAAAGCGGCAGGGCCTCGGACGCGGGAAGCCGTCAGGCGTGCAGGCGATGCGGCGTGATTATCAGGGCTTCGGAAAACAGCGCGGCGAACTGGGCTGCCGTGCCGAAAAGCGCCCCGATGCGCTCGGTGTACTTCGCCACGTACTGCGGCACCTGGTCGGCCGCGGGAAACCCCGGGACGTGCTCGGCGGTCCCGTCGATGCGGATGACATCCCGGCCGATATCGGTGACGTCGAGTCCCAGGGCCACCCTCGGATTGTGGCTGATGCTGCGCAGCTTCACCTTCGCCGCGCGGCTGTACACGAGGATGGTCTCGTCGTCACGGAGCAGGAACCACACCGGCACGCTGTCAGGCCGCCCGTCGGCGCGCACGGTCGTCAGCCACGCCATCAGGTTGGCGCGCAGCCGGCCTTCGACATGCGCGCGGCGGTCATCGGGCAGATGCGACGTCAGCTCCATGGAGAAGGATCCTGGCAGACGCGGCCGCACGAAACGTCGTGCCGCGCCCAGGCACAGGCCGCTCGTCCGTGCCCAGCGGAATGACCTCTCACCGGGCAGGCCAGCCGGCCGGCCGGATAGTCGACAAGTTATCGCCGGAAGATGCTCCGGTACGCGTCCTACCACATCTGAGCTAGAAGCCGGCGGCCCGCGATATGAGGGTCGGCAGCCGGACGGCGGTCCGGCACCCATCATCAGCACCGCGGCGGCGGGAACCAGCGGATCTCCGGCGGGTCTGGGCGCAATGCCCATGCCCACGCAGCATTGACGGGTACGAAGGCGTCTCCCTTAGGCAACTCACATCGCGGCCGCGCCGCGATGCACCGGATTCAGGGGCCTAAGGAGCAGGCGATGAGCTTGGAGAACATGCTGGGATCATGGGCGGGCCGGGTGGACGAACTGGCAGCGGAGTTCAGTTCGGCCCAGCCGTTCCCGCTGGTCGTGCTGGACGGGTTCGTGTCCGAAAGGCTCGCCAGCAACGGGCCGATGTCAAGGCGCTTCCATGACCTGATGCTGTCGGGCGCATTCGCGGATATTCTCAGCCGGCTGGCCGGGCGGCCGCTGCTTGTTGACCCGTCGTTTCACGGCGCCGGATTCCACCAGGGCGGCGACGGCAGTTACCTGGACACGCACGTCGACTTCAATATCCACCCACACCATGAGGACTGGCGGCGCGTGCTCAACGTGCTGCTGTACCTGAACCGGGACTGGGATCCCCGTTTCGGCGGGAGCCTGCTGGTTCGCCGAGATCCAGCGCAGGAGCCGAGATCAGTGCCCCCGCTGTTCAACCGGGGCGTGGTGATGCTGACGGGCGATGACACTTACCACGGCTACCGCCGGATGACCCTGCCGCCCGGGGTTACCCGCAAGTCCGTCGCGGCCTACGCCTACGAACTCGTTCCGACCGGCAGCCTGCAGGCGCGCACCACGTCCTGGGCTCCGGAGGACGCGGGCATCCTCAAGCGTGCCCTGGCCCGGAACTGGACGTCGCTGGCCGCGGCTCGCGACCGGATGTTCCGGCGCCGGTGAGCCTTGCAGGCGGACTGCGGGAGCCGACGATCGGGTCCAGCACCACGCGCTTTCGGGATTTCTACCGCTTTTGCCGGGGGCGGAAAGGGCGCCCTGACGACATTCGGCTCCCATAGGTCAAACGGCTTCCTGGACCGCCCGCTCAGGCGCCATTCGCACCAGGAAGCTCGATTCTGCACTCGGCGTCCCACGGATTACCGGTGTCCGCTTGCGGCCAGTCCGCCGGAATAGTCCCTCCCTTACCGGACATTAGTACACGCGCGCTGATGACCGTCGGCACCCCATGTATCCGTCTAACTACCCATGGTAATGTGCAGCTACTGACTGGCAGGGCGGGATAACCAAGACCAACATGAGCCAGCTTTCGTGCACTATCGTCGCCAGCCGTTTCCCGGAGATGGCTTGACCGCCCAAGCCACCGGAATAGGCAGTCGGACTGGCGAGTTCCCGAACAGGAAGGAATCTCCATGCGCAACCGCTTTGCGAGGGCGTGCTCAGTATTCGCGGCTGGGGTCGCCGTCACAACCGTGGTTGGCCTGTCCGCGGGGAGCGCGGCGAGCGCCTCGGTCGGGCCGGCCGCCACCCCGGCGTGCGGCTTACACTGCTTCAACCTGTTCAGCCTTGCCCTCGGCCGGCACACGATCCAGAACGCCTACGTCCCGGGTGACACCGGCACGGGCGGTAAGCCCGGCATAGAGGTCAACCTGAACCACGCCAGCAACACCCACCCGAACGAGGACTTCACCGGCGCGAAGGTGGGCACCCTGCTGAACTTCTGCCCGAACTTCGGCGGCGTCGGCCTGGCGCAGACCTCGTACGTCTGCATCAACTATCCGTCCAGCTACCCGGTGTTCGAGGCCAACTGGTCGCCGTTCGGCAACGAGAGCGGCCTGTGCACCGGCTCCAAGCTGCCGCTGTTCAGCGGCAGGGAAACCACCCTGCAGAACTGCGGCGTAAACCCCACCACCATCTGGGTCGGCGACCTGGCCAACAGCGTCATCCGTGGCGGCCGCGTCTACTTCCCGTGGGTTAACGGCGCCAGCAGCACCTTCAGCCACGCGCTGGTGCTGACCGTCGACCCGAGTACCCACAATCCGATCAACCAGCTTCGCGTTCAGTCGCTGAACAAGCTGAAGGGCGGGACGGTTCCGGACACCCAGCAGTTCAGCTTCTCCATCGGCCCGGTCTAAGCCGGAGGGGCTAGCACATCGAGAGCCCGGCCCGCGGCGGAGCACTGCCATCCGCCGCGGGCCGCGGCCATAGAACAACGCAGCAATGACGCGCAACCCGGCATGTAATCCCGGTGGTTCTTCGATCAGCTCGAGTGGTCGTCGGGGGCGACGGATGGCAGCTCCGCGAAGTAGTCGCGAAGCATGGCGATCTGCCCGTTGCGGAGGCGAAAGATCTGCACGAGCGACATCGTCGTCCGCCGCCCGTCGGCTTCGTCGAAGGCGACGTCGATCTCGGCAATGAAAACGTCGGGATCCCGCGTGTCGTGCAGGACGTAGGCGGACCGTTCCAGGTTCATCGTGCCCTGGTAGGTCGGTTGCTGGTGATACGCGCTGGTTCCGGTCCGGATCGCATCCCGGCCCACCAGGCGCCGGTGCAGCGGATGGCCGCCGGGAACCAGCGGCGCCTCGAGGACGCCATCCTCGGTGAACATCGCGGCGATCGCATCCGGATTCCGGGTGATCGCACCGGCATGAATGTACCGCTCGAAGATTTCCTTATGCGCAAGCTCCACTCTCAATTCTAGCTCGCCCCGCCGGGGGCTCGCTCCAGGGCCAGCGACCATCATGCCGGGACGAATCGGTCCTCATGCTCGCCATGAGGACCGGAGTTAGGATTACGGACGTCAGCGCACGCGACCCGGAGGTCCAGCCATGACGACCGCGCCCGCGAAAGCTCCCGCCCAGACCACCGAGGAGATCCAGGACGCCGGTCATGTCGATGTCCTCATCGTCGGCGCCGGTGTCTCCGGTATCGGCGCCGCGCACCACCTGCAGGAGCAGTTCCCCGACCGGACCTTCGTGATCCTCGACGCCCAGGACAACCGCGGCGGGACCTGGTGGACCCACCGGTATCCGGGCGTGCGCTCTGACAGCGACCTGTTCACCTATGGCTACCGGTTCAAGCCGTGGCGCGGTCCGTCGATCGCGGCGGGCGAGGAAATCCTCCACTACCTCGACGAGGTCATCGACGAGGACGGCCTCGCCCAGCACATCCGCTGCCAGCACCGGGTCACCGCGGCCAGCTGGTCCACCGCGGACCGCCGGTGGACCGTCGAGGTCAGCCGGGCCGACACCGGGGAGCAGGTGCGGTTCACCACCGGCTTCCTGTGGATGTGCCAGGGCTACTACAACCACGCCAAGCCCTACCGCCCTGAGTGGGACGGCATGGACCGGTTCGGGGGCGTGCTCGTGCACCCCCAGGCGTGGCCCGAGGACCTGGACCTGGCCGGCCAGCGCGTCGTCGTGATCGGCTCCGGCGCCACGGCCGCAACGCTGATCCCGGCGATCGCCGAGCAGGCTGAGCACGTGACGATGCTGCAGCGATCTCCGTCCTACTTTTTCGCCCCACCCACCACGGACGAGCTCGCCGTCACGCTGGCGGCTCTGGACATCCCCGATGAGTGGATGCACGAGATCATGCGCCGCCAGCACATGCAGCAGTACCACTGGCTGGCCCGGACGTCGTTCGAGGCGCCCGACGAGCTGCACGCGTTCCTCATGGACTCCATCCGGCCGCTGCTGCCCGAGGGCTTCGACATCGACAGGCACTTCACGCCGCGCTACCGGCCGTGGCAGCAGCGCATCGCCGTCGTCCCGGACGGCGACCTGTTCGCGGCGCTGCGCGAGGGCAAGGCGTCGATCGTCACCGACACCATCGACACGTTCACCGAGCACGGCATAAAGGTCAGCTCCGGTGAGGAGATCCCGGCCGACATCGTGGTCACCGCCACCGGCTTCAACCTGTCGCTCCTCGGCGACGTCGCCTTCACCGTCGACGGCGAGCCGGTCGACTTCTCCGGCCGCGTCACCTGGCGCGGCATCATGGTCACCGGCGTGCCGAACATGGCGTATGTCTTCGGCTACTTCCGGCACAGCTGGACCCTGCGGGTCGACCTGGTCAGCGATCTGGTCGGCCGCCTCCTCGCGAACATGCAAGACAAGCGCGCCACGATGGCGGTCCCGGAGCTGCGGCCCGAGGACAAGGACATGCCGCTGCGGCCGTGGTCCGATCCGGAGAACTTCAACGCCGGCTACGTCACCCGCTCCCAGCACATCTTGTTCAAGCAGGGCGATCGCGAGCCGTGGACCCACATGCACGAGCACGAGCAGGAACGCGAGATCCTGCCCAAGGCCGACCTTGACGACGGGACGCTCGAGTACCGCTGACTCATCCGCCAGAGCCGGAGGAGGCCCGGAAACTCGCGCCTGGCGCGCCGAGTTGCAGCCGATCGGCTCGCACGGGTGTCAAGTCGGTAGATAGCGCAGCGCGTTCGCCCATGAACGACTTCGGCGGGCTTCGCCGCTCGTGGCCGTCTGCACATCACTGCGGCGCTTCCCGCGCTGTCGTCTGGTCGGGTGAAGCACTTGACGAGGGCCGGGCGCCTCAGGCAGATTTGGGCTTACGGCGGCGACCGGCCGCCGAGCGCGGAACCTCCGCCCCAGCCGGGTTCCATTCGCGAAGGGGATTCGCCCTCTCGGTCATCGATGTCACGGGCCATCTTCTAGTACCGCGTCGCTGGGGGACGATGGTGTCGAGGAGATGCTTGTCCATGACCAGGGACGCCAGCTTCAAGAAGGTTGTCCGGCGCCACGCCGAGGAGACCGGGCAGCGCTACACCGAGGCGCTGACGGATCTCGGAGGGCTGGGTGCACGGATGCACCACGAGCCAGTTCCGGAGCGGCTGCTCGCTCATCTGCGGGATCACTACGGCATTGACCCGGTAGCGGCGACGAAGCTCAGCGTGCACAAGACCTACGTGTTTCGCATCGACCGTAATGACGGCAGCCCCTGGGTCGCCCGCGCGTTTCCCCCGGCCCGGCCGCGTGCCGGTGTTCTGGGCGACGCCGCAATCCTCAGGTTCCTCGAGCGGCAGGGCTATCCCGCCGAGCGCCTGGCAGCTGACGATGCGGTATCCGACTTCGACGGCAGCGCGGTCCTCGTGACGCAGTTCGTTGACGGCGCTCAGCTTCCCGAGAGTGCCGCGAAGTTCGCCATGATGGGAGAGCTGCTGGGACGGCTGCACGCGCTGCCGTACGACGAAGCCGCCGGCCGGCCGGGCGGGGCGAGCGGTGAGGATCCGAGCCGGGAGGGCACCCCGCGTCAGGACCTGCTGGCGGCCCTGTCATTTCTCGACGCCGTCGACACGAAGGTCGCGCCGCGCGAGCGCGGACGATTCGAGCAGCTCCGCGACCAGGTGCGCTCGGCCGACGACGGCCACGGCCTTCCGGAGGGCCTGCTCCACGGAAACCTCCTTCACGCCCCCGATCACGCCATCCTGAGCCAGCAAGGCCCCGTCGCGATCAACTGGAAGGCGTCCGGCCGCGGACCGCGCCTCGCCGACTTCGCTTACCTGGCCTGGGGCACTGGCTCGTGGAACCCGCGTCGGCCGAACCAGGAGCGGATCGACGCTGCCGTCAATGCTTACCGCCAGCACGTCGAGCCGACCGACGACGAGCTTGACCGCCTCGAGGCGGTCATGTACATCCGGGCGCTCTACCTCGTCTGCTTCGGCTATCGGCGCGCCCTCACCAACGGCTCGGCATTCAACGAGTGGGGATTCATCGAGCCGCCCGAGTACTTCAGCTCCACCGCAGCCGCTGTCCGAGCCGCGTTCCGCCGGTAGGCCGCTGATCCCGATGGCGAAGGCATCAGCGCGTGCGATCGCCCAGCGGGCTCGTTCGGCGGTTCTCGGCCGCCACCCCGAGGTCGCTTCATGCCAAACGATCATGCCGGCGAGCGGCCAGAACACCGCATAAATGTACAATCCGTAAAGATCAACTTGGGATGAGCGGCATCGCGGGAGGCCGGCCGGCTGCCGGCAGCGGCCGAAGGAGGCATACACATGCGACAGGGGCCGCACTCCGTCCACGTCACGCGCGACGTAGAGGTGCCCATGCGTGACGGCGTGCCCATGGCTACGGACATCTACCGGCCGGAGCAGGACGGTCAGGTGGTGGCCGGCCCTCTGCCGGTCATCCTGACTCGGACCCCCTACGACAAGGCGTCCCTGGCCGAGGCGCCGTGCTGGCCCAGGATCTTCGCCTCGCACGGGTACGTGGCGGTGACCCAGGACTGCCGAGGCTGCTTCGGGTCTGGGGGTGAGGTCGACTTCTTGTGGCCCGAGGCCGACGACGGCTACGACACCGTGGCGTGGATCGTGTCCCAGCCGTGGTGCGACGGGCGCGTCGCGATGTGGGGTACGTCCTGGGTCTCGTGGACCCAGACGGCGGCCGCGGCCGCCGGAGCCCCCGGACTGGCGGCGCTGGTCCCCAACATGAGCGGCTCAAACGCCCACTCGAGCTCGGTACGGCACGGCGGTGCGGTGGAGATGCGCTGGATCGCGTGGGCGTTCTGGCATTCGGCGCTCAACCGGCGAGGAGATCGGCGGCCGGAGTGGGTCGACGACGCGCTCAACCGGGGCGCGCCGCAGGTGGCCGACTGGTTGACGCGGCTCCCGCTGCGCCGAGGAGTCAGCCAGCTGGCCCTGGTCGAGCCCTACGAGCGCTGGGCGCTGGAGCTGGCCACCCGGGGTGACTACGACGAGCGATGGGCCCATCCGAGCGTCCACCCGGTGGCGCATCTGGAACAGTTCCCCGATGACTTGGGCGTGCTGCTGGTGGGGGGCTGGTACGACTCGTACACCCGGGGGACCTTTGAGCTCTTCGGAGCCCTCTCGTCCGCAGGGAAGGGGCAGGTGCGTGCCCTGGTAGGACCCTGGACTCACGGGCAGGCCACCGTCGAGCTCAGTTACGCCGGGGACGTGGACTTTGGTCCCGATGCCGCCCTCGCCTCCTTCCTGGACCTGCACCTCGACTGGTACGACCATCTCCTGCGGGGGGCACAGAACCAGTGCAGTGCCTGGCCGCCGCTGAGGTTGTTCGTGATGGGAGGAGGGGCAGGTAACCGGACGCCGGCCGGACGCCTCAATCACGGAGGACAATGGCGTGACGAGCAGGCCTGGCCGCTGGCCCGCACGGATTACCAGCCGTACTACCTGACCGCTGAAGGTTCGCTCCAATCCGAGCCCCCGGACGTCGCAGCCTCGTCCACGACCTATCAATTCAACCCGGTCGATCCGGTGCCCAGCATCGGCGGCAACGTGTCCTCGCTGAGTGATGTGCGACCCCTGGGCCTCCAGCTCTCCAGCGCCGACTACGGCGCCTTCGGCCAGCGCCGCTATGACCTCCTGGTGGCCGGCGGGTTTGACCAGCGCGAGCGCGCCGACGTCTTTGGGTGTAAGCCTCCGTACCTCCCGCTGTCCTCGCGGGCCGACGTCCTGACCTTCGAGACCCCGCCCCTGGCGGCGGCGACCGAGGTGACCGGGCCTATTGTGGTGGCGCTGTGGGTGACCTCGACAGCGGCCGACACCGATTTCACGGCCAAGCTCATCGATGTCTACCCGCCCAGCCCCTGGTACCCGCATGGCTATGCGCTCAATCTGACCGACTCGATCCTGCGCTTGCGGTACCGCGAGGGTGATTCCGAGGTTCCCTATAGGCCGGGAGAGATCGTCAAGATCGAAATCGAGCTCTATCCCACCAGCAACCTCTTCGCGGCCGGCCATCGAATTCGACTCGATATCTCGAGTTCCAATTTTCCTCGCTTCGACGTCAATCCGAACACCGGTGATCCGTTGTGGCGGGAACGCCGACGTCGAGCCTGCGAGAACACGGTCCTTCACGACTCGACTCATCCCTCGCATGTCGTGCTCCCGGTGATTCCTGGCTGAGCCGCCGGCACGGCTGATCCCGCGCCCACCCATCCGGCGCCGCGGCCGGAGCATCCGGGAGCGGTCAGGTCATGAAGAGGCGCCCGTTGCGCTGGTCGTCACTGGTCCGCTGGGCGGAGTGCTGCGCGGGTATAGCCGGGCTGTCAGCGGGCCGGCTCCCCTCCGCCGCTGCCCTGATGATGGCGCGAACGCGTGCCTCGGGGAAGAACACGGTCAGGTTCCTCGCCGCGGCCAGGGCCCGGTCGCGGCCCTCGCCGCCGAGCTGGAGAGTTGCCCGCACGGCATACACCGCCGCCCGGCGCCGGACACCCGCGCGGTAGAGCCCGACGTCGGTACTGATCGTCACGCCGTGAGCGTCCGCCAGCTCCAGCGCCTCAGCGGTGATCTTCTTGCCCTTGGCCGAGTTGCACTCCTGGTGCAGCAGCTGCAGATTCCACCGGCGATGCGGCCCGCCGTACACCCGGGGCACGATGTGATCGATCGCGGTGCCGGGCGGCGAGTCCGGCAGGCAATCCCCGCACCACGGGCACCGCCAGTGCTGCGCCTCCACCAGCTCGGTCATGAACGCCAGGCTGTGCGATGCCCACGGCCCAACCTCGCCGTCATACGGCTCTCCACCAGCCCGGCCGCCGAACGGCCAGGGACAGAACCTCTCCCCGGCAGGCACCGCCAACCCGCACACGCCGCACCAGCCAGCCTCAGCAAACATGAGGTCAAGCTAACCGGACCGTCCGACATCACGGCAGTTGCCGATGACTAGCGAAGGGGACATCGCGACGGCTGACCCACGGCGCGACCTGCTGACCCCCGGCCAGCGCTCACTTTGACACGACTTCCTCACCGGGAAACACGGGTGTGGTCATGACTTGCCTCCAGGCCACGTCCTGGTAGCGCATGAGCGCCGCCAACGCGGCGATGGCGACCACAGCGCCCACGGCGAGCGCTACCACGAGCGAATGACCGGCGACGATCCCGGCGAGCAGCCCGGCGGCGGAGCCGGCCAGCACCGCCGTGATCACGCCAACCATCCCGGCGACCGTCAGGAACCCCTGCCAGAGGCCGCCCCCCAGCCCCTGAACCCGAAGCCGTTCCGGCGGGGCAACGCTGAGCAGGTAACCGACCAGCTCAGGCGCCTGGTCAAAGTAGTAACCGCGAAGCCATGCGATGCGTCGCGCATACCTGTGATCCTCTATCCCCGACTGCATGACCCGTTCGAACGTCACCAGCCCCACAAAGGCCAGGGTGGGCAAGATGATAAGGCCGAACGCGTAAAAGGCCGCGCCGACCTTGGTGGCGGTGGCCAGCAGCCCCAGAGCGACCAGTCCGCCGCTCACCGTGGTCAGGAACATGCTCGCCCGCCCGGTCGACTCCGAGATCGTTGACGAGCGAGCCCCCTGGAGGGTGAAGTGCTCCGTCGTCACAAATGCGACCGCTGTCGCGCTGGAATTAGTATCGACCTGATCGGCCTTGTTATCCGGTTCGCGGTTGTCCATGATAGTGTCGGCCCCCAATTCTCCCGGGAAGTCTGACCGTGGCTATACGGGCCGATTGCTGCGTAGCCAGAGGACGCCGGCAGGAATGCGCAATGCCGGCCTCATCTGCAGTGCACCGGCGAACCGGGCCAGCCTGCCCCCGAGCCGCGCTTCCTGGCGTCGGCCAGGCCGAACCATATCCAGATGACCTGCGCGGCTGCTCCCAAGCAGCATAGAACCCAGGTGCCAGTCCGGTGGGCCGGCCAGTCCGCAGCTCAGCGCGGGCAGCGGCCGGGCCGGGGCCGGTGGCACGGCGGGCCGAACAGCTCCGGGTGGGCCGGGAGAAGATCCGCTCCTACTGGCCTGCCGCGAACGCAACAGGACCGGGCGAGAAGTCATGGACTAATGGGTCCCGACCCCGGGGTATCACGGTCGTATCGCAGTTCAGCCAACACGAACGGGAGACCCTGATGTCCGAGCCCTATTCACTCCCCACCGAACCCGAAGGCATGGCCGCGTCGCTGACTGAGCGCTTTAACTCCGGCAAGATCAGCGCGATGATGGGCTTGTACGACCCGGATGCAGTGCTCATCGCGGATGACGGGCGAACCGTCACTGATCGCGCCGAGATCGCTGCCCAACTCGAGCGCGATCTCAGGCTGGGCCTGCCGCTGAAGGCCAGGGCGCGCCATGTGTTCGTTACCGGCGATATCGCCGAGATCGTCCTGGACTGGTCAATTGATGGCACGCTTCCGGACGGCGAGCACGTGCACGTGGAAGGCTCGGCAAGCGATGTCGCGCGCCGCGGCGCGGATGGAGTCTGGCGGAACCTGATCGACAATCGTCGTGGGACGGCGGTGCGACAGCCCGCCTGACGCGTGCGTGGTCGCCGAAGGACTCGGGACAATCGTGCGGATATGGCTGCGTAACTCCTGACCTGGGGATCTCTGGGCTCTTTCGGGACGCGGCGGGCGGTCGCTCCTGCGTACACCGACGAGGAGCTGGAGAGCCCGCGGCGGCTCCCGGAGATCGGCCGGTCGGCGACCGGACCAGCGGGCAGGCGATCATCCGCGTTCGTCCGCGAGGACTCCGAGAGAGCGGCAGGTTATGCCCTCCTCGCAGACGCCCTACCGAACGCGGCCGGCCTTCAGACGAGGCCCCCGGCCCCGCTTCCTCCTCGGCCTGCGAACGACACCACGTCGTCCGGATGCACGCCCCGGCTAACGTTGCGTAGGTGACAGAGCCGGTGCGGGTATGAACTCGGACGGCAGCGGGGTTCCCGTCTGGCCCGAATCTGCTTCGACGATCTCTCCCTGCAGGGGCGCAAGTATGTTCAGCAGCTCATCCTGCTCGGCTTTCCCCACGTTGAAGTCGTTCAGGGTTGCGACGACGTCGTCCACGAAGGCCTGGAACTCGCCGCTGGTCACGCCCATGTTGTGATGCGCCTCGGTCATGCTGCGTCCGGTGTACTTGCACGGACCGCCGGTCGCCTGACAGATCTGGTCGACGAACTCCTTGACCAGCCGGTCTACGTTGGTCCTGGCGTACTTCTGGTTGATGCGGTCGTCCTTCAGCTGGCGAGCTGCAACGGCGCGGACGACTGCCGTGATGGCGTCGACTCCGCCGAGGCGGTCATACAGGGAACGCTCCACCGTTCCCACCCCCCTTGGTGCTTTCGTGGCCAGCGATCTCGCACCTGCTCGCTGGCGCCCCAGCACCAGACTACGACGCTGCCCGCCCTGCCGCTACAGTCAGTGGCGACTCATTGCTCTACGTGATCCGTGTTCTGGGCGTAAGTCTCGGGCGCTGCCTTTCGCGCGCCGGCATCCTCTCCGGGCCGCCATCACGGCGAGTGCGCCACCGAGCCGGCATCGGTGAATTCCCGCAGCGGATCCGCATCGCGTCATCGGCTATCAGCTGTGCTGCGGACTCCCGTTCCGGCCGCGCAGCGCGGCCAGGCGGCCGTGCATTCCGGCGATGGCGTCGTTGCGCTGATGCACTTCGATCGGGTGGGGAAACAGCGGCCCGCCGTCGTGCCAGGCGACTGAGATCTGGCCCGACCGGGCCGTGTTGATCGGCCGGCACCCCAGCCGTGCGAGACGCGCGCTCTCCTGCGCGAGGTCCGGGACCATCCACGAGACGTGGCTCACCGCACCCGGGGCGACGCCGTACGCGGCGGCGAGGCAGTCGTCGATCACGTGGACCTGTGCTGCGGCCCGGGCGACCTGGGGCGCGCGATCTGGCAGCGCTACCCCGGGGCGCAGATCGACTTCATCGATCGTGACCCGCTGCTCCTGTCGATCTGCCGCGGGGTCAACCGGCTCGAAGGAGCGCCCGGCACGTACAGGCAGCAGGTCAGCTGCCCGCAGGGCCCGTTCCCGCGGGAACGGGAGGCAGGCGGCGGCAATCTCCAGGTCGCGCTCCTTGGCCGTGCCACCTTGCTCGGCCTGCCACAGGCACAGGAGCTCCGCTTCGTGGCCGCTGATCCGCGCGTCGAGCTGCGACTGGTCGATAGGTGGCTGCTGCACCGGCCGGCCTCCAGACTGTGGGCGTCCGCTCACGGTGGCAGGTCTCCTGGCCGGGCGTCTTGTAAGAAACTGACCGGGACAGTGCTCACGGCCGGGCAGCCGGAATGCCCCGCACGAACTCCGACGGCGTGGCGCCGGCAAATGCCGTGAACTCCCGGATGAAATGCGGCTGATCAAAATAACCGCAGTCAGCTGCGACATCACCCAGGCGCAGCGCCGGGTCCTGGCCGGCCAGCGGCACCGCCCCCTGCAGGTACGGTCTCCGGGCCGAGCCGGGCAGCGCGTCGAAGGTGAGCGCCTCAACTGACCGGCTGAACCGCAGCAGCATGCCGGCCTTCTTGGGCGGCAGCCCGAAACAACGCCGGAACTGCTGGATGAGATGGCGCTGGCTGCACCCGGCAGCGGCAGCCAGCGACTCGGCCCGCGCTTGACCGCCGGCCCGGGCCAGCCTGTCCCACGCCTGCTCGATGCCCGGTTATGCGGCAGGTGCGGCGGCCGGGGCGACGCGGCGGCCGATGAGCCGCTCGATCGCATCGAACCGCTGCGCCCAGCCGCGGGCCGCCATCACGTGGCTGCTCACCAGTGCCGCGAGGGCCGGGTCAACCTGGCCGAGCAGAACGGTCTGGCCCGTCAGCGCATCCATGGCGGTGCGAAGGAAGAGATGCGCGCCAAGCGGGGTGAACCGCACCACCATGAAGGACCGCTGCCCGGTCGCCTCGCTGAGGTGATAGCGCGTCTGCAGGCCCGTCACCCACGCCCCGTCCAGCCGCTGCGCGCAGCGGCTGGATCCGGCGTCCACCTGCGCGTGGGGAGCGCCGAAGTTCAGCACCATCGGCACTTCAGCGGCCGGGAGATGCCGTTCGCGCGCCAGCCGCACCAGCGACGACGACGTCGCAAAATAGCCGTGCACATACCGCCGGAGACGCAGGTCAGCAGCACGCTCGGCCTCATCCCACCGGCCGAGCTCCGACACGCACTCCGTCACCCGCACAGGCCCGGCACCCACTCTGCCCACGCTACCGGGCCGGCCGCCGGCCGGAAAACGGCCGGGCCGGCCGTCAGATTCCCGGTTCATCCGGTTTACTCACCTATCGGGTTCATCCTGGTCGCTCGGATTATCTGGCTCGGCAGGCTCGGACACAGGTGACGGCGTGTCGAAGTAAACGCTGACATGCTCGAAGCCCTTGCTCCGCTGCGCTCTGGCCTGCCTGGAATAGGAGCGGCGGTCTGCGGCGGTCAGGATCACGTTGTCGGTGAAGGGGGTCAGCAGCGACCTGGGGTACATGCGATTGACGTGCACGACGTTGATCTCAGCGCAGAGCAGCACGGTCGTGGCGGTGACGTACAGGAACGCCAGCAGGCCCAGCACGACAGCGAACACTGCGTTGGTAGGGCTGGCATGGCTGACCTGCCGCACGAAAATGACCCCGAACGTCTGCAGGAGCTGCCAGATCACCTCCGCCGCCAGTGCGCCCGGCACAACGTCGCGGACCGACAGGCGCCGCGCCGCCGCGAAGCGGAACGCGAAGACGAACAGCGCCGCGCCCGCCACTACGGACACCGCCAGCGCTATGACCCTCGTGGCGGTGCCGAGGAAGCCGCCACCGACGCTGCCGAGAATGGTGAGGGCGGTCGTGACCAGAAAGGCCAGTCCCGCTGTACCCAGGAGCACCAGGCTGCGGCCGCGTGCCCGGAGCGGATTGGGCCGGTTGTTGCGGGACACCCCCCACATGGTGTTGGTGGCGTACTGAAACGCCTGAGCCACCCCCAGTCCCCCGTACAGGGATCCCAGGATGCCCACGGTCAGGCCAACCGGGCCGCCGCCCAGGCGCCGGGGCCGGGCCAGGTCCACGCCGATCACCGGAAACTGGTGCAGCGCCGAGGTGAGCACCTCATTCTGCAGCCTCGGATCATTCGCGAGGACCAGGCCCAGGACTGTCGAGAGCACCAGCAGCAGCGGGAACAGCGACACGAAGGCGTAGTAGGTGAGCAGCGCCGCCAGGTAGGCGCCGAAATCGTCGAAGTACTTGTACACCACCGCGAGCGGGAAACCCGCCCACCGGTGCTTCCGCTGGAACCGGTCCAGGCGCCCCGTGATCGCCACGCCACCCACCTCACCGCAGATCTGCCAGTCGCATGGCAGCGCCAGCCGAACCGGCGGGGTCAGTCCCCGCACTCACCGTGTCCTGTGCTGACTCAGCAGCTCAGCATTCCCGTCGGTTAGGCACATGTTCCGGGGCAGGCGCACCCTAACTCACGATCGAGGGATAGCCGCATCCGACGCGGCGGCCGCGGCCGCTGAATTGCTTGCTGTATGACGTGCGGAGCCACAAGCCAGCCGGGCGCGGCCGTGCACCGGCTGATCGGCGCGATGACCGGCGCGGCCACCACAGCCATGGTGGCAGCCGGCGACCAACTCGGGGACGCAGCTCCCCCAAGTGGGCGCTGACCATCAGGGACGACCACCTCGCCGCCCTGGCCGCCTCGCCCGCGGCAGAGCGGGACGGCGCCGCCCCGCAGCCCGGCGCTGACATAGGCTGGCGGCATGCTGCTGGCCAGGAGCCTGGTTGCAGGCCTGCGGGAAGGCGGCATCGCCGGGGGCCGCGGTTTGTATGCCAGCGTCGCCGTCCTGCTCGCGCTGACTGCGGTCGGCGCGTGCTCAGCGGCCTCGCCCGGGCCGCCGCCGCGTGTCACGTCACCGGGCCGGGCTGGTGCCGGGCTGGCGGATCGGCCGGTGGCGCTGGTGTACCGCGGCCCGGCCAGCTGCCCGGGATGCTCGGAAGCGGCAGCGGCGCTGATCAGGCTGTCTCCGCGGCATTTCACCGTCTCCTATGCCGGGCCGGGCGAGAAGATAAAGATCACCGCGGCCAGCCTGCGCGGGGTGGCCCTCTACGCCCAGCCGGGCGGCGACGGCTCGGTCCGGCACGGGATGACCGCGCTGGGACCGGCCGCGGCGGCAACGATCAGGTCTTACGTCGCCGCGGGCGGACATTATCTCGGCATCTGCATGGGGGCCTACCTGGCGGGCTCGGACCCGGGGATGGGCCTGCTGGCACCGGGCGACACCGGCGAGTACGACCAGGCCCGCGGCGCCTTGGTCAGGACCGCGGCGCAGGCGGTGATCCCGGTCGTCTGGAGCGGGACCATCGGCTACCAGTACGCCCAGGACCCGGCCTACATCATCCCGTCCGGGGTACGGGGCGAGAAGGTGCTGGCCCGGTTCACCAACCACCTGGTCGACGCGCTGGTGCGTCCCTACCGCCGGGGTGCCGTCGGCGTCGTCGGCACGCATCCCGAAGCCGACCGCACCTGGTTTACTCCCGCCATGTGGCGGGCCGCGAGGGACGGCTTCAGCTACCCCGAGGGACTCCAGCTCATTGCCGCGCTCATGCGGCTCTGACGGCAGCTTGCCGATACCGGCGACCAGCCGGTACGCGAACTGTCGTGCGGCGGCACGGCCCAGGAGTCACCCCGGCCGGATGATGCCCGGCCGCCCGGCAGGCCGCATTGTGGCGAGATGGCCTGACCGGGCCAGCGGCGGGGACGCCGCACGCCTCGCCCAATGAGCCGATGGTCACGCGCCGACGCAAAGCACGACATGGGGGAGCGCATGGCAGACAGCGCAGCGGACCCGGAGCAGGCTGAGAAGGAGCACGCCGCCGCCGTCCAGCGGCGCTACCTGATCCGGTTCGAAGAGGACACGCTCAAGCAGCGGCCCTTGCGGATCAGGCTCATCATCGAGTTCGCAGGGACGTTCCTGCTGGTCACCGTGGCCGCCGGGGCCGGCGTCATCAACCTCTACGCAGGCGGCGATCCCGTCACCAGGATCGCCGCGGTGATCGCGCCGGGCGCGCTGGTCATGGCCCTGATCTATGCCTGGGGCCCGCTTTCCGGACTGCACATCAACCCCGCGGTCACCGCCGCCTTCGCCGGCCGGGGCGTGTTCCCGCGGCGCTGGGTCCTGCCCTACTGGGGAGCCCAGTTCGCCGGCGCGATCCTGGCTGCGCTGTTCCTGCAGGTCGTCTTCGGTCACGTCACAGCGGGCGGAAACTACCCGATCGCCAAGCCCGGCGGGGACTGGCGGGCCTTCGTGATGGAGATCGTCCTGACCGCCATCCTGGTCAGTGTCATCCTGCACACCGCGACCGGGGGCCGGAGCATCGGCCACAACGCCGCCATCGCGGTCGGCTCGACCGTCGCGCTGCTCGGCCTGTTCGCCAGCCCCATCAGCGGCTCATCGATGAACCCCGCGCGCACCCTCGGCCCCGACATCATCGGCGCCAACCTCACCGGCTGGTGGGTCTATGTCCTCGGCGACCTGATCGGAGCGGCCATCGCGGTATGCCTCATCGGCCTGGTCCGCGGCCTCCCCGACAAGGCCGAGACCCAAGCCGCCGAAGGCGACCTGCGACGCTGACCGGGTCTCCGCGTGCTGCGCGGACGGCTACATGCTGGTAGCCGCGTTCTTCGGAGGAACGTGGTACTGAGCCGCAACCGGGTCCCACACCCGGGCGAACGCCTGCTTGGCTGCGTCGGCCTGGCGGTCAGCGCTGTTCGCGGCGCCGTAGGCACTCGATTGAGCAGCCGGTGTGCAGCCGGCGGCCAGCTGCTGCCGGGCCCAGGTCAGATACTCCCGGTCGGCCGTCAGCGAGTAGCCGAGGGCGGCGATGAGGTCGGACTTTACTACCGCACCATCCGGGAGAGCAGAGGTGAGCAGGGCTGATGCCTGACCGTATTCGGTGCTGCGGTCATTCACGACGCCCTGGAGCTGGCTGACCGCGCTGGACAGGTTCGCGCACGCCTGGACCTGGCTGAATGCGCCCTCCACCGCCCGCCGGGTAGCCGCGCTCGCGGTCAGCAGAGTGCTCACGGCGGCCGCCTCCCGGGGTCCCCGGGCAGACGGCGATGGCGATGGCGATGATGCCCTCGGTGCGGAAGCGGCCGGCCGACCCGGAGCCGGCCTGCTCGCGAGGAGGATGCTGATCGCGACAACGGCGGCCACCACTCCGGCGACGGCACCGGCCGGGAGCAGAAACCACGTGAACCGGCGCCGGAGCCGCTGAGGAACACCGCTGGCCGGCTCGTCTGGCCGGTCAGAACCCGGCTGGCCGGGCCCAGCTGACGACTCCTGCTGCGCGGATCCCGGCCCAGCGGTCGCGGGGACCAGCGCGGAGTCCGCTGGCGGCCCGGGTCGGCCCGGCGCGGGTGACCGGGGCGGGGCATTCGGCTGACCGGGCCTGAGACCAAGCGCGTCCCGCAGTTCCTCGGCAAACTGACCGCACGTCGCGTAACGGTCAGCCGGATTCTTCGCCAGTGCCGTAGCCAGCACCCGGTTCACCGCCGCCGGCAGGGCAGGACGCCGGGCCGTGGCGGCGGGCGGTGGCGCGTACAGCTGGGCGTACATCACCGTCTGGCCCTGTTCCTGCCCGAATGGCGGCGTGCCGCACAGCAGCTCGAACCCGGCGCAGGCCAGGGAATAGAGGTCCGCCCGCCCGTCGAGGGCACGCCCTTCGATCTGCTCCGGCGCGACGTAGTCGAGCGTGCGGCCGAGCTGGCCCGTCGCAATGATCTCGCCGAGCGAGAAGTCCCTGGCCATGCCGAAGTCGCAGAGGTACACCTGGCCGCAGCCCCCATCGCCGCTGCTCTGCGGAACTGCGTCAGCCGCCCCGGCAGCGGCGCCGAGAAGGAGGTTGGCGGGCTTGACGTCGCGGTGAACCAGTCCATGGGCGTGCGCCGCATCCAGCGCCGACGCGGCCTGGGCGATGATCTCCGAGGCTGCGCCCGGAGGAAGCGGCCCAAGCCGGTTGAGCAGCGACCGGGCATCGCCGCCCGGTACGTAGAGCATGGCCACGTACGGGCTCTGGCCCGCGATGCCGGCCTCGTAGACCGGAACGATGTGCGGGTGCTCCAGCGCGGCGGCCGCCCGCGACTCCCGCAGCATCGTGCCGCGGAAGGCCGCGTCGCGAGCAAGTTCCGGCGTCAGCACCTTGAGCGCGACCTGACGCCTCCCGCGCTCATCCTGAGCGAGATAGACGACAGCCCTACGGCCTTGGCCGAGATACCGGACCGGGCGGAAATCAGCGATCTTCTCCGGCACCCCAGAGCCGACCAGAACTGGGTCGATTCCGTTGCTCACTAGGCACCACCCGGCAGTAAGCCATCGGGCAGCGGCCCGTCCCGCCCGTGCCGTCAAGCTGCGGCCGCACCCCTTTCCGGCCACGATAGTGACATATCACCGGGCCTGCCCGGCCAACGGGAATCACATCAGGTCACCGACCCCAGTAAGGTCGCGGCCGCTGGCCAGGCGATGGGAGGATCAGCTATGGCATGTCCCGCTGACCAGCGCCTTGATGCCTACATAGACGCCCTCCCGGGATGGCAGCGGGCCATCTGCCGACAGGTCCGCGGACTGGTGCACGCCGCCGACCCCGAAGTATCCGAAACCATCAAGCGGACCAGCCAGCCGTACTTCGTGCTCCAGGGCAACATCTGCGCGCTGCTGGCGGCCAGGGATCACGTCAACGTGTTCCTCTACGACGGCGGCATCGTGCCTGATCCTGCCGGAATCATCACCGGAGGCCACGACAACAAGACCGCCCGCACTGTCGCCATCCGCGAGGGCGAAGCCGTCAACGCGCCGGCGCTAAGCGCCATGTTCCGGCAGATTATCGCCAACAATCGCGCGGGTGGCTGGCGCAAGCTGAAGCAGGAGCGGCCGTGACAACGAGGTGGCTGCGCTGGATCAGCGGCATCGTCTGGGCCTTCAGCTGGTACACGATCTACCTGGAGATCTTTCGCTGGCAGCACATGACCAAGTCGCTGCGCTTCAATCCCCCGCCTCCGATGCCCGGAATGAACAGCCCGCCCCAAGCGGGCATGCCCCTCATCGCCGTGTGCGTGAGCTCCGTCGCTGCTCCGCTGGTCTTCCTGGCCGCCACCATCGCGGAACGGGGTGGCGCCGGGCACCGGCAAGCTCCGCACCGGGCCGGAGCCAAGGCGAGCAGCTAACGAGATCGTGTCCGATGCGCGGGTCCGGGCAGGCAGGCGCCGGGCCCGGCGGGCGTGGTCGTGCATTACGGCTCAGCGAGCCGCTCTCCCCGGGTGATGGTGACGGCCTGACCGCCGACGCAGATACGCTCGTCCTCCACCGCCACCGCCAGGCGGCCGCGGCGCGGGGATGCCGGTACCGCGCTGAGGCGAGGACGGCCCAGGCGCGCGGCCCATGGCGGGCCGAGTGCGGTGTGCGCCGAGCCGGTGGCCTGGTCCTCGTCAAGTCCCACGGCGGGGGCGAAGTTACGGGACGTGAGGTCGGCCCCATCACCGCCCGCGGCCGTCACCAGGACCCGGCTGACCGGCAGGCGGCGGATCTGCGCCGGGTCGGGACGGACGGCCTCAACCCGGCCAGGGGCATCAAGCACGACGACCGGGGCGACCGGGGTCACGACGCCGGTCTCGTAGAGCACGTGCGCGGCCGCGAGGGTGCCATGCCCGCACAGCGGCAGCTCGACGGACGGCTCCTACGATGGCGGGGTGACGGATGGCAGCGCAGGCCGGGAAGGGCACCGCTCGTACCCGAAAGGCGTGCGACGCCGGCAGCAGATCCTGGACAGCGCGATCGCGCTGTTCGCGCAGCGCGGGGTGGACCGGGCCTCGCTGCGGACGATCGGCGAGGCGATCGGGGTGTCCCACACCGCGCTGCGGCACTACTTCGCGTCGCGCGACGTACTCCTGGTCGAGGCTTACCGGGCGCACGAGGCCCGGGCCGCCGGGGAGGCGCACGCGGTGAGCGAGGACGCCGTCGGCCAGATCATCGAGGCCGCCGAGCGGAACCGGTCGATCCCGGGCCTGGTGGAGCTCTACGCGACCCTCAGCACCGATGCCCTGCAGGAAAAGCACGCCGTCACCCGGGAGTTCATCCGCGGCCGGTTCGGCTCGCTGCGCGAACTGCTGGCGGCCAGGATCGAGGCGGGGCAGCAAGCCGGGCGCATCGCGGCGGACATCGACCCGGCCGATGCCGCCGCGCTGGTCATCGCGGCGTCGGACGGCCTGCAGGTCCAGTGGCTCCTCGATCCGGGCGCGGTCGACGTCGGCCGCTCGCTGTCCCTTCTCGATCGGCTGTTCCCGGTCGGCGCCGAGCCGGCAATGCCGGATTAGCCTTCCTCGGCCAGGTATCCGTCCCCGGAGGGTGATACCTTCCACTGGAAGGTTTCTTCGCGCGGAGGCGACCGTGCCGGCATCCTCGGCCCGCTGGCGGTGGGCGGTCACCGTCGCGTTCGGCCTCGGCGGGATCACCATCTCGGCCTGGGGTCCCCGCCTGCCCGCCATCAAGGCCGGCCTCGGCATCGGCACCGGCACCATCGGGCTGCTCCTGGCGGGCGTGACCGTGGGGTCCATCCTCGGACTGCTGGGCTCCACCCCGCTGCTGCACCGGCTGGGCGGCCGCCGGGCCATGCTGGCCGCGCTGCTGCTCATTGCCGCCGCGATGACGCTGCTGGGCCTCGCGCTCATCGCCCGCTCGCTGCCGCTCGTCGCCTTCGGCTTCGTGACCGCGGGGGCAGGTATCGGCGCTCTCGACGTGCTGATCAACGTAGAGGGCGCCGCCGTCGAGCGGGTCGCCGGGCGCACCCTGATGCCGATGATGCACGCCGCCTGGTCCGTCGGGGCCGCAGTCGGCTCGGGGATCGGCGCCGCCTGCGCGGCCCTTGGCATCAGCCCGGCGGCGCAGCTCATCGGCGAGGCGGTGGTCATCGTGGCGTCCGCCTGGTGGACCACCTCGGCCATACCGCCCGGCAACCACGCGCCCGCCGACGCCCCGGCCCGCGACCGCTCGGCCCGGCTGCGCCTCTGGCTGCACGGCTGGCTGGACTGGCGGCTGCTGCTCATCGGCCTGGTCATGCTCGGCGTCGAGCTCGGCGAAGGCTCGGCCAACAGCTGGCTCACCCTGGCGGTGCGCACCGATCACGGGCAGAGCGCCGCGGTCGCGGCGCTGTTCTTCACCGCGTTCGCCGCAGGCGAGTCGCTCACCCGGATCTTCGCCGGCCCGGTGGTTGACCGCCTCGGACGCACCCGGACTGTCCGCATCACCACCGCGCTGGGCGTCATCGGCATGGTGCTGTTCATCGAGGCCGGAAACCGCTGGATCGTTCTGCTCGGCGTGCTCCTGTGGGCCATCGGCGTCTCCATGGGCTTCCCGCTGGGCATGTCGGCGGCCGCCGAAAGCGGGCCCGACCCGGCCGCCCGGATCAGCGTTGTCGCGTCGATCGGCTACTTCGCGAACCTCGCCGGGCCGCCCGCCATCGGCGCCCTCGCCCAGTCGGCCAGCCTGCTCAGCGCCCTGTGGCTGCTAGTCGCCCTGTTCCTGGCCGCCTTCGCCGCAGCCGGCGCCCTCCGCCCGCGCCCGGCGGCCCGCACCGCCGGCGAAACCGCTGGCCGGGCCGGCCTAGGTCCAGCCCGGTGACCCCGCGACCTGCATGTTCTCAGCGAAGCCGGCGCGGATCAGCGCGCGGTGCACGATTGGCTGAAACCAGCGGCGGCCAGGGCGGCGATGGACGGGTCGCTGGCCGCGGACTTCTCTTCGGAGTGGACCTCGCCCTGATACGCGGCAGCGCCCTGCCGGGCGGCCCGCATTCGCGCCGCGTCGAGCTTATTGGCGAACACGATGTAGTCGGCAAGTGTCCGCGCCTGGCCGGCCGCAGCCGGGGGTACGACGATCGCGGCGAGCTGGCGATCGAAGCCGTCAGGCAGCTTGGCGTGCCGCGGAAGCTGGGCGAGAAAGTCCTGCAACGGGATGTCGAACTCGCCGCCATTCCTCGCGACGCTCAGCGACATCTACGACTGCTGGAGCGACTGATGGCGGAGCCACGGATCACGCAGGAGACGGTCGTCCACGACTCGGCTCATCTCTCGCACGTCGTGCTCCCGGTGATCCCCGGCTGAGCCGTCAGCGCCGGGCGGATCCCCGTCTCCGGCCAGTTCTTTCAGGAGGGCCCGCAGATCTATTGCGCCGCGATTTCGTCGGGCTGGTGGCTCCGGAGGAACGCGCGTACCTCATTGGTTGTCCTGGTCTTCAACTCGGGCGGTTCGATCCAGGGGTAGACCGTCGATGTGGCATTCGGCGCCAGCGCCGCGACGTCGACGGACGTCTGGTACGGATGTGCAGGGGCATCGTCCGGCAAGACCAGCATCGGCGTCAGGCACGAGCGCGCGAAGTCACGCGAAACGCTGTACACGAAGTCGGGGTTGCGCCGATAGAGACCATGCAGGTAAGCCTCAATCGTCGCCATGGTCAGGTCAGGCCGCTTGGCCAGCAGTTCCGGGGCCCAGACATCCCGGCCGGAGTTGTACATGACATCCGGGTTCTCCGGCCGGTGGCCGACCGTCTGGCAGATGACGCCAGCTACAACGCGGTCGGGTGCCCGCTCCATGAGCTTAAGGGCGAAGCAGCCGCCAATGCAGTAGCCCATGAAAAAGAACTCGCGGATGCCGAGATGGTCCATCAGCCCCAGCTGGTCATCGGCAAACGCGCCCCACGGATCATCGACATCGACGGGGCCGGCAGACTCGCCGCCATTGGCGTTGCGCTGGTCCATTGTTATGCAGCGGAAGTCGTTTTTGAAAGCTTCCATAGCGTTTATTACTGCCCTGGGCCAATTGCTGACTCGCGAGTTCAGGCCGCCGCCCGGCGTAACCAGGAGCGGAAAGCCGCTGCCGACTTCCTCATAGCGGATGCGAACATTACCTCTCTCGTAAAATGGCATCGCCTGCGTCTCCCTTCTTTGGGGCTTATGCCAAGCAGGTTCCCGTGACCGGATCACCGCTCATTGCTGGAGTGCCGCGCGCTCTCGGGTGGACGCGGCCGGTGCCCTGGCGATGAGGGCCTGGCCCGCTGGCGGATCAGCCGGTCACCTTCGTCGCCCAGCTCTCACGTAGACCAGTACCTGCGAAGCGCCGGCGTCCCCGCCCCACGCCGCCGTCTCCGGCACGCCGAATGAGATCCTGGACAGCTGCCCGCCTTCGGGGACACGCTGGCTCTCGCGAGACTGTCCATGCTCCGCCCTGATGCCATCGCTCACACTGCCGCTGTCAGCGATCATGTCACTAACGCGCTGAAACCTGCCCAGCAGGCCGCCATCGGCGCAGGCCGCCTCCTCCCCGATTTCAGGTCTGCCCGGACGGAGGCGCGGCGCTGGCCGCTGTGCGCGCCGGCAGCCAGCCGGCCGGGCTCGAACCCTCCGTAACCCGGACGCCCGACGACGGTCCGGCCGGTGCTGCTCGTGGTTGCCCGGAGAGATGGTCGCCCGCAAAGTGGACCTGCCCGAATTTGCGCAGTCGCACAACTGGGCCAGGACGCTGTACCGAGAGCCGACCTGTGGAGCTTTGGGGATTCGAACCCCAGACCTCTTGCCTGCCGTCAGCAGGCAGGGCATCCGCCGGAGTCCATCACCGCAGGTCACCGTCCCAGGACGTGCACGCTGGTCCCGCCAGATCCGGGCCGGTTGCGGTATTTCGCTGCTGTACAGATCGGCCAGTCCGCAGGCGGCGTGGTCCTTGCCCGGTCCCGGCGGAAGTCCTGGCGCGCGGCGTTACCTGCCTCCGTAGATCTCGCTGCGGTGCGCGGCGTCCAGGACCAGCACGACGAGCTGTCCCTCGTCGATGCTGTCCAGCACCCGGTAGTCTCCGACCCTGATCCGCAGCACGCCGTGAGCACCAGTGATCATCTTCACCCCAGCTGGCCGGGGATCCCCGGCCAGGGCATCGACGGCCTCGCCGATGCGGCGGCGCACAGCTTGTCCAGCGCTAAGAACGCCTTGCGGGCACGCGGCCGCCACTGGATCTGGTAGGTCACGCCGGCTACAGCCCGGCCTCAGCGCGGACCTGCTCCCACGGAACGGACTCCCCCGGCTCGGCCAGCGCCGCCCGGGCCGCGGGGTACCTCGCCCAGATCCACCAGACCGCGGCGATGGGCCAGACGGCCCGCTTCGCCGATGCCGTGGTCGATCACGTCCGGGAGCAGCTCATCAGCCTGCTCGACCTGGAGGGTTCCCGCTTCGAGTACCGGTCCCTGCTTGGCCATCCGCCGCGCCTGGAGCCCGACGGCACCGTGATGGTGGGGCACGGCCGGCGCGACGTCGAGCAATGGGGACTGCCGGGCGAGGAGATCGAGTTGCGTGTCTTCGGCAGCGGCCAGTCCTACGGCCGGTTCATGCTGAGGCCCCGGCCCGGCGCCCGGCCGTCGCGGCAGGCGCGCCTGGTCGCGGTCACCCTGGCCGGCCAGGCCGGCCGCGCGCTCGGTGACAGCCAGGCCGCCCGGAGCGCCCCCTGACGAATCAGCGCGCGTGCAGCGCCGGGATCACCTGCACCGCGACCGCCGCGCCGATCAGGACCAGCGCCGGCGAGGGGACCCGGAGCCGCTGCGTCAGCCTGCTCGACAAGACCGCCACCAGGCCCACGGCCGCCGCCAGCAGCACAATCAGCGCAGCGGAGCATGGCCGGCATCGCTTCCGGGCGGCGGCAGCCTGGCCACGGCGTAGGTCACGAACCCCGGTGAGGCAGCTCCGCCGGGCACGAGGCGATCAGGGGCGGCCACGTTTCGCCAGGCGCTCACCATGACCTGGCGTGGCCGGCTGGCTGGCGCGGGCTCAGATGAGCTCTCGGCATGAGGGCACTCCTGCCGGGCCTGACCGTATTACAAGGGGACCAGATTGCCCGGTGCCGTCCCGTACCCCTCGCCCGCCACCGCCACCAGCTGGCGCGCCGCAGCAGCCAGCCGGCCGCGGTCAGCGGGCGAGAGCCGGCCGAGGATCTGGCTCAGCTCGCCCTGGCGGGCGGCCTCGACCTCGCGGACGATCCGCTGGCCGGTGGCGGTCAGGGTCAGGGTCACCACGCTGCGGTGGCCAGGGTCGCTGCCCCGGGCCACGTGCCCGGCGGCGACCAGCCGGCCGGCGAGCCGGGTGACAGTGGAGGGCTCCAGCCCGAGCACCCGGGCGACTCGGGCCGACCGGGCCGGCCCGGCCTCGGCCAGCACGGCCAGCATCCGGAACTGGGCCGGCGTCACCGAGCCGCCGAGCGCGTCCAGGCTGTGCAGCGCCACCCCGGCCAGGACCCGCGTAGCCGCCTGCAGCGCCGCCACCGCATCGGTCAGCTGCTCCTGGCTGCCCGGCCGCGGGCGTGACGACGCCGACGTGCAAGCATCCTACGAAGGAGCGCGCGCCCATGACCGCATGCAAGCCCTGCGTCGACGGCGGGCAGGAACCCGGCCGCCCCGGAGCCGGTCCGATCCGGCCCCGCGCCGACGGGTTGTTAGCATCGGGGCGTGCTCCAGCTAATGCCGCCGAGGGCTGCGCCTCTCCGCGCAGCAGGGCGCCGGGCGTGAGCGGCGAACGCCAGGCCGGCCACGTCTACGTCGACCTCGTGCTCGGCGAGACCGCCGGCTCGGCGGACAGCCGCTACCCCGGAGTCGCCGCGCACCTGCTGGCCTGCGGTCCGTGCGCCGACGACTACGACGGCCTGCTCATCGCCGCCGGAGGGCCGGCCAGGGACGGCCATGCCTGAACTCGGTCTGCTGACGGTCGCGGCAGCGGACGGCCGCGACCTGCTCGCCGCAGCGAGGACCGACTGGTCACGTCCGGTACCCGACTGCCCAGGCTGGACTGCCGCCGGCCTGGTCGGGCACATGGGCGCGATCCTGGGCTGGATGGCGAAGATCGTCGCCACTGGCGAGGCCGTGCCGCGGCGTGACCGGGAGGTGCCCCCCGCTGACCAGGACGCGCTCGCCGCCTGGTACTCGACCCGCCTTGACCGGACGCTTAGCGTCCTGGCCGCCGGCCCGGCCCAGGCCCCGGCCTGGACGTTCTCCAGCCGGGGCGACAAGCAGGTCGGCTGGTGGCGTCGCCGGGTCGCCGTCGAGCTGGCCATCCACCGCTGGGACGCCCAGCACGCCGCTGGCCCTGAGCGGGCGCTGCCTCCGGCGCTCGACGGGAATGTCGCTGCCGCGGGCATCGAGGAGTTCCTGACCGAGTTCCTGCCCGGCCTTCTCACCCAGCCCGGCCTCGAAGGGCTGACCGGCTCCCTGCATCTGCACGCCACCGACGGCGCGAGCGAGTGGTGGGTCAGCCTCGACGACAAGGAGCGGGCCGTGGCCGTCCCCGGCCACCGCAAGGCCGATACCGCCATCCGGGCGACCCGATCGGACCTGCTGCTATGGCTGACCAACCGCCAGCAGCCCGGCGCGCTGGAGATCTCCGGCTCGCCCGAGGCCGCCGCACGGTGGGTTCAGCTGCGCCGCTGAGTCCACGGCGCTGAGTCTCGAGGCGGCGGCCGGCTACGTCCGCGCCGGCCCGCGCCGGGCCGACGCGATCCCCCGGCCAGTCCCCCGCGCGGGCCGGTCACCAGCGCCGTCCTGCCCGTCAGGCTCCCGGTCACTGACTGCTCCCTCCGGCCGCACGTCACCGGCAGCGCGCACGATGCTCCGGGCGCAGTTGCAGTCGGCCCGCCCGATCCCTCTTCATCGTTCGCGCCGCAGGGCGGGGGGTCTTACCGCCGGCCGGGGACATTTCTGGCAACCGGCCGCAAAGTAAGAGCACCGGCAGGCGCTGCGCTAACGACACGATGCCGACGACGGCGTCAAAGCTCACGAAGCCGATCAGCACCGTCAAGGAGAGCCATCATGCCGCTGCTCAGCCCGGGATCCACGTTTCCGGCCCTGACCCTCACCCAGCCCGGCAGGGCAACCCTGACGGTCCCGGATGCCTTCGCCGGCGACTTCAGCGTCGTGCTGTTCTTCCGCGGCTCGTGGTGCCCCTACTGCAACGCGCAGCTGCGCGCCTTCCAGCGTGCCGCCGGAAGCCTCGCCGAGACCGGGGTCCGGGTGGCCGCGCTGTCGGTGGACGACGAGCCCGCCACCGCCGACCTGATCGCCAAGCACGTCCTGACCTTCCCCGTCGGGCACAGCGCCGACGCTCGCGCCATCGCCGGTCTCACGGGCGCGTTCGTCAACCCCGACCCGGTCTACCTGCAGTCCACCGGCTTCGTCCTCGACCCGGCGGGCAAGGTGGTGGTCAGCGTGTACTCCAGCGGCGCCATCGGGCGGCTGGTCCCCGAGGACGTTACCGGCCTGGTCCGCTACCTGCGCCAGCACGCGGCGGCCTGACCAGGACAGCAGGCCGCGCCGCTCACGCCTCAGGCGGGGCCAGCCGCGGGTTCGCCGGGCCGCTGCCCGGCTGAGGAGCCGCGAGCGGCTGCCGCCTGCCGGTCTCACCCGCACCGGGTGGTGACACAGAAGCCTCTAGTATTCGGGCCCGGGCCGTGAAGCCGGCTGGATGCGGAACAGGTCCGTGCGGGCGATGGCCGCGTCTCGCTCGGCGGCCATGGCCAGGCGCCGAGGGTCGCTCATGTAGGCGTCCAGGCTCGCCTCGGAGGGCATCTCAAGGAACTGCACCTCCGCGGGCGGCTCGCCGTCGTGCTGGGAGCCAGGCAGGACGGTCCCGCGCTCCAGGACCCGGCCGCCGTGCTCGGCGACCAGGCACAGCACCTTATCCTCGTAGGCGCTGAGCGCCGCTTCCATTCCCGGCCTGGCCCAGAGCAGGACACAGTTCAACACCGGGGCCTCAGGCATCCCACTAGCGTGACCCATCCGGCCTCCGACGGCCAGCCCAGCTCCCGACCGGGACCGCCTCCAGAATAGGGCGACCTGCGCTCGACAGGCTCAACACCGCGCGACTCCGGGGCGATAGCACGATACTCGGCGATCTGTTAATGGCGATCGGTGCTCGGCTGGGCATTGCGCCACCATCGCGCCAGCCGCGCGTTGGCCCGCGGCTTCGCGCCTGCTTGCGCTCGCCGACCTGGGCCACGTCCGGTGCAGCCGGCATGGAGGCGGCCGCTTGTAGCGCCGGCGCCAGCGATCGGGCGCCCGTGCCAGCGCCGGGCCCCATGCGCCCGGCCACGTCGAGCTCGGCCTCGAGGTACCGGCCGAGGACGCCGCGCGGGGCACCATCCGGCCCGCTGCCTCCTGGGCCAGGCCCGGACCACTGGCTCGCGGGCAGCCCGCGGCCTGCCCTGCCCGGCAGCTCTTGATGTGGGCTGCGCGCCCGCGTGCTCAGGCGGGCCGCGGCGCCAGCAAGGCGCGGAGCGCGTCGAGAGCGGCGTGCACGTCGAGTTCCGGATCGAGCAGCGCTTGCAGCAGCAGCCCGCCGCCGACCGCGCCGAGCAGCGTGGCGATCGCGTCGGCGGGGGCCCGGTGAAGATCATGCCGCGCTCCTGATCGGCGCGGACCGTCTGGATCATCAGCTCGCGGTAACTGGCGACCTCGGCAAAGATGAGCCCGATGAGGTCCTCTACCCCGGCCAGCACCGCGAATTCCTCCACCGGGACAGCCCGGCCGAACGCGAACATCGCCGCCTCGGTCAGCAGCTCCTGCTTGCCGCGGAAGTGATAGCTGATCGCGCCGTGCGGCAGCCCGCGCTACCCGCCGGCGCCAGGACGGTGCCTGGCCTGGGCTGCAGCCAGGCAGCCCAGGGCTGCGGCGCGCTGAAATTCGTTGACAACCTTCTCGGCGGGATTGGCCTCTAGGCAAGTGTGACCACCGAAAGCTGGCGGCGATGAGTCGCGCAGAAGAGGAGTACCGGGAGTTCGTCGGCAGCCGCGCGGCTTCGCTACATCGCACCGCATATCTGCTGTGCGGGGACTGGCACCTGGCCAGCGACCTGGTTCAGGAGACGTTCGTCCAGACCTTCCGCCACTGGCGGCGGGTGCAGCGGGCCGATAACCAGAACGCCTACGTCAAGCGCATCCTGATCAACGAGTTCAGGTCGCACTGGCAGCGCTATCGCGGACTGCCCGTGGGCGCCGGCACCGACCGCCCCGAGGCGGCGGTCCCCGACGTCTCTGACGAGGTCGTCAACCGCGCCGATCTGCTGCGCGCCCTGCTGACCCTCCCGGCCCGGCAGCGGGCCACCGTCGTCCTTCGCTACCTGGAGGGGATGAGCGAGCGGGAAACCGCTGCGGTCATGCGGTGCAGTGAGGGCACCGTGAAGAGCCAGACCGCTCGGGCGCTGAACACGCTCGGAGGCTGCCTGAAGCACAAGGAGCTGCCAATATGAATTCCCCGACTGAACAGCGCCTGGGCGCGGCGTTCCGCGACCTGGTCGCGGAACAGCCCTTCACCCCGGATGTGTCGGCCATCGAGCATCGCGTCCGGCAGGCCCGCCGGCGCGACCGGATCGCCCGGGGCGGCATCGGTGTCGGCGTCGTCGCGGTCGCGGCGGTGGCGGCCGTCGGCGTGGCCAGCGCCGTTCCGTCCGCGCCGGCCGGAACGGCCCGGGCCAGCGGTGCGCACCCGGCGAATGCCGGCCCGTCCGCCCCGGCGGCCGGATCGACCGATGCGCAGCCGCCGCTGGTGAAGCTGGCCGCCGACCTGGCCGCCGCGCCGCAGCCGGCCGGCGACTCCACGCTGGTGGAACGCGAGACAGGCACACCGGGCCGGCCGAGCATCGACGTCTGGGACCTGTACACCGACGACGGCCGGTACTTCTTCTCGCAGGCCGAGGCCGGCCTTTCGGCACAGGTCAAGGAGAACAACAACCAGGGCGACGGCCAGTTCGGACGGGAGGTCGCCGCGGCGACCTACGCGGCGACCGGCAACCCGGACACCGCTGCGCTGAAGATGGCCTGGCCGTACGCGACCCCGGTCCCCGCCTGGCTCTCGGCGCAGGCCAGGAACATGTCGGCCGGCGGGATGCAGATCGACAATTACGTCTGGGAGAACTGCGAGGACGCGCTGGTTGCGGGTTCCGGCAACCCCCGGGTGCGGGCCGGCGTGCTGCGCCTGGTATCCGCGCTGCCCGACATCACCGTCACCCATGGCACCGTTGACGGCCAGCCCGCGCTCACCCTCACCGCTGGCGCGGCCGAACTGGGGAACGCGGGGACCGACAAGGCCAGCCCCAAGGCGGCCACGGGGCCGGCCTACCAGGAGGCGATCACCATCAACGCCGGCACCGGCATCCCGCTGGCGGTCGCCAGCGGCCCGGCCGGCCAGGTCGCCGGCACCGTCACCTACGTGGTGACCCGGGTCAGCCTGGCCGACATCGCCGCCGGCAAGTTCTGACCGGCCGTATCGAGCAGCGATGCCCGGCCAGACCGCCCCTGGCCGGGGATCGCCTTTGCCGGCGGTACCGAACACCCCGGCTGACTTGGCCGCTGTCCGGCCCAGCCGCTGCCCGTCCTGGGCTGTTCCGCCAGGGGTTCGCGTGCGGGCCGGGCGTTCCGCGTCTGTTATGTCCGCGATCTGCGGGTCGGGGTTTGCGTGAGCGGGCAACCCCGGAAACGGCATCGACCGCTCGCTGCACATCTGTGCCATAATCAGCACATGCGTTCAGGTCGGGACCTCACTGCGGCCGCCCAGATCCGCGAGGCGGCGATGCGCTTGTTCGCCGATCGGGGCGTGGCGGGCGTTACCGTTCGCGACATCGCGGCGGAAGCCGGCGTATCCCCATCGCTGGTCATCCATCACTACCGCACCAAGGACGGGCTGAAGGCCGCGGTGGACGAGCGTGTCTCGGCGGCCGTAGCGGAACTGCTCACCGAGGTCCTGGACCCGGCCGCCGGCGCGCTGACCTCCGCGTCCATGGCTGCGGTCATCGCGGCCCGGTTCGCCGGCGAGCCCGCGTTGCCGGCGTATCTGCGGCGCCTGCTCGTCGAGGGCGGCGGGCCGGCCAACGCGCTATTCCGCCGCCTCTTCGACGCAACGGCCGGCGCGATGGCGATCTTCGACCGTGCCGGGATCGTGCGCCCGGCCGCGGACGAGACAGCCCGCCTGGTCTTTCTGCTGGCCAATGACATGGCCCTGCTCATCCTGCGCGAGCAGATCGCCGGAATTCTGGGGGTCGACCCGCTGACCGCCGACGGCATGACCCGCTGGAGCGATGCCGTCCTGGACGTCTACACGAGCGGGGTGCTAATCGCGCCCGAGAAGGGGCAATCATGACGAGCGCTGTCGTCTCCGTCGACGGCCTCACCCGCCGGTTCGGGTCGCGGCGCGGCGTGACGGACGTGAGCTTCGAGGTGCAGGCGGGCGACGTTTTCGGCTTCCTCGGGCCCAACGGCGCGGGCAAGTCGACGACGATCCGCCTGCTGCTGGGCATGTACCGCGCCGACTCCGGCAACATGTCCGTCCTCGGCCTCGATCCGAAGCGCGACGCTGTCGCGTTGCACCGCCGCGTGGGTTACCTGCCCGGCGAGATGGCCCTGTACCCGCGCCTGAGCGGCGCCCAGCACCTGGCGGCGTTCGCGCGCGCTCGCAGGACAGTCGACTTCGCGCTGCGCGATGAACTCGTCGAGCGTTTCGGGGTCGAGCTCGACCGGCCGGTTCGCACATTGTCCAAGGGCAACCGGCAGAAAATCGGCCTCGTCCTCGCGTTCATGCACCGGCCTGAACTCCTGATCCTTGACGAGCCGACCTCCGGTCTCGATCCGCTGCTGCAGGACGAGTTCGCCCGCCTCGTCCGCGAGACCACCGCCGACGGGCGCACGGTCTTCCTCTCCTCGCACGAGCTGGACGAGATGCAGCGCCTGGTCGACCAGGTCGCGATCATCCGCGACGGCCGCATCGTCGTGACCGACACGATCGAGGGGCTGCGCCGCGCCGCCCCGCGCACGATCGTGTTCCGCTTCGAGGGCGACGTGGACACGGCGAGATTCGCCGGCATCGACGGGATCAAGATCACCGGCACGCAGGCGCACAGCGTGGCACTTTCGGTGTCCGGGCCGCTCGCGCCGGTGCTGCGGGTCGCAGCAGACCTCGATGCAGTCGACGTGACCGCGCGGCCGGCTGATCTCGACGAGCTGTTCTTGCGCTACTACCGCGGCGACCGGCAGGAGGCTCACCGATGAGAGCCGACATCGCCCGCCTCGACCTGCTGCTGCGCCGGCGCGGCACGATCGGCTATGCGCTCGGCATGGCCGCGTACGTGTTCGTCATCGTCGCGCTGTACCCGGCGTTCAAGGATGACGCCAGCCTGAACCAGTTCACCGAGGGCAACTCGACCGTCGCCGCGCTAGTCGGCGCGACCGGCAGCCTCACCTCGCCGGCCGGCTGGCTCAACGCGAACGTCTATTCGAACTTCCTCCCGCTCGTCGTGCTGCTGCTGACAATCGGCTACGGCGCGTCCGCGATCGCCGGCCAGGACGAGGACGGGACGCTGGGCCTCATCATCACGCTTCCCTTGTCGCGACGGCGGATCCTCGCGCAGAAGGCGATAACCCTGGTCGCCGTAGCGGTGCCCGCCGGCCTGGCCACCGTCCTCGTCGTGCTCGCCGGGCGCGGCTTCGAACTCTCGCTCGGGACCGGCCACCTGGTCGGGGCAACGATCGGCGCGGTGCTACTCGGCATCGACTTCGGCGCGCTCGCCCTGCTCGCCGGAGCGCTCAGCGGCAGCCGGGCAATCGCCCTCGGCGTGACCTCCTCGCTCGCCGCGGCGTCTTACCTGGTCAGCTCGCTCGCGCCGGTCACGCACTGGGTGCGCCCGTTGCGGTTCGAGTCATTGTTCTACTGGGCGGTCGGCAATGCCCAGCTGCGGACCGGGCTGAGCGTTACCTCCGCCGTAGTGCTCGTCGGGTTCGCCGTCGTCACGCTCAGTGCGGCCGCCACGGCGTTCGCGCGGCAGGACGTGCACTGAGCAGCACCCTGGTTGTCCTCTCCGCCACGTCCTAGCGCGGCGAACAGCGTGCGACACGTGGAGCGCAGCGGACGACGTGCTGCCCGCGGATACCGGACAAGCGCCCAACTCACCGGCGCGCGTGGCTGCGGACATTCCCGGCCGGCTGCGGTGGCCCCGGAAGCTGCCGCGCTCTCCGTCCGGCTACCGCGCCAGGGTGCGGCCGCCCCTGCTGCTTGCCCCGAGATCACTGATCGCCGTCCCACTCCGTCACGATGAAGTCGCCCGGCAAGCGCGTCTCTGGTTCAGAGGTTATGACGTCATCCGATCGCGCGATCTGGGCGGAAAGCTTATGCCGTTGCGTCGTGACCGGATGAGGTATCGTCCCTCGGTCGAAATATGATCAACTCAGGCGGATCGGTCGGATTTCTTAACTTTCCGCTAGGAACCTTACGGTAGACGGCGGTCGCAGCATTGATATCGGCAACGTTGATCATGGACCTGGCCCGCGGGCTGCTGGCCGCCGTGATCACTGGAGTGCTGCCCGGTTATTTCTGGGCCGGCTTCGTGCGCCGGACCGACGGGCTGGCCGAGCGGATCGCCTACTCGGCGGCCATCTCGATGGCGACGGTCCCGGCGATCGCGGTCCTGCTGGCCCGGCTGACGGGTACCGGCGTCTCGCTGCTGATCGCGCTGGCCAGCGTCGTCGCCGTAGCGGGGTCGGGCGCACTGGCCTGCCGGATCTGCGGCCCTGCGGGCGGATCGGCCGCCCCGGCGCTGCCGCGCCCCCGTGCCGTCCGCGATCCCCGCGTCCTCGCGGTCCTGATCGTCGGCCTCGCGCTCGCCCTGGCCGTGTCCCTGGGCCTGCCCGCGCCGGGCTGGCTACTGACCGTGATCCTGGTGGCGGTGGCCGTCGCCGGGCTCGCCACCCGCGGCACGGCCGCCCTCGACCCCACCGCCCGCGACCCCGTCACCGACCCCGCCACCGGCATTCCCGCCGGCGCGGCGCCCGAGCCCGCGGCCAGCCCGTCCGCCGCGGCCCGCCCGCTGCTGGGCCGGGCCGTGCGGGCACCGGCGCTGGCGGTGATCCTCGTGCTCACCGTGGTGCGCGGCTACGCCGGGGTCGTCGGGCAGGACTGGCCGTTCGTGCGCGGCCAGGACCAGTTCTCGCATGCGGTCATGGCCGAGCAGATGCTCGCGCATGGCTCGTACGCGACCTACCTGGTCTACCCGCCCGGCTTCTCGACGCTGAGCGCGGTCATCTCCCGGCTCTCCGGGCTGCCGCCCCTGTCGCTGTTCCCGGTCGTGACGCCCGCCCTGCTGCTGCTGACCACGCTGGCCGCCTACGCGCTGGCTACCCGGCTGTGGGGCTGGGAGTACGGCCTGGCCGCTGCCGCCCTGTCGGGCCTGGTGCTGATCGGCCCGTACGTGAGCTTCGCCGGCGGCCTGTACCCCGACCTGCTGGCGGCTTTCTTCCTGATGGTCATGGTCGTCGCCGGGCTGGCCGACCTCTACCAGGCGCCGTCGGCCCGGGCGGGCCTGCTGGTCACGGTCGTCGGCGCCGCCGTGGTGCTGTTCCACTCGGTGGGCACCCTGTACCTGGTCCTGCTGCTGGCCGCCGTAGCGGTCGTCTGCCTGCCGTACCTGGCCCTGCGGGCCGGCCCGCAGGGCCGCCGGACCGCGCTGACGCTCACTCTGTCGCTGGCCGGGCTCGGCGTCCTGTCGCTGGCCTACGCCTGGCACATCTACGGACTGGACCCGCTGCTGTCCGGGCGCGGGATCACTGCCTCGCAGGTCAGCCTGGACGTCGGCAGTCAGTCTGTGCTGGATGCCGGGGACCTGCTGGCCTGGGTGGGCTCCCCGGTCATCTGGCTGGGCGTATTCGGCTTCGCCGCCCTGACCGTCACCGTCCGCTACCTGCGCCGCCCCGACCAGGTGGCGACCACGCTGACCCTGCTGCTGTGGTGCGCCGTCATGTACCTCGGCAGCCGGACCGCCGTCGACGGCTTCCCCCAGCGGTTCGAGCGCGACGTCGGCGCCCCGCTGTCCATCCTGGCGGCCCTCGGGGTGGGGATGGTCCTCATGTCCCTGGTCCAGCCCGCCCTGGCCCGTCCGGCACTGAGCTGGCCGATGCGAACCTGGTCCGCGCTGGCCCGGCCGGCACGGGCCTGGCCGGTGCTGGGCTGGTCGGTGCTGGCCCGACGCGGTGGCACGATCCTGGCCAGCCTGCCGCCGGCCGACCTGCTGCCCCCCGACGCGCTTGCGGACGACCCGGTCCTGGCCGGCCACGGGCACGTGGGCGCCATGCTGGCCAGCCCGGTCGTCGAGGGCGACGACGCCAGTCACGCGGGCACCCCACCCGGCCGGCGCCTGCTCGGCCGGCGCCTGCTCGACTGGTCCCGGCTGCGCCGGCCGCCGGCCGCTGCCGCGCTGGCCGTGGCCGTCGTCGTCGTATTCAGCGCGGTCCAGGCCGGCTCCGACCTGCGGGCCGACACCGCCCCGTCCCGTGAGGTACTGCCCCGCCCGGTCGCGGCCGCGGGCGCCTGGCTGCGCCGGCACAACACCGGCGGCACGATCATCTCGACGCCTGACCTGAACCGCGGCCTCACCAACCGGGCGGTCCTGGCCATGGGCGGCTACGCCGGCCTGCAGTCCTATCCGGAGGCCCGGGTCGAGCATCCGCGGTCCCTGCCGACGGCCGGACGCGGCCCCCTGCTGGACTCCCGTCAGGTCCTGCTGAACCCGGCCGCCTGCTTGTCGGGCCGCATCCTCGCCGCCGACGACGTCCGGTTTGTCTTCCTGTACCGGCAGACTAACGAGGCGAACTACGGCGCCTTCGCCCGGGACCCGCAGCGGTACAAGGCCGTCTACCAGAACCAGTCCGTCATCATCTACGCCCCGCGGCACGGCGCCACCAACGGCTGCTGACGAGGTCCTGACCGCGCCGTCGGGCCCCGGCGGCCGGGACCCGGCCGGTCGCCCGGGTGCCCTATCCGCAGCTGTCGCGCGGAACGCGCACCAGACTCATGCTCGAGCCACGCCAGAAACCGCCAGACCCGCTGATGCCGGCATCTGCCAGTGTCACCTCTCATAGATCCGGTAGATCTGGCTGCAGTGCCCGGCTTCGATTGCCAGAACCATAAGCTGGCCCTCGTCGACGGCATAGAGCACCCGGTAATCACCCACCCGGATCCGCGGGACCCGTGAGCGCCGGTGATCATCTTCGCGCCATCCGGCCGCCGATCAGCCGCCAGCACATCAAAAGGGCCACCTACCCGGCGGCGCACCGGCTTGTCCAGGGCCGGGAACGCCTTGCGGGCACGCGGCCGCCCTCAACCCGGTCCACCAGCGGCTACAGGCTGGCCTCATGCCGCCGGCAGCATCACCCGCCGCGCGGGCCACGCACGGTGCCCCGTCTACCGGCAGCTTCGCTCATAACCACAGGCGCCCCCTGACAACGCCGGACCTCCGGTGCCGAGCAGCCTGCCGCTACCGCGGATCGCCCAGGTCTCCCCGCACCAAATCGTTCCACCCGTTCCGGCGCCTGAGCGCCGCGGCTGCCGCCAGGCCGAGGAGCCGGGAGAGTTCGTCCTCAACGGCAATCGTCCCGTCAGCGGTGCCGCTGGCCATGTGGCCTACCTCGTTGAGGAAGGCGGCTGCCCAGGTGGCAAGCAAGGAAGTGTCCACACTTTGGGGGGCACCCCGGCCTCGGCTCGAGGCTCGGCTTCGACTCCTGACAGGGTGTCCGGGGCTCGGCCGTCCGGGGCTCGGCCGTCCGGGGCCCGGCCGTCCCGGGCCGGGCCGCCGGGCGGACTCCACGGCCGGATGGCCAGCGCAAGGGCCGGGAAGATCAGAGCGGACAGCAGGGCCGCGCCCACGAGTGCGGCCGCGGCCGCGGCGGTCAGCAGGTGCAGGCTCTGGCCAACCTCCGCCACGACGACCGGGAAGGTGAGCGTCGTCGCCTGCAGCAGCCCGGCCGCGAGCGCGGGCCGGGTGCCCAGCCTGCGCCGGTACATGAGCGCCGGGAGCGCCCGCGCGACGAGGATGCCGGTGAGGATCGCGGGCATCAGGGCGAGGGATGACGGGCTGGCGATGAGGGACTTCAGGTTGAACTGAACGCCGGTGACGATGAAGAAAACCGGCACGAGGAACCCGAAGCCGATGGCGAGCAGCTTGCCCTGATAGCTCTCCTGCGTGGGCCGGTCGTCGCTGTCGGCGAGCTTGAGCACTATGCCGCCGACGAAGGCGCCCAGCAGGGCATCGACGCCGAACTGGTGGGCGATGGCAGCGAACGTCAGCAAGATCAGGAAGGCGCCGCGCACGCGAAGCTGGGACGTTGACTGATCGGTAGCCAGCAGAGCCGGGCGCAGGGCGGCCGACTGCCACATGCGCCGCATGCCGACGGCGCCGAGGACCGCCACGGCGCCGAGGGCAGCCACGTAGGCGACCTGGACCCAGGTGGGCTCAGGCTCGGCGGAGAACAAGATCGTCAGCAGGAGCAGGCAGCCGAACTCGCCCACGGAGCCGGCCACGACCGTGACCTGGCCGAACGCGGTACTGATCTCGCCGGTGTCGCGGAGGACCGGTATCAGCACGCCCAGCGAGCTTGCCGTGATGGCGAGCGCGAGCAAGCGCACGTCGCCGCCGTGCGCGATCAGCCTCAGGATGACCGCGACCGGGATGGCCACGACGAGGCTGACCGCGAAACTGGCGCCGGTGAGCCGGAACACCGGACCGCGAAACTGCGCGATATCGATCTCGCGGCCGGCCAGGAACAGCAGGAAGCCGAAGCCCAGCAGGTACAGGACGTATACGCCGCCATCAGGCCTCACCAGGCCAAGACCCTGCGGGCCGATCGCGATCCCGGCCAGCACCTCCAGGACCACAGGCGGCACGATCCCCTTCGGGATGACCCGCGCCACGAGCGGCGCGACGAACGCGGCCACGGCGAGAGCGAGCAGCCCCCCGAACTGAACGCTCACCACACCCCCGGCCCGCTTCCTACCCCGGCCCCGGGCGCCCGAAGCGGCACGCTCCTGCGAGTCCGCGGAGCGAGTCCGCCGGCCGGCCGGAGCTACGGGGAGACACACGCCTCGGACCACACCACGCTGACGCTCTCGCACGTCAGGGACTCTTTACCGCCGAAGGCCAGTGCCGGCGGTTTTACATCCTTGAAAGAGCTGGCCGGGGCAACGGTAATGTGCCGTTCTGGCGCCTCGCGGTCCGCCCTAGTTCACGATGTCGACCGGGGTGCCGGGACCACGGCGCGCAGGCGCCGCAGGTCTGCTC